>NZ_JBBCAS010000021.1:0-1125 GCF_037203765.1 Sediminicola sp. 1XM1-17 | reverse complement strand
CATTTTTTGGCGAATTTTTCTAAAGAATTTTATCATTGATTAGCGGTTTCTGACAATGAAGCACAACGGTTAGGCTAAGAATCCGTTGTTGAGATTTGATGTCAATCAAATCGAGCTTGGATTCATGCCGGATTAAATGTACGAAAACTTTTGAATTGTAGTAAATATGCTAAACAATGGATTATAGGCCTTGTTAGCGCCCGTGGTGTTGCCCAGGCCAAGGTGAAGGCCAACAAGATCCTAATTTTGCTTTTAGCCTTTTATAAATTGCCTTTTTAAGGTCGAACTAGCGTAGTGGTTGCGTTCTGCTTGCGATCAGATTGGTAAGGCAATTTAAAAAGGATAAGCTTTGCCCGAGACATGGTCTTCTATTTTATTCAGCTTTGCCCTCCGTAATGCATTGTTTTTTATTGCACCATTGGCGCTAACGGTTAGGCTATGATTCCGTTGTTGAGATTTGATGTTAATCAAATCGAGCTTGGGATCATGCCGGTCTAAAGTACGAAAAGTTTTGAATTGTAGTAAATATGCTAAACAATGGATTATAGCCCTTGTTGTCATTAGTTTTTTATTCTTCGAGTCTATTTATTATTTCGTCGTTTTGAATTATTATGAACCAAGAAAAAGAATAGCTTACATATTTCTTTTGAAATTCGGTATATGCAGGTTCTATGGGTGGTAAGGAATTTAGAACATTAAAACTAACTTTTTTAAGTAACGAATTACTCGATTCATTTTTTTTGATAGATGTCGAACCATCAGCTTTAATTAAAATTCCAACTTGCAGAGTGTCATTTTTTAGTGATATCATCTTGCTTTTGGCTTCAGCAAGAATCAATTCGCTAATAGTATTTTGTAGACAAGATAATGTCTGTTCGGTCTTACAATTATCAATGAGAGGAACCATTCGCTTATTAGAGAAATCATTGGTCAAGTCTACTTTGTTATTAGGCTTCTCATCCGCTTTTTTTTCATTACAAGAAGCTAATAAGAGGACATTTATCATTAAGGTATATATCGCTAAAGATTTGAATTTCATTTTTGATAAAATGTCACGTCCTAAAATACGGCTACAGATTAATAATTAGTTTTAAGCGGCATATTGGTGCACGTAATTAGGTGTTT
>NZ_JBBCAS010000020.1:0-1194 GCF_037203765.1 Sediminicola sp. 1XM1-17 | reverse complement strand
GAGGACGGGGTAGTGACCCAGTTGAACCTATCTGCCCTTGTTGACAACCTGGAAACGGTGACCACTTTGGTGGCCAACGCTGACGGGACCTTCACCTACAAGGATGAGGACGGAGTGGATACCATCATTGATATCGCTAATTTGGAAACTTTGACATCATTAGCACTAAATGCTGATAATACCAATTTGGAATTTACCGATGAGGATGGGGTGGTAAACATGATAGATCTTACACCTTTGGTTAACAACTTGGAGACCTTGACAACAATGGTTGCCAATCCAGGAAGTACCTTCACATATACCGATGAAGCTGGTGTGGCTACAGTTATAGATATTAAAAATCTAGAAACATTAACAACGGTTCTTAATAATGGAGACGGTACAATTACCTATACCGATGAACTAGGCGCCAACCAGACGATAACCATGTTGAGTACAGATGCCAATAATGATATTATTGTAGGCGCAGATGGCGGTTTGTACTTAAATGTGGCTTCTGTTACGGTTGCCGAGACAGTAACCAACTTAGTGGATAACAATAATGGTACAATTACCTATACCAACGAAGATGGAACAGCGCAAACCGTTAGTAAAGCTGATATCACGGATAATTTGGACGGTACTTATACCTTTACCAACAACGATGGTAGTGATGTAGTAATCAATACCAATGGAGTAACCATATCCAATGTTGTGGCCGGTAACAGAATCGCAACGATTACCAATGCCGCAGGTGTAAGTGCAGACATAAATGAAACTGTTACCACGCTTGCTGATAACGCCAATGGCACGTTTTCGTACACTTCTGAAAATGGAACAATCACTACGTTCGATGCCAAGCGTTCTACTGTGGTAGATAATACAGATGGTACTTATACAATTACAGATGATTCTGGTAATGCAGTGGTCATTGATACCAATCAAACCACAAGCGGATTGGTTGATAATGGTAATGGAACGTATACCTATACCGACGAAACAGGTGCTACCCAATTAATTGATACCAGAGCCAATTCCAACCCTTACACGCCAAGTTCTGGATTGACATCAACCGATGTGCAGGGAGCTTTGGATGAATTGGCAGCGAGTAATGCCGCAGATAACGATACTGATCCATCCAATGAGGTCAATACGGCCTTTGCTGTGGTGGGTACCGATCTTCAGATCACAGATAGCAACGGAACGCTTTCCGTA
>NZ_JBBCAS010000001.1:0-667174 GCF_037203765.1 Sediminicola sp. 1XM1-17 | reverse complement strand
GGTTTTTTATAAAAATTCGTGGTGGGGAGGAAACTCTTCCCGATAGCTATCGGGACTATCCGTTGAACTATGAGGCTATTTTTGGAGCTGCAAATTTAAGAATACTTTTCGATAAGTTTTTGACTTATCTCTGGATATTTTACCAGATCCATATAATATTCTTTGCTATAAACCTCTTTTAGGTGCTTTTCCAATTTTCCGGCCAAAAAATAACTTTTCACCTCCATGGTGAAAAAATATTCCCAAGGAATTCCAGATTTGCTGGTCCCTTCATTAAGTTCCTCCGTGTTGTGATACATAATGCGCTGCTCCAAATCGAAGGTTTTACCGATAAAAAAACTCCCGTCCTTTACCGATCTTATGATATATACAAATGGCATTTTTTCGCTCTGACTCAATCAGATTTATAAATTATTATCTTTCCTTGTCCCTGTAGCTTTTGGATATTCCCCAAAGGCTTAAGGCTATTTTTTCACGCGGCGAATTTAGTAATACTTTTATTTACTTTTGATAAAATTATATCCATACCGTTTTTTTGGAAATTGGCCCGGGAATCCGC
This sequence comes from Sediminicola sp. 1XM1-17, assembly GCF_037203765.1. Lineage (NCBI taxonomy): Bacteria > Pseudomonadati > Bacteroidota > Flavobacteriia > Flavobacteriales > Flavobacteriaceae > Sediminicola > Sediminicola sp. 1XM1-17. The sequence goes on along the minus strand of NZ_JBBCAS010000001.1, from coordinate 666,615 downwards.
TCATCTATAGGGCCATCGAAATTACCCAAATAGAAAAAACCCAAACAGGTTTCCCCCAAGGCCATTTCAAAAAACTCGTCCATATATTGTATCAAACCCGGGGAACTCCAGTAAGAACCTATGCCCATTTCCGTGGCCGTTAACCACATATTCTGAACGGCCATGGCTACTGATGCCACTTCCTCCCATTCAGGGATGCTTTCCTTAGGATCCCGTTGCATACAGATCGCAATTATCGCACCCGCTTTTTTGGGGTTTTCCATGAGCTTCTTATATTTAAATTCAGAAAAATTTGCCTCTGTCTCCTTATATTTTTCGGCCAGAAATGACCCCAGTCTCGCTTGGGAATCGCCATGAAGTACCTTAAACCGCCACGGTTCTGTTTTTTTATGGGTTGGGGCCCAGTTGGCGCTCTCCAACAAGGTATTGATTTGTTCCTTCGTGACAGATTTGGAATTATACTGAACAGGCATTACGGAACGTCTGTTTCTTATGATTTTGAGAATATCCATATACTTCTTTCCTTAAATTTAGCTAATGCGCTATTTTACAAAGCTATAAAGAAGGAGGAGAACACATGTCCTGGAAAAATAAAAAATAAGTTAAATCTATAAGCCCTACTTTTAATTAAAGAGGTAATCCTTTAACTTGCATAGCCCCCTAACATTCCGTCCCAATTATAATATGATCCAAAAATGAAAAATAGTTCTAAGAGAAAGGTGTCCACCATAGGTTCCACGGAGTTTACTGGCATAAGGTTATCAGAACCTGCAACTTATGCCGCCGGACCAAAAGCCGTGAAAGTTACCTTGGAGCATACCTTTAGGGAGATGGGAGTTTTTAGGGCATTGAATACCTTGTCACATATGAATCAGAAAGATGGGTTCGACTGCCCAGGTTGTGCCTGGCCAGATCCGGAAAAACCATCCAAGCTGGGGGAATATTGTGAGAATGGCGCCAAAGCTTTATCCGAGGAAGCAACCACTAAACGGGTGGATCGGGCATTCTTTGCCCAATATTCTGTGGAAGAGCTCTCCCATTGGTCAGATTACCATATTGGCAAAAGTGGTCGCCTCACCGAGCCTATGGTTCTTAGACCGGGCAGCATACACTATGAACCTATTACTTGGGACGGTGCCTTTGAAGTAATTGCCAAAGAGCTACAACAGTTAGCTTCACCAGATGAGGCTATTTTTTATACATCGGGAAGATCCAGCAATGAGGCTGCGTTTTTATATGGTCTTTTTTCCCGTGCGTATGGCACCAATAATATGCCCGACTGCTCCAATATGTGCCATGAATCGAGTGGTGTTGCCCTTGGGGAAACCCTGGGCATAGGCAAGGGTTCCGTAAAATTGGAAGATTTTTATGAGGCCGAAGTGGTGATGGTCATTGGGCAAAACCCCGGCACCAACCACCCAAGGATGCTTTCAGCTCTGGAGAAATGTAAGGTGAACGGTGGGAAGGTCATTGCCATAAATCCACTGGAAGAGGCAGGGCTGATCCGTTTTAAAAATCCACAGGAAATCAAAGGTGTTCTTGGAGCTGGGGAAAGCATAACGGACATCCATCTTCAAGTAAAAATCAACCAAGATATCCCACTGTTAAAGCTCATCCTTAAGAAACTGGCTTCATTGGATCAACAACAAGGGAATGTATTTGATCACGAATTCATAAAGCGCTATACCGAAGGCTATGAAGCCTTACTGGAAGACCTCAACAAGTATTCGGATCAAGAACTTTTGGAATTATCCGGAGTCTCTGAAAGCGCGATTGATAAGACCGTAGCCCTTTTGGCAGAGAAAAAGAAAATCATCATTTGCTGGGCCATGGGGCTGACACAGCATAAAAATGGTGTTGAGAACATCAAGGAATGTGTCAACCTACTGCTTTTAAAAGGCAGTCTGGGCAAGCCAGGGGCAGGTACCTGTCCGGTAAGGGGCCATAGCAATGTGCAGGGCGACCGAACTGTAGGAATCATGCATTATGTCTCGGAAGAACTCAACCAGGCCATAGAAAAAACGTTTGGCTTCAAAGCCCCTACCAAGGAAGGTTATGATACGGTGCGCGCCGTCCAGGCCATGCATGAAGGCAGGGCAAAGGTGTTTGTTGGTTTGGGCGGTAATTTTGCATCCGCGGTCTCTGATACGGAATACACCGCAGAAGCCTTACAGAATTGTACCCTGACGGTAAATATAAGCACCAAACTGAACCGGACCCATTTGGTCACAGGAAAAACAGCATTATTACTACCCACATTGGGAAGATCTGATTTGGATATGAAAGATGGAAAACCTCGATTTTTCACCGTTGAGAACAGTATGGGGAAAGTTCACCGTTCTAAAGGTATGCTGGCCCCAGCGTCGGACAACCTCAAGAGTGAACCGGAAATTGTGGGAGGTATAGCGGATGCCTATTTTAAAAGCAACCATGCTGTAGATTGGAAAAATCTAAGCGCTGATTACGAACTGCTACGGGAAAAAATGGGATTGGTCCTTAATGGGTTTAAGGATGTGAACAGAAAATCTGAAGGCAGTGGCTATTATTTGCCAAACAATGTACGGGAATTGGACTTCAGCAAGCTTCCCAACCAAAAAGCACAATTCAGTATAAATGGTCTTCCCGGGCACAAATTAACACCCAACGAATTTATCCTGATGACCATTAGGTCCCATGACCAATTCAACACCACAATCTATGGACTCAATGATCGCTACAGGGGTGTTCACAATGAACGCCGAGTAGTTTTTATGAATATCAAGGACATGGAAAGATTCAACTTAAAAAAACTGGATGTAATCAACCTCATGAGCAACTATGACCAAAAAGAAAGAAAAGCCCTGAAATTTCTTGTGGTCCCCTATAACATACCCGAAGGCAATATAGCCTCATATTATCCAGAAACCAATGTCTTGGTACCTTATAACCAGTATGCCGATAAAAGTTATACTCCCATTAGCAAATCTGTGGTTGTCACCTTAGAAAAATCTAGATTGTGAGGTATTGGAGTCAATATATTTTATTTTTGAATCCCTATTCATTCGGACTTAGAGGCCATCAACCTCGTTTTATACCAAACATTAAGGACCATGCCTCCCACGATCAACGAAATACCCAATAAGCTCCAGAGCCCATACATTTCGTCGAACCAAAAAAATCCTATTACACCGGTAAACAACACCTCCGTATATTTAAATGGGGCTACAATATTTGTTTTGGCACCTTGAAAAGCTTTGGTCATGTACAACTGTCCGAAAAATCCAAATATTCCCAAAGAAAGTAGCAGAAGCCATTCCCACCCTTCCGGCATTATCCAATTGGGGATTGCCAATACCCCTCCGACCAGAGTTGCGATCAGCATAAAATAATTTACGATGACCACGGGGTGGTCTCCTTGCCCAATTCTATTGATGATGATAAATACCAGCCCACTGGCCACTGCCGCCCCCAAGGCCAAGGATAACCCCACAAAACTTACTTGTCCGTCAAACCCTTTGAGCACAATGACGCCAATAAAGGACATGAGAAAAAAAATCCACTGCCACCCCTTAATGCGCTCCTTTAGTAGGACAACCGCAAAAAGAGCTGCAAAAATTGGTGCTATATACCTTACGGAAACAGAGGTTCCTACCGGTAGGTATTTTAAGGACATAAAAAAAAGGGTCATGGAAGTAACCCCTGCCAAACCCCTTAGGACCAATAATTTTCTTTGATTGCCCAAAATGGAGATCCGTTGTTGCCAAAGAAAGCCCATGGTAAAAAAAAGGGAACCCAAGGACCTAAAAAACACCAATTCATACGCATTGAAATGCACGAGGTATTTCACAAATACGTTCATAAAGGTAAAACCAAAGGCACTCAAGATCATGTAGCCAATAGCCCTTTTCACATCTGAATCACCAACGGTCATTAACCTCTCTTTTCTACCTGCCAAGCCTTATTTTTTTGTGAAAAGTATATTTCCAATATTGTGCATAATAAACAGCCTGTTTTATCTTATGATCTTGTCAAGATCTTGTGGCGTAACAGGCTTAAGAATATAATTTTTTACCTCCGTATAGGATTTGGCCCTTTCACAATCTATAGGATCTACGGAAGAACTCATAATGTATAATGTTACTCCGTTTTTTTGGCCAAGGGGAATCTTCTTGTATTCTTCCAAAAACTCCCACCCGTTCATAATTGGCATATTCAGATCCAATAATATCAGTGAAGGTAATTTCTTGTTCTCTTGGGACATTTCAGTCAAACCTTCCACGGCATCCTGCCCATTGTTGTAAACAATTAAATCGCCCTTAAATCCAATTTTTTTCATGATTTTTCTGGTCCCAAAAACAAATATGCGATCATCATCTATAATACAAATCGAACCCTTTTTTTCCATGATCGTAGATTTAGAAAACTTTAAAATATAGCTTGAAGGTCGATCCTTTCCCAACGGTGCTTTCCACTTCAATTTTACCGTTCATGGCCTCTATCTGGTTTTTGGTAATAAACAGACCAATTCCTTTGGCTTCCTCATGCTTATGGAAGGTTTTGTACATTCCAAATATTTTATTCCTGTGTCGCTCTAAATCGATCCCCAAACCATTGTCCGATATGGACAATATTACGTTGTCCTTGGTGGTTGTGGAGGATATTTCTATTTTAGGATTTTTATTCGGATCCCTATATTTGATACTGTTGGTCACCAAATTCAAAAGGATGCTGTCAACATAGGCCGGTACTGCTTGGACCACTTGATCCTTGGGCACGGAGATTTCAAATTGAACATCACTCTCTTTGGCCAACGCGCTAATATTCTTCCTGACGCTTTGGATGGAATTGTACAAGTCTACGCCGGTTAGTTTTTGGGACGCGTCTTTTTTGATCTGAACTACTTCATTGAGATGGTGAACCGTATCACTCAGGCTATCTGAGGCATCTTTTAGCATTGCCAACACATTTTCTTGATCACCTTGTTCCTCTTCATCCATGAGGAAACTCGTGAGCATGGAAAGGTTACTGGAATGGGACCTTAAGTTGTGGGATACGATATGTGCAAAGTTGGTTAAATTCTCATTTTGACCCTTTGTTACCTCCAGTAGATCCCTCAATTGCTTTTCGGCATGCTTCAATGCCGTTATATCCCAATTTGTTCCTATGATCCTTTTGGCTATGCCATTCTCATCCCTTTCTAAAATGGAATCTACCTTCAAATAACGATGTTCCCCATTGGGCCATACTATTCTAAATTCCCCATTGAACTCCTTTCCTCCGTAATAGGCTGCTTCTATGCCCTTATGGCAAAGCTTTCTGTCTTCGGGATGGATCATATTTAACCACTCACCATAATCACCATTATATTCATCTTTCCCAACGCCATAGAGGGTATACATCTGATCGCTCCAATAATGGCCACTTCTTGAAAAATCGTATTCCCATATGCCAATATTCGCTGCCTTGGTGGCAATAGCAAGTCTCTCGGAGATCTTATTATACTCTATTTCTGCCCTTTTATCTTTGTCTATATCCTGGAATGTTCCAAAAAGACGAATACACTTGCCATCTACAAGTTCCGCTTCCCCTTTGGCCCTTACCCAAAGTTCCTTGCCCTTAGCAGTTATAATAATAAGTTCCGTATCCCAAGGCTTACCTTCTGCTATTCCGGAAGCGACAAGTTCCGTTATTTTATCTCGGTGTTCTCCCGCCTTATAAAAATTAATCCCCTCCTCTAAACTAGGGATATAATTTTTGGGCAATTCGTGTATCTCCTTGGTACTGTCCGACCAATAGAGTTTATTGGCGATTAAGTCTACCTCCCATCCCCCAATATTGGCAACAGATTCTGCCTTTTTGAGCATTTCCTTTTGCCTCTTACCCTGGGATATATCTTCAACAACGACGATAAGGCCACCTACCGAGCCATCTTCCTTTCTCCAAGGATTTATTTTCCACTTCAACCAATGAATGGCACTTTCAGGTCCAAAGATCTTCTGTTCCTCCATTGCAAATGAATTCCCTTTCAAACAATAATTCATTGCCTCCTTCACTTCTTCGGAAGTATTGGGAACCGAATCGAAGATATGTTCCCCTTCCAAATTCCTATCCCCAATTCCAAACTCTTGGTTCCATAAGTCCGAATATTCAATAAAGCACAAATTCTGATCTAAAGCCGATATAGGGAGGGGGGCTTCACTGATATAAGTCTTGGTATGTGTAGGTTTCAAATTATTATCCTTTTCAATTGATTTAGTAATAAATTAGGTATGCGTGGGGTATGTATCACAAGATAGCAAATATCCGAACCATTTTCTCAATCTATAAGGCTAAAATGTCTGTTCATACATCGTTTTATAACTTTCATACACCCTAAACCTAAATGGAGAGTCCTAACTTATATTATTACCCACAACCAAATAAACAAAAGAAAACAATTAAAATTAATGTCGAACTATTTGTACAACTCGAATGTCACGCTTACTCCCTGAGAATACTTTGTTAAGATTGAAAAGGTAGGCGTTTGATGGCTAACCTTTTATGAAAATTTTCATTAAATTAGGCCGGCATATCATTTTTTTAACCCAAAAATTCATTTATGAAAAAATTATTACAATTAAGCACTTTGGTTTTTTTGTGCTGCTTCACTTTGGTGCAAGCTCAAAAGAAACGCTCCAATACATCAAGCTCCAATTCCGATGAAATCTCATTGGAAGGACTACAATTGCGCAATGTAGGTCCGGCATTCCTTTCGGGAAGAATTGCAGATATTGCCGTTCACCCGGATGATCAAAATGTATGGTACGTAGCCGTTGGCTCCGGAGGCGTATGGAAAACAGAAAATTCCGGTACCACATGGACCCCCATCTTTGACAAGGAAGTTTCTTATTCTACAGGCTGTATAACCATAGACCCAAACAACCCCTCTACCATTTGGGTAGGTACAGGAGAAAATGTAGGTGGCCGCCATGTAGGCTATGGAGATGGTATTTATAAAAGTAAAGATGGAGGGCACAGTTGGGAAAATATGGGCTTAAAAGCGTCCCAGCATATATCAGAGATCATTGTACATCCTTCCAATCCAGATATTGTATGGGTTGCTGCGCAAGGACCTCTTTGGAACAAGGGAGGGGAGCGTGGTCTTTATAAAACTATGGATGGCGGAAAAACCTGGAAAAATGTACTCAGCGGAAATGAGTGGACAGGGGTAACGGATATCCTTTTGGACCCAAGAAATCCTGACCGCATCTATGCGGCTACCTGGCAACGACATAGAACGGTAGCGGCCTATATGGGAGGTGGACCAGATTCTGGAATTCACAAATCTGAAGATGGTGGCGAGACTTGGGAGAAATTGAACAGCGGCCTTCCCAAATCCAACATGGGAAAAATAGGAATTGCCATTTCCCCACAACAACCCGATATTTTATATGCAGCCATAGAATTGGATCGTACCAAAGGCGCCGTTTACAAATCAGAGGACCGTGGTGCATCTTGGAAAAAAATGTCGAACACCGTTTCTGGTGGTACCGGCCCACACTACTATCAGGAATTATATGCGAGTCCACACGAATTTGACCGTTTATATTTGATGAATGTCCGCATCCTGACCTCGGGCGATGGTGGCAAGACCTTTGTGCAATTGGAGGAAGAGGACAAACATTCGGACAACCACTCCATCGCCTTTAGGGCCGATGATCCCAATTATTTACTGGTAGGTACCGATGCCGGCATCTATGAGAGTTTCGACAATGCCAAAACATGGCGCTATATCAAAAATCTGCCCTTGACCCAGTTTTATAAGGTTGCCGTAAATGACCAAAAGCCGTTCTACCATATATTTGGTGGTACTCAGGATAATGGTTCTGCTGGGGGACCTTCTAGAACCGATGAGGAAGAGGGCATCCATAATGGGCATTGGTACAAGACCTTGGGAGCAGATGGTCACCAATCGGCCACCGATCCGGAATACAACAATATCATTTATGCAGAGACCCAACAGGGAGGCTTGCACAGAGTAGATCTGAACACTGGGGAACAAGTATTTATACAACCACAAGCTAGAGCAGGCGAAGGGTTTGAAAGATTCAACTGGGACGCCCCAATCTTGGTAAGTCCACACAAGGCCTCCAGATTATATTTCGCCTCACACCGCGTATGGAAGTCGGAGAATAGAGGAGACAGTTGGACCCCAATCTCTGGTGATCTTACCAGGAACGAGGAACGTATTACGCTTCCCATCATGGGCAAACAACAAAGCTGGGACAACCCATGGGACGTTGGCGCCATGTCCAACTACAACACCATAACATCCTTGGCAGAATCCCCTATTAAAGAGGGGTTGATCTATGCCGGAACAGACGATGGATTTATCCAGATGAGTTCCGACGGTGGAGGGAACTGGAACCGCATTGCAGTGACCAATCTCGGTATTCCTTCGCGCTCTTTCGTCAACGATATCAAAGCAGACCTTTTTGATGAAAATACAGTTTACGTTGCTTTGGACAATCATAAAGAGGGAGATTTTTCATCTTACTTGTTCAAAAGCACCAATCAGGGTGCAAGCTGGCAATCCATTACCGGAAACATCCCAGAAAATACCTTGATTTGGCGGGTGGTTCAGGACCATGTAAACATGAATTTATTGTTTGCCGCTACAGAAAAAGGGATCTATACCTCCATGGATGCTGGCAAAAACTGGCAAAAATTACCAGGTTCACCAACCATACCCTTTAGGGACGTAACCATCCAAAGAACCCATAACGATTTGGTTGGAGCATCCTTTGGTAGAGGATTCTATGTCCTGGACGACTATAGCGCCCTTAGGGAAATTTCAATTGAAAATATCAAGAACGAGGGGACCTTGTTTTCCACACGTGATGCTCTCTGGTATGTTCCTAAAAGCACCATAGGAAACACTGGCGCAGATTTTTACTTTGCCAAAAACCCTGATTTTGGTGCTGTTTTTACCTATCACTTGGCAAATGAATTCTCAGATCTGGAAAAAGCGCGTAAAGATTCAGAAAAGGAATTGGAGAAAAAGAATCTGAACATCCCTTTCTCGGGTTGGGACAACTTGGAAAAGGAGCGCAGACAGGATGATGCGAAAATCTGGATCACTATTAAAGATCAGGAAGGAAATGTGATACGCAATGTTGAAGGAACCACTAAAAAAGGAATCAATAGAGTTGCTTGGGATTTAAGATATCCCAGCGCAAGACCTATCAGACCTGGTCAGACCGAAGATAGGGGTGGAAGATGGAATATTGGTCCATTGGCCATGCCTGGAGCTTATACCGCAACACTTTTCAAAGAAGTAGATGGGGTTGCTACCCTTTTGGACGGACCACAGAATTTTAAAGTGGTTCCCCTAAGGGAAGGAACTCTAAAAGGTATCTCCTATGAGGATTACCGATCCTATAACGATAAGTACAATGAAGTGCAAACCAAAAGTGTCATGATCTCTGATATGCTGAACCAAAGTATGGATAAGGTAAAGGCCATGGAATTGGCGTTGACCAAGGCACAGGCAGCTCCAGGAGCATTGACCAAAAAATTATACGATGTGAAGCAACAACTCTATGGATTTGAAGAAAAACTGGAGGGAAACAAATCCAAAGATGAAATAGGGGAAAGAAACCCACCAAGTATCAATACATTTTTGGGCACGGCAAGAAGGGGAATGTCCACTACCTATGGCCCAACACCGATGCACCAGGATAATTTGGAGACCGCAGCAAAAATGGCATCTCAATTGATGGAAGAAATTAAACCTATGGCCAATGGCACTATTCCACAGTTGGAAAAAGAACTTAGAAACCTTGGGGCCCCTTACATTTTAGGACAGGGGATAGATTAAATCGAATACTACAATTTTATATAAGGGAGCCACATTTAATTGTGGCTCCTTTTTTATGCCCCATGATCCGTTTGACCACTCCCCTTCTTCAAAGTTGGGATATAAAAAATAGCTTCCAAATAACAGTGAATACCCATTCTGCTAGCATCAAAATGTGGCATTGGAAGATTATTGGGATCTACCCATAACCATTCCACGCATTTATCGGGCTCCATTAAACGAAGGATCCCAGAATATGATGTGGCCACCAAAATTACGGAGATATAGTGCACCCCCTCCAGTGAAAAGGTTTCCAAATTATTGGTAACTGCAATTACTTGGGGATTATCTATAGAAAGATCGGTTTCTTCCTTCACTTCACGTATGGCCGCTGACTCAAAAGACTCCCCCAGCTCCAAGTGACCTCCCGGAATGGAATAATAGGGCGCATGTCCACCTCTGCGCTTACCAACAAGCACCCGGCCACTTTCATTAACGACGATAACCCCTACTCCTACTTTCGGTTCTTGCTTTTGATCTAACCAAATCATAGAATTAAGTTACAAATAATAACAGACATCAATAATAAAGCCGTCTAAAAAACAAGAGCAACTCGGCACTATCTGGTAAAAATGAGGGCCCCGTATCCCGGAATGTCAATTTTTCCAGTAAATGCCTTTTGGTCGGTTCCTTCGTCTATAACCTTGGGATCGGCAACTTCCATTTCTGAGAAAGCAATGTCGTATTCCTTCGCAACGCTGTTGATACGCAGTTTCCAATTGGTTCCTTCGTCCAAGCCTATACCATAATCCCCTCGATCCTGATTACTGAAATTTAAGACGATAAGTACCGGGTTTTCACTACCACCTCCTCTTATATAGGCCAATATTTTGGTCTCTGGATTAAAATGCACAATATCTATATCCTGGGTCCGTAGACCTGTGGCCCCACCCCATTCTCCGGTACGGAACTTGATGAGGTCTCCCACCATTTTGCTTATACCACGGTGCTTTTTCTGTTTTCTCCAATCCAGCTCCTCTGTGTCCTGAAAATACTCGTCCTCTATGAATTCCTGTCCCTGAAATAGCATGGGAATCCCCGGGGCTGTAAGGGTCAGTACAATACCCAAGATCGCACGTTTTTTCGCAAATTCACTTTCCGCATTACCTGGTTGAACCTCTTCGGGAATCCTTGCCTTTCCGTTGGCAATCTCGTCATGCGATTCCGTATAGACTACCCGTTTAAAGGCATCCATACTATAACGGTATTGCAGGGCGTCAACAATTTTTTGGAGGTCCCTGGTATCGTCATGGGTATCTATAAGCACCTCACGCACTGGGTGCACGAAGTGCATATCCCATTGTGCTCCATAGCCGATACCTCCATTTTCAATTGGGTCCGTTACAAATTCATGACCCTTAAGATCTTCTGCAATAGTGATGACCTTTGGATATTTTTGTTGAAGTTCAGCATTGATCTCGCGCATCATCTGATTACCTTCTTCTATGGCCTTATCCTCTCCAAGTCCGCCACCTTCAAATCTGATATAGGAAGTGGCATCGAGCCTCAAACCATCACAATGGTATTTCTCAATCCACATCAGGGCATTATCGCGCAGATATTGTCGTACTTCCTGCCTTCCATAGTCGGGCCGGGTATCTCCCCATGGTGTGGCACTACGATGGTCATTATAAAAATAGATACCACCCTTGTCGTTCTCGCTCCAACCATCAAACTGCCAAAGATCCACGTCCGAAGGTCCAAAATGATTGTACACTACATCCATGATAATTCCTATTCCCAATTTGTGTGCCTCCTTTACAAGTTCTGCAAGACCTTCTGGTCCCCCGTAGTCCTGTTCAATCGCAAACGGGTGTGCGGGATTATATCCCCATGAAATAGCCCCTGCAAATTCGGCTACTGGTAGTAGTTCGATGCAATTGATACCAAGTTCTTTGAGATATGGAAGTTTGTTTACAACATCGCCAAAAGTCCCTACCTTATGCGGATTGCTCCTATTAAAAGTTCCCACATGCAGCTCATAGATCACGAGCTCGTTGTAAGGGGGAAGTTCAAAATGATCCCCATCCCAATTGAAATCCAAATTTCGTACGACAGAGTTGCCGTTGCTATTGGTGACCTCATATGCGTACGGATCATTGCGCTCCAGAACCATGTCGCCATTATGTATAAGGAACTTATATTCATCCCGATTGTTTGCCTTATCCGTGGTTGCCGCCCAGTACCCATTCTCTTCCCGCTCCATTTCGAGGTCTTGCCTTTCCCAATCATTAAAGTCACCAATAACGAACACCTTATCGGCATTCGGAGCCCATACCCTGAAGGTCGTTAATCCGTCTTTCAGGATTGCACCCATTCCCAAGGATTTTTTGATTGTCATCTCCATAATACATTGATATTGTAATTGTTGAACAAAATAATTAGCGGATTGAAATAGGATATAAATCTATGCTAATCCTGAAATCGACGATAGAATTTACCACTTATTAATGCTCCTAAAAGGATTAAAAATGACCCTAAAGAGAAGGGGACAAAAACGTATGGATTATTGCCATAATTTTAATCTATCAGACAAAATAGATAGTTATGCGATTACGATCTAGTGAGCCGTTTTGGTTGGAAAAGAATGGGATATTGAACTCTTATCCTTCTTTGCGCGAAGATGTGGAAACAGAAATTCTAATTATAGGTGGAGGAATTACTGGTAGCCTTATCGCACACCAATGCATGGAAGATGGCTATAAGACAGTTTTAATTGACAAACGCGAAATCGCCCATGGCAGTACTTCGGCCACTACCTCCATGCTTCAGTATGAAATTGACGTGCCCTTGTTTGAGTTGATGAAAAAGATTGGTGCGGAAGGGGCAGTAGCAAATTATCGAGCGTGCTCGGAATCCATAGATACCCTAGGGAAGGTATCCAAACAGGTAAAATCTGGGTGCGGTTATGCAAAAAAGGATTCCCTATATTTTGCGGCCTATAAAAAAGATGTTGCCGACCTAAAAAAAGAATTTGACACAAGGAAGGAAAATGGGTTTCCCGTAACTTGGCTCGAAGCAAAGCAAATAGAGAAGCAATATGGACTTAAAAATACCCATGGTGGTATACTCTCCGCTCAAGGTGGCAGTATTGATGCCTTTCGTTTGGCCCACGATATTCTAGCCTATAATCATAAAAAAGGGCTATTGATATTCGACAAGACCAATATAGAAAACGTGCAATACAGGAAAAGTGGGATTACGGTCAAAGTTGAAAACGGACATACCGTCCGCACCAAAAAACTAATCTATTGCAACGGTTTTGAAAGCACGGAAATCATCAAGGAAAAGTTTGTTAAACTCCTTTCAACTTTTGCCATGGTGGGGGAGCGTTTGGAGGACGACCAGTCGAAATTAGAGTCCACCCTATTCTGGAACACTGCCGACCCATACATCTACATGCGTACTACCGATGACAATCGCTTATTGATTGGAGGGGAAGACGAGGACTATATAGATCCAGAAAAAAGAAATGCCAATGTTGGGAAAAAGGCCGACAAACTGGAAAAATACCTCAAGAAGGTCCTACCGGATTATGATTTCGTAAACGACTTCGCTTGGGCGGGTACTTTTGGGGAAACCAAGGACGGTTTGCCGTATATTGGCAAACACAACGATTTTGATAGCACGTATTTCGTATTGGGGTTTGGAGGTAATGGTATTACTTTTTCCGTAATCGGAATGGATATCATTTCGTCAATGTTGAAAGGTAATGCTCATCCTTTGGCCGAATATTATCGGTTTGGAAGATGATATCAATAAGCTTTTGCTACCCTTAAGGTCTAAAAAAATATTTGGGACAGGTACCAACAAAAAAGAGCCGCACTTGCGTGCAGCTCTGTATTTTGCTCCCCCTCTTGGGCTCGAACCAAGGACCCTCTGATTAACAGTCAGATGCTCTAACCAACTGAGCTAAGGAGGAGTTTCACACCTAAACTATTGCTTAGGCGGGTGCAAATATATATGTTTTTTCAAATGTACCAAACAAATAAATAGGGTTTTTTTTATTTAAAAAGCCATTTGTAGATATCATTGCCATTTGCGAACAATAATAACCCTATCAATAGGAAGAATCCGACCATTTGGGCGTACTCCAAAAACTTATCGCTAGGCTTTCTTCCAGATACCATTTCATACAGCAGAAACATTACGTGACCGCCGTCCAATGCCGGGATGGGCAAGATGTTCATAAAGGCTAGAATGATGGATATAAGAGCGGTTGTCCCCCAAAAGATCTCCCAGTTCCAAGTATCAGGGAACATGCTACCGATGGCCGCAAAACCACCCACGCCTTTATACGCCCCAGTTTCTGGATTGAATATTTTTTTCAATTGCTTTACATAACTGGACAAGGTGGTCACACCTTTGTCAATTCCCGCAGGGATTGCTTCCAAAAAGGAATATTTCTGGGTCTCGATCTTAAAAACTCCCATATCAGCATATTCCTGAAAAGTCAATGCGCCCACGGCAACTCCCAGCTTCCCCTCTTGAGACACCTTTACATTGACTGTTTTAAGAGAACCATCTTTGGTTTTAACTTTAAGGTCAATATTCTGACCTGCATATTTTTTCAACAAAGGTTCAGCCTGGTCAAAATAAGCAATCTCATCATTGCCTATAGCGACGACCTGATCTCTTTCTTCTAGATCAACACCCTTATTGGGGGAATCCTTTGAAACCTCCTTTATAATAAATGGTTGTCGGATACTGATAAATCTAGCCTTATCCTCATCTTCAATCAAGGTTGCGATAAAGTCAACCGGGATCGCTTGTTCAAAGACTTGTCCGTCCCTTTCAATGGTAATACTATTGCCATTTACAATTTCGATGAAAAGTTCATCAAAATTCTCAACTTTTTCTCCGTCTACCGCTAGAATTTTATCTCCCGTCTGCACCCCTAATTCGTCACCTATTGCCTTTTCGGTTACGAGAATACCTCCTTTTAAAGAATCCATAGGTATATACTGATCTCCGTAAGAATAAGCCATACCTATATATATGATTACTGCCAATACAAAATTTACGGTGACCCCACCAAGCATAATGATCAATCGCTGCCATGCCGGCTTACTTCTAAACTCCCAAGGTTTGGGTTCTTCTTTCATGGCCTCCGTATCCATGCTCTCGTCTATCATTCCGGCAATCTTCACATAACCGCCCAAGGGCAACCATCCAATACCATAAACTGTTTCCCCAATCTTCTTTTTGAAAAGGGAAAACTTGATATCAAAAAAGAGATAGAACTTCTCTACCCTGGTCTTAAATAGTTTTGCAGGAATAAAATGCCCCATTTCATGAAGGACAATCAACAAGGAAAGACTTAAAAAAAACTGTATGGTTTGTACCAATATTGGACTCATCTATTTCTATCTAAAATTAAAACGCCCAAAAATACACTTTTAGGGGGTCTTAAAAAAGAAACAATTTTCACCATTATTTAATTTAAGAAAGATTTAGGAGGAAAGCACAAGGATATCCTTGAATGATTTTTATAACTGCCGTACCTTTGAGGAAAAATCATGCGTTCCTTTTTCGCTAAATACAAGCTTTTTTTTATGGTGATGACGGTACTTTCCGCCATCATCGTGTATTTGTTCTACAATGCGCTCCAACCACAGGAAAACCTGCCCATTTATCAACCTTCCATGGTCAATTTTGAGCTGGTGGACAGCACCCTACAGCATGTAAAAAAATACCACACCATTGCCGATTTCTCCTTGACCAACCAAAATGGGGAAACCATTTCACAAGAGAATTATAGGAATAAGATATATATCGCCGATTTTTTCTTTACTACCTGCCCTTCCATCTGCCCCATCATGACCAAAAATATGGCTGAAATTCAGGAAAAGATCATTGATGATCCCGATGTACTTTTGCTTTCCCATTCGGTTACCCCTATTATAGATTCCGTGCCCCAACTCAAAAAATACGCCTTGGAAAAGGGGGTAAAGGACAATAAATGGAATTTGGTGACCGGCGATAAAAAGGAAATTTATGAGCTAGCAAGAAAATCCTATCTGGCTGTTAAAACAGATGGCGATGGCGGTCCGTACGACATGATCCACACCGAAAATTTTATCCTTGTGGATAAGGAACGTAGAATAAGAGGTTTTTACGATGGCACCAAACAGGAGGACATTGAGAAACTTATGGCCGATTTAAAAATCCTAAAAGCATCATACCAGCCCTAACTGCTACCATATTTAATATTTATTTAGACCTTAATTTGATAATTTTCCCTTATTTTTGACCTTTAATTAAAATCAATCTAAATAAAAATTGATTACCACCGTAGCACATCTTAAGCGAGGACAAAAAGGAATCATCAAGGAATTCGCGGATGACATCCTACCCATAAAACTATTGGAACTTGGCTGCTTGCCAGGAAATGAAGTAGAAATGGTACAAGTGGCCCCCCTTAATGATCCAATCTACATCAATGTAAACGGCTCCCATATTGCCATTAGAAGGGAAGTAGCCCTTCAAATTGAATTGGAAATCATTGTTGATAATGCAGTTTTATGAGCAAAAGCATCAATGTAGCCCTTATAGGCAATCCCAACACCGGTAAGACTTCGGTTTTTAACCAACTTACTGGACTTAAGCAAAAAGTAGGTAATTACCCAGGTATTACAGTTGAAAAAAAAGAGGGCATCTGCAAACTCCCTAGAGGGGTCAAGGCCCATATTCTGGACTTACCGGGAACATACAGCCTTAACACCACTTCTTTGGACGAAAGTGTGGTCGTAGAGCTTTTACTGAATAAAAACGACAAGGATTTTCCGGATGTGGCCGTAGTGATCACCGATGTGGAAAACCTGAAGCGAAACCTGTTATTGTTTACCCAGATAAAGGATTTAAGAATTCCTTCCATTTTGGTGATCAATATGGCGGACCGGATGTCCCGCAAAGGAATCTCCCTGGACATTCCTTTGTTGGAAGAGCAACTGAATACCAAAATAGCTCTGGTCAGCACAAGACAGGGAACCGGGGTAGAACGCATTAAAGAACTTATTGCCGATTATAAGAATTTGTCCACCACCCCCAATGTGGATACCAAGATCATAGCGCCGGAGTATTTTGAGCGTCTCAAAGAGACTTTCCCCAAGGAGGATCTCTATAAACTGTGGTTGGTCATCACCCAGGATGTCAACTTTACCCCTATTGAAAAAATACTGACCCAAAGCACTACTTCCTTTGCCACAAAATCCAAATCTGAATTAAAAAGGCTGCAGCAAAAGGAAACGATTTTGCGCTATCAGTTTATCAATGGCGTTTTAAAACAAGCTTATAAGGTAGACCTAAATGCCGCTAAAGGATTCAGGGCAACATTGGACAAAATCCTCACTCACAAAGTTTATGGGTATCTCATTTTCTTTTTGATCCTATTGACTATTTTCCAGGCTATTTATGATTGGAGCAGTTACCCCATGGATTTCATTGACGAACTCTTTGTTTCTGGGAGTGAATGGGTAAAGGATACCCTGCCCCCTGGTGAGTTCACCAACCTGATTGCAGAGGGTATCCTTACTGGTATTGGAGGTATCGTCATATTTATTCCCCAAATTGCCTTTTTGTTCCTATTTATCTCCCTGTTGGAAGAAACGGGATACATGAGCAGAGTGGTCTTTTTAATGGACCGATTGATGAGACCATTTGGTCTGAGCGGAAAGAGTATTGTTCCCCTCATATCAGGCACTGCCTGTGCCATTCCGGCTGTCATGGCCACTAGGACCATAGAAAACTGGAAGGAGAGGCTGATCACCATCTTGGTAACACCTTTTACAACTTGTTCGGCCAGGCTTCCTGTTTATTTGATCATCATTGCCTTGGTTATTCCGGAAGGCCGGTTTTTGGGGCTCAGTTACCAGGCCCTGACCTTAATGTTGCTGTACCTCATAGGCTTCGGGGCCGCGATTCTTTCCGCCATGGTGCTCAATAAGATCCTAAAGATCAAATCGAAATCCTTTTTTGTGGTTGAAATGCCCAATTACAAACTACCCTTGATAAAAAACGTGGCCTATACCGTTTTGGAAAAAACAAAGAGCTTCGTCTTTGGGGCGGGAAAAATTATTTTGGCGATCTCCATCATTCTATGGTTTCTGGGTTCCAATGGTATTTCCAACGAATTCGAAAATGCAGATGAAATCGTTAAAGAGCGTATAGCCAACGAAGGGTATTCTAGCTATAACGAAGCCAATATCGAGAACAAAATAGCCGCCTATAAATCAGAATTACAAGAGCATATTGATGACAATAACCTCGTAATTTCTCCCAGTGCACTACAAGACTCCATAGCACAAAAAATGTCCCTTTTGAGGGCGAGGGCCGAAAACCAAGAGATAGCGAGCTATAAATTGGAGAATTCCTATATGGGATACATGGGGAAGGCCATAGAGCCTATCGTAAAGCCACTTGGCTATGATTGGAAAATAGGGATTGCCGTTTTGACCTCCTTCGCCGCAAGGGAAGTTTTCGTGGGCACTTTAGCCACGATTTACAGTGTTGGAAGTGATGAGGAGGAGACCATTAAAAATAGAATGGCTGCCGAGGTAAATCCTTATTCCAAAGAACCATTGTTCAATATGGCATCCGGTATTTCGTTGTTGTTATTTTATGCTTTTGCCATGCAATGTATGAGCACCCTGGCCGTAGTAAAAAGGGAGACCAATACGTGGAAGTGGCCAGCCGCACAGCTTGTATTTATGAGCATTTTTGCGTATATTGTAGCATTGATCGCCTATCAAATCCTAAAGTAAAATGGAACTGTTTCAAAACATATTGGTCTACATCACATTGGTCTTGGCCATAGGCTATATCGTTAAAAAATTCTTTTTGCCCAGTACGGTTTTCGCATCCAAAAAAAGAAGGGCGAAATCCTGCGGTGATGGCAATTGTGGATGCCACTAAGGGATTCCCTTCAAGTCTTATTTATCTCCTCCAATTTGGGTCTTATTTAGGCCTTGGAACAATCTTTTCGGTTAAAACACTAAAATAGGTCTTAACAAAATGTCAAATGCCTAGGTTAAATTTCATTCATTGTATTGATTTGTAGAAACTCCTTAGAAATCACGCCATGGCCATAAAAAAGCATCTAATACCCATTATCTTAATAATCTATAGCTTCCTCCCATTAAGGGCACAGGTCATTTCCGGCACCTTACTGGATTTCTCCACTCAAAAGCCTATTCCGTATGCAACCATCCATTTGGAAAATAACAAAGGAGTTATCTCCAATGAGGAAGGACAATTTAACCTATTTCTTGATCGCAATAACAAAAGCACAGATTCGCTTTTCATATCCTGTATGGGCTATGAAACCCTAGGCAATACCATTGGCCAATTTAAAGACACCCTGGTATATCTAAATCCGAAACCTATAGCATTAAACTCCGTGATTGTTTCCAATAAACAATACAGCGCCGATGATATTATAGCATTGGTCAAGACCAACATGGACAAGAATTATAACCGTGAGCTTACCAAAAAAAGGTTGTTCTTCAGGGAATATTACTACCAGCATCTTTACAGATCGAAATATTCCGATTTAAAATCGACCATCAAGGCATTCAATAAGTCCTTTCTGGACAGCGTTATACAAACCGTACCCAAAGTGGATGCCCGATATATGGAAGTGCTCTGTGATCTCTATGGTAATTTTGAAAAGGAAAATCAGAAAATAGATCTTATCAAAGCGTCCGAGCTTTACGACAAAAACAGTGCATTGGACCTAGAGGCCCTGGAAGAAAAGTTCAATACGATTATAAAGAAGAATGTAAAGAGCGATTCTTATTTTAAAATAAAATCGGGTTTATTTGGAACAAAGATGGATGCCGATGAACTATTTGAATCCGAAGTGGATTCCAATGACGTTGCGGCTCTAAACAAACATTTGGAACAAGAAAAAAAGAAAACCGAAGAGCGAAAAACAAATTTCGCCAAATACAGAAAAAGCACCATTTCCAACCTTATGGAACAAATCTTCTTTATGGAAGATTCCAATCTCAACTTTATTTGGAAGCCCCGCAGATATCACTTTATATTAAACGGATTTACCTATTTGGGAAGCGATCCGGTTTATGTAATAGGTTTTGAACCAAAAGGCTCTGAAGAGTATCGTGGATCCCTATACATCAATGCTGATGATTATGCCATTACCAGGATCGATTACGAAAATGTCAAACCCGTTCGCAATTTTAAATTGCTTGGAGTTTCCTTGAACCAATACGGCTCCAAGGGGAAAATGATATTTTACAAAGGACCGGAAAATAAGTATAACCTGAGGTACCTGGAAAAAGAAAATGGTAGTACCGCAGGTATAAAAAGACCATTAAAAATTATTGAAAAAAATAAACATGTCAAGGGAAGGAGAAAGCAGAACGAGCTTTCTTTGGATATGGATTTGGGCATTTCCAGTACCAATAAATTTGAAATTGTTGTTTTCGACACCCAGTATTCTTCCGTATCACAATTTGAAGCCTTCACTGAAAACAATACCACCTTGCCCACGTATATGCCCAAATACGATCCAGAATTCTGGAAAGGTTACGCGATCATAGAACCCAATAAGGCAATCAAGGAGTTTACCTCCAAAGAAGAGGTTACGGATAAAGATTAGATCACCTCTGCTATAAAGGAATACAACAATAGACCCCAACCAACAACTAAGAACAAGCCCCCTATGGGCGTGATTGGCCCCAGAATTTTTAATTTCTTTCCTTTCGAATCGCTCAAGCACAAGCCGTATATACTAAAGGAGAACAAAAAAGTCCCAATGATAAAACAATAGGCAATATTGGTTTCCAAGGTAGTATTAAACCCAAAGTTAAAACCAATGACCAACAATACGATAGCGTGGTACATTTGATACTTCACCCCGGTTTCAAAACTACTGAGCTGCGCTTCAGAAAATGACTTTTTGAGCGCATGGGCTCCAAAAGCCCCAAATATAACCGCCAACATTCCATATAAAGCGCCAATAACCTGTACCAGTAATATCATAGTATTTTTTTCCAAATATAGGAATTCCACAAGGTTTAATACGCTGTCCACACGCTTGAAATAGGTCAATAAAACGGTCACACGATTGGTGGTGATATTTTTGCCTAATCAAAGCTTAATTGAGTTCCAATCGGATTTGGGCATCCCCTTGGAGGTTAAAAGCACAATCTTCAAAACTCGGGGGTCCAAACGTTTTCATTTTGGCATTGGAAAAGCCAATAGCCTCCTTGGGTATCCCCAACCAATTCGTGTCCAACTTGTCATTCCCATTCTTGTCATGGAAAACCGCCAAGGCATAGGTGCCGTTGGGGAGGTTGGTAATAACAAGATTAGTTTTCTTTTTCTTGGCTGCAGTACTATCACTCCTGTAAACTGACTCGAATTTTAAGAACCCGGAGGATTTATTGTAAACAGCCACACTGATCTGCCCTTCGGAGGAGGCAACTCCATCTACCTCAACAGAAAGCTTATTTTGGGAAAAACCGATCAAAGGGAAAATAAATAATAGCAGTACGTATCTCACAGTGTCAAATCTATTAAAAATTGCCGCAAATTAAACGCTATTTATCAAGGGAAATTATTCTTGTTCAAGTTTTATTTTTCCATGTAAGAACTGAAACATCTGCTGGGTCTTGGTACTATCGGTCAGATTGAGGAACAACTTCAAGGAGTCTTGGTAAACGACCCTTATTTTTGGCTGTGATAGTCTGTCCACATAAACCAATACTTCCGTTTGATGGATACTGTCCTTAAAGATTCCCTTTTCGCGCTCCATGGCAGAGAAGCCATTGATGCGTTCCATTTTGGGAATCTTCTCCACCATGACCACACTATCAATTTCGGAGTAGGGCAATTCCTTGTAATAGATACCTGATAAAATTTCGATGGTATCCATTTCGGTCCGGATCCAGTTTTTATAATGGGCGGTAAAAACCAACAACACCACAAATATGGTGACTACGATCAACATATTCAACATCCAAGGCCTTTTACTGTTGTTTCGTCCCATTATTCAAGTTCTTTAATTTTGTATTGAACGTACCAGACCAAGGTATGTGCAATTTTGGTTGTCAAGCTACTGGGGCTGTTCGCAATGCAATGAACAGCTCTTGGAATCTTAACCAAAACAGCCTCCATTCTCGGCAATGTCTTCTGTATCGTCATAGATATTTTAGAGTGAATAAACTTAAGCAATCCTACAGATTATTACAAGACCTGTAACGCGACCTATCCTCTAAACAGAAAGAACCTATCCTTCATATCTTCAATGGCCGCACTTTTGTTGGTGATAATGTAATTAATGGCCTCGGCCGTGAACATCTTTCCCTTTTCCGTTAAGGAGATAATCTGATCTTCAATAACGATCATATTGTTCTTCACGGCCAGGTCCAAGACTGATTTTGCCGTAACCTCATGCCAATTGATATGCTCATTAAGGTGTTTGATATGTCGCTCTGCAATATCCTCATGATTCTGCAAATGCAGTAAAAAGGTGAGTAGATGAACCTCTATCTGTTGACGTTTTTGACGATATAGCACAGATATCAGTCCGGTGTTGGGAGCAAATAGGTAGACCAAGAAAAACAATACCCCTAATATGGTGGTGATGGAACCAGCGATGGAAGCGTCTAGCCAATGTGCCACCCAATAGCCCAAAATAGCGGCTATTACTCCAAAAAGTACGGAAAGCCACAACATTCTCTTTAAATCCTTGGTCAATAAATAGGCCATTGCTGCAGGAGCTATCATCAAAGCTACCACTAGGATGGCCCCTACGGCATCAAAAGCCCCAACGGTCGTCACCGATGCTACCGTCATTAATCCATAATGCATCACTACCGGAGAAAAGCCCAGGGTAGCTGCCAACTGTGTATCAAAGGTGCTCAATTTAAGTTCCTTGAAAAATGCAATCAATAACACCAAAGTGATCAACAATATTGTTCCTATGACATAGAGTGATTTGGGACCCATATCGGTTCCGTTGATCAATAATCGATCAAAAGGTGCAAACGCCAATTCTCCCAAGAGAACAGCATCGATGTCCAAATGCACGTCCCCAGCGTTTTTGGCAATAAGAATAACCCCAATGCTGAACAGTGCTGGAAAAACAAGGCCAATGGCCGTATCCTCCTTTACCAATCCGGTTTTTTGGATATACTCTACCAAAACCACGGTAAGTATACCACTGAAGGCGGCCAATAAAATGAGCCAGGGAGAGTTTAAGTCTTCGGTCAAAAAAAATCCGACCACAATGCCTGGAAGAATGGAATGGCTAATGGCATCGCTGATCATTGCCATCTTGCGGAGCACCAAAAAGGTCCCCGGAATGGCACAGGCAATGGCCACAATACATGCAATCAACTGTATTTCCAATTGTGCGCTAGTCATACAAATTTTCTTGTTGGTTATACAAATTGATGGCCTTTTCAAAACCTTTGGTGGTCAAAGACCACGTTGACCCTTGGATGGTTATGTATTCTCTATCTGCCAATTTGTTGAGTGAACTTTTGGTATACCCCTGAAAATTGTTCAGGATCTTTACCTCGTGGGGATGCGAAACGTCCTCGTGGTTTTTGGCAATGTCGTACATAAATGCCAGGGTTTTGTGAAGTTGCAGATCGTTCCTGTTGTTCCAATACCTGATTTCCTTGAACAATAGCCCACGTCCTGGCGAAAAAATAAAAGAGATCACCACAAAGGCAGCAGCTATCAATACAATGACAGGTCCTGTAGACAGGTTATTGGAACTTGCACTGACCGCAGTTCCCAAGATTCCAGAAAAGGCCCCGAACAGCGCGGCCAAAAATACCATGACCCCCAATTTATTGGTCCATTGACGGGCAGCGGCAGCCGGTGCCAATAACATGGCACTCATGAGGACTACACCCACTGTTTGGAGTCCTATCACAATGGCAAGCACTATGAGTGAGGTAATGATCGTGTCCAAAAACCGGGTATTGAACCCAAGGGATTTTGTATAATCGGCATCAAAATGAAGTAGTTTGAACTCTTTCCAAAAAATAATGAGGACAATAAGGCTTATGGCCATGACAACGGACATCAACAAAACATCGCTTTCCACCAAGGTAGCTGCCTGTCCAAAAAGATATTTATCCAACCCCGCCTGTTGGGCATTGGGCATTTTTTGGACAAAGGTGAGCAGGAGCATTCCAAAACCAAAAAACAGGGACAGTATCAGACCCAAGGCGGTATCTGATTTTAAATGCGTCTTTTTTACAATTCCCCTGATCCAAAAAGTTCCTATCAAACCACTGATCAAGGCTCCGATTAAGAGGGTATTGCTGTTTTTAGCACCTGTGATCAGAAAGGCAATAACAATTCCGGGAAGTGATGCATGAGAAATGGCATCTCCCAATAAGCTCTGTTTCCTCAACACGGCAAAACTTCCGAGTATACCACAGACCAAGCCCAAAACGGCCGTTCCCAGCGTAATGGTACGCAAGGTGTAATCGCTGATTACCAGTGAAAAGTACTCTTGAATGGACATCTAGATAATATATAATTAGTTTAAAACACTGACCTTGTAATTGATGCCATATGTTTTTGTAAGGTTATCGTCATTAAAAATTTCCTTTACGGAACCCGTGGCAATTTTTTTGACATTCAAAAAGGTGACCCAATCAAAATATTCCGGAACCGTCTGTAGATCGTGGTGTACGACCACCACCGTCTTACCTGATTTTCTCAATTCTTTAAGGATATTGACAATGGCGCGTTCCGTAGTGGCATCGACCCCTTGGAAAGGCTCGTCCATCAGATAGATACTGGCATTCTGTACCAAGGCCCTAGCAAGAAAGATGCGTTGTTGTTGGCCACCGCTCAACTGGCTTATCTGTCTATTTTTAAACTCCAACATGCCCACCTTTTCCAAAGCTTCCAGTGCTTCCTTTTTCTGTTTTTGTCCCGGTCTTTTTATCCATCCCAGGCTACCATAAGTTCCCATTAGGACGACGTCCAGGGCCGTGGTTGGAAAGTCCCAGTCCACACTGCCCTTTTGTGGCACATACGCCACTAATTGATATTGTTTTTTATAGGGCTCTCCAAAAACCGAGACGGACCCTGCGATGGGCTTGATTATTCCTAAGATGGCCTTGATCAAGGTAGACTTCCCGGCGCCATTGGGTCCTACAATGGCCATCAGCACCCCTTCGGGAATGGCTAGATCAATATCCCACAGTACCGGTTTATAATTATAGGCCACGGTAAGGTCATCTATTTGTATGGCAATTTTGTTGTTCGTCTCCATGGTTTTGAATTAAACCCTATTTAAGGGCATTTACTATGGTATTAACATTGTATTGGAACATACCAATATACGTACCCTCCACAGTGCCTTTGTTTCCAAGTGCATCGGAATATAAACTCCCCCCTATGGCCACATCATGACCTTTGGATTTTACAGACGATTGCAAAGCTTCAATGGTTCTTCTGGGCACCGATGACTCTACAAAAATGGCTTTAATCTTCTTCTCGATAATAAAATTGGACAACTCCTGTACATCCTGGACCCCCGCTTCCGTTGCGGTAGAGATCCCCTGTAACCCGACCACCTCAAATCCATAGGCATTACCAAAATAATTGAAAGCATCATGGGCAGTAACGAGGATCCTCTTTTCGGGTGGCAATGTTTCTATAATATACCTTATTTCAGTTTCCAATGCGTCCAATTTCTCTATATAGGCCGTACTGTTCTTATCAAAAAGATCAGCATTGTCAGGATCCTGTTCCTTTAATTTTTCCGCTGTATAAAGCGTTATCTTTTTCCAAAAACCAATATTGAACCATATATGTGGATCGTAGTTGGATGCGAAATATTCTGACCCCAAAAGCTCACTTTCATCAATGGCATCTGCAACAGCTGCTGTCTTTTTGCCCTGACTTTCCATTTTTTCAAATATTTCCACCAATTTGCCCTCTAAGTGGAGGCCTCCATAGATTACAAGATCGGCATTAAATAATTTGCTGACATCACCCTCACTTGCTTTGTACAAATGCGGATCTACCCCACTTCCCATCAACCCTTGGACTTCCACGGCATCTCCCCCGATATTCTGCACCAAATCGGTGATCATGGTTGTGGTGGTTACAATTTTCAGCTTCCCAGAGTTGGCCTTATCGGCCTTGTCCTTACAACCAACTACGGCCAATATGGCCGCAATTATAATATACTTTTTCATACTTCTTATTTTAATTGGGCACCCTAAAACTGACACCCGCACTTAACAAAATATCCTGATCATCTGTAATTCCCTTCCCTACGGTAGCATCTAGCTGTATGTTGGACTGCAATAAGTACGTTATTCCCGTATCAAAGAAATGATTGGCCGTACTGTTTTCGGGTAAATCACCGTACAGTTCCACATAAAATCCAAACTTGTCAGTAATTCTATGGCCTAAGGCAATTGTATAGATGTAGGCCAGTTCAGGAGAATCATCACCCCATTTTGCCCCCACATTGTACGATAAATTTGATTTTTCGGATAGGGTATGTGAAAATGCAAATCTGAAATCTGCCCCGGTGGTCTGTGGCCTAAAATCTTTGCTGGCACTAAAAGGCAAAAACAAATGTCCTATCAGCCCAATTTCTGGCGCCCCATTCTTCTCCTGTGCAATACCAATTTTTACGCCCAATAAAAGGGGGGAAAATCCATTGAGATCAGTATCAAATCCCAGGCCTCCCATATTTAATTTTTGCGACTCAAGATTCCAGCCCAGCCGTAGTTCCATATTGTCCAAAAGACCATATCGCATTAAGGTGGTATTGTAAACGGTCCTTTCAAATTTGGTATTGTTCTGATCCAAGGATTCATAATACCCTCCGGTTTCCACCTGCAGATAACCTTTGGGAACCAGAGTGGGGGATTCCGTGGCATCTGGCCTATCTGTGACAATGGTACCTGGTCCTGTATTGTCCTGCTGGGCTTGCACCTTATAGAAAGAACCCATCAAGATCATAAAAACTAAAGAAATTCCAAAGTTCTGATTTCTTCTCATTATGAAATTTTAATATAAAGGTTGGATGCTATTTGATTTGAAATATGCTCTCTTCGATTCCCAATTTTGATGTAAAACGAACTATCAAATTCCTCTTTTTCCAAAATGGTAATTTCATCACCAAGGGCAATTTTATTTTTATCCAAGAACTTTAAAAAGGCAGTTGAGGAATCTTTGACTCCTACACAGATACCTTTTGACTCCACGGGCAATTCACTCAACAGTTTGCGGTCCCCATGCTTAAAAGCACCATTTTTGTCAGGAATGGGATCACCGTGCGGATCAAATTTTGGATAGTTCAACAGTGCATCCAATTTGTCTATTAGCTTATCACTTTTAATATGCTCCAGCTGCTCGGCAACCTCATGGACCTCATCCCAAGAAAAGTCCAGTTTATCAACCAAGAAAACCTCCCAAAGACGATGTTTTCTGATAATGCCCAAGGCGGTTTTGGTACCCAATTCCGTCAATGAAACACCTTGGTACCGTTTATAGTTGACCAAGTCCTTCTCGGAAAGTTTTTTGACCATATCGGTAACCGAAGAAGGCTTGGTTTCCATCAATTCCGCAATGGCATTGGTAGCAACGGCCTCAGTTCCTTTATTGCCCAAATGAAATATGGTCTTTATATAGTTCTCTTCAGAACGCGTCATATCCTTATACAAGTTTATACAAAAATACATTTTTACATTTTAAAATTAATTTTTAGACGAACCTAAATTTAATTGACGTGAAATTTAACATTTTGATTACCAATCCACATCTAGCCGTATAAGGGTATAGTCGTCTTGCCCTGCTTTTATATTGTTTTATATCAGTGACAAACACACCGGTCTCACGGACCTTTAAACAATGTTTGTTGGCCTTCCATAGAAATACCCATAAATCCTACATCATATAGCTTGTTGCCCTTTGATGATAATTTGTATTTTTGATCAATGCAACAACCTTGGATGGGAAGTTTTAAATAAAGGGTTCCATAAGTATGGACATATAGTACGGTATGGACACATTCGATTATATTATTGTAGGCGCTGGGGCAGGCGGATTTATGCTCGCCGAAGCTCTGGGGAAAGATCCTTTTTTCAAGGGTAAAACTATCTTATTATTGGATAAGGATTCCAAAAGTAACAATGACCGAACCTGGTGCTTTTGGGAAAATGGCATGGGCGACTTTGATGACATCCTCCACAAGTCCTGGAACAATATTTATTTTGGAGGCCCAACCTACGATGCAAGATTGGACATAGCGCCCTATTCCTACAAAATGGTAAGGGGCATTGATTTCTACTCCGCATATAAGAATAAAATTGCCTCTTATTCCAATATTGCTTTCAGAACAGATACGGTTCTTGACATTGAGGACAGGGACCAGCATGTTTTGGTCAGGACAGAGAATACCGTTTATACCGCAAAAAAAGTATTCAATAGTATATTGGATTACAAGGTGTTGAAAGCCCAGACCAAATACCCACTATTACAACAACACTTCATCGGTTGGTTCATTAAAACCGATAAACCAGTTTTTGATATGGACCAAGCTACCTTTATGGATTTTTCCATTCCCCAAAAAGGCAATACACGGTTTATGTACGTACTCCCCTTTTCTGAAACTGAGGCCTTGGTGGAGTACACCTTATTTTCAGAAAGCCTACTCCCTGAAGCTGAATATGAAGAGGCCATAGCCACCTATATAAAAGAACAATTGCAATGTGATGCATTTACTATCCTTGAAAAGGAAAAGGGCAACATACCCATGACCTGTTTTGATTTTAATGTTTTCAACAGTAAGAATCTACTCCATATAGGCATGGCCGGGGGATGGGCAAAACCCAGCTCGGGATATACTTTCAGGTATGCTTGGAAAAAAACCAAACTCTTGGTCTCATACTTGAAAAAAGACAAACCACTTCATCATTTCTCCAAAAAGGACCGTTTTTGGTACTATGATCTACTATTACTGGATATTCTTCATCGGGACAACCACAAAGGCGAGTCCATTTTTGGCACGCTCTTTAAAAACAGGTCCCCACAATTGATTTTTAAGTTTTTGGATGAGGAAACCAATTTATGGGAAGAACTTAAAATTATTACGGCCTGCCCAATTATTGACTTTACCAAAGCTCTATTGAGAAGGGTATTCTAACCTTAAAAAAACCTTCCATGAAATGATACAAACGCGTTTGGGAAAATTATCGGATATCATCGGAGTATTGGAGCTTCAGGAACTGAATCTTTTTAAAAATTTAACTTTTGAGGAATTGCAGCATGGGTTTGTCACCACTCCTTTTACCCAAAAACAAATTGAAGACATTATATCACAAGATGGTCTCTTTGTTGGGCTTGATGAGCACCAGAAGGTAATTGCCTATGTCTTTGCCGGGGACTGGTCGTATTTTTCACAATGGGATATATTCAATAAAATGACCGGA
The DNA here is from genome assembly GCF_037203765.1 of Sediminicola sp. 1XM1-17. NCBI lineage: Bacteria > Pseudomonadati > Bacteroidota > Flavobacteriia > Flavobacteriales > Flavobacteriaceae > Sediminicola > Sediminicola sp. 1XM1-17. The sequence goes on along the minus strand of NZ_JBBCAS010000001.1, from coordinate 637,287 downwards.
AGATTTTACAATTTATCATTTCAAAATATTCCGATTACCACGGAGAACAGTTTTCAATACGGTCCCATATGCATCCATAAGGACCACCGCGGCCGCGGAATTATAAACCAGATTTTCGAAACAATGCGACTAATTTTCGTGGACAAATACCCCATCAGTGTCACCTTTATAAACAAATTGAACAAAGTTTCGGAGCATGCCCATATCCAAAAGTTGGGTTGGAAAGTTGTGGATGAATTCAGTTACAATGGCAATGCCTATAGTGCCTTGGCATTTGATATGTCTAAAAGTGTCCAAGATAAGGGCTCTTGCAACTAAGGTGCTAATGGCGCTATACTTTGCGCTTCATTAAACCTTCCCCAAAACGCTTGAGAATTTCTTTCTTATCGGGGGAAATTTCCAATGTTTCCAACACCTCAAAGGCCTTATTGGTGTACTTTTCAATTTCGTCCTTCGTCTGTTGGGCGGCCGTGCTCTCTATAAATACATCCTTCACGGTATTGATCTTGGCCGAGGTATCTTTGGGTTTGATAGAAAACAAATGCGCCAATTCTTGCGCTTGTTGGGTGGTCGCCATTTCCAATGACTTGAGGTACAAGAAAGTTTTTTTGTTCTCTATAATATCCCCACCTACCTGCTTCCCAAATGTCTTGGGATCACCAAAAGCATCCAGATAATCATCTTGCAATTGAAATGCTATTCCCAAAAGCCTACCAAATTCGTAAATGGCTTTCTGGGACGCTACCGATGCACCCGCAATAATAGCTCCCATTTTCATCGCCGCCGCAACCAAAACTGCGGTCTTATATTCAATCATTTTAATATACTCAGGGATGGTCACATCCTCCCTATCCTCAAAATCTACATCGTACTGTTGTCCTTCGCAAACTTCCAATGCTGTTTTGCTGAACAATCTTAGAAGATCTTTATAAACCTGCCCCTCATATCGTTCAAAATATTGGATTGCACTGATCAACATGGCATCACCTGATAGTATCCCTGTATTTATATCCCATTTTTCATGTACAGTGACCTGTCCCCTGCGGAGTGGGGCATCATCCATTATATCGTCATGTACCAAGGAAAAATTATGGAAAACCTCCACGGCCAGTGCCGCGTCCATGGCCTCTTTGTAATCCTTTCCAAAAATATCCGCTGTCATCAATGTCAATACAGGACGCAAGCGTTTTCCTCCCAATCCCAAGATATAGCTCATAGGGGCATATAAATTTTCAGGCTCTCTGGTTGTGGTCTTGGCCTCTAAATAATCGATGAATTCCGAACGGTACTGGTCTATGGTGAGCATTAATGCAATTTTTGTCCAAAAATACACCAAATCAATAAATCATCATACTTTCCAAAGGGATTAAGCGTTTTTCATGCCTTCATGATATCCATTCCACGAAAAACTTTGGAAACTTTTTTTGTTTTTAAAGTTTCCTGCGTTATATTTGCCGCTCTTATGAGAGAAAATATCATCGAAAAATCGTCCGAATTGTTCTTGAAACTTGGATTCAAAAGCATTACCATGGATGATATTGCCCAAGAAATGGGCATTTCCAAGAAGACCATTTACATCCACTTTAACAACAAGACCACTTTGGTAGAAGAGTGTACCATGTTCATCTTCCATAAAATTGTGGATAATATCAATTGTATCCGGGATCTGCAAAAAAATCCCATCGAAGAGCTCTATGAGATCAAAAAAATAGTCATGTTGCATTTGCATGATGAAAAAGGATCCACAGAATTTCAGCTACAGAAATACTATCCAAAAATTTTTATCGCCCTTAGAAAGAAGCAATTCCAGATCATGGAAGATTGCATCGTTGACAACATCAAGAAAGGTGTTGGTGAGGGCATATACCGAGAGAACATCAACGTGGACTTTATCGGTAGGATCTATTTCTCCGGTGTCACAACCCTAAAGGATCATGATATATTTCCCGAAGAGCAATTCCCCATAAAGGTATTGATGGATGACTTCCTGGAATACCATCTTAGGGGAATAGTAACCCCAAAGGGAAGGAAAATATTAAATGCATTAATCAATTCAAATCACGAATAAATGAAACAGTTTTTACTAATCGCCTTTACTGCACTCATTGGCCTAACGGGGTCTGCCCAAGAACAGGTCCCACAGAGCTTTTCTTTGGACGAGGCGATCGCCTTTGCCCTGGAGCATAATTATAAGGCCATCAATGCCAACAAGGATATCATTGATGCCCAAAAACAAAAGTGGGAAACCATTGCCGGGGGCCTACCGCAAATTGAAGGTGCAGTAAGCTATCAAAATCAACTGAAACAGCCCGTTTCCCTGATCCCTGCAGAGTTTTTTGGTGGGGAACCTGGGACCTTCGCTCCTATTGTATTTGGACAGGCACAAACAGCAAGTGCCACAGCCACCTTAAAACAACAAATTTTTGACGGCTCCTATATTGTAGGCGTACAGGCATCCAGAGCATTTATCAGCTATAGTGCCAACAACAAAGAAAAAACAGATCTTGAGGTCCGCAAAGCCGTGGTTGAAGCCTACGGTAATGTGCTTCTTGCCAAAGAAAGTGTTGCAATACTTGAAAAAAACCGGGAAACACTTAACAAAAACCTGTACGAAACCAAGAAAATCTATGAAAATGGACTTGGAGACGAAGAAAGTGTGGACCAACTTCAGATTACCCTTTCTTCCGTGGAGAATCAATTGAGAAATTCACAACGATTGGAGAGGTTGACCCTTCAAATGTTGAACCTCGTAATGGGCCTGGACATTGAAACTCCCATCGTTTTAAAGGAAGATCTGGACAAACTTACCCAAAAAAAAATGGACCTAAGGCTACTGGATCAGGAGTTGACCATGGAAAACAATGTGGATTATAAGTTGGCCTACAACCTCAATGAACAACGTTACTATGAACTAAAATTGGCAAAAAGCAGGGCCCTACCCACGTTGAATGCCTTTCTAAATTACGGGTCCACGGCCTTTAGTCAAAATTTTGATTTTTTTAGCGGGGATCAAGAATGGTATGATTCATCCGTACTTGGTTTTGACCTCAGCATACCCATTTTCAGCTCCTTTAAGCGCAGTGCCACTACGGCAAGGGCCAAAATAGCATTGGAAAAGGCAAAGACTCAGTTGGAAGAAGCCAAAGAAAATATCAGATTGCAGTTGGAAAATGCCAAAAGTGAGTATCTGTTCGCCATAGAACAGTACGATACTTCCAAGGACAACCTGGCCTTGGCCGAGCGCATTGAACATAAAAATCAGGTAAAATATACTGAGGGACTGGCTTCGAGTTTTGAGCTAAGGCAGGCCCAAACACAATTGTATACCGCCCAACAGGAATATTTGCAATCTATGGTTGGGGTTATCAATAAGAAAACAGCATTGGAAACTATCATCAACAACTAAGAGATCTATCAAAATAAAGCCATCTATAATACTATTCAAATGAAAAAAATCTATTCCATACTTGTATCCGCCCTTGTACTCACCGCTTGTGGCAATAACGGTCAGTCCTCCGTGGACAGCCTTATTGAAGCTGGTGATGTGGAGGCCCTAAGGGCCAAGAAAAGTGAACTTTCCGAGCAATTAAAAACTACGGATAGGGAAATAAAGCTTCTCGACTCTGTCATTGCAACTTTTAACTTGGATGAAAAGTTACCATTGGTTACCACAGTCATGGCCGAGGAACAAAAATTTGACCACTTTTTGGAACTTCAGGGAGACGTAATGACCAAACAAAATGTATTGATCTATCCGGAAATGGCTGGAACATTGCAAAAGGTCTATGTTCAAAAAGGACAGCAAGTAAGAAAAGGACAGTTGTTGGCAACCATAGATGACGGTGGGTTGGGAAGCCAATTGGAGCAACTTAAAACACAGGCCGAACTGGCCAAGACCACCTTTGAACGCCAAAAACGCCTATGGGAACAAAAAATAGGCTCTGAAATACAGTACCTCCAAGCTAAGTCGAACTACGAGGCACAACAGAATGCTGTGAAACAATTTCAAAGCCAATTGGGAAAATCTACCATTAGGGCTCCCTTTGCTGGTATCATTGACGATGTTATCAAAGACCAGGGTACCGTGGTTTCTCCAGGTCCGGGATCAGAAGTGTTCCGAATTGTCAACCTCTCTGACATGTACATAGATGTAGAGGTTCCGGAAACATATCTAGGCAGTATTACCAAAGGGAAAGAAGCACAGGTTTACTTTCCTGTTTTAGGGGATAGTGCCAACACCAAAATCCGCCAGACCGGAAATTTCATCAATCCAAGCAATAGATCTTTTAACGTGGAAATCCCCGTTCCCAATAAAAATGGGAACATAAAGCCTAACCTCACCGCCAAGGTTCGTATCAATGATTACACTAGTGAAAAAGCAATTCTGATTCCCCAGAGCATTGTTTCCGAAAATGCCGAAGGGGAGCAATATGCTTATATCGCCATGGAACCCAATGCTGATAATGAGGCTATAGCGAAAAAAACCATTATTACCACCGGGAAGACCCAAGGAGCATTAATTGAAGTGCTTTCCGGATTGGTCAATGGACAACAGGTGATCAAGGAAGGCGCAAGGAGCGTTAAAGATGGTCAAAAAGTAAAAATCATAAACTAAAGAGTCCATGAGCAGACAGAAAAAAAACGCTGATAAGGAATTTGGACTATCATCATGGGCCATTGATAACCCGAGTGTGATCTATGTGATGATCGGTCTCTTTCTTTGGATAGGCCTTTCCTCATATTTTGCGATGCCAAGGGAAGATTTTCCGGAAATCAAGGAAACCAAGATCTATATAAGCACCCTCTACCCCGGCAATACCGCGGAGGACATAGAGCGCTTAATTACCGACCCTTTGGAGGACAAATTAAAGAATGTGAGCAACCTTGTGGAAATAACCTCCACCTCCCAAGAAGATTACTCCATTATCACGGTAGAATTTGATGAAGAAATTACCGTAGAGGCTGCCAAGCAGAAAGTAAAAGATGAAGTAGACAGTGAAAAGGCCACGGAAGACTGGCCTATTTTCAACAATGCCAAGGTAGACCCCAATGTGTTCGACCTAAATCTTTCCGAGCAGTTCCCTATCATGAACATCAATTTCACTGGGGATTATCCGGTTGAAAAGTTAAAAGAATTTGCGGAGCACATGCAGGACGAAATTGAGGACCTGCCCGAGGTAAAGCAAGTGGATATAAGAGGAGCCCAGGACAAGGAGGTTGAAATTGCAGTGGATGTATATAAAATGATGGCTGCCAAAGTCAGTTTTGACGATGTATTGAACACGATAAGAAACGGGAACGTAACCATGTCCGCTGGTAACCTAAAAACCAGTAGTCAAAGAAGGACCATTAGAATATTGGGGGAGATTGAAGACCCCAAGGAACTCAACGACTTTGTGGTAAAATCAGAAAATGGAAATGCCGTTTATCTAAAGGACATAGCGCAAGTGACCTTTTCGGAAGAAGAAAAAACAACCTTTGCCCGTGAGTTCGGAGAGAGTGTGGTGATGTTGGATGTAAAAAAACGGGCGGGCAAGAACATGATTGAGGCGGCAGACAAGATCAAGGCCATGGTCAAGGATGCCAAGGCAAACTACTACCCTGCAGATCTGGGAATATCCATAGCCAATGATTCATCGGGCAGGACCCTGAACCAAGTAGATGACCTTGTCAACAATATCATATTTGGTATTATCCTGGTGGTTACCGTACTCATGTTCTTTTTAGGGTTCAGAAATGCGCTCTTTGTAGGGTTTGCCATCCCCATGTCCATGTTCATGTCGTTTATGATCCTGTCATTATTGGGATATACCCTAAACACCATGATTTTATTTGGTATGATCATGGGCTTGGGAATGTTGGTAGATAATGGCATTGTGGTCGTGGAAAATGTGTACCGACTCATGGATGAGGGAATGCCGCGTATTGAGGCAGCCAAAAAAGGTATTGGTGAAATAGCATTTCCCATTATTATTTCAACGGCCACTACGGTAGCCGCCTTTGTTCCCCTAGGTCTATGGCCTGGAATTTTCGGGCAGTTCATGATATACTTCCCGATCACCCTATCCGTGGTTCTTGGATCATCACTTTTTGTGGCCATATTCATGAATTCCATGTTGGTCTCCAATTTTATGGACACCGGAGATAAGGAACTATCATTGAAGCAATTGATCCGCCTTAGTATAATCCTGGGCGCAATAGGTATTTTTGTGCTCATTTTTGGCGGAGCGATGAGAGGTTTGGGAACGGTCATGATCATAACAGCTCTGATGTTCTGGGTTTATAAATACTTCCTGAAAAAGTGGGCTGTCAATTTTCAAAAAAACACCATGGTACGTTTTGAAAACTGGTATGAAAAGAGATTGATCCATGCGCTCAAAGGAAATAATGTCTATTGGTATTTTGGCATAACCGTGGTCATGTTGATCGGTGCATTTATGCTTTTTGGGGCTTCTATCGGGGCAAAAAGAACCAAAATTGAATTTTTCCCGGACACCATCCCCAATGAAATATATGTGTACATCGAATATCCCCAAGGAACATCCATTGAGAAAACGAATGAGTTAACACAGGCTATTGAGAAAAGGGTATATGCTATTGTAAATAGCAATAAATATACCGATGCCACCGGCGAGACCAATTACCTTGTGGAATCTGCCGTTTCACAGGTCGGTGAGGGTGCAGGGAACCCACAAACAGATGGTGGCTCGGCTGCCGAAATGCCGCATCGTGGCAAGCTAACCGTATCCATGAGGGAATATAAGTACCGGAACGGACTGGATACAGAGGAACTCCGGGAAAACATACAGGAATCCCTAAAGGGTATCTATCCAGGAGTAGCCATTTCCGTGGAGAAGGATGCTGCTGGTCCTCCTGCGGGATATCCCATCAATATTGAACTTCAAGGAAAGGATTATGATGTATTGATCAATACCGCTGAGGACATGCGGAATTTTATCAACACCAAAAATATTGCAGGGATAGAGGAACTGAAAATTGACGTAAATAAGGGCAAGCCCTCTATGCAGGTGGTTGTAGACCGTGAGAAAGCAGGGGAGTTGGGTGTTGCTGTAGGCCAGGTGGGAAATCAGCTCAGAAGATCCCTGTTTGGCGAAAAAGCCGGTATTTTCAAAAAGGATGGGGAGGACTATAATATCAATGTTCGTTTTAATGAGGAGAACAGATATGAAAAGAGTGCCCTCTTCAACCAAAATATCATTTTTAGGGATCCGGCAAACGGACAGATCAAAGAAATTCCGGTCTCTGCCGTAGCCTCACAAAGAAACACCTCTTCTTTTAGCGCCATCAAGCACAGGGACAACGAAAGGGTGGTTACGGTTTATTCCGGATTAAAACCTGGATTTACGGATGCTGCGGCCATTGTGGCCGAAATCCAAGAAGAAATGGAGAGCTATAAGGCCTTGCCACAGGACGTACAAATAGATTATACCGGACAGATTGAGGAACAGAACAAGCAAATGAACTTTTTAGTGGGCGCTTTCTTTTCCGGGTTAGGGTTGATCATGCTTATTTTGATATTCCAATTTGGGGGAATCTCCAAACCAGCGATAATCATGATTGCTATATTTTTGAGTTTTATCGGGGTCTTTGGCGGACTGATCATTACCGGGAAACCATTTGTGATCATGATGACCATGATGGGCATTATTTCCTTGGCGGGTATTGTGGTCAACAATGGTGTGGTACTGTTGGACTACACTCAAATACTTATTGACCGAAAAAAGGTTCGTTTGAATATTGACGATAGTGAACTACTAACAAGGGATGATGCTAGGGAATCCATTATACAAGGTGGAAAAGCAAGATTGCGCCCTGTTATACTTACCGCAATCACCACCGTATTGGGGTTGATTCCTTTGGCGATTGGATTGAACATAGACTTTTTTGCCCTGTTTTCGGAGTTTAATCCTCACATCTATATAGGAGGGGACAATGTGATCTTCTGGGGGCCATTGGCATGGACCGTCATCTATGGTCTTATCGTGGCAACCTTCCTTACGCTTATTATTGTGCCTGTATTATTCTTCATCACCTATAGGTTCAAAATAAAGTTCCGCGCTAGAAGGAAGTAATAAAATGTATAAATTGGCAAATAAAAAAAGGGGTAGTTCTAAAAACACTGCCCCTTTTTCCGTATTTCTAAGCTAAGTTTGTTACCATGAAATAATTCCTATGTTCAAATAGAATTTAAGCTTATCACTTGATCATACCCTCTAAAATTTGGACATAAAAAAACCCGCAATAGATGCGGGTCATATATTTTATAAAGTAATTCTTTTAATTGATCACCAACTTACCGGCTTTATCCCATTGGATTACTTCTGCAATACGGCTATCCACAAAATCAACCTCCTGTAATCCATCAGCCTGCCAAAAAAACCACTTTCCAGTTTTTTGTCCTTCCACATAAGAACCCAAAGCTATCTTCTCTCCTTTTTCGTCATACATGGTCCATTCACCATGTAATTTTCCGTTCAAGAAATGCCCTGATTGGGAAACTATACCATTTTCATGGAAGTAGGTTGCTTTAACCATATCACCAACCTTAACAAAGTTCGGTTCAGGTGTCTGAGCATAAGTTACTAGTGAGAAAATAAATGCGAAAACTAAGGATGCTACTTTCATTGTATTTGGGAATTAAATTGAATTATAATTTGTTAACGAATTAAATTTACAAATATTTTACAATAAAACAATAGTTAGGTAACATTTAGTTTACATTAAATTAACATTGGAATACGCGACAACGTTTCAAAGAATAGAAAAAAACATGCTATGGTCCACTCTTTACATTTTAAGTAACATTTAAAAGCCAATAACTTTCACAGCTAGTTAAAGGAAAATGCTTTGCACTTTTAAAAATATTGCACAACATACACCCTAATTGTTTCTCCTTATCCCGATACTTCTTACATTTGCGAATCAATTAAGACATTATAAATGTATAGAAGTCAAACCTGTGGCCAATTAAGGTCTTCAGACATCAATAAAGAAGTAATCCTCTCCGGATGGGTACAAAAAGTTAGGGATAAAGGGTTTATGATTTGGGCCGATCTTAGGGATCGTTATGGCATTACCCAACTCATTTTCGATGAGGAGCGTACCTCCAAAGAAATAATGGATCAGGCAAAATCCTTGGGAAGGGAATTTGTGATCCAAATACAAGGCAAGGTAATTGAAAGGTCCTCCAAAAATCCAAATATGCCTACGGGAGATATCGAAATATTGGTCACCAATCTGGTCATTTTGAACAAGGCCCTGCTTCCACCGTTTACCATTGAGGACCAGACAGATGGTGGGGAAGATATCCGAATGAAATATCGCTATCTTGATATCCGAAGGAACCCAGTTAAAAACAACCTGATATTCAGACATAAGGTGACCATGGAGGTAAGGAAATACCTCTCCGATCAAGCCTTTATAGAAGTTGAAACACCATATCTAATAAAATCCACTCCGGAAGGAGCAAGGGATTTTGTGGTCCCAAGTAGAATGAACGAAGGTCAGTTTTATGCCCTTCCACAATCTCCCCAAACCTTCAAGCAATTGCTAATGGTTGGCGGCATGGACAAATATTTCCAAATCGTTAAATGTTTTAGGGACGAGGACCTCAGGGCAGACCGCCAACCGGAGTTTACGCAGATCGACTGCGAAATGGCATTTGTGGAACAAGAGGATATATTACATGTATTTGAAGGACTTACAAGACATCTATTGAAGGAAATCAAAGGGATTGAAATTGGGGATTTTCCACGTATGACCTACGATGATGCCATGCAGAAATACGGGAACGATAAGCCCGACATTCGATTTGGAATGGAATTTGGCGAATTGAACGCTGTAGCCCAACATAAGGATTTTGCCATATTCAACGATGCGGAACTGGTTGTGGGAATTGCAGTACCAGGGGGAGCTGCGTATACAAGAAAAGAAATTGATGCACTTATAGACTGGGTAAAAAGACCACAGGTAGGTGCCAAAGGCATGGTCTATGCCAAATACAATGAAGATGGCAGCTTCAAATCTTCCGTAGACAAATTCTATGACGAAAAAGATCTTTCCCTTTGGGCCGAAGCTACTAATGCAAAACCAGGCGACCTAATCTGTGTCCTTTCAGGAGAAACTCATAAAACAAGGACACAATTAAGTGCTTTGAGAATGGAACTGGCTCAACGTTTGGGACTTCGGAACAAGGATGAATTTGCCCCGTTGTGGGTTGTAGATTTCCCTTTGTTGGAACTGGATGAGGAAACCGGTCACTACCATGCCATGCACCATCCCTTTACCTCCCCAAAACCAGGACAACTAGAATTGCTGGACAGTGATCCGGGAGCAGTAAAGGCAAATGCCTATGACTTGGTATTGAATGGTAATGAAATTGGGGGAGGATCTATCCGTATCCACGATAAGGAAACCCAAGCTACCATGTTCAGGCATCTAGGCTTTACAGAGGAAGAAGCAAAATCACAATTTGGCTTCTTGATGGACGCCTTCCAATACGGTGCACCTCCCCATGGAGGTCTGGCATTTGGACTGGACCGGTTGGTTGCTATTTTGGGCGGACAAGAAACCATCAGGGATTTTATTGCCTTCCCAAAAAACAATAGCGGAAGGGACGTCATGATAGATGCCCCTGCCTTTATTGATGACGCACAATTGAAAGAATTAAATCTTAAATTGGACATTCAATCATAACCTAAAAATCCCGTTTATCACGGGATTTTTTTTAACTATACATTAAGGTAAGCCAAACAATGCCGATCCAGAAGAAGAATATCTTAATGCGGTTTTTAATTTGGAGATACAAACATATCTCCAACAAAACCTTTATTTATATTCTCAGTGTCATTGTTGGTTTTTTGGCCGGTTTGGCTGCTGTCACCTTAAAGAACACTACTTATTTTATTGAGGCATTTTTGGAACAGGGGATTATCTTTTCCAATAATCAATTGTATTTCATATTGCCCGTAATTGGGCTTTTCTTTGTGTTTCTTTATGTGAAGTTTGTTTTGAAGAAACCCTTGGAACACGCTGTTTCCTCCATCCTTTTTACCTTGTCCAAGAAAAAGGGACTTATAAAGCCCGTACAGATTTATACCCCTTTGATTACAGCTCCCCTTACCGTTGGTTTTGGAGGTTCTGTTGGATTATTGGGCCCGGCCGTGGCCTCGGGAGCTGCCATTAGTTCCAACCTTGGAAAATTGTTCCACATCAATGCCAAAACAAGGTCCTTATTGATTGCCTGTGCCTCGGCAGGAGCTATTGCCTCCATCTTTCAATCCCCTATCGCCGCCATTATTTTTGCCGTGGAAGTCTTTAGCTTGGATCTGACCATGCTTTCTTTACTTCCTTTATTACTGGCATCTATTTCGGGTGTTCTAACATCGTATTTCTTTCTGGGCAATGAGGTACTTTTTAATTTTACCATTACGGACAAATTCGAAATAAAGGATACCTTTTTCTTCATTTTACTCGGTGTCGGAACAGCCTTTGCCTCTATTTACTTCACCAAAATGTATTTTGCTATTCTTGCTTTTTTTAAAAGGTTCAAGAGTCCTAAATACAAATTATTGGTCGGAGGTATTACCATAGGGATCATGCTCTATTTTATTCCGCCTTTATACGGGGAAGGTTTCGGACTGATCAACAATCTTTTGGATGGGGACCATTTAAAAGCCTTGGGGAAAACCCCGTTCGATGCGTTTACCAGCAACATATGGGTGGTAATTGCGCTTTTATTTGGCATTACCATTTTCAAGGCCATTGCGATGACCACTACGATAGCGGCAGGAGGGTCCGGTGGGATCTTTATCCCGACGATGGTCATGGGAAGTGCTTTGGGGAATGTAGTCGCCAAGGTCATCAACAATTCTGGGCTGGGCCTAGTGGTTTCAGAAAGTAATTTTACCCTTATTGGCATGGCCGGACTTATAGCCGGTGTTTTGCACGCTCCCCTAACTGCCATATTTCTAATAGCCGAGATTACGGGAGGCTACGAACTCTTTGTGCCCTTAATGATCACCTCTTCCATCTCCTACCTGATCACCAAAAACACAATAGACCATTCCATTTATACCAAGGAATTGGCACAACAAGGTGCATTGATAACCCATAACAAGGACCAGACCGTTCTTACCCTAATGCATTTGGATGATGTGATAGAACAGAATTTCAAGACCGTGACCTCCACAATGACCCTAGGGGAAATGCTCCATGATTCCGTTGCAAAATCTACCAGGAATATCTTTCCCGTCATAGATGAAAATGATGCTTTGGTGGGAATCATCCTTTTGGACGATATAAGGGAAATAATGTTCGACAGTTCCCTATATGAGTCAACCATGGTAGGATCCCTTATGCACAGTGCCCCGGAATATATCTTTTACGAAAAGGACACCATGCAAGAGGTCATGAAAAAATTCCAGGATAGCGGTGCTTGGAACCTGCCCGTAATAAAGGATGGCAAATACCATGGTTTCATTTCAAAATCGAAACTGTTGACCGCTTACAGGAGAAAATTGATCAATTTTACCAAATAAAAAAATCATCATGAAACTAAAATATATCATAGTTGCAATCCTTCTAGCCTCCTTGGGGAGCATCATATATGGCTTTACCTTAATGGATGCAAATCCCTTGTTAGGCAATAAATATATCGGATTTGGTACGGTTGGAATTTTTCTCATTGCCATGCCCCTATTTCTTATCAAGGAGAGTAAAGGAAAAAAGGTAAAAGATTATATGTTGACCGAAGAAAATATTAGAAAAATGCAGGCCAAAAATGAGGAAAAGCCTGATAATCAATAATTTTACTTGCTATTTTCTACACTTTCGCCCAAAAAAACATAACTTAGTAGTTCAAACGATTTGTATATTTTTTAATTTTTATTGAATGACTGGAACTGTTAAATTTTTCAATGTATCCAAAGGTTACGGATTCATAACCAATGACGACACCGGGAAAGACATTTTTGTTCACGCAACAGGATTGAACGGGGTTGAGTTAAACGAAGGCGACAAAGTAGAATACCAAGAAGAGGAAGGAAGAAAAGGAGTGGTTGCTGCACAAGTGCAAGTAATTGGATAATATGTTTTATTTTGAATTGAAACTAGAAGCCTTCTTAACGGAAGGCTTCTTCTTTTTGGGACTCTGTTGTTCAGCCATTAATTGAGGTTTCTTCGCTGTATAAAGAATTTTTTTAGGAGTTCAGAAGCTTCTTGCTCCATGACCCCTCCCCTAATTTTAGTTTTGGGATGGAGGACCGTTCCCATGACCCCACAACCTCTTTCCACATCCGTGGCCCCGAATACTATATTGGCAATCTGGCTCCAGTACAATGCCCCGGCACACATCTGGCAAGGTTCCAAGGTGACATATAGGGTACAACGATGCAAATATTTTCCGCCCAAGAAATTGGCTGCAGCGGTTATCGCCTGCATTTCCGCATGTGCCGTAACATCATTTAACTGTTCGGTCAAGTTATGGGCACGTGCAATTATTCTATTTTCAATGACTATAATGGCCCCAACGGGAACTTCCCCCTTGTCATAGGCGGCCTCCGCCTCTTGCAGGGCCCGTTTCATAAAATAGGCATCGTCCATTTTTAAATCCATACCCCCAAAATTACAATTTTAACCCTTTAATCCCCCGCCTGAAAAAATGAATTTAATGTACATTTGCCTGAAGCCATGAAACATCTAGAAAAAATAAATTTTCCAGCAGATCTACGACAGTTAAAAACTGCTGACCTTCCCCACCTTGCAAAGGAATTAAGGTCATTTATCATAGATATTGTCGCTACCAAGGAAGGGCATTTGGGCGCTAGTCTCGGCGTGGTGGAGCTTACCATAGCCCTACATTATGTATTCAACACCCCTATAGACAGATTGATCTGGGACGTAGGCCATCAAGCCTATGTACATAAAATTCTTACCGGAAGAAAAAATCTTTTCGATACCAACCGACAACTGGGCGGTATCAGTGGATTTCCAAATCGGAAGGAAAGTGTTTATGATGCTTTTGGAACAGGTCACAGTTCAACCTCCATTTCAGCCATTTTGGGAATGGCCATCGCATCAAAAATTAAAGGGGAAGAGGATAGGCACCATATTGCAGTCATTGGAGATGCTTCCATAGCGAGCGGAATGGCCTTTGAAGGTTTGAACCATGCCGGAGTAACGGATACCAATGTCCTGATCATCCTCAATGACAATGCAATCGGTATAGATCCAAGTGTTGGAGCTTTAAAAAAATACTTGACCAACGTTAAAAAAGGAACGGCAAAAGAGGAGAATATCTTTGAATGCCTAAATTTTGATTATTCCGGACCTGTAGACGGTCATGACATTACTGTTCTCATTGCAGAATTGGAGCGCTTAAAGACCGTGAAAGGTCCTAAATTACTACATATCATTACCACAAAAGGAAAAGGCCTTCCCCAGGCGGAGGCAGATCAGGTGACCTATCATGCCCCGGGAAAATTTGATAAACTGACAGGTGATCTGTATCCAAAATCGCTTCAGGATGGGCCTCCAAAATACCAAGATGTATTTGGACATACCTTAGTGGAGCTGGCACTGGAAAACAAGAAGATCATTGGGATAACCCCCGCCATGCCTACTGGAAGCTCCTTAAAATTCATGATGGAACAGATTCCTGAAAGGGCACTGGACGTGGGCATTGCCGAACAACATGCGGTTACCATGGCCGCTGGGATGGCGGCAGAAGGACTGGTGCCATTTTGCAACATCTATTCCACTTTCCTGCAACGGGCCTATGATCAGGTGATACACGATGTTGCCCTGCAGCAGCTCCCCGTCATTTTCTGCTTGGACCGGGCGGGATTGGTAGGCCAGGATGGCGCTACCCATCACGGTATCTATGATATTGCCTATCTAAGATGCATCCCAAACATGATCATTTGCGCCCCGAGGAACGAGATCGAACTGAGAAATATCATGTATACTGCCCAATTGGGATTGGACAGACCAATTGCCATAAGGTATCCCCGAGGAAAAGGTGTCTCAAAACAATGGAGACAACCTTTTCAAAAAATTGAAATTGGATCTGCCGAAGAAATGAAAAAAGGCACAAAAATTGCGGTGCTTTCGCTCGGACATATTGGAAATAGTGTTGGCCAGCTTTTGCAGCAAATGGATAATCCCGAAAAGGTTGGTCATTACAATATGCGTTTTGTAAAGCCCTTGGACGAAAAAATGCTGGAAAGGGTCTTTATGGAGTACGAACATATTGTTACGATTGAAGATGGGGTTAAAATAGGCGGTATGGGCAGCGCGATCATAGAATTCGCCAACAAAATTGGATCGGACAAAAAAATAAAAATATTTGGTATAGATGATACTTTTATAGAACACGGCACTGTTGAAGAATTACAGTCGCTCTGCCACATAGATGTATTGTCCCTTAAAAATTATATTGATGAGATTTATTGAGTATTGTTGTAAAGAGGGCAAAAAATGGTCAGTATTCTTACTATTTTTCCTAGGCCTTTCCACAATGACCGCACAAGATACCATTCCCGTAATTCAACCCATAGATACCACAGCTGTAGACACTACTATTGTTGACACTATAGTTATTCGTGCCGTTCAGAGCAAGATCAGAAATATCCCCCGAAGTGTAAATCTCACCAATCCCATCGTATCCTTCAAAAAAACAAAGGCGAGGACCAAGGAATTCCGGCAATTCCAAGTACCATCATTCTGGCACAATGAAAATGTGCTGAAAATCAACTTCAATGAGGTTGCCTTTGTCAATTGGAAGGCCGGTGGAGACAACTCCATTGCTGCGGCCGGGAACCTTAAGTTCGTCAAGAATTATAAGTTCAGGTATATACAATGGGACAATGATCTGGAATTTAGATATGGACTCAATGCTCAAGAAGGGCGTAAAGTCCGAAAAACCGAAGACCTTATACGCCTTAGCTCTACCTTTGGCTATAGAAGGGACACCCTGAGCAATTGGTATTATTCGGTAAAGGCCAATTTTAATACCCAATTTTCCAACGGGTACAAGTATCCCGACAGAACGACCCCCATATCCAGATTCATGGCCCCGGGATACCTATTTTTGGGAGCGGGAACTTCATTTATTCCAGACGGAAAAAAATTCAATCTTTATATTTCACCCATAACCCAAAAGGCCACTTATGTCCTGGACCAAACCCTGGCCAACCAGGGTGCTTTTGGAGTTAAAAAGGCAAGTTATGATGCTGAGGGCAATGTCATTGCCCCCGGTGAAAATGTTTTTATGGAATTTGGTTTTCTCGTTACCAATACGTGGCAAAAGGAAATTTTTGACAATGTGTTTTTGGACCACCGGATAAACTTATATACCGATTATCTCCGTAGGTTCGGCAATATCGATGTTGACTGGGAGCTTAATTTAAAGCTCGTAGTCAATAAGTATATCCAAACTAACATCGGCACCCAACTTATCTATGACGACGATATTAAGTTTGATGAGATCATAGCAGATGATGGTACCATTGTGGACTCAGGTGGACCTAGAATCCAGTTCAAACAGATTTTGGGGGTTGGTGTTGCCTATACCTTTTAAAGTTGCCTACCCATTATTTTATTGTGGATGTGCACGGCCGCCCCATCGGATAAGCTGGCCACATAACAACACGTATTCAATAGAATTTGATAAATAGAAAGACCTTCCGTTCGTTGATAAAAAGCCGGTAAGGTCCTTATTACCAATTTATCGTAATTGGACGCTTGACCCTCCGTTTTTTTGACCAATGCACTCGTGTAAACATCCAGGATATCAGAAATAATCCTATATCCTGCTATCTCCTTTTCTATAACTTCCTGGGACTGGTACAACTTATCAACACTAAGTTGGATTATATCGGCAATTTGGGCCTTATACTTACTCTTGTCCAATAAGGAAACCCCGAAGGTGCCCTCTAAAATGGCATCTTCATTTTCTACAAAAACATCAATGACGTCCGTTATCAACGTACTTATTGCCAATGCCCTAAGATAGCTGAGCCTATCCTCCATAAAGGCCATTTCATTGTACTTTTTTGTATTGATGTTGTCCTTGACCAATTTGATCAGATACTCCAAAGCAAAATCTTCAGGAATCAGTCCCAGGTTAATCCCATCCTCAAAATCTATTATGGTGTAACAGATATCATCTGCCGCCTCCACCAAATAGGTCAAGGGGTGCCTAGAAAATGAGGTGTCCTTTCCCTGTCGTGTCTGATTTAATCCCAGCTCCAATGCCACTTCCTCAAAGAATGGGCGCTCGGTCTGGAAAAATCCAAATTTCTTATCTGCAATATGAGCGGTTGGCTTTTTGGGCAAAGACTCCTTGGGGTATTTCATAAAGGCCCCAAGGGTAGCATAGCTCAATCGCAATCCTCCCTGCACCCCTTCCCTGGTTTCCGTCAATAGCTTCAAACCATTGGCGTTGCCCTCAAAATCTATAATGTCCTGAAATTCTTTTTCGGATAATCTGGAGCGATACTGCTGCCCGTTCCCAGTTTTAAAATATTCCCCTATGGCCTTTTCGCCACTATGCCCAAATGGTGGGTTTCCAATATCATGCGCAAGTGCGGCTGCGGCAACTATAGCTCCAAAATCATTGAACTGGTACCCATGGACCTCCTTTAGATAGGGATGTTTTGCCAAGATCTTTTTTCCCGCAATCCTTCCCAAACTTCTACCAACAACGGAAACTTCCAAACTGTGGGTAAGCCTTGTGTGCACAAAATCGGTCTTGGATAATGGGATTACCTGGGTTTTGTCCTGTAAACTTCGAAATGCTGAGGAAAATATAATACGGTCATAATCCACCTCAAACCCCAAACGGGTCTCATCTTGTTCTTTCCGTATCCTTTTGTGGGTATCCCCTTGTCTTCTAAGGGATAGCAATTGTTCCCAATTCATAGTAAATTATTTGAAGACGCAAGATACATTTTATAGCTTTTCCTTACCTAATCCCCCTTCTTTAAAACTAATGTTACAAGAATAAATTTTCCATTCAGATGTGGATTAGATTTTATTCTTAATAATTCCTTAATCTAAAATTTACCTAAGAATGGAGAAAATATCTCAATTTGGTACCGTCTTTAGACCCCTTATAGATTTCATAATGTATTAGTTTTTGTCAACTATTTATGTAAATCAACAGGCTACCTCTGGCCAAGGTAGCTTTTTTTCTACATTTTACTGGGAAGCAATGATGTCTTTAGGTTAATCTCCAATTAACGTTAACTTAACTTTGCCTCTTGTTCTTTGCAGCGACAAAAACTAATAAAATGAAAATAAGAATTTTTACAGCAGGTTTGTTCCTGTTTGTTGCAACTTTAAGTTTTGCCCAAGAAACAGAAGCTCCCGCTTTTGGAAAGGGACTTTTCAACCTAATGGGAAAAGATAGCACCTTTAGCATGAAAATTGCGACCAGGATGCAATTTTTAACGGTTGCCAATTGGGAGAAAGACGCCGATGGAGGATTAGTAAATCCAGAGTCCAATTCTTTGGTCCGCAGGTCCCGTTTGAAATTTGACGGATTTGTCTACAGCCCCAAATTGGAATATAAATTGGAGTTGGGATTATCCAACAGGGATATTTCTGGTACCTCGGAATTCACTAGCAATGCGCCAAGATATATTTTAGATGCGGTTGTCATGTGGAACTTCTACGAAAACTTTGAACTTTGGGTTGGTCAGACCAAACTTCCAGGTAACGTGGAACGTGTAGTATCCTCTGCAAACCTACAGTTGGTAGATCGTTCCCTATTAAATAGCAGGTTCAACATAGACCGTGATATGGGTATTCAATTAAGGCATAAAACAAAATTGTCCGACAATTTTGTGATGCGCGAAAAATTTGCCATCTCACAAGGGGAAGGTAGAAATGTGACCACCGGCAATTTGGGAGGACACCAATATACCTCACGTTTGGAATTCTTGCCTTTCGGAGAATTTAAAGGGGATTATACAGGATCAGATTTAGACCGGGAGAAATCCCCAAAATTAATGATTGCCGCTACTTATGATATCAACCAAAATGCGGTAAGAAATCGAAGTAACCTAGGATCCTATATGACCATTGACAATGAAACCGGTTTCTATGAAACCAACATCAACACTCTTTTCATTGACGCCATGTTCAACTATAATGGATTCTCCTTTATGGGTGAATATGCCCATAGGGATGCCAAAGATCCTTTGGCCAAAAACTCTGACGGCACTTTAACAGGTGACGAAGTGCAGGTGGGCAATGGTCTAAACCTACAAATGGGATACCTATTAAAAAATGATTGGGAAATCTCAGGACGTTACACCAACATCACATTGGATGAGAATATCACAGGAAAATCACCAGAGGACCAATACACCTTAGGTTTATCCAAATATATTGTAGGTCACAAATTGAAGGTACAAACGGACCTTAGCTATCTAAATGTAGATGGTGGAACGGACGAATTGATGTACCGCCTTCAATTGGATGTACATTTTTAAGTATCTAAACAATTGTTTTATAGGGATTTGATCAAAATTATTCTTAACCCTAATTTAACCCCTAGTATTTATTTAATTCTTAAATTTAGCAACTTTTAAAAGTATTATTCTCATGAAAAAAATTGTATCTCTTTTAACCTTGGCCCTGGTATTGAGCGCCTGCGGTGACAAAAAAGAAAAAAAGGATGGTGCTGGTTCAATGACCGGGACAATTCAAATTGACGGTTCCAGTACCGTATTCCCAATTACAGAGGCTGTTGCTGAAGAATTCAGATCGGAGCAACCCGATGTAAAAGTTACTATTGGGGTTTCCGGAACCGGAGGAGGTTTTAATAAGTTTTCTAGAGGAGAAACCAATATTTCCAATGCTTCCCGACCTATAAAGGATCAAGAAAAAGCGATTTGTGAGGAAAACAACATCAACTACATTGAGCTAGAGGTTGCTTATGATGGTTTGGCTGTATTGGTCAACCCAGAGAATACATGGGTAGATAATTTTACGGTAGAGGAGCTGAAAAAAATATGGGAGCCATCTGCTCAGGGTACCATTATGAAATGGAACCAGATCCGTCCAGAATGGCCAAATGAAGAGATCCACTTGTATGGTCCTGGAGTTGCTTCAGGTACCTACGATTATTTTACGGAGGCTGTTGTAGGAAAGAGCGGTTCCAGTAGGGGCGACTTTACTGCCAGTGAAGATGATCATGTTTTGGTTCAGGGTATTGCAGGCGATAAATATTCCCTAGGCTTTTTCG
The DNA here is from genome assembly GCF_037203765.1 of Sediminicola sp. 1XM1-17. NCBI lineage: Bacteria > Pseudomonadati > Bacteroidota > Flavobacteriia > Flavobacteriales > Flavobacteriaceae > Sediminicola > Sediminicola sp. 1XM1-17. The sequence goes on along the minus strand of NZ_JBBCAS010000001.1, from coordinate 617,012 downwards.
GATTGGCCTATTATGAAGAGAACAAAGATAAATTAACCCTTATTGGAGTGAACAATGGAACCGAGGTTGTTAAACCATCTTTGGAAACCGTAAAGAACGGTACTTATACACCATTGTCCAGACCTTTGTTCATCTACGTAAACAGCACTTCTGTAAAGTCTCCTGAAGTGGTTGAATTTGTGAACTTCTATTTGGATAATGCAGGAGAATTATCTACCGATGTAGGATACATTCCGTTACCTTCAGAATTGTACGCCCAACAAAAAGAAAGCTTTAAAACTTTTGTTGAAAACAACAAATAATTAAAAGCTATAGATGAAAAATCAGGTGCTTTATAGGTGCCTGATTTTTCCTATTTAAAATAATCTTACATGCGCAAGATAAAAGAACTTATAATCGAGAAATCGCTTTTAACAAGCGCTTTGATTACTATTGCCGTTACCGTAGGTATCATTTTGGTTCTTTCCATTGAAGCGGTACAGTTCTTCAGTGAGGTATCTATTATTGATTTCTTTACCGATACTCAATGGACTCCGTTGTTCACTGAAAAGCACTTTGGAATTCTACCGCTGCTCTCCGGAACATTGTTGACCTCCTTTATTGCCATTGCAGTAGCATTGCCAATTGGATTGACCATCAGTATTTACCTGAGCGAGTATGCCCCACGAAATTTTAGGAAAACTATAAAACCATTATTGGAACTACTGGCTTCCATCCCAACGGTTGTTTATGGTTTTTTTGCTTTGGTTGTTGTAACCCCTTTCTTACAGGGATTTATCCCAGATCTAGCTGGCTTCAACTCCCTTTCGGCGGGTATCGTTATGGGGATCATGATAATCCCTTATATCTCCTCCATAAGTGAGGATGCCCTTCATGCCGTTCCCGCTTCCCTGAGGGAAGCTTCTTACGGCATGGGTGCCACCAAACTGCAAACAGCTTTTAAAGTGATTGTCCCGGCAGCATCCTCGGGTATTATCGTTTCTATCATCCTGGCCATCTCCAGGGCCATTGGAGAAACCATGATCGTTGCCGTAGCTGCAGGTCAACAACCCAGATTAACATTGGACCCAACGGTTCCCGTAGAGACCATTACCGCCTATATTGTTCAGGTGAGTCTTGGAGATGTACAGCACGGGTCTTTGGAATATAGGACTATTTTTGCCGCAGGTATTACCTTGTTTGTATTTACCTTTTTACTGAATACATTGAGCTATAGAATCAGAAAAAAATACCAAGAGAAATATGAATAATATACAGAAAAATAGGTGGAAAGACCAGGCTTTCAAGTATTGGGGCATATTCTGTACCATTATCGGCTTGGTATTATTGGCAGTCTTCATTGGAGATATCCTAATTGACGGAATACTTAGGATAGATTGGGCTTTTATCACGGACCTGCCTTCCAGAAAGGCTGAGAATTCCGGAATCTACACTGCCCTTATGGGGAGTATTTGGATCTTGCTATTAACCACCATCATCGCATTTCCCATCGGGGTTGCCGCTGGGATCTATCTGGAGGAATACGCAAAGAATAATAAGCTTGCGGGTCTTTTGGAAATAAACATCTCCAATCTGGCAGGGGTACCTTCCATCATCTATGGACTTTTGGGTCTTGAGGTTTTTGTTCGTATCATGAACTTGGGTGCCAGTGTCTTGGCCGGAAGTTTAACCCTATCCCTGCTCATCCTGCCTATTGTTATCGTGGCAACCCGGGAAGCTATCAAGGCCGTGCCTAAATCAATCAAGGATGCATCCTTTGCTTTGGGTGCCTCTAAATGGCAAACAATTTGGCACCAGATATTACCGGCTTCCAGCGGTGGAATTCTTACCGGGGTCATTTTGGCCCTTTCAAGGGCAGTTGGGGAAACGGCACCATTGATCGTAGTAGGTGCATTGGCCTATGTGCCCTTTGCCCCTTCCAATCCGATGGATGAGTTCTCTGTGATGCCAATTCAAATATTCAACTGGATATCAAGACCACAATCCGGATTTATAGAAAATGCCGCTGCGGCTATCATTATCTTATTGGGCATCACTTTTATCATGAACGGTATAGCGGTGTACTTTAGGAACAAATGGCAGAAGAAATGGAAATAATTATGGATAATCCTATAAAAGAAAATATGGTACTGGACAGTGTAATAGACCCGTCTTTAAAAAAGATACCTAAAATAGAAGCCAAGAACATTAAAGTTTGGTATGATGATTTCAATGCTATAAAGGGTATTGATATGTCCATAAAACCAAACACCGTCACCGCCTTTATTGGGCCTTCAGGTTGTGGAAAATCTACTTTCCTTCGTCTATTTAATAGAATGAACGATTATGTTGATGGCTTTAGAATGGAAGGGAAGATCAAGATCAACGGCAATAATATCTATAAGAAAAATATCAACGTTGAGGAATTGCGGAAGGAAGTGGGAATGGTGTTCCAAAAGCCAAATCCGTTCCCAAAATCCATATTTGACAATGTTGCCTACGGTCTGAGGATACAAGGCATAACCGATAAGAAATTTATCGAAGAACGGGTAGTTTCCTCCCTACAACAAGTTGGACTTTGGGAAGAGGTGAAGGATGGTCTAAAGAAATCTGGCATTGCCCTTTCAGGAGGACAGCAACAAAGACTATGTATTGCACGGACATTGGCGGTTGAGCCCTCCATCATCTTAATGGACGAGCCCACATCGGCGTTGGATCCAATTTCTACAGCGAAAATTGAGGAACTTATTTTTCAATTAAAAGAAAAATATACCATTATCATTGTAACCCATAACATGCAACAAGCCAGTAGAATCAGTGATTATACTGCTTTTTTCTATCTTGGTGATCTTATTGAGTACAATAAGACAAAAAACATCTTTACTAACCCAGAAAAACAAAAAACCGAAAACTACATCACTGGTAGGTTCGGATAAAATATAGGATTATGGCAAATGCTATTTACCAAAGGGAAATCATAAACCAGTCGGGTTTCAAAATGCTTACGTTGTGCAAATCCCAGCTTGAAAAAGCCAAAGTTGCATTTCGGGAGCACGATAGTGATTTGGCAGAGGAAGTCATCAATACGGAGAACAGGGTCAATGCCTTGGATCTGAAAATTGAGGAAGATTGTGAAAAATTCTTGGCACTGTACAATCCAGTAGCCATCGATCTTCGATTCATCATGGCAGTTCGTAAAATCAATTTCGATTTGGAAAGAATCGCCGATCACGCCTACAGTATTTCAAAGTACGTAGTTGATCTTGACGAGCCCATAGCGCCACATCTTTTTGAAAGATTACAGTTTGAACAGATGTATACTACGATCTCCGCTATGTTTGACCACATAACCGTTGCTTATGAGGATAAGGACGTAAAGGCCGCTAGAAAAGTCTTTAAAAAAGACAAGGTTCTGGATCAGATCAATAGGGAGTCTTTTGCCATTATTGAAGAGGAAATACGTAAAGACCCGAAACTCATTAGACAATCCCTGGTGCTGTTCTCCGTTGTGAAAAAATTGGAACGTGTAGGAGATTTAATGAAAAACGTGGCAGAGGAAGTTATTTTTTATATCGATGCCGAGGTACTGAAACATAAAAGAAAAAAATAAATTTTTACCCCAATCCCTATTACAACCTACATAGTACTAGGGATTTTGGTCAAATTAGTGCTCTTTTAATATTATACATTGTTAAGTTTTAAGTAGGTTTGCAAGGTTGGCTTTCAAGACTTTAATTATGGATAATATTTACTTGTTAATGATTATTGCCCTTGCCTTTTTGGCCGTGGCCGATTTGGTAGTTGGCGTTAGCAATGATGCAGTAAATTTTTTGAATTCTGCCATTGGCTCCAAAGCCATTTCCTTCAGAACCATCATGATTGTTGCCAGCTTGGGAATTGCCATAGGTGCCATATTTTCCAGTGGGATGATGGAGGTAGCCAGAAAGGGCATTTTCAATCCCAGTGAATTTATGTTCAGTGAGATCATGATCATATTCATGGCCGTGATGATCACCGACATTTTATTGTTGGATTTCTTCAATACCGTAGGAATGCCAACTTCTACAACGGTTTCCATTGTATTTGAACTTTTGGGTGCTGCAGTGGCCATGGCCTTTATCAAGGTGGCTGCGGATACTGGAAATTATGTAGATGTATATAGGCATATCAACACCTCCAAAGCAACCGAAATTATCGTTGGGATCCTATTATCTGTCGTCATTGCCTTTTCCATAGGTGCCCTCGTCCAATATTTCTCTAGGATGTTGCTCTCTTTTGATTTTAGAAAAAAAGCAAATTGGGTGGTATCCATATTTGGTGGCAGTGCCCTAACGGCCATCACCTATTTCATTATGATAAAAGGATTAAAAGGAGCCACTTTCGTTAGTGATGACTTACTCACTTTTATTCAGGACAACACCATCCTAATTATCATGGGAAGCCTTGTTATTTGGACCGTATTCTCTTATTTGATTACCATTATCTTAAAATTTGATGTTTATAAACTGATCATTATCGTTGGAACTTTTGCCTTGGCCCTCGCCTTTGCAGGAAACGATCTTGTCAATTTTATAGGTGTCCCCATTGCTGCATGGCAGTCTTTTGAAGCTTGGCAAGCTTCCGGTATTCCGGCAACTGAGTTTAGCATGACCGTTTTGGCAGAAAAGGTACCTACCCCTAACTTCCTATTATTTGGAGCAGGGATGGTCATGGTTTTGACCTTATGGTTCTCAAAAAAGGCTCGTTATGTGACCCAGACCGAGATAAACCTCTCAAGAGAAGGGGAGTCCAAGGAACGTTTTCAGCCCAACTTCCTTTCCCGGGGAATTGTCAGGGGAGCTATTTTAGTTTCACAAATCACCACTTCCCTCATCCCAAAATCACTCAAGAATAGGATAGATGCCAATTTTGAAAAACCGGTCATAGCACTTTCCAAGGATAAAACTTATGAAATGCCGGCTTTTGATATGGTTAGAGCCGCAGTTAACCTAATGGTAGCAGGGGTATTGATCTCTATAGCCACCTCTTACAAATTACCGCTTTCCACCACCTACGTAACTTTTATGGTTGCCATGGGTTCTTCTTTGGCAGATAGGGCTTGGGGTGCTGAAAGTGCCGTTTACAGGGTTGCCGGAGTATTAAATGTTATCGGGGGATGGTTCTTTACTGCCTTCATTGCTTTTATATCGGCGGCAGTAATCGTATACCTAATCAATATCCATGTCCCTTCCATGGTAGCCATACTTTTACTTATAGCTATTTTCCTTTTGGTAAGAAATTACATTTCCCACAGTCAAAAATCAAAAGAAATAAAAGCTGAAGATAGCCTTAGAAAAGCAGAGAGCAGTTCTATCCAAGGAGTTATAGAGGAGAGTGCCAATAACATTGCCAATGTTGTAAAAAGAGGAAACAAAATATACACCAACACTATCAATGGTTTGGCCAAACAAGACCTTGATCTCCTCAAAAAGAATAAAAAAGGAGTTATCAAATTATCCAATGAAGTGGATGAGTTGAGGGATCATATTTTTTACTTCATCAAAAACTTGGACGAAGCCAGTGTGGGCGCAAGCAATTTCTACATCAATATATTAGGGTTTTTGCAGGACCTGGCCCAATCCCTGGAGTACTTGGCCAAAATAAGCCATAAACACATCCATAATAACCACAAGAAACTTAAGTACAATCAGATCAAAGAGCTAAAAGAAATAGATCTTAAGCTCGATGAACTTTTCCGTGCCACGAAGGAGGTTTTCGATTCCCGCTCATTTGAGCAAATTGGAGAGCTTCTAACAAGCAAACAAGAATTACTGAACATGGTCTCTGAAAAAATTGAGAGGCAAGTGGAAAGGACACGTACGGAAGAATCCAGCCCTAAGAATACCACGTTATACTTTGCCCTACTCCTTGAGACGAAAGATATAATTTCGGCAACCACCAACTTATTGGAGCTGTATTACAAGGAACATGACAGTTCCGTAATTCCTGCCAAGTTGGACACCAAGTAAAACTTGTTGAACTTAAAATTCAAAGGTTCGGCCAAACTATGTTTGGCCGAACCTTTTTTTTATTGCTCATCCTGATCATTGTACGCTGTGCTTTATTTTTTGAATGAGAAGCAGCTACTCCCTTCATTAACTAACCTCATGGTTATTCCCACATGACCTATATCATGGTGGAACATGATCAGAAAAGATAATTTTGGGACACACTAAAGTTTAACCATTATCTATTAAAATACGTATTATGAAAAAAATATTGTTTGGTCTATTCGTTTTTGGCCTTACCAGCCAAGGTTTTTCTCAAATTGTTAAAACAGAACAGTTATCCGAGGTGGTTGTTACAGCGGTTAACTATAAATACCTCAATGCAACTACCAATGAAGAGGAGGCGCTTCCCGTAAAAATGCTGGAAAGAAAAGCTGCAGCTTACAACATCAAAGAATCAGATCTTTACAGCGATGAATATGATTTTTACACGGTTTCCTTTTTTATACCTGAAGGTAAAATTGTCGCCGTTTATAATGCAGACGGCCAGATTACTAGAACCATTGAAAAATTCAAAAACGTAAAATTACCGGAAACTGTTGCTAAAGCCGTAATGGACAGGTTCCCCAAATGGACGGTTGAATCCGATGTATATCTCGTAAGTTATACGGATGAAAAAGGGGCCAAGAAGACCTACAAACTAAAATTGATGAACGGGGATGAAAGAATGAAGGTGAAAATTGATGAAACTGGAACCTTCCTCTAGTCAGTCTAGACTTCTAAAAAATAAAGGGCCCAACTTAGTGAAGTTGGGCCCTTAATTTTTTACTAATCTACAATTACTTTCCAGGATCCAATATCTGGTCTATTCTGGCAATGGCATCCTCATAGTGATACCTTGTAATTGTATTCACAGCGCTGTTCCTCGCTGCCTGCAACCTAAATCGAAGGGTTTTGAGCTCTCCCCTTACCAACGTACGCACATCCGAAGTACTCACGTCGAACGTTAAGGTTCGTTCCACTTCCGAATCATTGTTTCTACGGGATGGACCTTCATCTGTCATTAAATAGGCCATTCTATCCAAATAGGTGCGCTGTAGGTTTCTGCGATAAATATCAACATTGGTGCCCCTTCTGACCTCGCTCCACACACCATTGCGCAAGTCCCTTAGCATTCCCAAAGCACTGTAATAGTCCACAACGGTTGTTTCTGCATCGATGAGCCTGCCTATCCGGTCAAAACTGAGCAGATCGTTCAGATGCCTGGCCTGCACCCTTCGCAATGCCTCAAAGTAACCTGCATGGTCTATATTTTGTAATATTTCCTTATCAATGAGCCAAGCTGGTGTTGAAAATAAATTTTCCTGTAACCATACCATGGATGCCTTTTGCGCAGCATGATCCAAGTGGGTATATACCAGGCCTTCCTGATCTGGAGTTTTCAAATTTTCAAATACGCCTCCAATATTGGTCACTACATGGCCTACATACCTACTGTACACACCCAACAACTCCCCATACAACTCTTCAAGATCACCATAGTCATTGGTCCGGTCCGATGTCCAACTCTTAAGGTTCTGTGCCACATATTTTAGATTGCTCAAGGCATAATCTCCTGCTTTTATGGGGTCGTCCCCTATACTTTCTGTCTGAGATTGGGGATCAAAACGACTGGATTGCCGGCCAAACTTATATTTCGGATCCAACTCGTGCTTTCTGATCCATTGATCTAGCGTATCCCGTTCCTCCGCCACCGTGGTGGTGTTCGGAATGACCCGATAGCCCCAATTGGTCGCATAATGGTCATAGGGGCCCATTTGTCGGATGAACCTAATATTTTCATCCTCAGGCTGTGCCACATAGTTATAACGGGCATAATCCATAATACTGGCGGCTATTCCATTTTCTTGGGTAAAGGCGCCATTGCGCAAAGAATCAACAGGGTAGGCATAACTGGCCGCCATATTATGAGGAAAGCCAAGGGCATGCCCCACTTCATGGGCTATAACCATGCGCATCATCTCCCCTATTTCTTCCTCGGGAGTATTCAGGGTCCTCGCTGATGGATTTGCGGCTCCGGTTTCCAACAAATATCTATTTCTATAGCTTCTCAAATGATTGTGGTACCAAATAATGTCACTTTCAATAATTTCTCCACTTCTAGGATCCGACACACTGGGACCAGTGGCATTCCTTGTGGTGCTGGCAACATATCGGACCACGGAATATCGGATATCCTCCGGACTGAATTCTGGATCTTCCTCTGCCGTGGGAGCGTCTTTGGCCAAAATGGCATTTTTAAAACCAGCCGTTTCAAAGGGTTTTTGCCATTCCTCTATTCCCTGCTTGATATACTCCCTCAAATTCTCAGGAGTTCCGGGATCCAGATAATACACAATGGGCTTTATGGGCTCTACCAGTTCACCCCGCGCATATGCTTCTGCATCCTTGGGCTCCAACCGCCATCTCCTGATATAGGTTTTTTGATCCGATTTCAATTCCTTGCTTCCATAGTCGTACTGGCTAACCGTAAAGAACCCTACCCTGGGATCATACCTTCTGGGCCTCATGGGCTCCTTTGGCAATAAAATCATAGATTGGTTCATCTGTAGACTAATGGACTCCAAGTCAGAAAAGGAAGGTGGCTCCGAGGCACTATAGGTCAAATCCTGTTTTACCTCAATATTCTCGGGGAAACTCTTGATCCCGTTAATAAAACTCAAGGAAGACTCGAGCTTTTTCACCTTATACTCCTTGCGCAATCTTGCGGATAGACCACTGATGGCCACCACATCTGTATTAAAAAGAGAGGTCACATTGATCACCACTGCCGTGGTGTCCGTATTATAGGCCTTTATATCGAAGGCAAATAGTGTAGGCTCGTAATTATTCACCATCACCGAATGGTGGATCGCCTTGGTGCTGTCCGCCACATTCGCGTAGGACTTTACCTTTAATAGAATTTTATCTTGGAACCTAACCCACTCCACCACTTGCTCATTGGTCTTGGTACCCGCATTAAAATAACCGCCGCCCAATCCCTCGGGGAGCTGCGCAATTCTGCTTACCCAAAGCATTTCCTTTTTTAGCTTATTGAACGGTATTTCATAAAAATACTCCTCCTTTATCCTATGCACCGTAAAGAGTCCATCATCGGAAACGGCATCTTTAGTTATTACCTCCCCATATTCTTTAATGCCATTTTTATTTTTAGGCTTGGTAGCATCGTTAAAATTGGTCGGTATTTTGGGGTCTTCATTTCTAGGTCTTCTTTGCCCCTCCACAGTTAGGGATATAAAGAACATGGAGAACAAAATAAACGGCAATAGGCTTTTCATAAGAGGTAATTGTTTTTTTCTGTCTTCTAAAATAAAACTATTCAAAAGCTATTCCTGCCTTTTTATAGAATATTAACAAAATACTTACCTTGTAAGCGTGTTAACCTTATACATCATGATGAGAATAATTATTGTATTGCTTCTATCTTCCATGTCTTTCTTAGGCCACTCTCAAGAACTAACAGCAAATCAACTTTTACAAAAAACTATGGCCTACCACGATCCCAACAATAATTGGTCATCGTTCAGTGGGGCGTTCAAGGTACTTATGAAAACTCCGAATAGCAGCGAGAGAAAAAGCATCATTCAAATCAACCTCCCACAGGAACAATTTAATTTGAACGTTGAAAAAGATGGAAATACATTGGAGTACAAATTGAAAGGCAAAACATGTACTTTACTTTTAAACGGTAGTCCAGAAATAACCGAGGCGCAACAAAAATCATTCAACCTAAATTGTGAGCGGGCAAATATGATGAAGGACTACTACACCTACCTGTATGGCCTGCCAATGAAATTAAAAGACCCAGGAACCATTATTGACCCTAAGGTGCAGCATAAAAAATTGAAGAACAAAGAGTACCTGGTTCTAAAGGTCACCTATGAGGAAGGTGTTGGCGGGGACACATGGTATTTCTACTTTGATCCGGCTTCCTATGCCATGGAGGCCTATCAATTTTATCATGATGAATCAAAAAATGACGGGGAATATATCCTTTTAAAGGACCAAGAAAACATCAATGATATTAGGATGCCAAAAACCAGGGAGTGGTATTACAATAAAGACCACAAATTTCTTGGGACCGACATCCTATCCCAAATATAAATTGTGGTCCAAACTGACGGTGCTCATATCCACCAGTATTTGAAACAACTACTTTTGCATATTATATAATTCATATGAAAACCGTAATTTCCTTACTCTTTACCCTTTTGTTTTGCCCCATCCTATGGTCACAAGACCCCAAAACCGAGGAACTTTCGGAGGTGGTGGTTACGGCGGTCAACTATAAATACCTCAGTAGTATTGACTCCAAGGAGACGCCGGTACCGGTTAAACTATTATAGCGTAAGGTAGCTGGTCATAACGTAAAAGAGGAAGGTGCTTTTCAGGATGAATATCCATTTTATACCGTTTCCTTCTATATACCGGAAGGCAAGATAGTCGCCGTATATGACGAGAACGGCAAGATATTAAAAACGATCGAGCGATTTAAAAACCTTGACCTTCCTTCTGCAGTCCTTAGTGCCTTAAAAACCAAATATCCAGGTTGGAATATTATTGACGATGTTTATCTCATAGATTACAACCATCAAAAAGGAGTGAACAGGACATTTAAAATCAAATTAAAAAAAAGAAAAAAAACCCTCAGGGTAAAGTTGGATGAAAAAGGCAATTACCTATAAAAATTCATTTCATCCATGTAAGCCCATACATTCTCCGGCAATAAAGGCCTAATATTTTTTCCGGCCTTGTGTTCTTTGCGGATAAAAGTAGATGAAATCTCCATGATCGGGGCATTGATATGGGTAATCTTAGGGTGCCCGTCAAAACTGTGATCCACTTCACCCTCTGAAATTCTCGGATAGACATAAATCTGATGGTGCTCCAGAATGGCTTCATAATTTTTCCACTTATGTAGTCCTTTGAGGTTATCCTCTCCCATCATGAGTGAAAATTCATATTTGGCACCGTACTTCTCGGCCAAATGCACCAACGTATTAATGGTATAATTGGGTTGGGGAAGATCAAATTCTATCTTACTGGGGTGTAGTTTAGGGTAGTCCTTGGTAGCTTCATAGACCATCTCGTATCTATGGTTATTGTCCAATAATGTTTTCTTTTTCTTAAAAGGACTATGTGGGGTAATGACCATCCAAACCTCATCAAGATCCGAAAATTCCACCATATGATTGGCAATTATAAGATGACCAATATGGATTGGATTAAACGTGCCAAAATAGAGACCTACCTTTTTCATCCTTCTAATATGCCCGGTGCTATTTTTTTTCCTGTTTTACCCCTACAAAATCGGCAACCAGATCATAGGCCTCCTTAAGGGCTATTTCCAATTCATAATTTTTGATGATCTTATCAAATTGTGGAGCCGTAGCGAGTTCTACTGATGCCTTGGCGATACGCATATTGATCTTGTCATCACTTTCAGTACTGCGTTTTTTTAATCTGATCTTTAGTTCGTCAACACTAGGTGGTTTTACAAAAACAGCCAACGTATTCTCGGGGAATTTCTTCTTTATTCTAAGCCCCCCCACTACATCAATATCAAAAATCACATTCTTGCCCAAGGCCCACAAACGTTCCACCTCACTTTTCAAGGTACCATAAAAGTTATCTCTATATACCTCTTCCCATTCCAAAAACTCATCGTTCTTAATGTGGTTTTTGAAATCGGATATGGACATAAAGTAATAATGTTCCCCATGTTTTTCCTTTCCCCGACGAGGTCTGGAAGTAGCGGAAACGGAAAAGGCCAAATTCAATTCTGGCTGATCCAATAAATATCTGGTGATGGTTGTTTTTCCACTTCCCGACGGTGCCGAAAAGATTATAAGTTTTCCTTCCTCCATTACAGTACGTTTAGCATTTGTTCCTTAATTTTCTCTAACTCATCTTTCATTTGCACAACGAGCTGTTGCATAGGAGCATAATTGGCCTTGGATCCTATGGTATTTATTTCCCTTCCTATTTCCTGACTTATAAAGCCCAGTTTTTTTCCGTTGGAATCTTCAGATTTGAGAGCAGTCGCAAAATAGTCCAAATGATTGGCCAAGCGCACTTTTTCCTCTGTGATATCGTATTTCTCCAAATAATAAATCAATTCCTGTTCAAACCTATTGGTATCCAGATCGGTCTTTAAATCGGCTACGGCCTTTTCCAAGCGTTCTCTCACCATGGAGAGTCGGTCTTTATCCATGGCCTTCACTTCTTCCAACAACCGGTTCAGCGAAGCGATCCTTTCCAAGAAATCCTTTTCCAGTACCTGACCCTCCTCCGATCTGAATATGTTGATTTCTTTCAGGGCATTATTAAGAGCTTCCAAAATGGCCTTATATTCCTCTTCATCAATATCGTCCCTTTCCGTCTTTAGGGCATCTGGCAAGCGTACAGCCATTTCCAGGAATTTAACATCATCCCCTTCTGCAATGGCTCGTAACTGTTTGATATAACCCTTAACCACCCCTTCGTTGATCACAGCGGAGGTTTCATCACCCGTAGACTCCATATACAATCCAAAATCTACCTTTCCTCTCTCCAAAGAACTGGCGATAATCTTTCGAAGCTCCAACTCCTTTTCCCTATACGCCGACGGTATGCGGGCATTTAAGTCGAGACTCTTGCTGTTCAATGATTTTATTTCAATGGTGATTTTCTTTGAGGGAAGTTGAATAACGTACTTCCCAAACCCTGTCATGGATTGGATCATAAATTGATTTTAAATTTTGGCAAAGGTAATTAAAATTCAGTTTTGCTTTTTTGGGTTGCCATTTTTATCAAAATACCTATTGATCTTTGTCTCGCACCAATACATCCCTGCACCAATACCAATGATAAAAATAAAAAATGAAGCCACTATATTGGCACTTGGGGCCAAAAGGAAATAGGCAAAAAAACTTAAAACCAAGGTTACTATACCTACCTTGATGAACATTTTCGATCCTATTTTATTGGCATAATCCCATATGAGCTGGTTGGCCATACTTCTTCTGGTCCGGTAGCCGTACAACGCATTGATTTTCTTAGGGGGATATAATTTCCAATAATAACCAAAGGCAATCAATAAGGTTGGGGTAATGCCTATGGCCATCAATTCTTCCAAGAGCATGCTACAGTTCCCTGACCCAAATATTTCTAAAGCTTACCCTGCTGTTGTCTCCATGATCTTGGAGCTTTATAGGTCCCTTTCCATGGGCTTCGTTCTTTGGCCAGCCAATGTAGGGTGTAGTACCTTTTATTTCTGCGTGGTCCTGGACCAAAACCCCATTGTGTATTACCGTAATGGTCCCCGACCTAATTTTCTTTCCTTCATCATTGAATACCGGTTCATGAAAAATGATGTCATAGGAATTCCATTCCCCTGATGGCACGGACGCTTTTGCCAAAGGCACGTGTTGCTTGTAAATAGAACCAACCTGGCCGTTTACGTAAGTGTCATTGTTGTTATTGTCCAGAATCTGAACCTCATAGATCCCCTGAAGGAAAACCCCACTGTTTGCCCTGTTCTGGCCTTCCCGTTGTATGTCTGCAGGAGATTTCCATTCCAGGTGCAACTGAACACTTCCAAAATTCTGTTTGGTCTGAATATCCCCTGACCGATCCTTTACGGTCATACTCCCATCCTTGTTCAAGTGCCACGCTACTGAAGTACTGTCCTTTGCACTGATCCACTGGTCAAAATTTTTCCCATCAAATAGCACAATGGCGTCACTTGGAGCTCCGTTATTCGCATAGGGCTGTACTGTAGGGGGTACAGGCTCATAGACCTCCGTTTCTTCCGGTTTTGTGGGTTCCACTCCGGTATACTCCTCATAGACTATTTCCTGGGGAGTGTTGTCCTTTGCCTCCAATGGGGCTACTTCTACCTTTTCTTTACAAGAAAAAAGGGCAAGGCCCAAAAAGACGGTAAATACATATTTCATACTATAGTTCCTTTATTTTGATATTTCTATAGGAAACCATATCTCCATGATCCTGCAGTCCTATTTTTCCTGTTTTATATTTTCCAAAATGTTCCCAATCTGCAAACTTGGATTTGGCCACCATGGCACTCCATTCCGGATCATTTACGGGAAAGGTAACTATGGTCATTCCATTGAGTTCCACACGACCCTCGTTGGTTTTGTGGTTTACGGTCAATACACAGGTATTCCACTCTCCAGCAGGTTTCGCCATTTCGTGATTGGGGGCCACCATATCATATAAAGCACCTGCTTGGTGGGTAGTACCAACTTTCGCATCAGGATGTCTTTCATTGTCCAACACTTGAATTTCCGGTCCGGTCTGATAAGCTTCGGACAAATTGGGATCTTCTTTGACACCCCAAAAAATACCACTGTTTCCTCCTTCGGATATCTTCCAGTCTATGGAGAGTACAAAGTCCGTAAATTCCTTGTCGGTTACCAGATTGTAACTGGCCCCTTTGGCTCTATCTTTGGGTGGATGGAAAACCATTGCCCCATCTTCCAATTTCCATTGTTCCGGCATGTCTTCTTTTAGATAGCCGTGCCAACCATCAAAAGAGGAGCCGTCAAAAAGTACCGTCCATTCATCTTGTGTTGCTGCTTCCATTTGTGTCTCTGCCCTATCGGCATTCATTTCTTCTTTGGTTTCCTTGGCCTTTTCTTTACAGCCGAAGATCATCAAGGCCAAAAGGCCACTAAAAATTAGTTGTTTCATGGGTATAGGTATTAGTTAGATTCCAAGTATTTTTTTGAGTGTTGCCTTATCTATTTCCGCCCCAGCAAAATCATCAAATGTCTTCTCTGTAGCCTCTATGATATGGTCCTGAATGAATTTTGCTCCTTCCCTGGCACCTTGTTCCGGGCTTTTGATACAGCACTCCCATTCCATAACTGCCCAAACATCACAACCATATTGGGTCAACTTGGAGAATATTGTTTTAAAATCAATTTGCCCATCACCCAAGGAGCGGTACCTTCCGGCCCTATCGCCCCAATCATTATACCCGCCAAAAGCTCCTTTTTTTCCCGTGGGATTAAATTCGGAGTCCTTCACATGAAACGATTTGATAAATTCATGGTAGTGGTCTATATAAGTGATATAATCCAGTTGTTGCAGCACAAAGTGACTTGGATCGTAAAGGATATTGACCCTTTTATGGTTCCCCGTTGCAGCCAGAAAACGCTCAAAAGTATCTCCATCATGTAAATCCTCACCCGGATGTATCTCGTAACAGACATCAACCCCTTCCTTGTCAAAATGGTTCAATATGGGCATCCACCTTTTTGCCAATTCCTCAAAACCCATTTCCACAAGACCCGCTGGCCGTTGTGGCCATGGATGCATGGTATGCCACAATAGCGCTCCCGAAAAGGTGGCATGCGCACTTAATCCCAGTCTTCTACTGGCCGTGGCCGCTTTTTTAACAGTATCAACCGCCCATTCCGTCCTGGCCTTGGGGTTGTTCTTTACCTTGTCCGGAGCAAAATTATCGAACATGAGATCATAGGCAGGGTTCACAGCCACCAATTGTCCCTGCAGATGCGTGGACAATTCCGTTATTTCAAGCCCATAAGAATTTATTTTTCCCTTTAGTTCGTCACAATAGGTCTGACTTTCGGCCGCCTTGTCCAAATCTATCAGAAAGCTTTCCCAAGTAGGGATCTGAATTCCTTTATATCCTAAATCCGAGGCCCATTTGCACATCCCATCCAAGGAGTTGAACGGAGCTTTATTATCTACAAATTGGGCAAGAAAAACTGCCGGTCCTTTAATTGTCTTCATTGTAACGATCTCATTTTTATTACCATTCATATTTTGACTGGCCACTGAAATTTTGAGAATTAAACCCTATATTTAGTGTTGAAAACATTCTCATTTATAATTCCGCAGCAGATTATAAATATAGGGATTACTAAAGAATTAAAAGAAAATATAATACTGAATCATACTGTATCGGGAGTCGCAAACGTTATAGGCACGGGATTAAAATTCAGGATAAACCTTTTTGGCCAAAATCTTAGGTTGGGCAAAAAAGTATAAGTCCTTTATTTTGACAAATATGTAGTTTAAGAAGGAACATCATAAACGCCTTCTGCCATTTAGACTTAGCCTCTCGAATTGAAAGTGCAACAATTAATATCAACCATGAAGAACCATTCTGCTGAAAACATGTGGGGCGATTTTTTAAAGGCCCATCTGGAATTTGCTTTTGAGCACACCCCTAAGGTTTACCATTTTTATGACAATGAAAAGGATGCCAATAACTCCGTAGCGCTGGTTTTGGCCGGTGCCAAAAAGGCGACCTCCCATTCCCTTCTAGGCTTGCAATTAAGGAATCAACCCTTACCCAAGCGGGGTGATTTCACCGTTTTTACAGATTGGGAAGGCAATGCCAAATGTATTGTAAGGACCACATCCGTAAGAATGATGCCCTATTTTAGTATATCAGAAGATCACGCCAAAATGGAAGGGGAAGGTAATGGCAGCCTTGCCCACTGGAAACAAACCCAATGGGAATTTTATCAAAGGCAACTTGGAGAACATGACCGCAAGCCCAATGAAAGCATGATTGTGGTTTGTGAATATTTTGAAAAAGTCTTTTAAAACAAAAAAGAGCCGCAGGTAGCGGCTCTTTTTTGTTTGTATAGTTCAATTTTACTTCAAAGTCACCCATGTATTCCCTTGTTTATGGGAAGCCACTGTACTTTCTATGAAGTTAAGGCCCCTTACGCCATCCATCATGGTGGGGAATTCCCCCGGGTTGTAATCCTCTCCACGTACGGCCCTGGCAACACCCAAATATATATTGGCCATGGCATCGAATATCCCTTCGGGATGTCCTGGAGGAAGCTTCGTACCGTCCAATGACAATTTGGAATTATAGGCATGGCCCGGCTTAAAGACCTGCAGTGGCTTATCATCCGAAAGGACATACAGATAATTTGGATTTTCCTGCTCCCAACGAAGTCCGGCCTTATCTCCGTAAATAGCCACCGTTAGACCATTTTCTTCTCCTGTAGCAATTTGGCTGGATCTGATAACGCCCTTGACCCCACCTTTCATACGTATGAGTACGGTCCCATCAATATCCATTTTATTGTCCTCGTAAAGATAGTTCAGGTCTGCTAAAATGGTATCTACCTGAAGTCCGGTAGTATATTCTACCATATTGAAGGCATGCACCCCAATATCGCCCATACAACAACTGATACCCGCTTTTTCGGGATTTAAACGCCATGTTGTGGCGCGTTTTTCCTTATCGTGAATAATGGGGTTTATCCAACCCTGATAATACTGTACATCCACTTTTTGAACCTTTCCCAAGGCGCCTGCTTTTACCATTTCCCGCATCTGGCGTACCATTGGATAACCCGTATAGGTGTGTGTAACGGCAAAAACAGTCTTGGCCTTTTCCAGGGCAGCTTGTAATATTTTGGCCTCCTCATAAGTGGTGGTCATTGGCTTTTCACATATGACATTAAAGCCGTTCTCCAATAATTTTTTGGCCATTGGGAAATGTAAAAAATTGGGCGTTAAAATGGAGCATACCTGAATCCTCTCCTCCACGGGAAGTTTCATTTCCTCCTCCACCAACGCATCAAAGTCCTTATAGATCCTATTTGTAGGAACCCCTATTTCCTTGGCAAAAGCCAAACTGTCGTTGTGGTCCGGATTAAAAACGGCACCAACAATTTCATAATTATCATTCATGAAGGAAGCAATCCTGTGCAATACCCCGATCAGGGAATCCCCACCTCCACCTAAAATACCTAGTCTAATTTTCTTGCTCATAACCTATCTTCTACTTATTAATATCTATTCTTTGTATTCTACTTCTTCATTCTTAAAAAATATCGCGAACAATACCATCACCACTAAGGCGAATATGGCCGGGAATGTCCATATATTATCCCATGAATGTAACCCGTCCGCACCTTTATAGGTATCTGTAATTATTCCGGCTATCTTAAATCCGATCAACATCCCCACTCCATAGGTAGCCAGAGTGATCAGTCCCTGGGCGGCACTTTTATATTTTATCCCAGCCTTGCTATCGGTATAGATTTGACCAGATACAAAGAAAAAGTCATAACAGATACCGTGAAGCGCAATACCAATGATCAGCATAAAGGCCAGATCTCCCGCATTGCCATAGGCGAACAACATATATCTCACCGTCCAAGCCAGCATACCGGCTATAAGGGTTTTCTTAAAACCAAATTTTTTGAAAAAGTAAGGAAGAAGCAACATGAACAATACTTCAGATGCCTGCCCGATGGTCATTTTTCCAGTAGGGTTGTCCATCCCAATTTCAGATAAAAATGGATTCGCATTCTGGTAGTAAAATGCCAAAGGAATACAAATTAGAATAGAGGATATAAAAAACACCAAGAAATTCCTGTCCTTCAATAATTTCAAAGCATCCAACCCTAGGATGGCAGAAATACTGATTTTCTCATCTTTCCCAACCTTGGGAGGTGTTTTGGGCAACATAAAACTAAAAACCCCCAAAATGGCAGAAGCAATGGACACCATCAAAAAGGTATTCCTCAATAATCCAGCCTGTCTTCCCTCTACAGAATCCCAAAAGAACACGTAACTAATAAGCAAGCCGGCGGCAATCCATCCAATAGTTCCAAAAACGCGGACAAATGAAAATTCCTTTGCAGGGTTTTTCATTTGATTGAATGAAATGGAATTGACCAAGGCCAAGGTTGGCATATAAAGGACCATATATCCAAAAACATAGGGATAAAATCCAGCAAAATCGGTTGACATATACATTTGGTACATGAGCAAAGCCCCTGCCAAATGCAGAATTCCCAAGATCTTTTCTGCATTAAAATAACGGTCTGCAATAAGCCCTATAATAAAAGGTGCAATTATGGCTCCCCAAGACTGGGTAGAGAAGGCCATAGCGGATTCGGCGCCAGTGGCATTCAAATTATTCCCTAAAAATGTCCCTAGGGTAACAAACCATCCTCCCCAGATAAAAAATTCAAGGAACATCATGAAGGACAATTGTATTTTGATTTTCGTGTTCATAAGTGGCTAGTTGTATTTATCGTTTGTAAAATATAAAATCCAATGTAAGGGGGTCTATCCCGTTATTTCTAAAATCCATAGAAATTTGCGCTCTGTGGTGCGTGGAATGGTTGATGATATGGAACAACATATCCTTAATGGTATTGGTAAAAAGTCGGCCTTCAGAATTCTCATAGTCCAATCGCACCTCAAAATCCTCGGTATAGGTTATAATTTCGAAAGAACTTCTTTGGTTTTCATAATGGATATCGCCCCAATCTTTAAGGGGTTGTATCTGCGTGACCCCATATTCGGGCGACTTTTGCAATATTCTATGGTTCCAGATATGGTGTGCATTCAAAATATGGCTAAAAAGCTCTGTGCTCCTTTGGGGAACCGTTTCCATTTTATTGCATGCCTCGATCAGCTTTTTGTTGCAATAAAAGTTGTAATCAAACAATTGATTAAAAAAGCTCTGCATATTGGATCTCCGGACTACTCCAGATTTTTTGAAGCATTCAACAATAATTCCTTGGTCGCCAAAATACCTGCCTCTTCTCCGAGTTCATCACCTTCATATTCCACCCCTATAAAACTGGTATAGCCTGCATTTTTCACAATCTGCAACATTTTGGAATAGTCAATTTTGGTTTCGTTACCGGCTTCATCAAAATTATATGATTTGGCACTAACACCTTTAGCGTAGGGCATCAGTTCGCTAACTCCCTGATACATATCATATTCCTCTTCGCATTCTCCACTATAATAGGATCCTCCCTTTCGTTTTACACAGAAATTCCCAAAATCCGGTAATGTACCGCAATTCTCCATATTCACGGTTTTCATAACCTCTGCCAACATAGCGGCATTGGAAGATAGTCCCCCGTGGTTCTCCACAATAATATTTACATTCTTATCCTTGGCATAGGTCGCCAATTGTTTTAAACCATCCACAGAATTGGCAATCCACTCCTCTGGTATTTGGCTCCCATCCAAATTTACACGGATGGAATGACAACCCATTGCCGCGGCCGCATCCACCCATTTATAATGGTTCTCTACCGCCTTTTTGCGCTCTTTGGCATCCACACTGGCCAGATCTCCTTGTCCGTCAATCATGATCAGCACATTCACCATCCCATATTTTTCACTTTCAGCATTACATTTTTCAACAAACGCCGCCATGGCTTCCTTGGAGAAATTGGACTTCTCCAGCTCCTTATAATAAAGACCACTTACGTACTCCAAACCGCTAAAGCCCCATCCTTTTGCTTTTTCAGCGAAAGTATAGGGATCTACCCCTTCATCAAATACCATTTTGTGCATGGACCATTGTGCCAGGGAAAGTTCAAAAAAGGGATCGGCTGTCTTTTCTTCCTCAGTTGAAACAACAGTCGGTTCAGCTTCAGCTTTTTTAGTCTCTTTACAGGAATACATTCCCAGAGTTACGATGGCCATTCCCAAAAGAACGGCGTGTTTGAGGTGATTTCTTTTCATGGATTAAGTTGATTATTTAGTTTTCAATGAATAGCCCCAACTACAACGTTATAGTGCAGGTATCCCAATAAAATTGGCGTTTAAATGTAGAAAATTCTTTTTATATTTAATAAATTTAGGAAATAAACAATTCAATAAATGGGTAAATTTTATTACAACGAAGAACAGGAATCTTACGACGCAATCGTTGTGGGTACTGGGATTAGCGGCGGATGGGCGGCTAAGGAGTTATGTGAGAACGGACTCAAAACACTGGTTCTAGAGCGCGGAAGGATGGTGACTCATATCCAGGACTACAAGACTGCCAATATGGATGACTGGGATTTTCCGAACAATGGAGAACTTCCCAGGGAAGAACAAGCAAAGCAATTAAAACAAGCCAGGACCGGATACACGACCAAAGCACAGCACAATGAGTGGTTTGTTAATGATCTGGAACATCCTTATAATGAAACCAAACGTTTTGATTGGATGCGAGGTTATCATGTTGGAGGTAGGTCGATCATGTGGGGGCGCCATAGCTATCGTTGGAGCGAAATGGATTTTGAAGCCAATAAAAGAGATGGTATTGCCGTAGACTGGCCCGTTAGATATAAGGATATAGCTCCTTGGTACGACAAGGTAGAATCCTATATCGGGGTGAGCGGTGAAAATCTCGGTTTGAAACAATTGCCCGATGGACAGTTCTTACCCATGATGGAATTGAATTGTGTAGAACAGGTTTTCAGGGAAAAAGTTTCAGAAAATTTTGATGGCCGCGTAGTGACCGCCGGTAGGGTGGCACATATTACCGGTAATAAAGAATTTGAGGGGCGTAGCAAGTGCCAATTTAGAAACCGCTGTATTAGGGGCTGTCCTTTTGGGGCCTATTTCAGTAGCAACTCCTCTACTTTGCCTGCTGCGGAAAGAACAGGAAATCTAACCCTCAGACCGGATTCCATCGTTTCGGAAGTCATTTATGACCCCAAAACAGGAAAGGCCTCCGGAGTTAAAGTAATCGATAGGCTCACGAAAGAAGAATTGGTATTCAATGCCAAGGTAATCTTCCTTTGCGCTTCTTCCATGGCATCAACAGCCATTTTATTGCATTCGAAATCTGATCGTTTCCCGAACGGAATGGGTAATGACTCCGATCAACTGGGAAGAAACATTATGGATCACCATTTAGGTGTTGGTGCTTCTGGAAAGTTTGATGGTTTTGAGGACAAGTACTACAAGGGAAGAAAGCCAAACGGTGTCTATATTCCCCGATTCAGGAATCTAGGGGGCACTAGCAACCAAAAAGATTTTATACGAGGGTATGGTTACCAAGGTGGCGCCAGTAGGGACAACTGGGAAGAATCCATTTCTGAAATGTCCTACGGCAAGGAGCTCAAGGAAAACTTGTTGAAGCCGGGAGGCTGGAGTTTTGGAATTGGTGGCTTCGGAGAAGTACTCCCATATGAAGAAAACAGAATGACTTTGGATTACGATAATTTGGATAGTTGGGGACTCCCCACCGTTACCTTTGACGCTGAATTCAAGGAAAACGAATGGAAAATGCGCGAGGACATGAAAAACCAAGCCATTGAGATGTTGGAAAAAGCCGGATTTAGAGATGTAAAAGGGTTTGACAATCCTGGAGCATTGGGTCTGGGGATCCACGAAATGGGAACAGCGAGAATGGGTAGGGATCCTAAGACATCGGTATTGAATGGGTACAACCAAATACATGCGGTACCCAATGTTTATGTAACAGATGGTGCCTTCATGACTTCTGCAAGTTGTGTCAATCCATCATTGACCTATATGGCATTTACGGCAAGAGCTGCCAACCATGCCGCCCAAGAACTTAAAAAAGGAAACGTATAATGGATAGAAGAATAGCACTCAAAAATATAGGCCTTTCATTGGGATACGTAGTAGCGGTCCCAACATTGGTAAGTCTAGTTCAAAGTTGTAAGGACAAACCAGCGATGGAATGGGCACCGTCCTTTTTAACCAAAGACCAAGGAGCGGCACTGATGAATTTGGTAGATCTCATTCTACCCAAAACAGATACCCCTTCGGCCACAGAAGTAAATGTTCATATGTTCATCGACAAATTTGCCTATGAGGTGATGGAACCAAAACAACAGGAATTCTTCAAAATGTCCATGGGCAATTTTCTGGACAAAGCTTTAAAAGATTCCGGCAAGGAGACCTTGGCAGACCTTACAGCTGAAGATTTGGAACCGTCCCTATCTCAGGCCTTAAAGGTTACCAAAGAGCAAGAAATTGAAAATTTTGAGATTATAACCTCCTACCAAGAGGCTATTGAAAATGGACAAACAGCAGAATTGGATGCCAGCATAGGCAGTTTTGCTTTTGCCAATAATCTTAGAGGCATGACCATATGGGCCTATAAGAGCTCCGAATATGTTGGGGAAGAAGTCTTGGCATACCTTCCAGTTCCTGGAGAATATATCGGTTGTGGTGAACTTCAAGAACTGACCGGTGGCAAGGCATGGTCTATCTGATGAACTTCTGTAGCTAATACCCATTATTTTATTTTTAAGCCCTTTCAGGTAGCATATGCCTTGGAAGGGCTTTTACATTTCTAGGAGCAGCATGGGCTCACCAATAGTAATGGCCCCGTTACAAGCACCCCCATTGATCTATTTATCAATTGTTTAACATACACACAAGTAAGTTTAGACCCACCACAACCGTCTAAAAATACATTATGGAACATTATATATGGTTACTGGGAGTTTATGCCATACTGTTGGTAGGCTCCAAATTGGTCTACTATAGCTACATAAGAACAAGATAGTTCCCCCATTATGGTTGGCTTTTGAAAATGGACCACAAAAAAATACCTCGAGAAGCACCACAAGGTAACCTATCTCGAGGTATTTTATTTTAATGATGATATGGGCCATCAAGAGCTTTGGCTAAAGCTCCTTCAATATCTTAAGAGCCACACATTAAACAATCGTCATCTCCTTCGCTGGCCTTTGCCTGCGCTATCAAAGCCTTCATTTCGGCAGCGCTCATGGGTTTTACTTCAACATCTTCTTTGACTGGCATAGCAGCCACTTCTGACGCAGTCTTTGTTTCCGGTTTTACCGCAGCTACATTTAAGACCTCTGCTTCCTCCAATTCTTTCGCCGGAGCCTCTTGTTTTTTACTGTTGTCCAAAGTAAACTTGATGGCATCTACGGCCGCCTTGGTCCTCAAGTAGTACATCCCTGTTTTAAGTCCGCTTTTCCATGCATAGAAATGCATTGAGGTAAGCTTGGAATAATTGGCGTTTTCCATGAACAGGTTCAAAGACTGACTCTGGTCAATGAAATACCCTCTATGTCTGGACATATCAATTATATCTTTCATACTTAATTCCCAAACTGTCTTGTACAACTCTTTGATATCTTCTGGAATGCCCTCTATATCTTGAACCGAACCATTGGCCCGCATCAATTCCTGTTTTACATTCTCGTTCCAAAGCCCAAGGTTCACCAAGTCCTCCAATAAATGCTTGTTCACAACAATGAATTCACCGGACAATACCCTGCGGGTATATATGTTGGAGGTATACGGCTCAAAACACTCATTGTTCCCCAATATCTGAGAGGTTGAAGCCGTTGGCATCGGAGCAACCAACAATGAGTTGCGAACACCACTTTTCTTCACTTCTTTTCGAAGTTTGGCCCAATCCCATCTTCCTGACAATTCCTCATCCTTAATGCCCCATAAATTGTACTGGAACTCACCTTTGGACATTGGCGACCCTTCATAAGTAGAATAAGGTCCTTCTTCCTTGGCCTGTTCCATGGAGGCGGTAACTGCGGCAAAGTAAAGCGTTTCAAATATCTCCTGGTTCAATTTTTTAGCTTCTTCACTGGTAAAAGGCAAACGAAGCATAATAAAGGCGTCGGCCAGACCTTGTACCCCAAGACCTACCGGTCTATGGCGCATATTGGAATTTTCAGCTTCCTTAACGGGATAGTAATTTCTATCTATAACCCTGTTAAGGTTTTTGGTAACCCTTTTGGTTACACGGAAAAGTTCCTTGTGATCGAAATCTCCGTTCTTTACAAACATAGGCAGGGCTATGGAGGCAAGGTTACAAACAGCCACCTCATCAGGGGATGTGTATTCCATAATCTCCGTACAAAGGTTGGAAGAACGAATGGTCCCCAGGTTTTTCTGATTGCTCTTTCTATTGGCGGCATCCTTATACAACATATAAGGAGTTCCAGTTTCTATTTGGGATTCCAAAATTTTCTCCCAAAGTTCACGTGCCCTAATGGTCTTTCTTCCTTTACCCTCTGCTTCATACTTTAAATAAAGGGCTTCAAATTCGTCACTATGGGTATTGAACAGGTTTGGACACTCATTGGGACACATCAAGGTCCATTCCTCGTTTGCCTCTACCCTTTTCATGAACAAATCAGGAATCCACATGGCATAAAAAAGATCCCGCGCTCGCATTTCTTCTTTTCCGTGGTTCTTTTTCAGGTCCAGGAATTCAAATATATCAGCGTGCCATGGCTCAACATAAATGGCAAAGCTACCTTTACGTTTCCCACCTCCTTGATCTACATACCTAGCAGTATCATTGAATACCTGCAACATGGGTACAATTCCGTTAGAGGTACCGTTGGTTCCAGCAATATAGGATCCTGTGGCCCTGATGTTATGTATGGATAATCCAATCCCCCCCGCAGATTGTGAAATCTTGGCCGTTTGTTTTAGGGTATCATAAATCCCATCGATACTGTCGTCCTTCATGGCCAGCAAAAAGCAAGAGGACATCTGAGGTTTCGGCATCCCTGCATTGAACAAGGTAGGGGTAGCGTGAGTGAAGTATTTCTTGGACATCAGCTCATAGGTCTCAATGGCAGATTCCAGATCGTTCAAATGGATTCCTATGGAAACACGCATCAGCATATGTTGTGGCCTTTCAGCAATTTTTCCATTCAATTTTAATAGGTAGGAGCGCTCCAAAGTCTTAAAACCGAAATAATCGTAGCCAAAATCGCGGTTATAAATTATGGTAGAATCCAATGTTTCTGCATTCTCTTCTATGACCTTGTATACCTCATCGGATAACAGAGGGGCCTTTTTCCCGGTCCGTGGGTTTACATATACATAAAGATCCTTCATCGTTTCGGAGAAAGATTTTTTGGTGTTTTTATGTAAGTTGGAAATGGAGATACGCGCGGCCAATTTTGCATAGTCCGGATGCGTGGTAGTCATGGTTGCAGCAATTTCCGCAGCAAGATTATCCAATTCAGATGTGGTCACCCCATCGTACAGACCTTCAATAACCCTCATGGCGACCTTTACAGGATCTACAAGGCTATTTAGTCCATAACATAACTTTCTTACTCTGGCCGTGATCTTATCGAACATCATCGGCTCTTTTCTGCCATCTCTTTTTACTACAAACATGTGCTACAACTATTTAAATGAAACGAATATTTACTGGTCTTTTTCTTTTCCCTTGACTGCCAAAACCATTTGGCGGTCCGAGATTCTGAGATCGACTTCCTTTGACCAAAAAAGCCGATTGATATAATTTTTGGTTTTTCTTAACATTTTAATCCAAGGGCTTAAAAACCCCTTTTTCAAGGGGCCTCTAATTCTATTGGACTAGAAATCAGCGTCGAAACTGATCTTCTGGTTTTCACCGTCCTTTTCCTTGTTCAATACACCCGCTTTCTGGTATTCTGAAACTCTTTTCTCAAAAAAGTTGGTCTTCCCCTGTAGGGATATCATATCCATAAAATCGAAGGGGTTAGATGAATTGTAGACCTTTTCACAGCCCAATTCCACCAACAACCTATCGGTGACAAATTCAAGATACTGTGTCATCAACTTGGCGTTCATCCCAATGAGACTGGCAGGTAGGGATTCGGTTATAAATTCACGCTCTATATTTAGCGCATCCACTATAATTTCTGTAATTCTGGCTTTTGGAACTTTGTTTACCAAATGATGGTTGTGCAGATGAACAGCATAATCGCAATGCATACCCTCATCCCTGGATATTAACTCATTGGAAAATGTCAGACCAGGCATTAGTCCTCTTTTCTTCAACCAGAAGATAGAACAAAATGCTCCGGAAAAGAAAATTCCTTCAACGGCGGCAAAAGCAATCAATCTTTCCGCAAAACTTGGAGATTCTATCCATTTCAATGCCCAATCTGCTTTTTTCTTAATAGCAGGGAAATTATCAATTGCATTGAAAAGTAGATTTTTTTCCTTTTCATCCTTAACATAAGTATCGATCAACAGGGAGTAGGTCTCTGAATGGATGTTCTCCATCATAATCTGAAAGCCATAAAAGAATTTGGCCTCAGAATACTGAACCTCATTCACAAAGTTTTCTGCCAAATTCTCATTGACAATCCCATCAGAAGCAGCAAAAAAAGCAAGAATATGCTTTATAAAGTAACGCTCATCATCATTGAGCTTATTTTTCCAATCGATAGGATCTTGATGTAAGTCTATTTCCTCAGCGGTCCAAAAACAAGCTTCGCACTTTTTATACCATTCCCACAAATCGTGATGTTGGATTGGGAAGATCACAAATCTATCCTTGTTTTCCTTCAAAATGGGCTCTACTGCTGTTGACATATGTAATGTTTTAAGTAATTTGTTGTTTTGGGGCGAAAATTACCCTACTCGGGAGTAACAAAGATTGAAAAATGTAAGCAATAAACGAAGGTTGTTTCATCATTTAAATTACAAAGTTTTTAACACTATATGTTGAAATCTAGGCTCGCCAGTGATGTTTATTGCCTTTTCGGAAATGCAGGTTGTTGTAATAAGTTGCATGTTGAAATTGGACAAAAAGAGAAGTGGAAAAATAAACCAAAAAGTATTAAAAATTAGACCTTTCGGTCTACTTCAAAACAAAAGGGACAGCTTTTTCAAGCTGCCCCTTTATAAACTCATAATAATACTGTCAAACCTTACGACCCTTCAATAGATAGTATATTCAATATTACCTTGAATGGACCTGCTGATTTAGGTAGTTCCCCCGAAACCTATTAACCGAGCAGATTTCCAAAACCAACACGTTGGCTAGGTTTTCCAATAGGTTGTTTTTCCATTGAGTAAGGCATTTTCCGTACATGCACCTGTTTCGATAGAAACAAACTGCATTGGGTCGTATTCATGGCCTGACAGTTTCATTAACTTTATAACTAATTATTACCTTAAAATTTCATTGGCCCTCTATTGTATTCAAATATTGGTTGCCAATTTGTAATCTTTGTGACCCGCATTAAAAATTTATCGGGACATTTTGCCAAAGTCGTCAACAATTACTAGTTGTTGTTCCTCCGACGCTTCCTTAGGCTCTACAATACTCGCAAAGACCAACAAGGCTATCAGAATGGAAAATAAAATCAAGCACCTCATCATAATTCCTGGTATTTACATTCAAAGAATGTCTTAACCACTTTCAAAACACTTGGACAGATCAGCCATCCACTCCAGATTTCATTACCAAAAAAGGTTTCAAAAAATCCCTACCATTCCAATAGGATACCGAATATAGCTCCTTAAAAGGGTCTTTTAAGCCCGATATGTATAATTGGTTACCTATTTTGTATAATTTGCAGACAGATTTAGACAGACATTTTCTATATTCTCAATAACATCCATGTCAACCAAAATTCATAGGGATTAGTGGGTTTAATATCAATTATTGACTACATTTAAACCAAATTGAATACTTAATATCCTATAACCCTATGGCGCCAGCCATCACAATATAGGCTCGACATATTTTGACCAACTATAGTTTAAGTTTATCCATTGCACATGTTAGAAGCAGTAATAGTAGACGATGAAATAAAAGCAATTCAGGGACTCTCATGGGAGCTCACCAATTTTAGCAGCGAGCTAAAAGTTGTAGCCTCTTTTACCAACCCTTTCGAAGCTTTGGAATATTTGGAGAAAAACACCCCAGATTGTCTTTTTCTGGATATTGAAATGCCTGCCATGGATGGATTCCAATTCATAAAGAAGATAACCAATAAAAACTTCCCAGTGGTCATTACCACCGCCTATAACCAATACGCCATAAAGGCCCTGAAAAATGAGGCCATAGACTATTTGTTAAAGCCCATTGACAGTGATGACCTCAGTGACACCATTGCTAGGATCAAGAAATTCAACTTGAAACATTATAGCGCCGATAGGCTGGAAAAAATCCTCATGAATTTTAATTCTTCCAACATTCAAAAGAAAATTACCATCAATACAGATGGAAAATTGCTCTTTCTGGAAAACGACGAGGTTATGTACGCTGAGTCCGATGGCAACTACACCACCCTTTTTCTCAGTGATGGCCAAAAGATTCTGCTCACCAAAAAATTAAAAGAAGTCAATGAAATGTTACCCAAAGAATGCTTCTTTAGGGTGCATAATTCGTATATTATCAACCTTAACAAAATAAAGGAATTCCTTAAAACAGACGGCTATGTCGTGCTGCAGTCCAACGATAAAATCCCTGTTTCACGCCAAAAGAGATCGGATTTCCTGGATATGTTATAATTCATTTTAGGTTGTCCCATGTTCAATAAAATTACATCCCCTACTTTTTCATTCCGTTCCTTGAGGAAGTTGATCTTCCCTTTGGTCATGACCTTGTTTTTTACACCCATCCTAAATTCACAAGAAATTCCCGGGGCACACCAAAAAGCCATCGAAACTATTTTACGCAATAGACCCATCAATCTTACGAATTTTGAGACTGCATTAAATCTCCCACCAAACGACACCATTTCCTTAAACTACCTCCTGTCGCTATCAATTCAAAACAAATACTATGCAGGTCAGGCCTATGCCCTGAACCAATTGGGATCAATATATCAAGACCTATCACTTTTTGACAAAGCCATAACCTTGCACGAAGAAGCGTTGAAAGCTGCGGAATCTGGGGAGAATCCTGTATTTAGAATTTCCAGTTTAAACATGCTAAGCTTAGCCAATCTGAGAAAAAATGCCATTCAGTCAGCATTGGATTATGCACAGATGGCATTGGATATTGCCCAAAATATTCCCGACCCGTCATACGAAATAAAAAAAAGCCTTAACGTTTCCCTCAACAGAATAGGCAACATCTACAAAACCCTGGAGCAATGGGATATCGCTACGGCCCGATTCCAAGAAGCACTGAAGCAGGAAAAGGAATTGGGAAACAATTTGGGGATCGCCATCAACTATCAGGATATTGGAGAAAGCTTGGAGGCCCGCGGAATAATAAAAGAGGCGCTCACCAACTACCAAACGGCATTGGACTATAACAAAAAAGTGGGGTCCAGAAGTATCTATTTGAAATCCAACTTGGGAATAGCGCATATACACGTGCACCAAGAAAAATATGATCAAGGTTTACGCGAATTAAAATCCTTGGTTGAGCCCGCCTTAGCCTTGGGGAATATGGAGCTCATTTCAGAAGTATTTATCAATATTGGCTGGGCGCATTTAAAACTGGATCAGCTTGACTTGGCCAGAAAATACCTTATCCACGGTTTTGAGATTGCCCAAGAATACAACCTTACCAGTGGTGTTGAAGAAGCTTATGTATTTCTATCCGATCTTAGTGCGAAGGAGGGTGACTACAAGGCTGCCATGGAGTTTAACAAAAAAGCCCGTTGGGTAGAGAGAAAAACGATCAATGAAAGAAACAGACGTTATGTCGCGGATCTGATCAACCGTTCGGAAACGGAAAAGAAAAACAATCAGATCGAGGTATTGGGCAAAGAGAATGAGATCGTTAAATTAAAATTGCGCAAGAACCAAACTACCTTATTGGTAAGTGGTTTTGCATTGGCATTGCTCGGCAGCATATTGTACATCCTTTTTTATCAGCGCCAATTAAAAAATGAAAAACAGTTAATGACCTTGGAGGCCACCATGCTACGCAGTCAAATGAACCCCCATTTCTTGTTCAATTCACTGAACTCCATTAAATTGTACATCATCAACAACGAAAAAAAGAATGCTGTACATTACCTCAACAAATTCTCTAAACTGATCCGTAAAATTTTGGAGGCTTCCTCTGTGCGGGAAATATCATTGGCAGATGAGCTGGAAACGGTTCAACTCTACATGAATATTGAGAATATTAGGTTCAACGATGAGATCGACTTTGAGATGCAGGTGGATGAAAATATTGATATACATACCGTAAAAATCCCATCCCTGATCCTTCAGCCTTTTTTGGAAAATGCGCTCTGGCATGGGCTTTCGGCAAAAGAAGGAGAGAAAAAGGTTGCTCTGCACGTGAGCAGGGAAAACCAGAACTTCATCAATATCGCTATTTCCGACAATGGCATAGGACGTGTCACATCTGAAAGACTAAAGAAAAATAGGGTAATCAAGCGAAAATCAGTTGGCATCAACATCACCAAGGAGCGTTTGGCCAATTTCTCAAAGGACTACCAGAACTCTTTTACATTTGAAATATTGGACCTCTATGACGAACACCAGAATCCATGTGGAACCAAGGTAGTTTTAAATATTCCTACTCTTTGATATAATCTTTGGCAACCTCCTCCAATTCGGCATACCATTTGTTCCCAAATTTTCTAATAAGTGCTTCTTTTACAAATTTATAAATAGGCACCTGAAGCTCTGCCCCCAAGGAACAGGCAGGATCACAAATTTCCCATTTATGATAATTTACGGCTGTAAAGCTGGTATATTCTTTTACACGAACAGGATACAAATGACAGGAGACCGGTTTTTTCCACTTGGTAGCCCCTTGATTGTAAGCCTCTTCCAGGCCACATTTGGTGATACCATTTTCAGAAAAGATCACATAGGCACATTCGCTTCCATTGACCAATGGTGTTTCCCATTCCCCGTCCTCGCCCTTCACAAAAGCCCCCTGCTCCTCAATGGCCGCAATGCCCTCAGGTCTTAGGAATGGCTTTACGTCGCTATAGATATTCACCAAAAGATCCGTCTCCTTATCCTCTAAAGGCGCTCCCGCTTCACCATCTACACAACACCCCCCTTTGCAAGCATTCAAATTGCACACAAAATCCTTCTCAATAATTTCCTCGGACACCAAGGTTTTACCTAATTGGAACATAATTTTCAAATATGGCGCAAAGATACTTCTTTCACCCTAAAAAGAGACAGAATTATTTGCTTTAGGGCATCCAAAAGCATTTTAGAAAACGTAATTTTGCTGGATCAATAAAAGCCTAACATGGAATTTCATTTTAATTTCAAGGAAATATTTACCGCCAGTATGGTGCTATTTGCAGTCATAGATATAGTGGGCAGTATTCCGATCATCATATCACTTCGCAACAAAGTAGGCCACCTACATTCGGGCAGGGCATCCATTGTTGCCGCCTGTATCATGGTCGCCTTCTTGTTCATTGGTGAAGAGATCTTAAAATTGATCGGGATCGATGTCAACTCCTTTGCCGTGGCCGGATCCTTTATCATTTTCTTTCTGGCCATTGAAATGATCCTGGGAATATCACTTTACAAGGATGATGAGCCCGAAACGGCCTCTATCGTGCCAATTGCATTTCCCCTAATAGCAGGTGCGGGTACAATTACGACCCTCCTGTCCTTACGGTCAGAGTACTATGTTGAGAACATCATTGTGGCTGTAATTGTCAATATTATTTTCGTTTATCTTGTCTTAAAGTCGTCAAGAACGATCGAAAAAGTATTGGGCAAGAACGGTTTGGGTGTGATTAGAAAAGTTTTTGGTGTAATTTTGCTAGCCATTGCGGTAAAATTATTTGCCAGCAATATCAACGAATTATTTTAAACACCTGTACGACGGCATTTCCAATCTATGACGTTGTACTCTTTAAGCATTACCACTATGAACAGAATTCTGAGCATTATCCTGATTTCCCTGGCCGTTGCCCTGATTGCCTATAATGTAACCCTCATCAATTTTGAAAATCCTATGGAAGGGGATAGCATCATTGCCATTATTGGCATTGTGGCCTCTCTTAGTGCCATTGTATTGCTATTGATCTTTATAGCTTCAAAAAAAATTCAGAAAAAGGTGAACGAGAACTAAAGGCACCTCTAAAATCTTACTCTTTTCTTTTTTGAATTTTGGATCTATCCAGTTCCTTTACCTTTTGTAACATGCTATCTCCCTCACTTTTGATCTTGGCATAAATATTTGGGTCGTACAACTGTTCTGCCAGGGAAGCCTTTATATACAACTTGATCTGTTCCTCCAGATCATAATAGGAGAGGTTTAGGTCCCTTATCACGGATATGCCATCCGCGTATTTGATGAATTTCTCAAACAAGATGTCATCTACCTTAAAATTATAGATGAAATCATGCTTCGATAAATAGGAATATCTATTCCTGTCCTCATCCAAATGCTCAAATACAAATCGGGATATCAATCCCAAACTTTCAATAGATTCAATGGTTTCAACTTCATTGGATCCAATAGGAACGAATACGTCCGGGATAATTCCACCTCCACCATAGACCACTTTGCCCTTAGGGGTAGTGTACTTTAGGGAATCTGCAACTCGTATACTATCTACAGATTCCAGTTCACCATTATGGTAACGGTCTGTAAATTTCTCATAGTAGTCCTTGCTCCCGTTCTTATAATCCTTTTGAATTGACCTACCGGTGGGGGTATAATATCTGGAAATGGTCAACCTGACCGCAGATCCATCTCCAAGATCCATTTCGCGTTGCACCAATCCCTTTCCAAAGGAACGACGCCCAACAATGGTTCCTATATCGTTATCCTGTAGCGATCCAGCAATTATTTCACTGGCCGAGGCCGAACGTTCGTTGATGAGCACATATACCGGCTTATCCTCAAAATCGCCCTTCTCTGTGGCGAACGACTTGGTAATTTTACCGTTCTTATTTTTGGTATACAAGATCATTTTTCCGTCCTCCAAAAACTCATCCGCAATTTCCTCTGCAATGCCCAAATATCCTCCGGGATTGTCCCTTAGGTCCAAGGTCAATTTTCTCGCCCCTTGTTTTTCCAAACTTTTAAGTGCCGATTTAAACTCTTTATAAGAAGATTCCGCAAAGCGGTTGAGTTTGATATACCCCATATCTGAGGTCAACATATAATAGGCTTCCACACTTTTTATGGGTATCAGGTCCCTTTTAATGGAAACGTTGAACTTCCTATTGTCCTTTTTTCTAAAGATGTTCAGATTCACGGCTGATCCTTCTTTTCCCTTTAATTTGTCTACAATGAAATTATTGGAAATGTTCTTTCCAAACAGCGTATCCTTGTCCGCTACCAAAATTCGGTCTCCCGGTTGAAGTCCCTTTAGGTAACTTGGGCCATTCTCCACGGTCCGGATCACTGCAATGGTATCTTTGTACATGTAAAAATTGACTCCGATACCTACAAAATCGCCTTTCATGTTTTCTGAAACCGTTTCCATTTCCTCTTTGGGTATATAAACGGAATGGGGATCCAATTTATCCAGGATATTGTTTACGGTAACATCAACGATGCTATCCGTGTTAATATCATCCACATACTCATATTCTATATAGTCGATCAGCCTATTGAGCTTGTCCTTTTTTGAATTGGTGGTAAATAACTTTTCCGGGGAATCGTTAAAGTGCAACTTACCCCCAATTAATATCCCTATGGCAAGTGCCAAAGCAATAACCGTAGGCCATATGTAATTGTATTTTTTTTTCATAAGTAGCGCTTTAAGAACTGAATTCTTCAATGGGCATATGCGTAATCACTACCCCGGCCTTTTCTAAAAATCGCAGACCGGAATCATCTTTGTACGCCCTCTGGTATACCACACGTTTTATGCCAGACTGATGAATCAGCTTGCTACATTCCTTGCACGGGGACAGTGTGATATACAATGTGGATCCCTCACAGGATTGGGTGGACGAAGCCACTTTGGAAATGGCATTGGCTTCCGCATGGAGTACATACCACTTGGTGTATCCTTCCTCATCCTCACAACAGTTTTCAAATCCCGTAGGTGTCCCGTTATAGCCATCAGAGATAATCATTCGATCCTTTACGATAATGGCCCCTACCTGCTTGCGTTTGCAATAGGACAACTTGCCCCATTCGTTCGCCATCCTCAAGTATGCCGTATCGTATTTTTTTTGCTTCTTTTCCAACTTCACAAAATTAATTCACCGGGAATCTTAATATCCAAAACCAATATCTTGGCGATTATAAGACTCAAAGGTACACTAATATACCCTCTTTGTTATATTGTAACAACCTTATAAGGTTAATTTTTAGTGAAATTCTACCATGGAAACGTTTCTACCAACATTGGTATCACAATACCGATGATCAGGATGGAAGCAACACCAATAAACAGTTGGGTCTTAACCTTTATCAGCGATTGGCTTATATAGGACAAGAGCAAGATACCAAGTATAACGAACACCTGGGACAATTCGATCCCTGTGGCAAAACCGAGCAATGGGATGGATTTCTGTTCTTCTTCGGCCATCAACATTTTAAAATAATTGGAAAAGCCAAAGCCATGGACCAGACCAAAAAATGCGGTGGCCCACAAATGCGCTGCGTTGCTTTGGTTTGTTAGGTTTTTAATGACAAGCCAAAGATTGTAAAGAGCCGTGAACAAAATGGTCACGGGGATCAGGAACTCAATTAGGGAAACATTCATGGTGACCAGACCATAGACGGAAAATGCCAAAGAAATGCAATGGGCTATCGTAAATACGGTGGCCAGCAATAAAACCTTCTTCCAATCTTTAAATGTAAACGGCAACACCAGGGCAGCTAGAAAAAGGATGTGGTCATAAGCATTGAGATCCAACACATGATCCAATCCCATTTGAAGGTAAAACCAAAAATTTTCCATACAATCCGTATTCTTTTATTTTAATGACAGCAATATACCATATCGCTGAAAAAGATCTATAATCCCCTTTCCTTCTGGATGGTCTCGTATGCCTTTTGCACCTCCTTAAATTTTTCTTCTGCCCCGCTCTTTATGGCCTCATTTTCGGTATTCACCCTGTCCGGATGGTATTTTTTGGCCATGGTTCTGTATGCCTTTTTCACTTCCTCATCGGTAGCAGATCTTTCAATTTCCAAAATTTTATACGCTGTATCCGCAGATTTGATGAACATGGCCTTTATACTCTCAAAGTCGATCATCCTTACGTTCAAATACCCGGCGATTTCCTGGATTTTTTCAACCTCAAGCGCACTTATCTTCCCATCTGACTGCGCAATACCGAACAAAAAGTGCAACAATTGCAGTCGGACTTCATATCGTGTGCGCTGGTTGAGATAGGCACAAATTCTCTCGGCGGAAATTTCCCTTTTTTTGATCACCTCGTTAAAGGTCCTAAAAATGGCATTTGCCTTATCCTTGCCATAAGTACTCAAAAAATACTGTCTCACATAGTCCAGTTCGCTCTGGGTCACGTTACCATCGGCCTTGATGACCACGGAACACAGGGAAAGCAAATTGAGTTCGAAATCGGCCGGGGACACCTGCTGACTGGATCCACCTCCAAAGAGGGATTGGCCTCCGCTTCCACTACTTCTTAAGCTGTCAATATAACTTCCTATCAAAAACCCCACAATTGCACCCGGAAACCTAAGCACATAATACCCCAAGATGGCGGCAAACCATTTTATCATCCTATTCAAAATTTTGTCAAAGATATAATATTAAGAGGGAAAAGAACCCCTAAGGAAAAGTTAAGGCAGACGGGATAAATCACTCAAATTGGTTACCTTTGTAAAATATCTAAATCATTAAAAATTAGACTATGTATCCTGCAGAATTAGTTAAACCTATGAGACAAGATCTGGCATCCGCCGGGTTTGAAGAATTATATACGGCCGAAGCTGTTGAAAAGGCCATCAAGCAAGAAGGAATTACTTTGGTAGTGGTTAACTCCGTTTGCGGTTGTGCTGCCGCCAACGCCAGACCTGCGGCTAAAATGAGCTTAAGGAACAACAAAAAACCAGACCATTTGGTAACGGTTTTTGCCGGTGTGGACACGGAAGCAGTAAACGCTGCAAGGGGACTTATGGTTCCTTTCCCTCCATCATCCCCAAGTATGGCTTTGTTCAAAAATGGTGAATTGGTCCATATGATAGAGCGTCATCACATTGAAGGAAGACCAGCTGAAATGATCGCTGAGAACCTTATGGAAGCCTATAACGAATTCTGTTAATTAGCACATGGCAACCTCCAAAGAGGTATGCCATGAGACAGAAAAAAATAAAAAGAGAAATCATGTGAATCATGGTTTCTCTTTTTATTTTTGTGACATGCAAAAAATATTAGCCTACCCATTCTCCGTAATATATCAGGTTTTGTTTGGCTTGACCTTGTTGGTATTCCATCCCGTCCAGTACATATCATTCAACGTTTTTGGATATCCTGCGCTTAAAAGAACTGTGAGCATCTTAAATTTATGTCTGCTACGATGTTCCAACATCCTTGGAACCAAGTATACCTTTAACAATCCGTACGATCTTCCAACAGATAGACCTTTGATTATTGTGGCCAACCACCAGAGCATGCACGATATACCACCACTCATTTGGTATATGCGCAAGCATCATCCCAAATTTGTGAGCAAGCAAGAGTTGGGCAAAGGTATTCCCAGTGTTTCCTACAATTTAAGACATGGTGGTTCGGTATTGATCGATAGAAAGGACAGTAGGCAGGCTTTGACCGAAATTGCCAAATTGGGTACCTACATAGAAACCCATAACAGAAGTGCCGTTATTTTTCCTGAGGGCACCAGAAGTAAAACCGGTCATCCCAAGAAATTTCAGGCCATGGGGCTAAAGATATTGATGAAGAATGCTCCTTCTGCCTTGATTGTCCCCATTAGCATCAACAATTCCTGGAAGATGTTGCGTTATGGAAAATTCCCAAATGCTTTGGGCAACCATATTACCTTGGATGTACACAAGCCCCTTGAAATTGGTGAGGATAAAGATGCCCTGATTGCCCAGATAGAACAACAGATTACTGCCGGAATAACTTCATTTGCATGACAGACAGCCAAATAGTAGAAGAGACGATTGCATTTGTCAAGGAAACCCTAAAAGGTGCCGAGGGTGGTCACGATTGGTTCCACATACAACGTGTTTTCAAAAACACATTACTGATTGCCAAGGATGAACAGGTAAACATTTTGGTAGTGAGCCTTGGGGCCCTTTTACACGACATTGC
Organism: Sediminicola sp. 1XM1-17; assembly: GCF_037203765.1. Lineage (NCBI taxonomy): Bacteria > Pseudomonadati > Bacteroidota > Flavobacteriia > Flavobacteriales > Flavobacteriaceae > Sediminicola > Sediminicola sp. 1XM1-17. The sequence continues at coordinate 579,298 of NZ_JBBCAS010000001.1, read as the reverse complement.
CGACGCAAAATTCCATGGGGGAGATGAAACTGTTGGGCCAATGCTCGCCAAAGAATTTTTGACATCCATTGATGTTGATTCCCAGACTATTGACCATGTGGTCAAAATTATTGAAAATATATCCTATAAGTCCAGTTTGGACACTAGTACCGCACGATTTGCCTCCCCAGAATTGGAGGTAGTCCAAGATGCTGACCGTTTGGATGCCATTGGGGCAATGGGTATTGCCAGAGCCTTCAATTACGGTGGTTTTAAAAACAGGGAACTCTATAATCCTGAGATTGCCCCCAACCCCAATATGTCCAAGGAGGAATACAAAAAATCCACGGCCCCGACCATCAACCATTTTTATGAAAAGCTTTTGTTGTTGAAAGATAAGATGAACACCAAAAGTGGCAAGAAATTGGCTGAAGCACGACATCAGTTCATGTTGGATTATTTGGAGCAGTTCTTTAAGGAATGGAACGGGAATTCATAATGCTCCTTTCCTTACCAAAAGATTGGACACTTGTTGCACAATTACGAACCCTGTAGTTTTCATTTTTTTGTATCTTCAAACGGAAATCTACAATCCATACCATAATGCAAAGAAGAAAATTCATTAAAAATGTGGCTGCCACTTCGGCGGCCTTTTCCATTGTGCCCAGTTTTGTACTTGGAAAAAACCATGTTCCTCCCAGTGACACCCTTTATGTTTCTGCCTTTGGTGTAGGTGGCCGTGGTGCCGGGGTTATCAGGGAGTTGACAGAGACCGGTAAAGTAAAATTTGTGTCGTTCTGCGATGTAGATATGCGCATGGTTCAGAATAGCCAAGCCCTACATCCCAAAACTAAGATGTACAAGGATTTCCGAAAGGTGTACGACAAGCATTTGAAGGAAATGGACGCTATTATGGTGGCGACTCCGGACCATACCCATGCTTCCATTGCATTGCCCTTTATGCGCGCCAAGAAACACGCATATGTGGAAAAACCTTTGGCACATAATATATATGAAACCCGCTTGATGACGGAAGTTGCCAAAGAAAATGGCATTGTCACACAGATGGGGAACCAAGGAGCCTCTAGTGATGGTAGCCGACAGGCAAAAGAATGGATTCAATCTGGAATTCTCGGAACGATTGAAAAAGTGGATTGCTGGACCAACCGACCGGTATGGCCACAAGGCGTAAAAATCCCTGTTGGCAAGGAAAGCATCCCAAAAGAATTGGATTGGGACCTTTGGTTGGGCCCCGCGGCAATGCGCGATTATAATTCCGCCTACCTCCCCTTCAAATGGCGTGGTTGGTGGGACTTTGGTACCGGCGCCCTCGGCGATATGGGCTGTCATATCATGGAATCTCCTTTCAGCGTATTGGACTTGGGCTATCCTACAGAAGCCGAAGCCAGTTGTACAACTGTATGGGTAGGAGATTTTGTGGAAGCTGATTATAGCTCTTCTTGCCCCCCTTCTTCCATAGTGCGATTAAAGTTCAATACCGAGGCTCATGGCGATATTGCCCTAAATTGGTACGATGGTGGACTTAAACCAGATCTACCGGATGAATTGAAGAACGAGGAGACCATTGGAGATGGCGGTGGTGGCAGTGTTTTTTATGGTACCAAAGGGATAATGGTCCTTGACACCTATTCTAGGAATCCTAGGTTATTGCCTTCTGAAGCCATGAAAATATTTAATGTTCCCGAACCTTCCCTTACAAGAATTTCGGGCTCCCATGCCAATAATTGGGTAGATGGATGCATGAACGGGGCCGCCACCTCATCCGATTTTGCACGATCGGGACCGTTGACGGAATCCGTACTTATGGGTAACCTCGCCATCAAAGCCTATCAGTACAAGGAATTCAAGGAAGGCAAAAAAGCTGGAGATTGGGATCCTTTCAACTATCCGGGAAGGCGCAAGTTGTTATGGGACGGCAAGAACATGAAAGTGACCAATTATGAAAAGGCCAACGAATGGGTGAAGCGAGCTTATAGACCAGGCTGGGAATTGAGCTAATAAAAACCATTCTTACATACAAAGCCCATCGTTACCACAGTAAAGATGGGCTATTTTTATGCCTTGAACTCTGCTAAAATAATGACAACTGTACGTCCTTATAATTTTCGTGCAGTGTGGTATTGAGCTTAGGGAAAGTCCTATCCTTAAAATACTTCATTTTCGCCAACTTGACCATGGCGTGGATATGTTCTGCAATTTTTCCATCCCCTTTGGCACGCACACCAAACCTACTATCGTTCAAAGTCCCTCCGTGGCAGGCTGCTATAAGGTGCAGGACCTTTTCAGCCCTGTCAGGTAAGGCCTTGTTGATCCATTCGGTAAAGATCTCACCAATGGCACCATTGAGACGTACCATGGTAAAGGCCATGGAAACAGCGCCGTGGTCCGACACCGCTTTGGCCAAGTCCATTATTTCATGACTGTTGATTCCGGGAATGATAGGGGCCAACATGGCATTCACCGGAATATTGTTTTCAGATAAAATTTGGATGGTCTCCAAGCGCTTTTTAATGGTCGTGGTTCTAGGCTCCAAAATACGCCTGGTCTCCTCGGACAGGGATGTTACGGAAATATGGACACCTATCAGGCTATCCTTTGCCAGTTCCTTTAACAGATCCAAATCCTTTAAAACCATGGCATTTTTGGTAATGATCCCTACTGGATGTCTATATTTTAAGAAAACCTCCAGACAGGCCCTAGTAATACCATATTCCCGTTCCGCAGGTTGGTAACAATCCGTATTCCCCGAAAGTACAATGGTCTCGGCCTTCCAACGTTTCGATTTAAGTTTTTCCTCCAATAAACGGGGTGCATCCTTTTTAATAAGGATCTGTCTTTCAAAATCCAATCCGGCACTGTAACCCCAAAATTCATGGGAATTGCGAGCGTAACAATAAATACACCCATGCTCACAACCCTGATAGGGATTCATGGAATAATGCATCCCCACATCGGGACTGCTCACCTTATTTACGATGGATTTAGGAAAAATGGGGAGGTATCTCGTTCTGTTATTATCTGCCTCTTCCCCCTCCAAACGACAAAATTCCAAGAAATCATCCCGTAGTTCATGGATATCCCTTAAAAAGCGATTCGGGACATTTTGTTGGGCACCGCGCCCTTTCAGATAATCGTTTGATTTCAAAACATGGATTTATTCCAAAATTATGGAATATTTCCAATTAATGAAATTTAATTAAAAGATACTTTTACCAATTGTTTCTTTGTGCCCCTTTTTGCATAAAAGAGCATGCTATTATCTGCTTTATCGGTAAAAGGCAAGGAAACCATCAATGGGAGTCGCGCATCCTTATCATCAATAACCTTTTCATAGCTCATATCCCCTTTTGCGTCCAATTTGATCAAAAAAACATTTCTGTTCCTGCTATATCCCTGTTTGAAAATAATTCGTTGGTTGCTCAACTGTTGTGGGTTTTCACTTGCGGTGCTGATAAAAAAATAGGTGTCGTTCCCCAAAGTATAGGTACTATAGGAGGCATAGGCTGCATCGTTTTGGGTAACCTCTGATTTATTGATATTCCTGGTCCATATCAAGTCGCCTGAAACATTCAATTTGGCACTGACCATATCATTGTAATGATAACGGTCTATATGTAGGCGGGCACCACTGGCGTCTTGTTGTATGCTCTTGGTCACAAAATACTCCTCCGCATTAAAGAGGATATCCTTTTCCTCGGTCACACTCACACTCTTAAAAATCAGGTTGGTAATTTCCCGCTCTTCCCCAGTACCAAATTTATCGGCCATAAATTGTTGGGAAAAAGGATGGTATTTTTTTTGTATATGCTCCAAGGAGTCTGGATCCAGTTCAAAATATACCAGTCCGTTGTAACGATTGTCCTTTCTATCGGCATAAAAACCAACAAACACCAATTTGTCATCGATAAGTATTGGCTTCAGCGCTTCTGAAAATTTACCGGGATCATCAAAGGTCTGTGTCCTCCCTCCATTTTCATCTATCAACAACAATTCGTATTGAAATTTCCGCTCGGTGGCCGAAAACCGCTTTTTCTTGAAATAGGCCTTGCCAATGAGGTAGACCTTTTTTAAATCTTTGGAAACCGCAATATCCTCAAAAGCATAGTTCTTTTCCTCTATCTCGGCGGAAAAGTCGTACTCCATAAGCTTGGTTCCATTGATATCGAACAAATAAACAAAATGCTGGTTATCTTTCCGTTTCTTAAAGTGGGTGGTAATGGCAAAGGCCGATTTATGCTCATTGAACAGGACAGAAGTTGTAAACCCCGAACCGAAATTCCTGTTGTAATAATTCTTGTCCAATGGGTTTTCTACCGCTACCGATGGAATGGAAAGAATTACATCCTCTTTAAAATCCATTACCGATAGCGGTGAGCGGTGGATTACATATTCATAGGCTTCCGTACCTGCATTATATTTCAGTAAAAGAAGGTTCAGATGGCCATTTTTGACATAACCTTCCACAAAATCGATATCTGTGATCCTGTAATTAAATTCAGAGACCAGTTCCAGGTCCTTATTGTAATGCTCAATGTAAAATCCCTTTGGTTTCAGGATCAAACCGGTATAGTAGGATCTGACCAAAATGGAACCACCATCCCCATCATCTGCCATGGTCAGCAAGTTGGAATATTTGTAGCGGTCACTGTACCGCTCTCCAAAATCATAACTAACGGGCATTTTTTGGGCATAGGCCATCATGTTGGCAGCCAACAAAAAGAGTACAATAATCCTGGTTTTCATAGAATTTGTAGGTTTAAGATTGGTTATGAACCGGGGAATTCAGCCTTTCTTTTTTCCAAAAAGGCAGTAGTTCCTTCTTTAAAGTCTGCGGTACCAAAACATTTTCCAAATGCCTTTACCTCGGCCTTAAACCCGTCCACATCATTTTTAAAACCCGCATTTACCGCTTTTATTGCATAACCAATGGCCACAGATGAATTATTCGATATCTTGCTCGCCAATTTCTCACACAGGGGCATTAGTTCCTCTTGGGTCACTACATAGTTCACCAAACCATGGGCCAAAGCTTTCTGTGCATCTATCATGCCAGCGGTCATGATAAGTTCCATAGCCAGGCCTTTTCCTACAAGCTGGGGCAAGCGCTGCGTACCTCCATAGCCCGGAATAACCCCTAGGGATACTTCTGGAAGTCCCATTTTTGCATTGTCACTGGCCACCCTAAAATGGCAGGCCATGGCAAGTTCAAGGCCACCGCCCAAAGCAAATCCGTTAACCGCAGCAATTACGGGGGTGGAAAGGTTTTCTACAAAACTGAAAAGCTGCTCCTGCCCTTTTTCGGCAAGTTTATGTCCTTTTCGTTCGCTAAAATGGGCAAATTCAGAAATATCGGCACCGGCCACAAAAGCCTTTTCACCACTCCCTGTAATAATGATCGCCTTAACATCTTTGGCTTTGTCCAGCGCTTTAAACGCTTCATGGAGATCTGCGATGGTGGCCTTGTTCAGTGCGTTCAACTTTGTTGGCCTATTGATGGTGATCACCGCCATGGCATCTTTCTGTTCTACCAGTATGTTCTCGTAACTCATAGTTCTGTTATTTTTTCTATTATCAATTTTTTCGATTGGTGTACCTCAACCATTAAGTGCCCAAATCGGGCAGGACTATGCCTTGGGGAACCTCACGGTAAAGACCGTACCCGTATCCTTTTTGGAGGTAAAATCGATCGATCCTTTGTACATTTCCACGATATTCTTTACCATACCCAGGCCAAGGCCCATTCCACTGGATTTTGTTGTGAATTTTGGCTCAAAAATCTTTTCCCGGTACTCATCCTCAATACCAACTCCATTGTCCTCCACGGTGATCTTTACATCCTCACCTTCAGAAGCTACGGTAACCAGAATTCGGGGCGCTTCCACCATAGGAACGGCCTGAATGGCATTCTTCACCAAATTGGTGACCACCCTGATCAATTGGGTACGGTCCCATTTGGCAATAATTTCTTCCTCCTCACAAATAAAGTGGATATAATCTTCCTGAAAAATATCCAACGCCAATTTTACAATTTTCACCACATTAAGGGTTTCATTTTGTTGTGCCGGCATATCGGCAAAATTGGAAAACGCGGAAGCGATATTGCTCAAGGTATCTATCTGTTGTATCAGGGTTCTGGAATATTCATCTACCTTTTTGTGAATATTGGGATCTTGGGGGTCAAACTTACGCTCAAAACTCTGGACACTTAGGCGCATCGGGGTCAAGGGATTTTTTATCTCATGGGCCACTTGTTTCGCCATCTCCCTCCATGCCTGTTCCCGCTCACTTCGGGCCAATTTTACAGCACTCTGCTCCAATTCGTCTATCATGGCATTGTAGGCCTCGATCAACTTTCCTATTTCCTGACTGGGATTGTCCACCAAGATCTTCTCGTTCCGTTTTTCAAAATTGGTCTGGTTCAATTTGTCGGATACGGTCTGTAGGGACCGTGTAATATATTTTGAAATAAAATAGGCCAGGGCAATGGCTATCAACAACATCAATAGATACACCCCGCCCAAGCGCATCAAGAATTCTTTCAGCTCCTTATTGTTAAATGAATTGTCCTCAAAATAGGGCAAGTTGAGGATCCCTACCGGTTTAAATTTGGTATCTGTTATATAGGTATAGGAAGCTTGGTATTTATCGCCTGCTGTGCTCTTTTCCTCTACATAGCGTTCATCGGTACTGTCCTGTAAATTGTTCAAAACCTCTGCCGATAGACAGGTGGAAATGGAATCCCTTTCAAAGGTGGGCCTAGAGCTCTTGATCAATTGGCCTTCGAGATCATATATATTGAAATTCACATTTTGCACATCTGCAATCTGGTAGATTTCATCCATAAAAATATATTCCAGATTCTCTGTGGTAACGGGATATGTAGTCTTTTGGATGGTATAAACGATACTTTGTTTGATCTGTTCCTCTTTCCGCTCCAAACGATCTGCATGATAATCCTTGGATTGTTCCCGATATTGATAAATGGTCACCCCAGCGATCAAGACCGATGCAATGAGCACCAGTAGGATCATGGTAATGAATATCCGGGATCTAAGCGATAATTTAGTGAACAAGAATGACCTATTTTGTGCTAAATATAGCAATTATCACGCCAAATGGGGGCAACCAATCCAACCGTATAAAAAAGTCACACATCAGGCATTTGGGTTTTTATTGCGGATCCCCTTGTATATTTTGATACCCAGCATCAACAGCACTCCTAGGGCAATGATTCCCACCACCCCAAAAATCCAATTGAAGGTGCTTTTTAGAATCACCAAGAACACTACAGCAAAAAGGATCAAGGTGGCACCTTCGTTCCAGAGTCTCATAAAATTGGAGGTATACTTCACCTCATCCCGTTGTAACTGCCTGAATATTTGGTGGTTTTTAAGATGATATAGGATAAGCAGCACTACAAAACCCAATTTAATATGCATCCAGGGTTGTTGTAACCAAACCGGCATCAATACCAATAACCAGATGGCAAAAAGGGTAGCCAGTACTGCTGACGGCCACGTAATGATATACCATAACCTTTTGGTCATCAATTTCAATTGTTCGGTCAGGATTTCTTTCTCCGGAGATCCCTTCTGCGCTGCTTCAATATGATAAATGAACAACCTGGGGATATAGAACAACCCTGCGAACCAAGTGATCACAAAAATGAGATGTAATGATTTTATATAATTGTAATAGTCTTGCATGACATTCTACTGTGAGGGAACAAATTTCGGGATTTAAAGTTCAGGAACAAATGGAAAAATGGTCGTTTTGGAAATTATCACCCGCGTACCAACTATCCCTTATTCCCAACCCTGATCGCTCCGATCCCCGCCTTCCACAATTCCCTGTTATATTCCGGAATTTCTATCTCCATTAACCTTAAAGCCCTTTGATCCAACTCTTCCCATTGGGCATCCAACTCCATTTTTCGATCTATGGAAGATTGATTTACCCTAGGGATATCGCCACTGGTCTGATTGATCAAAAACAAGTATTCGGCGGTAAACTTATTGGGAAAATTCTCCACGTCATCATAGGCCTGTGATTTTCGTTGTACCATATCCGCATCCCATGCCTCCAACCGGTTCAAAAGTTCCTCCCCTTTCTTCTTCAATGTGGAGTCCTCCAAATCCGAAACAATTTTATGCAACTGCTGTTGGGCCGTATATAAAAGATTGACCTTTCGGTGCATTTCGGAAACGTTCTGCTCCATGGATGTCATTAGCTCATCATAGGTCTTATACTGTGCTGCACTGATTTTATAGGTAGGAATTTCCAAGATGGTCCCTATGGTTTCCACCATTGCACCTTGGGTCCTTAGCTTTAGGGTATAGTCTCCGGGAGGCACTATGTGGCCCCGAAAATTGGCCTCCATATATACATGGGGAATGCCTTCCAAAATGGGATATTTCAGATCCCAAACAAAACGGTTTAGGCCTTCTTTTTTAGACAATAGTGGTGCCGGTGGAGGTCCGCCACCATTATTTTTCACATAATTGGCATCGTTTTCAGAAGAAATGCTGCGCACCAGTTTGCCCGATGCATTATAAATTTCCAGAGCTATTGGAGTTGCATCTTCCATCTTTGGCAATATATAATATATGACCATCCCGTTTGCAGGGTTGATCCCATCAAAAGAATCTGACCCCGTAAACCCTTCGGAACTGCCGCTCAAGGGGCTGCCCCATGATCCATTGTAAGCTGGACTTGGCCTTAAAATTCGGACCCCCTTTTTGCTTGGGTCGTACTGCGCCAAGGCCTTCAGGTCATCCAAAATCCAAAATGATCGGCCCGAAGTGGCCACGACCAAATTACCCTGATGGACCTTTAGATCGGTTATTGGGGTTTTGGGCAGGTTCAACTGGAAGCTCTCCCAGTTTTTGCCCCCATTCCAAGAAAGGTAAACTCCCTTTTCGGTACCGGCAAATAGCAAATCCTTTCTGGCTGTATCTTCACGTACCACTCTGGTAAAGCTACCGTATGGAATCCCCGAACTGATGTTGGACCAGGTTTTACCGTAATCCGTGGTTTTGTACAAGGCCGGGGTATAATCATTGAATTTATATCTTGTAGTGGCAATATAGGCCGTTCCAGGATTATGGGGAGACACTTCTATGGCGTTCACCAAACATTCCTGAAGTCCTTTGGGCGTTACATTCTCCCAGCTTTCCCCGCCATTTTTGGTGATATGCACCAGGCCATCATCACTTCCGGTCCAAAAAACGCCTTTTTCATGGGGAGATTCTACCATATAGGCAATGGTACCGTAGTTTTCGGCCCCCACTGCTTCGTTGGTATATGGTCCACCGCCTTTACCTTGCTTATCGTCCATATTCCGGGTGAGATCTGGAGATATTTCCTCCCAGGTCACCCCCATGTCCCTTGTTCTGAGCACCAATTGTGCACAATGGTAATAGGTATCGGCATCGTGTTGCGACCGTATGATGGGCGCATTCCAGTTGTACAGATATTTCATATCCCTGGCATCCCTTCCGAGATATTGGATAGGGGCGGCCATGATCTGTGTGGAAGCCTTGGACTCCGTATCCAAAAGTTCTATGGTGCCCAGGTAACTACCTCCCATCACATACCTAGGATTTTCGGGATCAAAGGCCAAAAAAGCACTTTCCCCACCGGCGGAATAGGTCCAATCTTCCCGGGTGATACCTCCTCTACCTATGGATAGACTTGCAATCTTTACCGAGGTATTGTCCTGTTGCCCTCCATAGATATTGTATGGAAATAGGTTGTCCGTACTGATACGGTAGAACTGTGCCGTGGGCATATTGCTCTGTGTGGACCATGTTTTCCCAAAATCAAAACTGATACCGGCCCCACCGTCATCAGAAATGACCATATTCTTGGAGTTCTTGGGATTGATCCAAAGGTCATGGTAATCGCCATGTGGGCCAGAAAGTGTTTCCCAGGTTTTTCCGCCATCCTGCGAACGCAATGCAGGGGCACTGAGCACATACACCGTATTTTCATCGTTGGGATCTGCAAAGACCTCTATATAGTACCATGCCCTTTGTACCAGTCGGTTATCACCGCTTACCATACTCCATGACTTCCCTGCATCTTCAGAAACAAAAAGTCCGCCTTGATCCTTATTGGAATCGCTCTCAATCAAGGCATACACCTTGTTGGAATTGGCCGGACTCACGGCAATGGCCATTTTACCCTTTTCTTCAGGCAGTCCCTGGTGGATTTTGAACCATGATTCTCCACCATCGACCGACTTATAGAGACCACTGCCCTCACCCCCACTGATGACCATGTTCGGTTTTCTTTGGTGGTGCCACATTGCGGCGTATAAAACTTCCGGAAAGTTGGCATCCATGGAAAGTTCAACACCCCCCGTTAGCTCATTTACAAAGAGTACATTCTTCCAGGTGAGTCCCCCATCGGTGGATTTGTAGATGCCACGTTCCTTAGTTGGACCGTACAGTGCGCCTTGGGCCGCAACCCATACTACATCTGGATTTGTTGGGTGAACCACAATCCTTGAGATATGCTGGGTCTTTTCCAACCCCATTTTTTTCCAGGTCCTACCAGCATCAGTAGACTTATATACTCCATCCCCATAGGAGGTCATAACCCCCCTTGGGGCATGTTCCCCCATGCCGCAATAAACGATATTGGGATTGGAATTGGAGACGGTTACTGCACCTACGGACCCCAATTCAAAATATCCGTCCGAAATATTCTCCCAACGCTGACCTGCATCCGAGGTTTTCCAGAGTCCGCCTCCCGTGGTTCCCATATAGTAGGTCAAAGGATCACCAACCACCCCCGTGGCAGTAACAGACCGGCCCCCACGAAATGGCCCAATGTTCCTGTACTTCAAAGGTGAAAAATAGTTTTCTGCAGTTTGTCCAAAGAGCATGGTCCATGGCACTAAACAAACGAATAGTAATAGTTGTTTTCTCATAATGTTGGTTGGTTCAATGGCATGTAAAGAAAAAGGTCCCAAGAATAAAATATCCTTTGGGACCTTTGGGCTTTATATTTATTCCAAAAACAGATAATTGAGTTTTAAATTATTGAAGGCCTCGTTGAATGCCTTTATCTCGGTATCCACAAGGGCGTCAAAAGTTGCCAATTCTTTGTTGATCTCTGCTGTCAGTTCGTTTTTGACAACGATATCCTGATCTGTTGGCGGAAAATCATCCATGGTCACCAGACTGTTCAAGTGTCCCAATTTGTTGGTAAGCCTGATGGGGAAATTTAAGGGATCTTGTCCGCTCCTGTTCTGTGTTTGGTATAAGGCCTTCTCTATTTCCTCAAAATCCGCTTTCATCTTTTTGGCCTTTTCTACCAACTCCTTGGTAGCTTCATTATCCTTGTACTGCTTGGTAAAAGCATCCAATTGCGCACTGATCTTGCGAATTTTTTTGATGGATTGGTGCGCCCTGTCCACAGTGGCGTTAACGTCCTCCACAAAATCATACTGCTTTTGCATGGCTTCAACACCCACTTCGGCCCTTGGGTCGGGTAAGATGGTAAAGGTTTCTGAAGTGTTCGTACCGTTTACATTTAAATGCACTTTGTAATCTCCGGGAACTGCCTTGGCTCCTTCCAAATTGGCCCACCAAAGGATCATTCCATCCAGTTCTTCGGCACCTTTACCTTGGGTATCCCAAACAAAGGTGTTCCCGCCTTTTTTTACGGTTAATTTCTTGTCCTTTTCCGTGGCCTTGGTACTGTAAGATTTCAAGGTATCCCCGGCCATAGTAGTAAAAGTCAGGGCAATCTTGTCTTCTTCCTTCACATCGTTCAAGTAAAAATGGGTAATAACACCATTGGGATGGTTCATCCCTGCGGTCTTTGAAGGAGTTCTGGCCGCCCTTCCCTTGGTCCTATAGGAATCTTTAGGTTTGTACAGGATCGTATTGGTGTTTTTCTTTGCTTCGTTCAACTGGTGCAAAACGGTTAGGTCATCAATAATCCACAGGCTTCGTCCTTGTGTAGCCACAATAAGATTGTTGTCCTTAATGGTCAAATCTGTAATAGGCACTATGGGAAGGTTCAATTGGAATGGTTTCCAATTGGCTCCGTCATTGAAAGAAACATACATACCGGTTTCTGTACCAGCGTACAAAAGCCCTTTGCGTTTTGGATCTTCCCTGACCACCCTAGTAAAATGCTCATTGGCTATCCCATTCGTAATTTTGCTCCAGGTCTTTCCATAATCCGTGGTTTTGTAGAGGTAAGGCTCAAAATCTCCCAATTTGTAACGGGTGGCAGCCACATAGCAGGTCCCTTCATCAAAGGCGGAAGGCTCTATGCTGTTTACCATAGACCATTCTGGCATTCCCGATGGGGTTACATTCTCCCAGTTTTGTCCACCGTCCTTGGAAACATGGATTAGGCCGTCATCACTACCCACCCAAAGCAAGCCTTCTTTCAACGGACTTTCATTGGCCGCGAAAATGGTACAGTAATATTCCACACTGGTATTATCCTGGGTAATAGGTCCCCCACTGGAAACCAATTTTGTGGGATCGTTCCTTGTCAGGTCACCGCTCAATAATGTCCAGCTCTGCCCTTCATTTTCGGTTACATGGACATGATTGGAAAAAGTATATAATTTCTTGGGATTGTGCTTACTGAAAATGATGGGGAAATTCCATTGGAAACGGTATTTCATACCTTCCGCTCCATGCCCCATTGGGTTGTCTGGCCATACATTGATACCTCTTACGGTTCCTGTCTCGTGGTTTACGCGGGTCAGGAATCCGTCATAACTACCCCCATAGACAATATCATTGTTGGTTGGGTCTACGGCAATATGGGCCGATTCGCCACCGGCAGTCTCCTCCCAATCCCCTTCGCCAATACTGAATCCGTCACTTCTGTGATTGATACGTATGGTAGAGTTGTCCTGCTGTGCCACATAAATGCGGTATGGGAAGGAATTATCCGTTGTCACCCTATAAAACTGGGCAGTTGGCTGGTTGTAATACGTACTCCAAGTTTCTCCTGCATCATAGGAAATCTGAGCACCGCCATCATCTCCTATAATCATTCTATTGGAATCCTCTGGTGCTATCCACAAATCGTGGTGATCTCCGTGTGGGGCATTGAAGGTTGAAAATGATTTACCGCCATCCGAAGATTTATGGTAGTTGACATTCAATACATAGACCACATCTTCATCTTCAGTATCGGCATACACCCTGGTGTAATACCAAGCTCTTTGTCGCAATTTCCGTTCATCGTTTACTTGGGTCCATTTATTCCCCCCGTCATCACTGCGGTAGAGACCTCCTTTGTCCTTATTCTCAACAATGGCCCAAACGCGCTCACTATTTTTGGGGGAGACGGTTACGCCAATGATTCCCAAGGTATCTTTTGGAAAGCCTTCATTTTTGGATATTTCCTTCCACGTTTCCCCACTATCGGTACTTTTCCAAAGGGCAGAACCTTCCCCTCCACTGCTCAAGCTGTATGGAGTTCGTTGGGCGCGCCAGGTAGAGGCATATAATATTCTTGGATTGTTGGGATCAAAGGTAAGATCTACGGCTCCCGCTTGATTATTTACAAACAACTTTTGGGTCCACGTTTTTCCACCATCGGTACTTTTATAAATACCCCTATTCTGGGTAGGTTTGTATATGTTCCCCAAGACAGCGGCATAAACAACATCTGCATTGGTAGGATGTATACGTATCCTGGGCACATGTCTACTATCTTTTAATCCTGCGGAAGTCCATGTTTTTCCCGCATCCTCGGATTTCCAGATTCCGTACCCGGAAGACACGTTACCTCTCAAGGTTTTTTCGCCCCCTCCTACATAGATCACATTGGGATCGCTTTTGGCCACTTCGATAGCGCCGATGCTCCCTCCAAAAAAGCCGTCCGAGATATTCTCCCATTCACGTCCGCCATTTTCTGTTTTCCAGACACCACCTCCGGCGGCTCCAAAATAAAATAGGTTGGGCTCCCCCGGTACTCCGGTCACTGCAGCGGAACGACCGCCACGGAAAGGACCAACAAGGCGGTATTCCAAACTGGAATAGAGCTCTTCTGGATATTGTGTATCCGTACTTGAGGATTTTTTCTTTTTTTGTGCGTTACTACTTAAGGGCAATAAAATAACGATCAGCAGGAAGATGCCAATCCTTGAAAGGAAAGATTTCATTTAAGGTTGTATTAGAATTAGTCCCTCTAAAAATAGGATTAAAACAATTTATGACGAAATCTTTATGATTAAATTAGTACGAATTTCCTTACGCAGAAAATATCCGGTGACCAAGGTCGCCAAAACATCTGCAATGGGAAAGGAGATCCAAACCCCCAATTCTCCCAGATATTGGGGCAATACAAGAACCAATGGTATAAAAAAGAACCCTTGTCTGCTCAAGGTGAGCAACAAGGCAGGAACCGCTTTGCCCACTGCTTGGAAATAGGCAGCACCTATCAATTGAAGGGCAATTATTGGTGTAGCCGCAAATACCCACCTCATGGCACCGGGGGTATTTTCCAGCACAAAAGCGTTCATGGCAATTTCCGATGGGGTCATTCCCGGTTTTTCACTCAAAAACAAGGAAGCAATTTCTGCCGGAAAGATCATGAGGCCCACAAAAACCATTGTCGCCAGAATGGCCGCATATTTTATGGCCGTATTTATGGATTCCCTGACCCGCTCGTATTTTTCCGCCCCGTAGTTAAACCCGGCAATAGGAAGAAAACCTTGCGTCACTCCGAATACCGGGAACAGGGCAAACATCAGCATGCGCCCAATAATGGCATATACGGCCACCATGGCCTCTCCGCCAAGGTTGAACAGTACATTGTTCATGATCAGGTAGATGATGCTGACAACCGCCTGCCTGGCCATGGTTACAAAGCCCAAGGCCCCAATTTCCTTCAATATCCTGCGATCTAGCCCAAAATGGCTCCAAGAGATCTTCAGTTCCGAGTTTTTGGAGAGGAAAAAATAGAAAACATAGCTGAAACACAGGAAATAACCAATGGTGGTTGCCCAGGCGGCACCTTCCATGCCCCAATCAAAAACATAAATGAATATATAGTCCATCAGTAGGTTGCCAACGGATGGAATAATCATGGCAACCATGGCAAATTTGGGCTTCCCTTCTGCTCTGATGACGGTATTGCCCATCATACATAAGGCCAAAAATGGCACTCCGTAGAGTACAATGGTGTAGTAGATCTTGGCCGGGCCAAAAATATCACCCTTCCCCCCAAAGGCAGGGATCAGGGAATCAATAAAATAGAGTCCAAGGAACACCATGGTAATGGTGACCAAGAGCGAAAGGGTAATCTGGTTGCCAAAAACCTTTAGGGCCTTTTCCTTGTCGTTGGCGCCAAGGGCCCGGGAAATAATACTGGATCCGCCTATCCCTATGGACATTCCCAACGCCCCAATAAAAAAGGACACGGGCAATACCACATTGATGGCCGCGATGGCGATGGAACCAATCCAATTCCCAACAAAAATAGAGTCTACCAGAACATTGAGCGACATCACCAAAATACCGATGGATGCCGGCAGGGCCTGCTTGATAAGCAATTGCCCTATGGGTTCAGAGCCCAGCTGTTCCGAAGACACCTTGGCCATTAGACGGGGAGTGTTTCAGTAGCTTCCCATTCATTGACCCATTGTGCCATAAGGTTGACCCATTTTGGACTATCATTGAGGCAGGAAATGTGCTTGTAGTGTTCTCCACCAGCCTCTTCGAACTGTTCCTTGCCTTCCATGGCAATTTCTTCCAACGTTTCCAAGCAGTCCGAAACAAAGGCAGGGGTTACTACTGCCAAACGTTTTTTACCTTCTTTGGGAAAACGTTCAAATTCATAATCGGTGTAGGGCTTCAACCATGGATCTCCCGCCAAACGCGATTGAAAGGAAACGCTCACCTTGTTTTTAGGAAGGCCCAGGTGTTCAATGACCAATCTGGTCATCTCATAACATTGGTGCCTGTAACAGGTGTGGTGGGCCACTGAATTGATCTGGCAACAACTGCCGTCTATCTTACAGTGAAATTTGGTAGGATCGGATTTACGGATATGCCTTTCTGGTATCCCGTGGTATGAAAACAATATTTGGTCGTATTCAAAATCTTCCAGTCCCTCCGCAATACTTTCCGAAAGAATTTTAATATAATCAGGATTTTTATAGAAGGCAGGAAGGGTGGTCACCTTCATTTCAGGGAAGTAATTTTGTTGGTCCTGCATCACCTTGACCACTACCGTCTCATAGGAAGACATGGCATAGTGCGGGTACAATGGCACCAACAATACTTCATCCACGCCTTGATCCTTAAGCTCCTGAAGGGCATTTTTAATGGTCATGGAGCCGTAACGCATGCCCAATGCCACTGGCATTTTGGTGTTTTTTCTAACCGCCTCGGCAAACCTTTCAGAAATTACAATCAAGGGTGAGCCTTCTTCCCACCAGATCTTCTTATAGGCTTCGGCTGATTTTTTGGGTCTTGTCTGTAAGATAATCCCCCGAACTAGGATGTTCCTCAATATTTTGGGGACATCAATCACCCGTTCATCCATTAAAAACTCATCCAAATACGGTTTTACATCTTTCGGGGTTGGGCTATCAGGAGACCCAAGGTTTACCAACAAAACTCCTTTCATGTATCTAAATCTTTAAATTTTCTTTTTCACCGCAAAAATAACACTTGTAGGGGAACTATAATTTAAAAGCACAAAATACTTTCTTGATGCCGGTATAGACAAATCCAATTTTAAACCAGAAAGTGGCCTTAGAAATAGGGTTTTTTGTAAGTTAAGGGCTTCAATGGAAAACAGGGAAGCAAAAAATGGATAAATTATTCAATAATTCGGACATCCAGACCACGGTATATGCCTTGGGAACCTTTCTCATTCTGGCCACACTTTACATCATCACCAATTACACCTTGCGAAAACTGGGTGCCAACCCCAAATACCTGATCCCCAAAGATTCCATCAAAAAGGTGGGCACCCCCTTGTTTCTCTTGTTTTTCGCGTTTTTGATCCGCTCCCAATCCCTTCAGACCATTTTAATGGTGGAGGATTTTTCTTATGCCATCCGCAAAACCAGTACCCTGTTGATCATAGGGTGTATTACTTGGTTGATCCTAGTGGCCCTTAAAGTCGCCAAAAAACTGATCATCCAAAACTATGACGTACAGGCCACCGACAACCTGAAGGCCCGGAAAATATACACCCAATTCAATATTTTGGAACGGATATTCATTGTTGTTGTGGTCCTCTTGGCCATTGCCGCAGCATTGATGAGTTTTGAAAGTATCAGGGAGGTTGGGGTAAGCCTCTTTGCCTCAGCGGGAGTTGCGGGCATCATCATAGGGTTTTCTGCCCAAAAAATGATAGGTACCATCCTGGCAGGGATACAGATTGCCATTACCCAGCCCATTAAAATTGATGATGTGGTAATCGTTGAAGGGGAATGGGGGCGCATTGAAGAGATTACCCTGACCTATGTGGTGATTGCCATTTGGGACAAAAGGCGACTCATTGTGCCTACCCCTTATTTCATAGAAAAACCTTTCCAAAACTGGACCAAAAGTTCTGCCGATATTATGGGAACCGTTTTTATCCATACTGATTATCATGTGCCTTTTGATAAATTAAGGGAAGAGCTTACCCGTATTTTGGAAAGCACCGAACTATGGGACGGCAAGGTTAACGTACTTCAGGTTACGGATGCAAAAGAGAGGAGCGTTGAGATCCGAGCCCTGGTAAGTGCTTCAGATTCCCCTACCGCCTGGGACCTGAGGGTACTGGTGCGGGAACAACTGATCACTTACCTCCAAGAAAATTACCCGGAAAGCCTGCCACATACCCGACTTTACCTTAAAAATGTAACTGAAGAAAAATCAGAAAACGAACCAAAAGATAAAAAATAACCGGTTTTTGAAATAACTTCTGAGCCAAGAAAACGTTAATTACCCAATAACATTTTATTTCTATGTTTTTTTAAGGCATTTTTAATCCTAATTAAGAGATCCTTATGCGCTTCTTCGTGGCCCTGGCCATTATCTTTAATATCGTTGGTTCTGTTGCCCAAGATAATAACAGCCTGCTTTGGGAAATTTCCGGAAACGGATTGGAACAGAGCTCCTACCTCTATGGCACCATGCATGTCAGCAAAAAAATTGCCTTCCGCTTGGATGATGTATTTTATGAAGCCTTGGAACAAAGCGATATGGTTGCCTTGGAATCAGATCCCGATACTTGGTTGGATGATGAGGAAGGTCTATATGATTCAGGCTATGGACAGGGTGCCAACTTTGCCGCCAAAGGTTTTTATATCTATCCATTTCTGGTCAAGAATCCAAAAAAAGAAGATATAGCCGCCTATTTGGCCTTTGAAGACCGACTGATCAACACCATTTTGTATCGGTCAGATGGGTTCTCGGGGAATTTTGAGGAAGAAACCTATCTGGACATGTTCATCTACCAGGCCGGTAGAAAATTGAACAAGCCCATCATCGCATTGGAGGAATTGGCCGAATCAACGGCACTGGTGGGAAGGGCCAATTTAAATGCCCTAAAACCCAAACCTGACGAATGGCTCCAAAAGACAATACAACAGCAAGACCCCATCGTCTTGATCCAAGACGCCTATAGGGAAAGGAACATCAATTTCATTGATAGCATCAACCAAGCGATCTACAGCAAGTACTATCTAAAAAACATGCTCTATGAGCGCAATCTCCAAATGGTACAGCGCTTGGATTCCATCATGAAAAAAGGGAAAGTGTTTACTGGCATAGGCGCAGCACATTTGCCGGGCAACAAAGGGGTAATTGCCCTATTGCGCGACAAGGGATATACCGTGGAACCGTTGACTTCAAAGTTGAGCAGTAAAGGACGCCGTATAAAAGAGCAGCTGGAGAAGCAAGTGATGGTCAATAACTATGGGGAAACCCGACCGGATGATGACTTTTTTTCCATTTTGTTGCCCAGTAAACTCTACCCCATTTCCGAGTTGACCAATACAACCTATATAGCACCCGACCTGGCCAATGGCAGCTATTTTATGGTCAATCGCATTCCCACCCATAGCTTTCTAAAAAAGGATGCCCGTTTCACCATTGAGGATATAGATCGGTTTCTTTTCGAAAATATTCCTGGAAAAATCAGCGAAAAAACAGCACTTTTCAAAGATGGATATTATGGGTTGGATGTAAAGAACGAACTGAAAAATGGGGATCGCCAACGGTATCAAATTTATATCACCCCTTTGGAAATCCTCATCTTTAAAATGGGGGGACAAGGGGATTATGTGACCCAATATTCGGACACCATTTTCAATAGTATCAAGTTCAAAAAAATTACGGCCCAAAAAGAACTGGTGAGCTCTGGTTATAAGGATTTTCAGGTCAAAATGCCCTCTTTGTACACCTTTCCCAATCGCTACCGTAATGGCGCCAGGTCTCTTGAAGGCCACGACCAAAACACAGGGGCCTACTTCTTTTTGAAGAAAGTAACCTTGAATGATTTTAATTTTATTGAAGAAGACAGCTTTGAACTGAAGCAGATACAGCAACGTTTTTACGATGACCTAGCGTTGGATCCAAAGTTTGGCAAAGTGACCGATAAGTCATTGCGTTCCGCAGCACCTTTTTCTTCCGGACAGAAATTGCACCTAAAAACGGTGATCAACGGTGGGGATTACTATCTATTGGGGGCCCTGACCAATAGTGACCTTGAGGCCAATTCCTATTTTAATTCCTTCAGCCTACATCAATCCGTTTATTCCGAGCCTTTTGAAAAGGTCAAGGATACCGCTCTTTATTTTACCACGGTAAGTAATGTTGTTCCCCCAAAATTCGTGGAGAACAGCAACCATTATTACGCTGGCAAGAACAAGCCAAAACCATATAGCCCATTTGTAAAGAAGACCCTTTATTTGAACAAGAACAATGAGGCTATTACCGTTGAACTGAGCAAAGCCCACGATTACCTCATGTTTCCCAGTATAGATTCGGTCTGGGCGTTACGTAAAAAGATTTATTCCAACAGAAATTTTACCATCCACGATGAGCAAAGCTCCGTCTCCCCCAAAGGATATTATGAACTAAATCTCAGTTTGGGGGATTCGGCCAGTTCTACAAGAATTATGGTAAAAAACATTGCCAAGGGGGGACTGATGTATGAGCTTAAAACCAATACGGACACCCTTGTTGAACCAACAGCCTTCGTCACTGAATTCTTTGACAACTTTAAACCCATGGATACCCTAATCGGCAGGGATCTCATGGAGGACAAAGTGCCCGATTTCTTTAAGGCCCTAAGGGAGCGCGACAGTATTAGTATGGACGGCATCAGATTTTTGCATTTTACAAGAAAACATTTGGATTCTCTGATGCACTATATTTCTGATTTTAATTTTAGGGAAGACCAGAAGAACATTCAAGCAACCCTAATCCAAAAAATGGGTGAAATTGATGATCCCGCGGTTTTTCCATTTTTTAGGACATTTTATGTAAACTCCTACAACAACTCCAATGCCCAGACCAAAATTTTACAGGCGATATCCAAAAAAGCAGATGACAGTTCCACAGAGCTATTATTGGATCTTATGTCCAAAGATCTGCCGTTGATTTCCAATAAACTGGAAATCCACACCATCTTTAAACCCTATATGGAAAACCTCGAGCTCGCCAGTAAACTGTACCCACAAATATTGGATTATAGTACCATTGAGGAATACAACAGTCCCATATTTTCCATCTTGGCCGATTTGGTCTCCAAAGGGATGATCAAGCCAAAGCGTTATAAAAAATATAGCAAGCAAATACTCAATGATGCCAAATTACAACTGAAAAGACATTTAGGGCAATGGATCTCCCCGGATAGCCAAAAGCGATTTTTTAGCAATACCCAATTACAGAACACCAATATTCTGGAAGACTACGAAATATTGCTGTATCCATTTATCAAGGACAAAGAGGTACAACAGTTTTTTAACCGACTTTTACTGAGCAATGATCCAAAAATAAGAACCACCTATGTTACCCTGCTGGCCCAGGACAATAAAAATATACCTTTTGGAATGATCGATTCCCTGGCCGCCAATATCAACAGCAGATCCCTTTTGTTCAACAAAGTGAAAGACATGGACAAGCTCTACCTTTTCCCTGTGCAATATAGGACACAGCAGCAGTTGGCTGAAGCCTCATTCTTTGATCAGGAGGAATATGACGCATCAAGGAACACCATACAGTACCTGACCTCCAAAAAATTGGAATATGAAAACAAGGAATATACCGGTTATTATTTTAAATTGAGGAACAACCAAGATTATGACGACGGCTATCAAATGTACCTTGTGGTATATAGCAATGACCAAGGCCTACATACGAAGCCATTTTACAAGAGCCAGGGCCTCCGAATAGAAGATACAGAAACCGATCTTGAGCTCATAGATCTGGTCACCGAAGAGTTTATGTTAAAGGATAGGCAACGTGCCATTGTGTACAGGCCCTATCAATTCAGTAGTTATAATCAGTTCGGTTTTTAATCTTTGCCATATGAAAAATACACTCTTTTGGATATTCCTCTTACTATGGTTCCAGCCAATCCTATCACAAGAAGTGGTTTGTTCGCCCAAGGACAGGACCGCTTTTGAGCAAAAAATTGCCGCACTCCAAAAAGTAAAGGTGACTGCCGACTATGGATCGTTATTGGCAACCATTGGAAAGACATTTTTAAAAGTTCCCTACGTTGCCAAAACGTTGGAAATAGGTACTACCGAGTCCTTGGTGGTAAACCTACAAGGTCTGGACTGTACCACCTATGTGGAAAATGTCATGGCCTTTGCGTCCATGGTACGGAAGGGCAAAACCGATTTTGACACCTATTTAAATACCTTGGAACATATTAGATATGAGCATGGCAAGCTGGACGGATACGCCTCACGACTCCATTATTTTTCCCAATGGATCAAGGATAATGAAAACAAGGGTCTCGTTAAGGATATTACCGCTGACCTGGGAGGGCTAGAAATCTCCAAGGAAATCAATTTTATGGGCACCCATAGGCACCTTTATCCGTTCTTAAAGGACGACACCAATTTTAAAAAGATACAAGAGACAGAAAAGCACCTCAACCGACAACCGCTCTGTATTTTGCCGCAGGACAAAATTGCGGGCAGTGAACACCTCATACAAACAGGTGATATCATTGCCTTGACCACGAACATCAAAGGATTGGATATTACCCATACCGGATTTGCTTTGCGGAAAGCAGATGGTCGCATCCATTTATTGCACGCCTCCACAGGTTCCATGCAGGTAGAGGTCTCAGAACTGCCCTTAGCAGATTATCTCAAGAAAATAAAAGGAAATACCGGCATTATGGTGGCCAGACCGCTCTAGAATCAAATTTTGGAGCCAGATTCATGCTATTAGCTAGTTCTAACTGAACCTTGATTACAGACCGACCGGTCTGCGGTACCATTAGGTAATGCCCAAAAGTATCAAAAAATGACCTTTGACCGATACGGCCTTCCCTTTCATCAAACTGATACCTGCGCTATAACATGGTATGGAAACCAAAAAACCAACCCATCAGTCGGTTTGCGCCCTATACTGCCTATTCGCCTTTGTTTACAAAGATTTCCTGCAATTTTGCTTGGTCTTCTGGAAATATTCCTTCTAAATCGATCTCCAATAGGGCCCCATCGGTCATGGTAAGGAAGAGGGTATTGTTTTTTAGGACTACCCCGCCAACTTGGTTAAAACGCACGGTCTTTCCAAAGCGCGTTTTGATCTTATAAACAATTTTTGTTTTGTTCCATTCCACGTAATTTTTGTGCCAGAACATTTTGCTAAAATGAAGTCCAAAAAACACATAGCCTACGACCGTGGAGGACGCCGTCCATATATTACCCTGTCCCAGATAATTTTTATAAAAGCCAATCAAGATTAAGGTCAGGCCTATCAATAAAAGGATAATGGCCTGAAAACGATTCAATTTATTAAAATGGATATGTTTCATAGAATTTTGTTTATAGTAATTACCCTGTAATATTTACAGGAGCATCAGCAGATATCCCAACAATGCCCCTCCCAATACGATAAAGGCACTGTTCAACTTTTTAAAAACGAATACCAACACCAAACTTGCCATAGCGATCACCACGGTCCTCCAATCGGTCAACGTTTCCTTTCCCATGGAAACACATACTGCGATGATTACCGCCACCGCAGCTACATTAACGGCATCCAGAAAGGCGCCCATTATTTTTGACGCACGCATTTTGGGAATCATCGGATTTAAGATGGCCACAAATATAAAGGAAGGCAAAAAGATTCCCAAGGTCGCCGCCAATGCTCCCCAGATACCGTTCATTTGCCAACCTATGAATGTGGCAGTGGAAAGCACGGGCCCTGGAGTAAATTGCCCTACCGCTACGGCATCGATAAGGGCTTGCCTGGTGAGCCAACCCTGTGTTACCAGCTCCGCATCCAAAAAGGCAAACAGCACATACCCACTTCCGTACAAAATGGCCCCAATCTTTAAAAAGGTCAAAAATATATGCCAGGTATCCATTTTGGCCATACCAATTCCTTGCAAAAACAACAAGGGCATGATACTGTGTAGGGTCTTGCCCGGTTTTTTAAAAAAATATAACAACAGCCCCAAGCCGCCACAACCAAAAAGAGCCAAAATCTCATTCAACCCCAAAAGACAAGCGGCCAGGGTGGCCAATCCCAAGATCCATAGTTCCGTAGATTTAAAGGCCTTGGTCCCAAGCCGATAGGCAGCCATTGCTATAATGGCTATAACGGCGGGTTTGATGCCATAAATATAGGGCTCCACTGCTGGCAACTGTCCATATTCCTGATACAGCCAGGCAAAGACACCAGTGATGATCACTGCAGGAAGAATAAAGCAGCATCCGGCCACCAAAAGGCCTTTCCATCCTGCTCGCTCATAACCGCAGTGCATGGTCATCTCCGTAGAATTGGGACCCGGGATAAGATTGGTGGCTCCCATCACATCCAGAAAATGCTGCTGGGTCATCCATCCCCTTTTTTTGACCACCTCATCTTCCATCATGGCAATATGGGCGGCAGGTCCTCCGAAAGAAATACTTCCCAGCTTAAAGAAAAGGGCCGCAATTTCTTTCAAACGGGAATTTTTGGAATCTAGATCTCTTGCACTCATTAAATATCCTTATTCTTGATAAACATTTTTCTTGGGAAACTAGGTCAATAACTGCTCGTAAAAACTACCAATCTCCCTTTCCCTGTCCACAAAATGTATTTCGAGGATCCACTCCCTTTTATTTCCCTTGGTATCCGGGGCCAACATATTTTGATGGTTATTGGGGTGTACATAATTCGTCTTTATTTCCTTCTCCAATTTCTCGTGAGGGAAATGACCGATCAGATGCCCTGCAATCTCCCCGCCAAATTCCCATCCATATCTTTGGGCGGTGGCCACTACATGGGCATAAAATTCAGCACCTGTTATTTCCGTCCTAAGATCGAAATAATCTTTACATTCCTTCCAAGCTTTGGCCGTATCTTCCTTGATCTTATGTTTTATCGGATCATTGCCCAGCACGAACGTACGACCGAAGTCGGCCTCCCATTCGTCAAAGATGGGACCAAAATCTATAAACAGGATATCGTCTTCCTGTAGGGTAAGGTCCTCCGGATTTTCATCATAGGGCTTTAACGTATTTTTTCCTGCCCTTACGATTCTTTTATGCCAATATTTTTCGATGCCATAAAGTTCATAGGCCAGATCAAAAATATCCTTGTTCAGTACCTTTTCCGTTTTACCGGCCACTAGGAGACCCCTTTTTTCAATTTCGGCGAACAAAGCTGCTGCCTTAAGCTCTGCCTCCATTAAATTTTTCTTTGCTATATCCATATGTACTACTACTCTCCTTTATTATTATTTGTGAGGTCCACAGCCGTTTCTTTGATGGATTTCCAGGCATTTTTTATATGGGATTGCGCCACGTTGGTCTGCCCTATGGACATGCGTAGGGTATATATGCCATGGATTTTGGTATGCGTCAGGTACAGCTTGCCCATGGCATTCAACTTCTGCATCAACTGCTCATTGAGCGTATTGAGATCTTCCAATTTATCAACGCCCTTGGGCACGTACCTGAAACAGATCAGGTTCATACTTCGGGGTACCACCAGCTCAAAATCGGGTCTCTTGTTAATTTCAGTTTCCATCCAAACGGCCAATTCGATATGAAACCGCAATAATTTTTGTAGGCCTTCCATCCCATAATACCGAAGTACGAACCATAGTTTTAGGGACCTAAAGCGCCTTCCCAAGGGAATGCCCCAATCGCAATAATTGTTCACCAGTCCGTCTGAAGCTGTTTTCAAATATTCCGGCAAGATAGAAAAGGTATTCAGGAGCCCCTTCTTGTCCTTTACAAAATAGGCCGTACAATCAAAATTGGTGAACAGCCATTTGTGGGGATTAAAGACAAAACTATCTGCCCTTTCAATGCCACTCATCAGAATTTTGTACTCGGGCAACAAAAAGGCAGCCCCGGCATAGGCCGCATCCACGTGCAGCCAAATGTTATGATCGTTTGCAATCTTTCCTATGGCCTCCAAGGGGTCCATGGCCATAGTCCCGGTGGTCCCCAGGGCAGCAACTATACACAAAGGTTGAAATCCCTCCGCTATATCCGCTTCTATTTGTTCCAGCAATAGGTCGGTTCGCATTTCCAATAGATCATTGGTGGGGATCTTAATGACATTCCTTTTCCCTACCCCTGCTATCTTAGCTCCCTTTTCTATGGAGGAATGGGTCTGGTCCGAGCAGTACACCCGTAAATTGGTGTACCCTCCATACCCCTCATCATTGACCTGATAGTTGGAGCGTTTCTCCCGGGCTGTTAGAATGGCCGATAGCGTGGCCATGGACGCTGAATCTTGGATCACTCCGGCCCAGCCTTCGGGAATACCGATACCGTCTCCCAGCCATTCCATCATTTTCTCTTCCAATTCGGTAGCCGCCGGGGAGGTTTCCCATTTCATTCCCTGTACTCCCAGGGTTGCCGTGAGCATTTCGGCCAAAATGGAAGGCGGACTCGTATTGGCTTGGAAATAGGCGTAAAAGTTGGGGTTCTGCCAATGGGTTATTCCCGGTAAAATAATCTTCTTGAAATCGCTGAATATGGATTCCATTTTTTCACCCTGTTCGGGGATTGCAGCATGGATCTGTTCATAGATGTCACGGGGCGCTACCTGGGATTTTACCGGATAGTCCTCTACATTTTCCATATAATCGGCCATCCAATCTACCATAAGATGGGCTTGCTTGCGAAATTCGTTGGAATCCATTTTTTATTTTTAAACCATTATTGATGCTGTAGGAAGCGCAATCCAAGTATGCTACACTCGGGCTAAAATAGGAACAAAAAAGAAGAATGTAAAGCCCTTGGCTACAAGTAGGACGACCCCGAAAATAGCATTTCCGATAAGACATACATTTTTTCCCAAAATACCTTATGGTTGTTCTATGTAGCCCTAAAAGGGCTTAAATTAGGCTGATATTCGCACAATACTGAATCAATAATAGTTTTTTAATAACCAATAAGCATCATTAAAACCGGTTAGAATTACCCTTTTTCAGGACTTTCAACCATAAATCCTGATCACTTCCCCATTCCCTATACCTTTTACACTCCGTACATAACCATTGATGACCTTCTGCATCGGTATCGGATTGTGACCCGGGAAGTAATCCTTGTATTTTTCATAGGCATCCTCCACCATTCCGGATGACACCACATTGACGCGTACTTCATTTTCCATTTCCAGGGCAGCAGCCTGTACAAAACTGTGAATACCACCATTGACCATGGCCGCACTGGTCGTTTTCACCACTGGATCATCGGCCAGGATTCCGGTGGTCAGGGTAATGGAACCTTTTGGATTCACATAATGCTGCCCTATACGCACCAGATTTACCTGTCCCATCAGCTTGCTCTTGAGTCCTATATAGTAATCCTCTTCGGACAGTTCGCTGAAACTTGCCCATTTGGCTTCACCTGCAATACAAATTACGGCATCGACCTTTCCAATTTTCTCGAACATTTTTTTGATGGAACCGCTATTGGCGATATCAACGGTTACATTGCCGTTACTACGCCCTGCGATCAATACTTCGTGTTCCTCTTCAAAATGGGCGGCAACCTTGTTTCCAATGGTTCCATTCCCTCCTATGATCAATATCTTCATATGCTTCTATATTCATTGTTTTTCTATGTGATCGTTTCTACCCCCAATCGTTTTCAATTTACATCCTAAACCGCTCTGACGACAAAAAGTCGATAGGGTTGTCGGTTTTGCCCTCCAAACTAAGATCGGCCAAAATTTCCCCGACCAAGGGGGCAAACTTAAATCCGTGCCCGCTGAATCCACAGGCCAGGCTCACATTCTTATGCTCATGATGGTTCTCCAATATAAAATCTCCATCATCCGAATAGGTATAGATACAACTTTTAACCGTCTGTACCGTTTGGAAGCCTTCAGGAATATAGACCGACATAAATTCCTTGATCATTTTTGATTCCTTTTCCCGATCAAAATTGTGCAGCTCATAAGGATCAATAGCTACGCCAGGAGCATGATACCCAATTTTTATCCCCATTAACCCCGAACCGTTCCCCAAGGGAAGCATTGGAAAACCATAAAAACTAGCAGGCAGGTCTTGGGTGGTATATAAAAAACACGGAAACTTTTCACTGGTAAACCAAGCAGGATTTTTTGGTTGGAACCAGCAAATCACCTGTCTTCTGGTTACCAGACGAGTATTGAGGAAGGGCAATAGCCTTTGTGTAAATCCACCTGCCGTAAAAATAATTTTCTTGGCGGTATACGTAGTGGTTCGGGTTTTTACGGTAACGGTTTGGTCAACATCGGTCCACGATTCTACCCTTTGGTTCTCCAAAATGGTTGCACCTTTACTTATGGCCAAGTCGCAATACCGTTTTACCACCTCTTCCGGAATTACATAACCGGCATCTGGTTCCAGTAAATACTCATAGTCATGGGGCCGTTTGAAACTTGGAAACCTTTTGGCACAATCCTTCTCGTTCAGATGCTCCAATGGGATATCATATTTTTGTGCGGATAGTTTCACCCCTTCCAAAAGTTCATTTTTCTTGGGTCCGGCATAAAAAATTCCGGTTTTGTGAAATAGTTTTTTGCCGGCCATTTCTTCCAGATCGGACCATAGTGCATACGTTTTTTCCAAGAGTGGCACATAATCAGGATGTTCAAAATAGGCCTTGCGCACCATCCTGCTCTGACCGGCATGGGAACCGTTTTCGTGTACAAGGCCAAACTGCTCCAGGCCCAGCACTTTCACTCCCCTAGAGGCCAAGGAAAAACAGGTAGCTGCGCCCATGGAGCCAACACCTACCACGATGACATCAAAATGCTGATTGGACATATAACCGAGCTTTTATTTTTCTTTAGATTGTATATTTTGATTTTGCCTTTAAAACGAATTGATCACCATGACCCCTTTGTGTTCAAATTTGTTCATATGGGGCAGGGCAACACAGGCCTCCTCCAGTGAAATGGTCTTTTCTATGAGTTTTTCGGGCTTTAATTTTCCATGCTTGATCATGTCCAGCATTTCTGGGTATTTAAACGCCTGCATGCCATGGCTCCCAATAATTTCCAGTTCGTTGGCCAAAACTTGGTCCATAGGCACTTTTGGATGCTGATGGTCACCCGTCATTAGTCCGACTTGAATATGCTTTCCTCTTTTTCTCAGGTTGGCTATGGAATTGAAGCAGGTGGTCTGGCTCCCTAGGGCATCCATGGAGACATGGGCCCCACCCTTGGTCAAGGCTTTGATCTGTTCTACGACATCCTCATTTTTGGTGGCATTGACCGTGACCATAGCTCCCATTTCTTTGGCCAATTTTAGCGACCTGTCATTAATATCCACAGCTATTACCTGTGCCCCCAGCGCATTGGCGATCATAATGGCGGACAACCCCACCCCTCCACAACCGTGGATGACCACATATTGGCCTCCAGTGACCTTGCCCTGTTCCACCATGGCCCTGAAGGAAGTAACAAACCTACAGCCCAGGGTGGCAGCGGTCAGCATATGGATGGCCTTGGGAATTTTCACCAGATTGATATCGGCATGGTCCAATGCCACATATTCCGCAAAGGAGCCCCAATGCGTAAACCCCGGTTGTGATTGGTGGTCACATACCTGATGGTTACCCGAGATACACTGCCCACAGCTGCCACAACCGCAAACAAAGGGAACCGTTACCCGGTCTCCCACCTTAAAATTTCGGACCTCTTTACCAATGGCAGCAATGGTTCCGGCCAGTTCATGTCCTGGAACATGGGGCAAATTAATATCAGTGTCGTGCCCCATCCACCCATGCCAATCGCTTCTGCAAAGGCCCGTTGCTTTAACCTCAATTACCACCCCATGGTTTTTTGGCGTGGGATCAGGAACATTTTGTACGGTGATGGGACCTTGAAATTTCTCGTATACGGCTGCTTTCATGACTCTAGAATTGGTTATAGAAATATACGGACTTATTGCTTAAAAAGCATCCAACGCCAATATGAATTGTAGGTCACTTGCCCTTTGGAAAGCAATATAATTTCAGAACTATGGGATGTATTGCCCGTCCTATTCCAATACCACGAAAAATCCCTTTAGACCTGACAAAATACTTTGAATGGCGTAGGACGCCAAGATCAATCCCATGATTTTACTCACCACCGTAATTCCGTATTCGCCCACGCTTTCTTTTACTTTGTTCGCGGCAAGGAGCAATAAGCAGGTAAGAAGAATAACTACGAACACTAAAATGGTAGTGATAATTTGTTGCTCTATGGTATACACATGGTTATCGGTCATCAGCACTACCGCCATAATGGCCCCTGGGGAGGCAATGGACGGGATGGCCACAGGAAAAATGGTCACGTGCTTGTAATCTGTGATCAGATGTTTTTCGGACTCTGGTTTGCCATCACCAAAGATCATGGTCAGGGCGAAGAGGAACAAAATTACCCCACCGGATATCTGAAAGGCATCCAAAGAGACCTCCATCCCTTCCAGTACGAGTTGCCCGAGGACGATAAAAATCAATAACACCACAAAGGCCACGGCCGAACCTTTCACGGCAATACGTTTCCGATGTTTTAAATCGAATTGTTTTGTAGCTTCCAAATAAACGGGCACGGAACCCAAGGGATCTATAACGGCAATTAGAAAAAGTATGGTGGTTAGGATTTCATTCATAGGGACAATTACTTCTAGTTTTTAAAAGTAAATATTTAAGTTTTTTGCAGGGTAGTACTGAAGGATAATTTTCATGAAGAGGCCCACATTTATCAAAAAACAACCAATTTGTCCATTTTTTAGCAAAAATATGGCATATTCCTAGAAATAACGCATGAATCTAAGAAATCATAAAAGTAACACAGGTAGTTGTTCCCTGCTTACTGTCTTTTTTGATAATACTCCCAGTTCTTACCAATTGAGGCTTCCAATTTTAAATTCGATTCCTTTAGCTGGGCAATATAGGCGAGGAGATTTTTTTTGTTTGTTGTCGTATGCTGGAGATGGTCCTTATTGTTCCCTAAATACTCCAAACTCCCGAGCTGGGATTCGGCCATTTTTATAAACGCCTTTCCTTTGGCGAGGTGATCACTGGCATTGCCGAGGTTTGTTTTGATCCCCCTATCTCTTTCTTGTGACTCCCCTTGTTTTTTATTGATCATCTTAAAAAAGGCGTTGTGGTAGGCTACCGCAGAATTGATTTCATCCACAGCCAGCTTTAGTTCCCCATTGATGGCATTGAAACGGGACACCCAATGATTATAGTGGTAATATTGAATCAAATTCTCCATTTGAGAGATTTCTTCCCGAATAAGAACGTTGGTCACCCCGGCCTTTTTTATCCTAGCAATGCTTTCTTTTATGCTGGAAATGGAATCCAATGTGGTCATTTTTGCAATGGAATCCCGAAAGGCAAAATTTCCCTTTTGCCCCAGTCTTGAAAAATCTTTGGAGGCATAGGCTGTATGGGTCATGGGATTGTTAAGAAACTGCCAAATGGGATCAAAGGGCATATGGGTTTTTAAAAATTCCTTTGGCTCTATCAAAAAGAAGTCGTCCTGGAACTCGTGCACATAGCCGCCTTTGTTAAAATACCCGGCATCCCAAGTGGCGTCTACCAGGTAGTATTTGTTGTTTACCACTACGCCATTCCAGGCATGGTTCAAAGGATCAATTTTAGCACCGTCTGCCTGTCTGGTATAGCCGGGAATCACATAGGAGGGTATCCCAATGGCGCTGCACATGCGGGTAAAGAGTTGGGCATAGTGTTCACAAACGCCTTTTCTGTTTTTCAGGGCCTCCTCTGCAATATCCGTCTCTTCGGTATAGGTGATGGGAGTACTGATCTGGGCCATATCGTATTGGATATTATGGGTGATCCAGATATAGATGGCCCTTACCTTTTCGTCTTCCTTTTTTAGATCTTTGGTGAGATAAAGGGCAATTTCATCTGCGGTATTTAACCCCTTGGGCACTTTTTGGGACGCACTGTCTATGACGTTAAAACCAGTTTGCCCAAAAAGTGGGACCATGGATACAAAGAGGAGTAAGAAAAAAAGGGCTTTGGTCATTACGGAAATGGCTTAGTTCTAAATGGAGTGATGTTAATCAATTTTCTTGCCAAGGTATATTAAATGAATTGTTTAATGCAGAGTACACTTATAAACGCCCAAGGGAATGTTTGTTAGTAACGATTTAGGCTATCATTTGGGTTGTTGAGATTTGATGTTAATTAAATCGAGCTTGTGATCACACAGGTCCAATGTACCGTAACTTTGAAATTTTAGTATAAGCTACTTTGTGGTCCTTACCTGTGACAGGTTATTCATAGAGTCAACTTTTCATTTATGTTAGCGCCGAGACCTTTCCTCCGTTTACTTGATACTTTTCATCACATTTAAAATATCATCATATGAATCATATAGCGTCCGACTAGTATTCTTCATATGATTTTGCAGTTTTTCATTGAATACCTTAAACTTAGAAAAACCTCTTCTTTCCATTAGGGATATTCGTTTATCAATTATTGTTTTTGCAATGTCCTTAGAATAATTCTCCAAGATATAATGACAAAATACCGCATGGGTCATATATTCATTAAATATGGCATACTCACTTTTATAATTATGTTGTGCATCCTTTGTTGCCCATAAATCCTTGTTGTGAAATAATGATTTGATTTTTTGAACATATTCATCACTTGTTGGATTAACATAATTGTGGTCAATTTCAGTAAATACAATTCCAGACATAAGACCTTCTTTAATTTTTTCTGAGTAGTCAGGGTTGGAATCAATATTTTCGGTAGCGTTGACGAACATAACACATTCCTGAAATTCTGGGTCACGGAAAAATCCTTTTTGAAATTTTTGGGTGCTATGCGAACCCTCGATTAATGGAGAGAAAATAATTTTATAAGAATCCATTCTTTGTGGGAATTCTTGCTCAAGCCACTTCCACATACGATGGATAGGCATTAGTTCTGCTTCCCTTTCTTTTAATCTTTCATAGTACTCCAGATTGTTGTTATAGAAACCCCTAAAATTTGATAGATCAGCAAAATCCTGGATGAGGTAAAGCATGTTCCTAAATTGACCACCCATGATTTCAGAATTGTCCCAATAAACTTGTTTATATGGTGTATCGTAGGTCAAATATTCTTCAACAAATTTAAAGGCCATGCTGTTTTCTCGAAAGCCGTAATAGGTATCCCAATAATCCGATTTAGAACATTGCTGGTTCAAAATTTGAATTAGCTTATGGTTTTTAAAGGCTGAAAAATGTTCTGCTAGATTTTTAACATAAGCCGTATTTTCGGGATAATTATTCGTTTTTTTCGAACATTCGCTCAAATAGAGAATTATGTTTGCGAGCTCATAGGCCTCTGGAATTTCAAAGCTTGCTTTTCCTTTGTTATTTACAATATAGTTATCGTCAAAATTGGAGGTGCTTGCTTGGAACCTTAGAATGCAGAGTGTTGTGTCCGTTGAAGATACTAAAGGAATTTTTATTAGTTGCTCAAATGGGTAGTTTACATGGGGTATTTTAATAGTATCCAAATCGGTCCAAATCTCAAAATAAACTCCTTTGTAGCCATTGGTCCCCCAGTTAATAGTTTCGTCTTTAGATATCCCTAACCTCAATTCTTTGTCCCATTTTGGACTATGTATATATACAGAATCATTACTACTCCTTAATGTATCCGGATACATCATTTGTGGTTCCAGGTTTTGAGCCACTACTACCGAGATTAACAAGCATGAGAATATAAAAGAATAAATAAGTGATTTAATGCCTATCATAATATGTATCGAACAATTGAAGATAACGGTCTTGTATATGAAAAGTAGCGGATTTTAAGCTATAACTTTTCGGTTTATAGCTGACCTTTGTTGTATTATTTATGTTTAGTTTAAACACTTAAACCGCTATTTTTTATATACGTTGTTGCCTACAGTATTTTTATTTCTATGCAAAAAGTTTATCAAAAAATGCACTATGTCTGTTTTGGGCTATATCTAATAATTTTCTAAATGTCATAACTTCAATATGCATATTCAATTCAGATTGAATTTTGTAATAAGTTCCAAATGGCGTTTTTTTCCATCCTTTTCCTTCGTTAAATTTTGCTAAAAGTGGTGGAATTACGTCTAAAACTATGAATCCAAATTTTGGGGTGTTTTCCGTTATTATAACGTGATTTCCTTTATAATTTTTTTTGTCTTGTTTGTAAAGAAATTCATCAAAATAGGGTTCCACTAAATCAGAGAATTGCCATCTATAATCTCCTTTGTTTTTCTGATGAGCAATTTCTCCTGGACGCTTAAACTCAAAAATCACCATTGAATTGACTTCTCCCGCACTTCTATTTCCAAAACTAATTGGATTATCAAACATTTCTGGGTTATCTGTCAAAAGTAAATCAGGTTCTTTACTACTTTTCTTTTGTGAAAAAGATGTTATAGATTTATCTGAAGCGATAAACTTATAATTAATAAACCTTTCGTCCAATAACCATAGATTATGGTTTTCGTATGAGGTTTGGTCATTAGTCAAACCCATTGGAAAAATTATGTTGTGAACATCTTCCTCTAATTTATATCTACCTTCTTCATCAGCATCTAAAAATTTCTCGAACAATTGGATCATTGCTTTACGTCTTGTCATATAGTCCGCTAAACTGTCAATGTCGTATGCAGTTTTTTCTCTTATGTCATCTTTTATCTTTTCAATTGATTCTTCACTAATATGTTTTTCCGCAATGAATTTTTCAATATGATTTTCAACTTTTTTACGTGCCGAATATGAAATCTTATATAGATGTTCCTCTAGTTTATCTTCCGAAAGATTTGGTGGAATAGAATCTAAAATTGCAGGATTTTTTAAAAAACTCCTGTATCTAGGCGCATTGTCAATTATGTAATTTTCTATTTGCTTTTGACTTTTAATTTTAGAGTCTTTTACAAATTGGTCATATTCATCTTCTAAAACTTCTGTAAGTTTTTCTTCAATATCTTGGAATGTAACCTGTTCTGAATTGTTAAAAAGTAGATTTTCGTTTTCTTTTGGAATATTAAACCCGTTTCTAGTGCTAAACGCTTTTTGATTTAAAAATTCTGATACTACATAAACATCTAAATAATATAAATTACCGTTTTTAGAAATAGGATAATTAAATAGGCTATTGAAATTTTTAATGTTTTTTGGATTACCAACCACTCGTGAATTCGCACAATAATAAACGTAATTGTTTTTTCTGTTTCCTTCTTTTGGTGTTTTAGTAATGTAAATTTTAAAAGGATGATTTTTTACAGTAAATGTTCTTTCTTTTTCTTTTGAAACTCTTGCAAAAAGGTCATTTATATATTCTGCTTCTTTGCCTTCTTCATCATAAACGACAATACTTGGTAAGGAATCATTGAGGTAATAAATTAAACAATGTTCCATAATTTTTTCTGAAATCTGAATTAATGATAAAGCAGATTTTTCTTTAATAATTTCATTAAAGCAATTACTTAATTCAACAGTTGTTTTTGATTCTGGCTTGTCTGAAATCTCGAATCTTATTGGTTTGAGTTCGTCATTTGAGTTAAATTCAAATTCTCTATAATGCCAATCTCGATTTTCAAAATAATTACTTCTTGCTTTTAAATTTTCAAATGCTGCCAAAACTGTAAATCTACCAATGCCTTTACAGCCGAATTCTTTATTTATTTTTGAGAAAGGTGTTTCAAATGATTTGTAATTTTTCTCGTTGAATCCAATTCCATTATCAGTAATGACAATGCTATCAATAGTTCTTATATTGTCGAAGCTTGCTTGTTTTGGTGAACTACCTCGAATGATTTTTACTTGAATAATTTTTTTATCATTTGGTTTGTCCAATTGTTGCAAGCTAATAACAGAATTTACTATACATTCCATCATTGGCAATAGAACGTCATCAGCTGTTAAATCAACAGTTTCAACAATATTTTCGACAGGCACAATCATTCTTTATGGTTCTTTTTTCAGAATTGTAGGCAAGGTCTGAATAAAGTAAACCATATGG
The DNA here is from genome assembly GCF_037203765.1 of Sediminicola sp. 1XM1-17. Classification (NCBI taxonomy): domain Bacteria; kingdom Pseudomonadati; phylum Bacteroidota; class Flavobacteriia; order Flavobacteriales; family Flavobacteriaceae; genus Sediminicola; species Sediminicola sp. 1XM1-17. The sequence goes on along the minus strand of NZ_JBBCAS010000001.1, from coordinate 543,651 downwards.
CCCACCTATCCATTTATAATTAGACACAATATAGAAAATAATACGATAGTACGCTTCACGAAATGCATAAAAGAAATCTACAATTTTAAGTTGAAAATATAAGACCATTAAATAGTTGGAGAAATACAAGAAACCGCCTATTTATAGCCAATAAGCATTAAAAAGTCAATTTTAATAGTATTTGAGGTATCAAAAAAGAAAAATTGATTACCAAGAAGCATCAATAAAAACCAATAACTATGCTAAGTTGCTTTTGGAAAAAGGAGAAAGACAACAGGAAAAGAGAAATTTCCTACCCCATATTCATATCCCAAACCCAAAAGGCGCCAGTGCCCTAGCCATTGGCCAGTGACATCAGGTATTTCTTGGGCGTGGTGCCATACTTTTTCTTAAAGGCAGCAATAAAGTGACTGGCAGTACTGTACCCCACTTTGAGTCCCACTTCATTGACATTGTGCATACCAGATTCGAGCATCTTGCGGGAGTACTCCATCTTATAATCGAACAAAAAGCTATAGACGCTGTCCCCATAGATCTGCTTGAAACCTTCCTTCAGTTTTTTAAGGCTGAGCCCTATTTCCTCGGAGAGTTCTGCAAGGGATGGGGGTTCGGCCATTCTGGCGATGATAATTTCCTTGGCCTTGCGGATACGTTTAATATTGTCCTCATCCACCAAAAACGGACACTGCTCCACATCAGCATCCTCACTACGGTTAAAGTATAGTGCAATAAGCTCGTAGATTTTTCCTTTGATATACAACTCCTTAATGGAAGGGTGCAAATGGTAGTTCATGACTTGGCTGAGGATCACTGCAATCGCCGGGGTTACCACCTCTTGGGTGTAGTATTTTTTATCCTTGTTCTCCGCACTGAGGAAAGGGATGTAATTGGCCTCTTTGGAAAAAAGGGAATGGAATTTCCGAATGGTCATCACCACGGACACCAACCAGGAATTAGGGTTGAGCTCCAGGTTCAAGGGGAGGTCCATCTGGGTATTGTACAACAACAGGGAGTTCTCTTCCGATACGTCCAGAGCGTAGCGCCCATCATTAAAAATAAATTTGGCACCCCCTTTCAAACAGAAGTGGAACTGTATAAAAGAACTATCAATCTGTCGCGTAACCTTTTGAATCTGAGGCGCATCATTCTGGATTTTAAGCACATAAAATCCATCTTCAATAAAAACTTCCTCGAATGAACCTTCAGCGATATTTTTTGTTTCCATAAACCTTTTTCTATGTGAGCAATCTATTTAGAAACGTTCTAAATTATTTTTTGTAGAATTTCGTTAACCCTAACAAAAATAGCACATATGGGCGAATTTGACCTAAAAATGACGTTAAAAAACTTGAATCGTTACTTATTGTTCCTACAGCGTTATTTTTATAGCTTCTATGAAATTATTTTTGTGGTCGATTGAAAGGATTGTATGAAGAATTACCATATCTCCAAACATAACTCTTTTTACACCATTGGCCTGAACTACAAAAAGGCAGACGCCGAGGTCCGTGGAAAGTTCAGTTTGGAAGAAGAAGCCATGGAAAACTTATTGAGGCAGGCCAAGGACCAGGATATTGATGGTCTTTTGGTGACATCTACCTGTAACCGTACCGAACTGCACGGTTTCGCCCAGCACCCTTTTCAATTGATCAAATTGCTTTGCGACAATACCAATGGCACCGTGGAGGAATTCCAGGATGTGGCCTATGTGTACAAGAACAATGACGCCATCAGCCATTTGTTCCGCGTGGGAACTGGATTGGACAGTCAGATATTGGGCGACTTTGAGATTATCAGTCAGTTAAAACAAAGCTTTAACCGCTCCAAGCGTCTCGAGATCGCCAATCCGTTTTTGGAACGTTTGTGCAATTCGGTCATACAGGCCAGTAAGCGCATCAAAAACGAAACAGAAATTTCTTCAGGGGCCACTTCCGTAGCTTTTGCCTCGGTACAATATATCATGAACAATGTACCCAACGTTTCCGACAAGAACATTTTACTTTTTGGAACGGGAAAAATAGGGCGCAATACCTGTGAAAACTTAATAAAACATACCAAGAATACACATATTACCCTCATTAACCGCACCAAGAACAAGGCCGAAAAGATAGCTGGCAAGTTCAACTTATTGGTCAAGGACTATGGGGATCTACAGACCGAGATCCGCACCACGGATGTACTGATCGTGGCTACGGGCGCACAATCGCCCACCATTTCCAAAGAATTGATCTATACCAAAAAGCCATTGTTGATCTTGGACCTTTCCATTCCCAAGAATGTTTCCGATGATGTAGCGGCTTTGGACAATGTGACCGTAGTTCATTTGGACGACCTGTCCCAGATGACGGATCAGACCTTGGAACGAAGAAAGCAGTATATTCCTCAGGCCGAAGTGATCATAGACGAAACCAAGGACGATTTCATCAAATGGTTGGAGACCAGAAAATTTGCTCCTGTCATCAAGGCCTTAAAAAAGAAATTAAAGACTATGAAGGAGGAAGAGCTCGATTTCCAGAGCAGAAAACTGTCCGACTTCAATTCCATACAAGCGGAAATTATTTCTGACCGCATTATCCAAAAGATTACCACCCGTTTCGCCAACCACCTCAAAGGGGACGATACCGATGCGGATATCAGCCTGGATCTGATCCAAAAGGTATTTCAATTAGAAATAGAGTCCAAATGAGTAAGGTAATACGCATTGGAACGCGCGATAGTGAATTGGCACTATGGCAGGCAAACACTGTTAAGGACAAGCTTTCCGCATTGGGGTACGAATCCGTGCTCTTACCGGTAAAGTCCCAAGGAGATATTATCCTTGACAAACCTTTATATGAACTGGGGATCACCGGCATTTTTACCAAGACGTTGGACATTGCCATGATCAATGGCACCATTGATATTGCGGTTCATTCCATGAAGGATGTCCCTACCGCCCTCCCCAAGGGCATGGTACAGGCAGCAGTTTTGGAACGCGCCCGCACCGAGGATATCCTCGTCCACAAAGGTTTGGGATTCTTGGAGGCAGAAGGAACCATTGCCACGGGAAGCTTAAGGCGAAAGGCGCAATGGCTCAATAAATACCCATCCCATACCGTAGTTGATCTCAGGGGCAATGTGAACACCCGTTTGCAAAAACTAAAGGACAATGCATGGAACGGCGCTATTTTTGCCGCTGCAGGATTGGAGCGCATCAACCTATTGCCAGAACATTTTTTGAAATTGGATTGGATGGTCCCAGCCCCGGCACAGGGAGCCATGGTCGTTGCTGCCATGGAAAAAGACTCCTATTGCAGGGAGGCATTGGCAAAACTCAACCATTCCCAAACAGAAATCTGCACCACTGTGGAAAGGGAGTTTTTAAAAACACTCGAAGGTGGCTGTACGGCACCCATCGGAGCCTTGGCGACCATAAAGGATGATGTACTAGACTTTAAAGGGGTCCTGTTTTCTTTGGATGGGTCTCAAAAATTACAAATAGAAAAAAGCATTCCCCTGGTACAGGCAAGCGGTTTTGGCAAAAGCTGTGCCCAAAATATATTGCAAAATGGAGGAGCCCAACTGATGGCTACCATAAAGAAAGAGATGACAAACTAACGTTTTCCTACTCAAGGAAGACGAAGTTGAACGTACTATGAAGACCATACTATCCACAAAAATCCTGTCCCTTGCACAAAAGGAACGTCTGCTGAACGCTGGGATTGCCGTGGTTTCGTACGATGCCATTACCATAGCGTTCGCTGATTTCTCCATGGACAACAGTTTCCAAAATCTAATTTTTACCAGTCAGAATGCGGTTATGGCCTTTCTAGAAAATATCAGCAAGGAAAAAAATGTGGATCTCTCCCTTTTGAAGTGCTTTTGTGTGGGTGAAAAAACAGCTGCTCTTTTGGAAGAAAATGGACTAAAAGTGGTTGAAATAGCCAATTATGGGGCAGAATTGGCCGAAACCATCATCAAATCTCATAAAAATGAGTCTTTTTTGTTTTTGTGCGGCAATCTACGACGCGATGAGCTTCCCAATCGCCTGCGCGAGAACAACATCCCTTGTAAAGAGATCACGGCCTATGCCACCAGACTAAATCCCAAAAAATTCGACCGTCATTTTGATGGGGTATTATTTTTTAGTCCGTCTGGAGTAGAAAGTTACTTGACGGCAAATACCATAGGAAACAGTACAGCTTTTTGCATAGGCACCACAACGGCCGCTGCTCTAGAAGCATTGACAGACAACATAGTCATCGCAAATAAACCAACCATAGAAAATGTGTTGGTACAGGTAATAAAAACATTTAATAATAGGCCCTTGGAGAGCGCTTAGGGTTACAACATTTATATATGAGCATAAAAAACGACTTATTCTTAAGAGCTTTAAAAGGAGAAACAGTAGAAAGACCCCCGGTTTGGATGATGCGCCAAGCAGGACGCTACTTGCCAGAATTTATGGCCTTGAAAGATAAATATGATTTCTTCACTCGTTGTGAAACTCCAGAATTGGCCTCTGAAATTACAGTACAGCCCATACGCAGGTATGGTATGGACGCCGCCATTCTCTTTTCGGATATTTTGGTAATCCCTCAGGCAATGAATATTGATGTGGAGATGAAGCCCAACTTTGGACCTTATTTACCAAATCCCATTCGCTCCCAAAAAGATCTGGACCGCGTGATCGTGCCAGACATCCAAGATTCCTTGGGCTATGTGATGGAAGCCATTAAAATGACCAAAGAAAAACTGAACGATGAAATCCCCTTGATCGGTTTTGCGGGATCCCCATGGACCATACTTTGTTATTGCGTTCAGGGACAGGGGAGCAAAAATTTTGATAAGGCCAAAGAACTTTGTTTTACACAGCCGGTAGTGGCGCACGCGTTATTACAAAAAATAACGGATACCACCATTGCCTATTTAAAAGCTAAAGTGGCTGCAGGAGTCAATGCGGTGCAGGTATTCGATTCTTGGGGAGGCATGTTGTCACCCACCGACTACCAGGAATTTTCTTGGCAATACATACAGCAGATCATTGATGCCCTAAAGGATGAGATTCCGGTCATCGCCTTTGGAAAAGGATGTTGGTTTGCCTTAAAGGATATGTCCACTTCCGGAGCATCGGCATTGGGTGTAGACTGGACCTGTTCCCCCCAAAACGCCCGCTATTTGAGTGGTGGAAAAATAACTTTGCAGGGAAATTTTGATCCTTCCAGGTTATTATCGCCACCAGCGGAAATCAAAAAGATGGTAACACAGATGATCAATGAGTTTGGGAAGGACAGGTATATTGCCAATCTGGGCCACGGTATTTTACCCAACATTCCCTTGGAAAATGCCAAGGCTTTTGTGGATGCCGTAAAGGAATATAAAGGATAATGGACTTTTGGGGGGTATGGAGATTGGTGACGCCCAGGGATGCTTGGCGACTTTTGAAGCTACTCCTTCGTTTTCCCTTGTTCGCATACCCCACATTAAGTGCCACGATACAATGTATACGCCTCTGCAATGCATATTTCGGTAGGAAACACCACAAGAACAATGTGGCCAATGCATTTAGACATGCGCTATGGAACTTTTTGATTGCAGCTGAATGCAAAAAATGGACCCGCAAGAACAGTAAGGCCGTTCTTTGGGCTGAATTGATCACCAACTGGCATGAAGATTTTTCACCAAACAGGGATCTGGCCAGGGCCATGGACCTCCACAATAATGAGGTGGGCAGGAATGTATTCTTAGGAAACGGCACCGTGTCCAAGGAAGAAGGGATAACTCAATTAAAATTGAAGCTTCCCGATGCAATAAAAATTAAGACCTCGGATGGTTTAAAGAAGCATACTGATCGACTTGTATATATAGTAGACCTAAAATGAAAGATAAATTTTACAATTACATACTTCAACTTCAGGACACCATCACGTCCAAACTATCGGAAATTGATGGTAAGGCGAATTTCAGGGAGGATCTTTGGGATCGTCCTGAAGGTGGTGGTGGTCGTACCCGGGTTATAGAAAATGGCAATGTCTTTGAAAAGGGCGGTGTAAATATTTCAGGGGTACATGGAGAGCTCCCCAAAAGCATGCAGGATTATTTTGGCGTGAAAGATGCCAATTTTTTTGCCTGTGGCCTGAGCCTGGTGCTTCACCCCAAAAATCCAATGGTGCCTACCGTACATGCCAACTGGCGGTATTTTGAGATGTACGACCAGGAAGGGAATATTGTTGACCAATGGTTTGGAGGAGGACAGGATCTTACCCCCTACTATTTGTTTGATGAGGATGCCGTCCATTTCCATTCGGTTTGTAAAAGAGCCTGTGATGCCCACAACCCTGAATTCCATGTAATGTACAAGAAAAAATGCGACGAATACTTCTGGAATACCCATAGAGGCGAGGCCAGAGGTGTAGGCGGACTCTTTTTTGACTATTGCAAGGCCACCGAAGAAATGGACATGGATGCTTGGTACAATTTTGTTACAGAGGTGGGAAATAGCTTTTTGGAAGCATATGTACCGATTGTTATAAAGCGAAAGGAGCTGCCCTATACCAAAGAACATAGGGATTGGCAGGAGATACGTCGCGGCCGTTATGTGGAATTCAATTTGGTACATGACAAAGGCACCTTATTTGGTTTAAAGACCAATGGGCGTATCGAAAGTATTTTGATGAGCCTACCGCCGCATGTGCAATGGGTGTACGATCACCACCCGGAAAAAGGTAGTGAAGAGGAACGTTTATTGGAAATTTTAAAATCGCCCAAAAATTGGGTTTAATCACTGCGATATATGTACTGTCCTTGTGGAAATGATAAAAAATATACCGATTGTTGTGAAATCTCCCACCAGAATATTTCTGATGCGGTGACTGCGGAACAATTGATGCGTTCCCGGTATACGGCCTTTGTATTGGCCAATGGGGATTACCTGATGGCAAGCCACCATTCCTCGACCAGACCTTTGAAAGAAAAAAAGGCCATTGTTGAATGGGCAAAATCGGTCAATTGGATCCGGCTGGAAGTTTTGGAATCTACCCTAGGCTCCCGTAAGGACAACCATGGAACCGTCACCTTCAATGCGTATTATTACAAAGATGGCAAGGTGGAGGTCCTCCATGAGAAATCGGCTTTTGAACGTGAAAACGGCCATTGGATGTATGTAGGTCTGGCAGAATAAAAATAGAAAACATATTAATCGACATCAAAGTTAAGGATCATTGGCAGCATTTGGCATTCCTTTATCTTTACTGTACTAAAATAGCATAAACTATGTACCCTTTAAGACGCAATAGAAGACTCCGAACCAACGAATCCATCCGCACCTTGGTACGTGAGAACATTATAACCCCAAGTGATTTTCTGGTTCCACTGTTTGTAGTGGAAGGAAAAGGGGTAAAAGAAGAAATACCTTCTATGCCCAATTACTTCAGGTTGAGCTTGGACCATTTGGAGAATGAAGTAAAAGAACTGTGGAAGATGGGCTTGGGCGCGGTTTTGCTTTTTGTAAAAGTTCCTGACCATTTAAAGGATAATAAGGGCACAGAGGCCCTAAATCCAGATGGCCTGATGCAACGGGCCATTAAGACCATTAAAAATGCCTGTCCGGACATGTTGGTCATGACAGACGTAGCTTTGGATCCGTATTCCTCCTATGGTCACGATGGCATTGTGGAAGACGGACAGATCATCAATGACGAAACTGCTGAAGTCTTGGCCGAAATGAGCATATCCCATGCCCTTGCCGGAGCAGATTTTGTGGCTCCCAGTGATATGATGGATGGCAGAATCCTGACCATCCGCGAAGCTTTGGAAGAAGAGGGTCTGGTCCATACGGGTATCATGAGTTATAGTGCCAAATATGCCAGTGCGTTCTATGGCCCTTTTAGGGATGCCTTGGACTCCGCACCCGGTTTTGGCGACAAAAAAACCTACCAAATGGATCCAGCGAACCGTTTTGAAGCCATTAAAGAGACCGAAATGGATATAGATGAAGGCGCGGATATCGTCATGATAAAACCCGGATTGTGCTATTTGGATATTGTTCGCGAAATTAAAAATGCCGTTGATGTCCCAGTAGCGGTCTACCAAGTATCTGGAGAATATGCCATGGTAAAGGCGGCAGCCGAGAAAGGATGGCTAGACCATGATGCCGTGATGATGGAGCAGCTTTTGGCGATAAAAAGGGCCGGCGCCAACATTATCGCTAGCTATTTTGCCAAAGACGCCGTTAAACTAATGGGATAAGGCCAATAGCCTTCCCAAAACATTTATAAATGCCTTTACATGAATCATGTGAAGGCATTTTTTTTGAGTAAATTACAACCGCTAAATAAACAATACGCTACAGTCCAAATGAAAATTCTCAGTTTTATACTCCTCAGTCTATTTATGAGTCAAGCTCACTCCCAGGACCAGACCATACCCACATTTCTCGAAAAATGGCAGAATTCAAAGGCTTACTTATTGGAAGTTGCCGAGGCCATGCCCCTTGAACAATACGACTACAAACCTACCAGCAGGGAAATGACCTTTGTAGCGCAGTTGCTACATATCCAGCAGAATATGGAATGGTTGGGAGAAACCTACTTCAATACACCGAAAAGGGAACCCATAACCGACACCGATCTAAAGGTGCAGACCATCACCAACTTGTCCAACGCATTTGATATGGTAAGCGAGGCCATAAAAAATACACCCCCAGAAGACCTGAATACGAAGGTGGCTTTCTTTGCGGGTGAAAAGTCAAAACTTCAAATATTGAATTTATTGCAGGACCATGTTACCCATCATAGGGGCCAATTGATTGTCTATCTAAACCTCAACCATATAGAACCCCCGAGTTATAGAGGATGGTAATCCTCTGATATATTTTCCATGATTCCCCATAAGCAACTACCCACCGTGCTTCGTCACTACTAAAGAACCTTGTGCCTTTATAAATTTAGTAATGTATTGTATTGCATCTACTTATCACCCAAGACTTACAAACTTACTTTAATACTACAAATTGCTTTTCCAAATAGGCCAAAACTGCAAAACTATTTGGTATTTTTAACCAATCGTTATTTTTTTAGGCTCTAACTTCCTTAAACCACGTAGAGCTATGGCCCACGATTTGGTAAGGATTAAAATCCGATTCTCTGCAAGGTGCCCACTGAATCCATCCCCTTTGATAAGTAGCGCTTTGAAACTTCAAGTGGAAAGGATCACAATCTCTTCGTTTAGGGCTATTCTCTTTTTCATTTTATGCTTACCTTAGAATTTTAAAAAATATATGGGTCTACTCATTCTCTTTGCCATTATCTCGATTCTGGTATCATTTATCTGCTCTATCCTAGAGGCCGTGCTATTAAGCATTACTCCAACATTCATCAATGTCAAAAAAAAGGAGGGCAAAGGTTTTGCCTTTATTTTAGAAGACCTTAAAAAAGATGTTGACCAACCGCTAATCGCAATTCTGACTTTAAATACCATAGCCCACACCGTTGGGGCTATTTTAGTGGGAGTCCAAGCCAAGGTTGCCTATGTGGAACTCTACGGGAGCACCGAGAAAAATCTTTTTGGGATACCCTTTACGGAAGAAGCCATGGTAGGGCTTGTATCTACCATTATGACCATCCTTATATTGGTGGCTTCGGAGATCATTCCAAAAACGATAGGAGCCACCTATTGGAAAAAATTGGCCAATTTCTGCGCCAAATCATTAAAAATTATGGTATTGGGACTTAAATGGACAGGTCTTTTATGGACCCTACAACTCTTTACCAAACTTATAGGCGGAAAAGGACATCACGGAAGCATACTCAGTAGGGAAGATTTTACGGCCATGGCAGATATTGCGCAAGAGGAAGGCGTGTTCGAAAAATCTGAATCCACCGTGATCAAAAACCTGTTGAAATTTGACCAGATTGTGGCCAAAGATGTGATGACCCCAAGATCGGTGATGAAAACGGCCTCTGAAAAGATAAGTATCAAAGAATTTCGTGAAGCCAACCAAAAGCTCCGGTTTTCAAGAATTCCAGTCTATAATGAACGTGTAGATAACATCTCGGGTTTTGTCCTCAAAGACGAGGTCCTGGAAGCTATTATCAATGAAGAGGGGGACACCCCCTTATCGGAAATAAAAAGGGATATTCTGGTGGTGGAGCGCCACAAGCCCATTCCTGAACTCTTTGAGAAATTTATATCCAAGAGGGCACATATTGCCCTCGTGGTTGATGAATACGGCTCTGTAAGTGGGTTGGTCACCATGGAAGATGTCATAGAGACCTTGTTGGGACTTGAAATCATGGATGAAAGTGATGATACGGAGAATTTGCAGCAGCTGGCCCGAAAAAATTGGCAAAAAAGGGCCAAAAGATCGGGTATCATTGATGATACCAAGCCACTGGATAATTCCAAAACCCGTAACACCAACACCGCGAACCCAGAGGATGACAACAGTAATGCCGAAAAGGCCAAGGAAGACAATTCCAATAAAGACCTTACCGAAGAAGACAAGTAATGGAAACAGCTTTCATAAAGACGCCATTGGGGATTGCTAAACTGGAAGGTGATAAAATGGGGCTGTCCAATATTACGATATTGGATTCCCAAGAAAAGTTAACCGATATTATTCCGGAAGAATTGGAGGATGCCGCCTATCAGCTCCAAGAATATTTTGAAGGAAAGCGGACGCAATTCAGTCTCTCTTTAAATCCCGAAGGCACCGAATTCCAAAAAAAGGTCTGGGAGGCACTGCAACAAATTCCCTACGGTAAAACCGTATCCTATATGGACCTATCCAAAGACTTGGGCGATCCAAAGGCCATTAGGGCCGTTGCGGCCGCCAATGGGAAGAACCCGCTGTGGATTATTGTACCCTGCCATAGGGTTATTGGCAGTGATGGCTCCTTGACCGGTTATGCAGGGGGCCTGCACCGCAAAAAATGGCTTTTGGAACACGAAAGTCCGGCTAAACAACAATCCCTTTTCTAAAAATTACAGACCGCCCGGTCTGTTTAAACTCCACATGGGCTACCATCTGTTCAAATGGTCGCCATACAACGGTTATTCTTTGTTTTCAACCCAGATCCCAGGCCGCCAATCCTATTTGGACCAATTACAAAACAAACCCCATGGTCTGTTTTATGGTATATGGACTATTAAGATGAACATGTCCACTTAAAGTACATTGGAACAGCCAAAACGCTACCTCCATATATTGCAAATCCACAAAATTGGCGAAGACACCATGTACACCCTATATCGATCATAGCGTAAATTTACTTATCTTTAATAGAGAAAAACCAACCTATGAACCTTCCATCCATCAAAGAAATCATCACCCAGGCCAGGGATGCTTTCCAGAGATTTCCGATTACCTTGAGTTGGGCTGTCCTCGGTTCCCTTTTTGGCCTTTATATCATAGAGTACAAACCCACCAGCCTATTTGAAGAGCATGGGGGTACAGTTCTAACCCTCATCATGGGCATTGGTTGGCTTCTGGGAACCCAGTTTTTTGTAGAGCAAACCGCAAATCCCAAGAAATGGAAATGGCTAAAGATCGCTGTACTTCTCCTCCTCTTTTTATATTACTACCATCTCCCGGAATTCATAGAATTCGACATCAATCCCAAATATTTTATACGTTTCTTCCTGTACCTCTTGGCGGGACACCTCTTTGTCCTGTTTGCCCCTTTTGCCTTTACCTGGAACAGTCCTGCCTATTGGAACTATTTGAAAAACATTGTCCTCTCCATTGTGAGGAGCCTTTTCTTTTCTGGCATTCTATTCCTTGGATTGGTACTTGCCATGACGGCCGTAAAGTTTCTTTTTGAATTTGATATTGATGCCAAGCGCTACGGCCAACTGTTTATCATCTGTCTGGGTATAGTGAACAGCTGGATCTTTATGGCCGATTTCCCAAAAGATATCATGAAGCATACACAGGTAAAATATGCCAAAGCCCTTGAGGTCCTGGTCTCCAGTATCCTAATACCCCTGGCCCTGCTCTATATGTTGATCCTATATGCCTATAGCATTAAAATTATTGTGGCCTGGGAATTGCCCAAGGGATGGGTCTCCTATTTGGTAACGGCCCTGGCCTTTTTGGGATTCCTGATCCAAGTCCTGATCAACCCGGTACAAAAAACCTTAAAATCCTGGTCCATCAATTACTTTTATCCCCTATTCTACCTTTTGCTGGGACCCTTGTTGATCTTACTTTTTGTGGCCATTTCCAGACGTATCGCAGATTACGGGATCACGGAAAATAGATATTTTGTATTTGCCCTGGCTCTATGGATTTTGGGCAATACCCTATATCTTTTATTGAGCAAGAAAAAATCGCTCCGCATACTGCCCATTTCCCTGTTCTTGATTGCCATGGTCGTATCCTTCGGCCCTTGGGGTGCCTTTACCGTCTCCAAGACCAGTCAGGCCAATCAATTTGAAAAAGTATATACCCACATCAAGAAAAATAATGGCCAAGCTTCTGGATCCGAATATGAACAACTGCGCTCCATTCTAATATACCTCAACGAACGGGATGCCATCCCCCTTTTGAACGAGGTAACGGGCATAGCAATTGACAACGCTTTTAAGGATTCTACCGAGACCACTACCAGATTTGGATATCTGCCCACGGAACGAATCCTGGATACTTTAAATATCCGGTTAGATCCCGATACCATAGATACCTTTGGCAATGCCAACAACTACTTTAGTTACTATGATCCCAATGAAAAGGTCCATAGCTACCCCATTTCCGAATATGATTATTTTGCCACTTTAACCCATTACATGAACGAGAAAAACCAGTCGAACATAGGGCCTTTTACAGCGACATTCGATACAGCCAATACCGAAATGATCATTTCGAGAGCGGATCAGAAAGTGGTACTGACCGTCCCCCTTAAAGAACGGTTTAAAAGGTTGGCCTCCTACAATGACTATAATGCCGTGCTAGACCAGGATCTGGTTTTCAAGGCACAAAATGATAGTATTACGGCAGAGCTAATCTTTACTGAATTAGGATTCAATCTGAAAAAAGATTCCGTTCAAATAAACAATGTAAAGGCTTTTCTTTTCCTAAAACAATACTAAATGTTGCATAAAATAAACTTGGAACACATCTTGTTCCTCGATATTGAAACGGTCCCAGAACAAGAAAACTATGCCCAATTGGATGGGGAAAAACAAGAACTGTGGGAATTGAAATCCAAATACCAGCGCAAGGAAGATTATACGGCTGAGGAATTTTATGAAAGGGCCGGTATTTGGGCCGAGTTTGGAAAAATAATCTGTATTTCCGTTGGCTATTTTACCCATAAGGGAGAAATTAGGAATTTAAGGGTCACCAGCTTCCATGGGGATGAAAAAAGCCTTCTTAAGGAATTCAAAAACCTGTTGGATTCTTATTTCAACCACCCCAAATATTTGCTCTGCGGCCACAACGGGAAGGAATTTGATTTTCCGTATATCGCCCGTAGAATGATCATTAATGGTATTAATTTGCCAGCAAAATTGGATCTTTTTGGGAAAAAACCATGGGAAATCCCACATTTGGATACCATGGAACTATGGAAATTTGGGGACTACAAGCATTTTACCTCCCTAAAGCTCATGGCAAATGTCTTGGGTATCCCATCACCAAAAGAAGACATAGACGGGAGCATGGTCAAAGAAGTTTATTACAAGGAGAAAGATATAGACAGGATCATCAAGTACTGTGAACTGGATGTGATCACTACGGTTCAGGTGTTTTTACGATTGCGGAATGAAGAACTGCTGCACCAGGACGATATTGTCCGGGTTTAGCTCTTGTAGAACTTTGTGGACTTTACACCTTCCAAATCCTGAACGGTAAGGATATATAGTCCGGTAGAAAGATTGGCAACATCAATTTTCTTCTGACTGGCCTCTCCGGTCTTCACGGTAAGACCCATGGTGTTAACAATAGAGAAACGTGCATTTTCAGAAACAGCTCCATTAATACTGATCTGCTCTACGGCAGGGTTGGGATATATGGCCAATTTAAGCGGCTCTTCTATGGAAAGCACTTCGTATACCGCCTCTTCTTCCATCTTTGTCGCTTCACCTTCAAAGGTAAACTCCATTACAGAAGTATAATCCGACATCACATTCTCACTACAAAAGGTCCTCAATCTAACCTCATATATCTTACCGTTGGTAAGACCATTGAAAGTCTTTACAGCTTCGTACTGATATTCCGTTGTCCAATTGGCAGCACCTTGCTCCTTGTACTGTACTTCAAAAAGGGCATCGGTCTGTGCATTCCAAGAAATGTTTACCTGCTCTTTGGAAGCTTCGGCAATAGTTGTTCCTGTTGGTACAGTGATAGCACAATTGTTGGTTTTGATACCGGAAACAACAAGAGAGAAATTTTGTAGTTGCCCTTTCAGAATACCCTTGTTGGTAACCACTATAGTGTATTCCCCAGCAGCATTACCGATTTCAACTCTTTCATAAGGATCTACCGTATTGTCCCCTTTGGTAGCCGCAGCCGTGGCCTTGGCAGCACTTAATTTCCAAGGCAGGTATTCTTTTCCGTCCTTTAGGATTCTAATATCCAAATCGTTCACCAAAGCAGGAGTAATATCGTTCAATATCCCTCTGTTCACATATTCGGCAGCAGGATCGGTCCAAGAAATAGAAGCTATTAAAGGATGGGTACCATCGGCCTTAACGGTCATGGTAAAAGTCGCTCCGTTGTTCAATGTTTCTTCAGAAATTATGGAGGTATAATCCTTGTTGGTAATAAGTTCAGCAGCTTTTTTGGCGTTCATTACTCCCCATCCCATTTTAAAATCAGGACCTGGAGCATCCACATCGTCCGCAGTATGCAAAACGATCCCCTTCAAGGTGGCCGCCTTCATAAAGGTAGCGTTCAAACGCTCGTAATACTGTTGCAACAACAACATAGAACCGGTGATTCCCGGAGTAGCCATAGAAGTACCGGAGGAAGTATCGTAACTGGTAGTACTGGAGGAATTGGCGGCATAAATGTTGTTTCCACCTCCTGCGATATCTGGTTTGATACGGCTATCATCCATAGGACCAAAATTGCTGTAGTTGGTTACGGTTGCAGAAGCCAAAGAACCATCGCTGTTGATCCTAGTATCGGCAGCAGCAACGGTCACACCGTTTTTAGAAGCGGCAAAACCCAACATCAAATCAAAACCATCAGACGTTTTTCCAAAAATAGGTGCTGCATTGTCTCCCATTCTCTGGGCATTTCCTGCAGCGCTTACCATTAAATAGTAGGGAGCATTGAACATGATTTTGTCCCAATCTTGAGATACCTTGATATAAGAACCAAAATACCATTCAGGGACCCTATCACTTTTTATACCGTAAGAATGGTTGGACAATAAAAGACCGTTGGCAGCAGCTTCGGCCACTTCAATCTTATCCCTGGACCAATCATTGGTTGTAGCGTTGGCCTTAAAGGCAACACCTTTGGCCTTTTCCTTGACACCTGATGCGATAAGGGTTCCCAATACCATAGTGGCGTGGGCACTTACCGAATTGGCGGCATCACCGATATTTGCTCTTGTATCGAACTCTTGGTGTGACGATAAGGCTACACCACCATCCCAAACACCAACTTGCATTCCCTCACCGGAAAGATCAAGTTGCAGAGCACCATTGCTGTATAAGGCATTGGCTCTTGACACCTGACTAACATTGTCACTAAACGTACTGTAATAAATTGGGGCTCCATCTGGACCAACTTCCTGTAGTTCCACAAAATTACCATCCTTCAGTGTCTCGGAAATTTTCCATCCATTGGCTTTGGCCATGGACAATACTTTGGATCTGGAAGTGGTAAAATCTTTTTTAAGTTCTGATGTAAAAGACTGGATATCGGAGACGTTCGTTTCTTCTTGGATTCGCAACGCCTGTTCCCTGTTCTGACCGAAGGACAGAACTGAAGTAAGCAGTGTAAGCGTTAGAATAATACGCTTACAAGTTGGGAGACTTGTAGGAATATTAATATCCATAACAGTAGGTTCATTAAGATTGGGATGATAAATGTAGGACAATACCATTTATTATCGATAAAAAACATCTTTTTTTCGATGAAATACACTATTGTTTTCGTATTGTGGGGTTTTTGTAGTCCTAAATCATCTTTTCAGTAGGAAAAAGTAGCGAGGAGTAACGTAGTTCAGGTATTATATTTCAACTGTATGTAGACCGGAAAATGATCACTGTACCCTCCTTTGTATTTATTACCCACAAACGTTCTTAAGGGACTGCCCTTGTACCTGCCCTTGTCCTCCTTCAAAAAATGCTCGTCAAAAATGTTGGCATGGGCAAAACTGTGGGTTCCTTTTTCATAATTAAAAAAATTATGGGAAACGATGATCTGATCGAACAGGTTCCATTGTCTTTTATGTTGTGCACTGCCCCGAAAAGGACTGTGCATCTTCTCCATAGGATTGTACAATTGTTTGGACGCGACCAAATGCTGCATACTTTCAGAACTGGGATCATCATTAAAATCCCCCATCACGATGTAGTTTGGATCCTGATGGCTTTCCTCCAGTTTGGCCATATACTGCAGTATTGTATTGGTGGCATGCATCCTTTTATAAGCTGTTGCCACACCTCCCTCCCTACGAGAAGGCCAATGGTTAATAAAAAGGTGCACCTCCTCTCCGTTTAATGTGCCAAACACATATAAAATATCCCTGGTCCTGTCCACGACACCTTCCAGACTGTATACATCCAAGGGAATGGCCTCTGTTCGGATCACATTAAAATACCTTTTTCTGTACAAAAGGGCCGTATCTATCCCGCGTTCATCCGGGGAGTCAAAGTGCACATAACCATAATCGGTTTTTTTAAGGCTGTCGGTTTGTATCAGGTCGTTGAGCACCAGTCCGTTCTCCACTTCGGACAAACCGACCAATACGGGTGGATGTTGATTGAATTTTTCACCTATCCGGGAGATGGCCCTGCCCAGATTCACAATCTTCTTTTGGTATCGTTTAGGGGTCCATTTCTTAATGCCATTGGGGGTAAAACCTTCATCCAAAATATGGTCATTGTTCCGGATATCGAACAAATTTTCCAAGTTGTAAAAAGCAACGGTATAAAGATTTTCGGTAGTATTGGATCTAGGAGATGTAAAAAGCATTCTTTTTAAGCTTATGGGTTAAAAATACGAAAATCGCTTGGCAACTATTCATTAGATTTGTACTTTAAATCATCCTATGATAGAGAAGAAAGTTATTGAATATGAAAAAGCGGTCCTTATTGGAGTAATCCATAGGGAACAGGACGAGAAAAAGGTAACCGAATATTTAGATGAGCTGGAATTTCTTACCTATACCGCTGGGGGCGAAGTTTCAAAACGGTTCGTACAGCGTATAGATGTCCCGAATCCCAAAACCTATATTGGGAGCGGTAAATTATTGGAAGTGGAGAACTATGTGGCCCAAAACGATATAGGCACCGTAATTTTCGATGATGAACTTACTCCTGGCCAACAACGAAACATTGAAAGGCAACTGAAGTGCAAGATCTTGGATAGGACCTCCTTGATTTTGGATATTTTTGCCCAACGCGCCCAGACCAGTTATGCCCGTACCCAGGTGGAACTTGCCCAATACGAATATTTATTGCCCAGACTGACCGGACTATGGACCCACTTGGAACGCCAGAAAGGGGGTATTGGAATGAGAGGTCCCGGGGAAACAGAAATAGAGACCGATAGACGTATTGTCCGTGACCGTATCTCCCTGTTGAAAAAGAAATTGCTGAAAATTGATAGGCAGATGGAAACCCAAAGGGGCAACCGGGGTGCCCTTGTTAGGGTGGCACTGGTAGGATACACCAACGTGGGAAAATCTACCTTGATGAATGTAATCAGTAAGAGTGAGGTTTTTGCAGAGGACAAATTATTTGCCACCCTGGATACCACGGTACGGAAAGTGGTCATTGGCAACTTGCCATTTTTGTTGACGGACACGGTTGGTTTTATTCGAAAGCTGCCTACCCAATTGGTGGAAAGCTTTAAGAGTACCTTGGACGAGGTCAGGGAATCAGACCTATTATTGCACGTGGTAGACATCTCCCACCCCACCTTTGAGGAGCATATAGAGTCCGTAAACAAGATTCTGGACGAAATTGACAGTGCCGACAAACGGACCATTATGGTCTTCAATAAAATTGACCAGTACCATCACGAAACCATTGATGATGACGACCTGATGACCGAAAGGACACAAAAACACTTTACACTGGAAGAGTGGGAAAGGACCTGGATGCAAAAGGTTGGGGACAAGGCCATCTTCATCTCTGCCCTGAACAAAGAAAATCTGGATGAGTTCCGTAAAAGGGTATACGATGAAGTGAGGGATATCCACGTGACCCGTTTTCCATATAACAACTTTTTGTATCCGGAACAGTTGGACGAATATTAGAATGACCAAAAAAAATAAATGTAGTTCACCGAATAAAAACAACAGTTTATTAGTACACCACAAATTACACTAGGTTCACATCAAAAATTTAGGCAGAAGGAACACAAGGCATATCTTTACCATGTATTAAAATAGAAGTGATCGTGTTTAACCCCAAATAATACCATCGCTTTAGCAATAAAGTGTTATGATTCCCCAAATCGACACTTGAACTTTTAAAGAATTATGCCGATTAACCATCGGAGCCAAACTAAATTTTTCAAGACCTACTTGACTATCAAAAAGCCCTTTACAGAGGGCTTTTTTTATGCCATAAATCAAAACCTGGCCTCCCAATCCCATTGTTGCTCATCACCCATTGGTACATAGGTAAATTCTTACCTTACCCCTTACGATTGGATTTCGAATCTGAAAAAATTGGTTGTTCATCGGGAAAAACAAACCGTTTACTATTTCGCAACAGATAACTACCCCTTCACAACATAAATTGTTCGAATACCGTACTACCTCTGTATCTTTACATTGTAATTAAGAGATAGTATTTACCCCAAATAAAACTATACTTGACAATAAAGTACCTTTTTTCCCAAATCTGTACTTAACCAAAGACAAACCCCAAGTTTGCGAACCCTACAAAACAAAAAAAGCCCTCCAGAAGAGGGCTTTTTTTTATCTTAATAGTTTCTACTAGAATGAATAGTTCAATCCCAAGACCCAGTAGGTCTGCAATTTGTTGTCCACGGTCTCAAAGGTAGGTGTTGGATCTGGCATCGCTTGGGTCTTCAAGGCATAATTCAAGGCCTCCTGTTTGTTCTTGCGAAGACCAAAATCAAATCCCACCCCGATCATTTTCCATAGGGTATAGCCAAAGGAGTTTGTCCACGTCCAATTGGAAAAATCGGCGCTCTTATAGCTTTGGAAGGCGGAAAGGTTGGATTTAAAGCTAACCTTGCCCAACTGCCTTGTGTAATCGGCTACGATTTTGGCACCCAGGGAAGATTCAAAAACATTGTCACCCTTGCTGAACACAAAGTTATAGTTCAAAGGATGTACCACGACCACAAGGTCCTCTATGGGTGTCCAAGTGGCACCCACACCCAGATCCAAATACCCAGGATCGTTAAAGTTGCTCAAGATGGTGGTCCTATATTCCCCTAAGGTTGAGATGGCAAATTTCTTGTTCAATCTGTGACCATATAGGGATGTAATGTTAAAGACATCGTTGGCCTGTCTAAAAGAATCATCATCCGTTGGGTCGTCCGTATCATCTATTTTCACCCAGCTCAGGTTTATATTGGCAGCGTTCCTCCAAAAGAACTTGTCTTCCTTTAAGTTCGCATAGGAATTAACGGTAAATCCAATATTTCCAGCTGAAGAATTGGGAATACCCTTGGCATACCAGTTATTGAATTCAGAGAAACTCCCCCCAATGGTTCCAAAGGCGCCAATTTTCCAACCAGGCATGGCATCAATCTTTTTTTGAATGGCGTTTATTCTAGATTGGATGGCGGCTACCGAATCCTTTTTTGGTGCCATTTCCGATTTTAATTCTTCAACAGTTTGGGCATAGGTCCCCAAGGTCCCAGCAATTATTGCAAGGATCAGAAGTATCTTTTTCATTTTTTCCGTGTTTATTGTTTTACTAACAAAGGTAAGAAATGAAATCTATAACCATGATTGAAGTGGATGCTACCTCCTTTTAAATAGGGGTACCGAGGAGCAAGCTTCCCCGTACATGACGCTTTTGGCAACGGTCTGCATTTTGGAGGTGATCCACAGATAAGCGTTGGGAGGTACGGGTTTGTTACTGCACCCTTTGATAATAACGGGCCTGTCCTTGTATTCAGAGAGGTCCAGGCTCTCGATGATAGGTTGATATAGGCTTGTTTCCAGTTGCTCCAGGTCCCCGATCAGCATGTTTTTTGCATAGGGCTGCAACTGCGTGGCAATGAGCATATAGGCCCATCCGGGAACAATGGCATCCGTTGAGCACGTAAGAGCCACATAAGCATCACTATATTGCTCCCAGTCATGGTTGCTGATAGCCGCCCTAAACTCCTTTTCCCGCAAGATAAGTCCTTCGTACAGCCATTCTTTTATATCCAGAAGTATACGCTCCCCTTTGGGGTAATAATCTTCCAGGTTAAAGGTGACCAAAGCACTCTGGGCCACACGGTTTACAATTTCGGACATAACTAACTGAATTAAATTTTTGGACGTTTTACAGCATCCCCAACTCCAACTTCGCTTCCTCGGACATCAGATCCTGGGTCCAAGGGGGATCAAAGGTGATTTCTACCTCCACATCCTTAATGGCATCGATAGATTTTACCTTCTCCTCTACTTCTAC
The DNA here is from genome assembly GCF_037203765.1 of Sediminicola sp. 1XM1-17. Lineage (NCBI taxonomy): Bacteria > Pseudomonadati > Bacteroidota > Flavobacteriia > Flavobacteriales > Flavobacteriaceae > Sediminicola > Sediminicola sp. 1XM1-17. Next base: position 522,882 of record NZ_JBBCAS010000001.1, on the reverse strand, counting down.
AGGCAAGGTTTCTGCCACGGGGCAGTTGGGAGAGGTCAATGTCATCAATATTTTGACCTCATAGTCCTCATTGACAAAAACATCATAGATCAATCCCAATTCGTAGATATCCACTGGGATCTCCGGATCATAAATTGTTTTCAGTACCCTTACTATCTTTTCTCCCAGCTCTTGGGTATCTACAGTTGTCTCTTCACTCATTTTTATTTCCTTTTGGGGTTATCCCAGATTTTTGGTCCCTCTTAACTTAATTGTGTTTGGTAGGCTATGGCGTACATTTTCAATTGTTTGATCATACTGACCAATCCATTGGCCCTAGTGGGGGACAAATGCTCTTTCAGTCCAATCTCATCGATGAATTGGGTGTCCGCCTCCATGATATCCTTGGGCTTTTGGTTGCTGAATACACGGATCAGGATAGCTATAATGCCCTTGGTGATAATGGCATCACTATCGGCCGTAAAAACAAGCTTGTCGTCCTGCAATTCCGCATGGACCCAAACTTTGCTCTGGCAGCCCTTAATGATATTGTCCTCCGTCTTGTATTGCTCCTCTATCATAGGCAGGGATTTCCCCAACTCAATCATATATTCATAGCGCTGCATCCAATCATCGAACATGGAAAATTCATCTACAATCTGTTCCTGTATCTCTTTTATACCCATATCAAAATTTTGTCCAAAGGTACAACAACTCTTCTACCTATTCAATACTTTCAGACAAGGTTAACATGTACGCTACCAATCGTTTTAGGGGCTGTGGTGGATTTCCATGATCAAAGGAACAGGAATACCTGTGATTTCCCGTTTCAATTTCCAAGTGGGCTATGGCCGCTGCATCTACTTGGCTTTTGGTAGAGGGCGATGCCATGGAATTGAGCTTTCGGACATCAAATTCCGAAATAAGGGTGACGATGCGCTGCCATTTTTCATCAGTGAACGGTTTGTTTATGGAATTGTCCCCTTCCCTGCTTCGCTCAACTATAATATTCTCTTCATTGATTTCTATATTTATGTAAAAACCTCTGGTACCAGCATTGTAATTCACTGATTTTATCTTGGAAATATCTGCCGTCCTTTGTGCGCAGCCCATGGTGGGAAGCACCATTGCCAATAGTATTAGATATAATTTCATAGACTTAAAATTAACAAGTAATATTACAAAAAAAGGCGCCACTAGGGGCGCCTTTTCAATTAAAGGTTGGTTGACTAATTAACAAAACCTTCGCGTGCTCCTCCAGGGACAAACAAAGCTCTCATTCTATCGTTTTGACCATTGGAAAACATATACATACAGTCATCCTGCACGTAGTCCATATAGTTCATGGTCATATCATTGGATTGGCAATTTACGGTTGGGTAAGATGGACAGTTGTAGTTTGGACCATCAGAGGTAGGGGTATCGGCTACAAAATCATCTTGCCTACATCTCCCGTCTCCCCAAATGTGTCTCAGGTTCAACCAGTGGCCCACTTCATGGGTGGCTGTTCTTCCCTTACCATAAATACCTCCTGCAGCTGTTTCACCGAAGAAATCTGTCCCTATCACCACTCCGTCCGTAGTGGCAGATCCGCCAGGAAATTGGGCATAACCCAAGATTCCGCCACCTATTTCACATACCCAAATATTCAAGAAATTAGATGTGTCTGTGGCATCGATACCTCCTTGTGAGGAAAGCTTCATGGCATCATTGGTCCCCCAAGAGGTTCTGGTATCTACCTTTCGAACCACATTGGCCAAGGTAAATGTCACATTGGCATCAGCTACCAAACCTGCAAATTCACTCGGCACATTACTTGTCCTAGGGTTGTTGTTGTTAAAATCTTGGTTAAGTATGGCTATTTGAGAATCGATCTGGGCTTGTGTAACATTCCCAGCAATTTTTTCAATGATATTTACCACAACCGGGATTGAAACAGGTCCGGCATAAATTGGGGGTGGGGTACCTCCCCCGTCACCACCGCCTGGCTTGCCCTTACCGTTAGCATTTTTCATGGCAATGGCTTTCCTGGTCTGATACTCTATATCGTACATTCTTTTGTGAAGACCTTGGTCTTTTTTGAGTCGGTACTCCAAGTTTTTCATGGAATGGCACTTGTCCAACGCATTAGCAGATTTTCCTGCGAGATCATCGTCGGCGACCAGCAGGGTAAAATCGCTCATATCTACCTGCACCTCTTGGGTAGACTCAAGATTGGCGTCGTTTTGATCTTGCTCACAAGAGACAAGTACCATAGCTAGCGCCGCAAAACTTAGGAAAACTTTTTTCATAATTTGAGTTGGTTTTTTTAACAATCGATGCTTAATATATAATTATTTAACATATTATTCACATACTGTTAAATTATTTTACCAAAACTCCATGAGATCAAAGGTTGCATTTCATCGATGACCTGCCGTGTTTAAAGAAAGAAAAGAGCCCCAAAAAAATAAAATTTTTTTGGGGCTCAAATGCCTTTATAATGAAAAATGTGGGGAATTACAACAACATGGCTTTGGCTCGCTTTACGCTGGACACCAAAATATCCACTTCTTCTTTGGTATTGTAAAAGCTAAAACTCGCCCTAACCGTACCTGGGATCTTATAAAAGTCCATGATGGGTTGGGCACAGTGATGACCTGTACGTACGGCCACCCCTAATTTGTCCAAAATAGCTCCTATATCATAGGGATGTATCCCTTCTATATTAAAAGAAATCACCGCCGTTTTTTCTTTGGCCTCCCCATAGATCTTTAATCCCTCTATGGCCAAAAGCTGTTTCGTGGCATATTCCAATAGCTCATGCTCATAGGCCGCAATATTGTCCAAACCAATGCTGTTCATGTAATCCAAGGCTGCTCCAAAAGCGATGCCTCCACAGATATTTGGGGTTCCGGCTTCAAATTTATGGGGCAGATCTGCATAGGTGGTCTTTTCAAAACTCACCTCTGCAATCATTTCTCCACCCCCTTGGTATGGTGGTAATTTTTTAAGCCATTCCTCTTTTCCGTATAACATACCTACTCCTGTAGGTCCGCATAATTTATGGGCAGACACTACATAGAAATCCACATCCAACTCCTGAACGTCTGCTTTAATATGTGGTGCTGCCTGGGCCCCATCTATGAGCACGGCTGCACCGACCTCGTGGGCCGCATTAATGATTTCCACAATGGGGTTTACCGTACCCAGAGCATTCGAAACATGGTTACAGAATACTAGTTTGGTATTCTCGGAAAGCAGCTGGTGGTATTCTTCCATGACCAATTCCCCATTAAGATCCATGGGAATGACCTTTAGGGTGGCTCCCGTGCGTTCACAGAGCATCTGCCAGGGCACAATATTGGAATGGTGCTCCAAGGCCGAAACTATTATTTCATCCCCTTTTTCAAGGATGGACGCAAAACCATTGGCCACAAGATTGATGGCGTGGGTGGTACCGGAGGTGAATATCATCTCATAGGGATGGGCAGCATTGAAATGCTGTTGTATTTTTTGTCTGGACTGCTCGTAGGCATCCGTAGCTTCCTGGGATAGCGTATGCACCCCTCTATGTATATTCGCATTGTACCTGCTGTAGTAATCCACGATCACATCTATCACCTGTTGGGGAGTTTGTGAGGTTGCAGCATTGTCCAAATACACCAAAGGCTTTCCATTCACTTCCCGATGTAGAATAGGGAAATCTTTTCGGATTTTAAGTACGTCTATCATAGCTATTTCCATAGTTACAAAGGTAACAACTATTTGCCTATATGCCCCTTCAACAAAGGGTTGTATTCGTTAAATTATGCTAAAAATAAGATTTATGAAGTCATTTTGCACCCATAAAAAAAGGGGCCAATTGGCCCCTTTTAGGTTAAAGTATTCGGTATGCTACTAACTTATAGGTCGAACCCTAAATTAACCCCCAATTTGTTGGCGATCAACTTATTGATTCTTGTTTTTAGTTCTGGAATACGCACACTGGCCAATACGTTATTGGCAAAAGCATACATTAACAAGGCCCTTGCTTCTTTCTTGGGGATTCCCCTAGACTGCAAGTAGAAAAGGGCATCCTCGTCCAACTGACCAATGGTACACCCATGGGAGCATTTTACATCATCTGCAAAAATTTCCAATTGAGGTTTGGTGTTGATGGTAGCCTTATCACTGATCAAAATATTATTGTTCTGCTGAAATGCGTTGGTCTTTTGGGCTATTTTGTTCACAATGATCTTCCCGTTGAAGACCCCAGTAGAACTATCGCCGTAAATACCCTTATAGTCCTGGTGGCTCTCACAGTTAGGTTCAATGTGGTGCACCAAGGTATGATGGTCTACATGCTGCTTATCTCCTAAGATGGTTACCCCTTTCATGGTAGAATCTATATATTCTCCGTTCTGGTAAAAATTAAGGTTGTTTCGGGTCAGTTTTCCTCCAAAGGAGAACGTATGCACCCTTACCACACTTTTGTCTTTCTGATCTATATACGTGTTGTCTATCAAGGAAGCCGAAGCGCTATCGTTCTGAACTTTGTAATAATCCACATTGGCGCTTTTGGCCGCAAAGATTTCCGTTACCGCATTGGTGAAAACTTCATTGGTGGTAAGACTCTGATGGCGTTCTATCACCTGTAATTCCGCATTCTCCTCTGCAACGATCAAGCTACGTGGCTGTAACATCATGGCAGCCTCATTTCCCGTAGAAAAGTGTATGATCTCTACCGGTTTTTTAGGCACCTTGTTTTTGGGGATATAGATATAGGCCCCTTCTTTACTGAAGGCTGTGTTCAAGGTGGTCAGCGACTCGTCCTTGGAAGCTATCTTGTTGAAGTACACGTCGATCACAGCCTTGTAATCGGGTTTGTTCAATGCAGAACTCATCAAGCAAATGTCCACACCGTCATGGGTGGTCTCTGAAAGATAAGAGCTGTATACTCCATCAACAAAAACGATCTTATAACTATCTATCTCGTGTAAAAAATACTTTTTTACATCTTTATATTCCAAGGTAGCTTCCTTTTTTGGAAACACGCTGAAATCTACCTTTTGTAGGCTGTTCAACGATGTATATTTCCAAGCTTCCTCTTTTTTGGTAGGAAATCCTTTAGCCTCAAAATTCTTAATGGCTTCAGAACGGATATCGTGTACCGGGTGGTCCACATCTATATTGTTCTCGAATGCCATAAAGGAAGAAACCAATTTCTCTTTTAAATCCATTTTTTTCAATTTTCAGTTCTCAACAAAATACTTGTGCCCTGTGACACCAAATTTGCTGTTCACTCCAATTATACTGCAGTTTCCGGTTTCAACCAGTCGTATCCTTTTTCCTCCAATTGCAGTGCCAATTCCTTGCCACCGGTTTTTACGATCTTACCGTCGTGCAAAACGTGCACGAAATCCGGTACGATATAATCCAACAAACGTTGGTAGTGGGTAATTACGATTACCGCGTTATCCTTACTCTTCAATTTGTTCACCCCATTGGCCACAATACGAAGGGCATCGATATCCAATCCTGAATCCGTTTCGTCCAGGATGGCCAATTTTGGTTCCAACATGGCCATTTGGAAGATTTCGTTACGCTTTTTCTCGCCTCCCGAAAATCCTTCGTTCAAGGATCTGGACAAAAATTTACGATCGATCTCCAATAGCTCCGATTTTTCGCGGATCAACTTCAACATCTCATTGGCGGGCATATCCTCGAGACCTTTGGCCTTTCGGGATTCATTGATGGCCGTTTTCATAAAGTTGGTCACGGACACCCCTGGTATTTCCACGGGATATTGGAAGGAAAGGAAAACACCTTTATGTGCTCTTTCTTCCGGGGAGGTTTCCTCCATATTTTCACCGTCCAATTCCACAGAACCTTCGGTTACCTCAAATTCCTCTTTACCGGCAATGACCGAAGCCAATGTACTCTTACCCGATCCGTTTGGTCCCATGATGGCATGCACCTCTCCTGCCTTTACTTCTAGGTTTATTCCTTTTAGTATCTCCTTGTCGTCTACACTCGCATGTAGGTTGTTGATTTTAAGCATGTTCAATTTTTTATATATAGTAACTTACTTTCTTGTTTTGGATGTCCAGCGTTTATCCTACGGACCCCTCTAAACTGATTTCCAATAATTTTTGTGCCTCTACAGCAAATTCCATTGGCAGCTTGTTCAATACCTCTTTACTGAACCCGTTTACGATCAGGGCAATGGCTTTTTCGGTATTGATACCCCTTTGGTTGCAATAGAAAATCTGATCCTCCCCAATTTTACTTGTGGTGGCCTCATGTTCAATTTGAGCTGTCTTGTTTTTTACCTCGATATATGGGAAAGTATGGGCTCCACATTCGTTCCCCATCAAAAGGGAATCGCACTGGGAAAAGTTCCTTGCATTTTCTGCCCTACTATTTATCTGTACCAAGCCCCTGTAACTGTTCTGGGATTTCCCTGCAGAAATACCCTTGGAAATAATGGTACTTTTGGTGTTTTTACCAAGATGTATCATTTTGGTACCCGTATCGGCCTGCTGATAGTTGTTGGTCACCGCAATGGAATAAAATTCCCCTATGGAATTGTCCCCTTTCAATATACAGGAAGGATATTTCCATGTCACGGCAGATCCGGTCTCTACCTGCGTCCAGGATATTTTAGCATTCTTTTCGCAAAGACCTCTTTTTGTCACAAAATTATAAACACCACCTTTTCCCTCTTTGTTCCCGGGAAACCAGTTTTGAACGGTAGAATACTTTATTTCCGCATCATCCATGGCGATAAGTTCTACCACGGCAGCATGCAATTGATTCTCGTCTCTGGACGGTGCGGTACACCCTTCCAAATAACTCACATAGCTTCCCTCATCGGCAACGACCAACGTTCTTTCAAACTGTCCCGTTCCTGCTTGGTTTATCCTAAAATAAGTTGACAGTTCCATGGGGCATCGTACTCCTTTTGGGATGTAACAGAAAGATCCATCTGAAAAAACAGCTGAATTCAGTGCCGCATAAAAGTTGTCCTTTTGGGGAACTACGGTCCCTAAATGCTTGCGCACCAATTCAGGATGCTCCTTTATGGCTTCTGAAATACTGCAGAAGATGATTCCTTTTTCCGCCAACGTCTTTTTAAAGGTGGTCGCTACGGAAACCGAATCCATCACGATATCGACCGCTACACCGGCCAATTTCTTTTGCTCGTCCAAAGAGATGCCCAATTTCTTGAAAGTCTCCAACAATTCTGGGTCTACCTCATCAAGGCTATCGTACTTTGGCTTTTTGTTCGGTGCCGAATAATAGGAGATCGCCTGAAAATCGGGCTTCGTATAATTTACATTGGCCCATTCCGGCTCCACCATTTCCTTCCATATACGGAATGCCTCCAATCTCCATTCGGTCATCCATTGTGGTTCTTCCTTTTTCTTGGAGATGGCCACGACGATTTCTTCGTTAAGACCATTGGGAAAGGTATCCGATTCTATATCTGTGTAAAAACCATACTCATATTCTTTGGTCTCCAGCTCCTTCTTTAATTCTTCCTCTGTATATGCCATTTTAGCAACTTTTCTCCCTAAAAAGGGATTTTACATTTTATTCTTTATTCGATCAAACCTGTTTCCTGTTACAATGAGAAACTCTCACCGCACCCACAGGTCCTCTGTGCATTGGGGTTGTTGAACACAAACCCTTTACCGTTCAGTCCACCTGAATATTCCAAGGTGGTCCCTACCAGGTACAAAAAGCTCTTTTTGTCTACAACGATCTTTACGGCGTTATCCTCAAACATCTTATCCGACTCCTCAATTTTATTGTCAAAACTTAGGTCGTAAGACAGTCCACTGCAACCACCGCTCTTCACACCCACGCGGACATAATCCTTTTCCGCATCATAGCCACTCTCCGTCATTAAGGAGACTACTCTATGTTTGGCTGTTTCCGATACTTTTATCATAGTCTAATTGGATTTATTCTAAATAATTTACAAATATACGCTATAAGTAGGGTTTTCCCATACTTCCTAACATTATTATAACGAATTGTCATATAAACTTTATCTATTAGAAATAGTTCTTGTATAGGCCTTGAAATCTTCGGTTTTAGCAAGAAAACTTCATTTTGATTCCCATTCTACCAATGGACCTCCTTTGAACCAGAGTCCTGTTAATGAAAACATTAGCAGTTTATGGCCACAAAAGATTCATAATCACAGTAATCCTACTTATTTTTGCACCATGCTTGAAAACAAAAACACAGAAAAAACGTCTTTGGAGTCATTGGGGGAATTTGGTTTGATAGACCATTTGACCAAAAACTTCACCCTTAAAAACGAATCCACCATCAAAGGCATTGGCGATGATGCGGCCGTATTGGACTTTAAGGACAAGAAAGCCGTCATATCAACTGATCTGTTGATTGAAGGGGTACATTTTGACCTCAGCTACATGCCTTTAAAACACTTGGGGTATAAATCGGTCATGGTGAACCTCTCCGATATTTACGCCATGAATGCCAAGGCGACCCAAGTTACCGTTTCCATGGCCGTATCCAACCGCTTCCCTCTGGAAGCCCTGGAAGAATTTTATAGCGGTGTGGCCTTGGCCGCAGAACTATACAATGTAGATGTAGTTGGCGGGGACACTACGTCTTCTACCAAGGGCATGCTGGTCAGTATTACGGCCATTGGCGAAGCCAAAGATGAAAATATCATCTATAGAAATGGCGCAAAGCCCAATGATCTCTTGGTTGTTTCAGGGGATTTGGGAGCTGCCTATTGTGGGTTGCAGGTATTGGAACGTGAAAAAGAAGTTTTTAAAGTAAATCCAAACAGCAATCCGGACCTATCCATGTATACCTATATCGTGGAACGCCAACTGAAACCGGAAGCCAGAAAGGACATCGTGGAATTATTGGATACCTTGGGGGTCAAACCTACTTCGATGATCGATATCAGTGACGGACTTTCATCTGAAATCCTGCATTTGTGCAAGCAGAGTGGGGTAGGATGCAATTTATATGAAGATAAAATTCCACTGGATCCTACGGTAATTGCTGCCTGTGAAGAGTTTAATATTGATAGCACCTTGGTAGCGCTTAGTGGAGGGGAGGACTATGAACTTCTGTTCACCATAGACCAAAAAGAATTCCTGAAAATAAAAGGCAATCCCAATTTAACTGTCGTGGGGCACATGACAGAACAAAACGAAGGGGCGCATTTAATCTCCAGGAACAATACTAAAATTCCGTTGACCGCTCAGGGCTGGAATTCGTTTTCCAATGATTGATTAGGCTACCTGTTGGGCAGTGCTCCTATGTTTTTTCTGATATAAATGTTCAAGGGTATTGTTGATATCCTGACGTTCAGGGGTCAAACTGGAAAGGTTGCCACTTACATCTGTGGTCACCTCTTTTTGACAGTGGATACATTTGTACTCCTTGATGTGGAAGGTAACTCTTTTTGATACCGCGTAGTGATGTCCAAAAATGCCGCAGCAGAAGGAGCTGAGCTTTGTGCCGTAGTTAGAAAAGACTTTTTTCATAATGTAGGTTTTAGGTGTGCATCGGTTCGGTTTGGGGACCTTAAATGCAAAAGTTAGACTAGGTTTCTTCGGGGTAATAGCAACTCATTGACCTGCTATAATTTAACAACGTAAGTAGATACGATTATATTGGGCGCATTGGATGTTTTTTTTACTTTTTTCGATGAACGTAACTTTTTTTCTCGAAACGCTCCATTTTAATCGGATAAAAAACACGTTTTGAAGTATGTCATTTTCCACTATCTTTCGGTTAATTTTAATTAAAATATGAACAAGACCAAAGAAACCCTCATAACCGCCTTTGCGCTTTTTTCCCTGTTCTTTGGTGCTGGAAATTTAATATTACCACCACTTTTGGGCTTTAAATCTGGCGATCTATGGTGGTTGGTGACCCTTGGATTTTGTCTTTCGGCCGTGCTTATCCCCATTCTGGGGATCTTGGCACATGCCAAGCTACAGGGAACTATCTTTGATTTCGGTAAAAAGGTATCCCCAACATTCAGCCTGGTCTACTCCCTTATTATCTATGCCATTTCCATTAGCCTGCCCTCCCCTAGGACAGCCTCGGTGACCCACGAAATTGCCATACAGCCTTTTTTTGACACTCCATATCTCCTTACCAGTATCATATACTTTGGTCTGGTCTTTCTTTTTGTTATGAACCGATCCAAACTATTGGATATATTGGGAAAATTACTGACCCCGGCCATCATTTTCATTCTTTTGATGATCATAGGGATAACCCTGTTTTCGGAAGATTTCAATTTTGGGATATCCCAATTCAAAAGCCCATTCACGGATGCTATCTTGGAGGGTTACCAGACTTTCGATGCCATAGGCGCCGTGGTCGTGGGAGGGGTAATTATTGTTTCCATTAATCTTAAGAGCACAGCCACCTATGCCGATAAAAGAAGTCTTATCCGCCGTGCCGGCTGGTTGGGCGGTCTGGCCCTCTTTTTGATCTACGCCGGATTGATATTGACAGGGGCCTTGAGGCACAACAATTTTGACGGTGAAATAACCCGAGTGGCCCTACTGACGGGAATCAGTATCCAAACCCTGGGCAGTACCGCCAATCTGTTTTTAAGTCTTCTGGTGAGTCTGGCCTGTTTTACCACAGCCGTAGGAGTGGTGACGGGAACAGCCGATTTTATGAAATCACGGTTCCGAGAGTCCCAATTGGCCTATAATATAACGGCTGTTGTTGGGTGCCTTTTGGGAGTCCTAATGGGGCAATTTGATGTGGCATATATCATTGCAGTGGCGCTCCCCGCACTTATGTTCATCTACCCTATTACCATTGTGCTCATTGTTTTGAATGTAGTGCCCAACAAGTGGGCCTCCCCTTTTGTTTTCAAGGCTGTAATCCTAATGACCACCATTTTCAGCATCCCTGATTTTATGAACAGTATCAACCTGGGATCCTACTTGGGAAATATTAACCCCATGATTCCCTTAAGCGATTATAGTTTAGGCTGGGTATTGCCCGCTCTTGTAACTTTTATCATTGCCAATTTACTGCGTAAAACTCCTCCCCAGAATGCTGACGATCCAGCATAAAAAAAGAGGGACTCGCAAAAGCCCCTCTTGTAATAATTTTAAATCGTACCAACGGCCATCAGTTTTTGAATTAAAACCGACTCGTTTCTGGATCTATTGGTTCATCAATGTTTCGATCTCCTCCACCTCAATTGGAATATTTCCCATCAGGTTGAACGGCTCCCCTTTTTCTTGGATCACCACATCGTCTTCCAAACGGATTCCAAAACCTTCCTTGGGAATATAGATTCCAGGTTCTACGGTGAACACCATGTTTGCCTTCATAGGGGTTTTCAACAATCCGTAGTCATGGGTGTTCAATCCTATATGGTGACTGGTACCGTGCATAAAATATTTCTTGTATGCAGGCCATTCCTTCTTCTCGTTTTGTACATCGGCCTTATCCAACAATCCAAGCCCCAGAAGCTCGGAGGTCATCAATTTCCCGACCTCTTTATGGTATTCTGCCCATAGGGTCCCTGGCACCAACATTTTGGTCGCTTCATTTTTTACCCTGAGTACCGCTTCATAGACCGCTTTTTGCCTGTCTGTAAATTTTCCGTTCACCGGGATGGTCCTACTGAGGTCACTGGAATAATTGGCGTATTCGGCTGCAACATCCATCAATAACAAATCTCCATCCTTACACTGTTGGTTGTTCACCACATAGTGCAGCACATTGGCATTATTTCCCGATGCAATAATTGGGGTGTAGGCGAAACCTTTGGATTTGTTCCTCAAAAATTCGTGCATCAATTCTGCCTGGATCTCGTATTCCCAAACGCCAGGTTTCACAAATCCCAACAACCTCCTAAATCCTTTCTCTGTGATATTACAGGCTGTCTGCATAATATCGAGCTCCTCCGGTTCTTTGATGCCCCTGATCTCCTGTAGGATCGGGTTACTTTTTGCCCATTGGTGGGCCGGGAAGTCCTGCTTGCATTTTTTGATAAAACGGTCCTCACGAGTTTCGGTAACCACCGCTTGGCGATAGTGTTCGTTGGTGTTGAAGTAGATCGTATCTGCCTCCGTCATCAGGTCAAAGAATATTTTGTCGAATTCACTCAACCAATAGATTGTTTCTATTCCTGAAACTTCAGTTGCCTTTTCTTTGGTGAGTTTTTCTCCCTCCCAAACGGCAATGTGATCATTGGTCTCGGTTACGAACAATATTTCCCGATGTTTTTTGTCCATGGCTTCAGGAAAAAGCAACAATATGGTTTCTTCCTGATCAGCGCCACTTAGATAGAAAAGATCTCGATCTTGCTCAAAAGCCAAGGTGCTATCTGCACCTATAGGGTATACATCATTGGAATTGAAAATCGCAATACTCTTGGGCTTCATTTGTGCCATGAATTTTTTGCGGTTCTTAATAAATAATGAATTGGGTATCTGATCGTATTTCATCTGTTGATTTTGATTAATATTTTATTCCATGGATCCCTTGAAAAGAGTTGCTCTCTATCCACTTTTTTCAGGGCATTCCCAGAGATTTTTGATTTTCCCAAAAGTAGCGAAATCAATATCCAATCAAAAAAAAGCAGCAGGTAATTAAATTTCTTTAACTTTTATTTAGACAATAAAAGACATGGCCCTATATATTGGGACAAACACTATCCCTTCTACAAGCCCCCTCTTTTGACAATGAAACAAATTGCTTAACTTACCCCCTTATACTCTAATTCACTTTACTTCAATGAAAAAACTTCTCTTATCCGTTATTTTGGCTTCTACAGCAGTAGGTGCCGCTCAAATAGCACCAACCTCAAAGGCAGACATTCAAAAAGCAGTCCAACAGAAGGAATCCAAAGACGCCAGCTCTTTGGTGAAAAATATCCCGTTCAAAAATATTGGCCCCACTATCATGAGCGGTCGTGTGGTAGATATTGATGTTAATCCCAATAATCCGACCGAATTTTATGTGGGCTATGCCTCAGGGGGACTTTGGTACACCAACAATAACGGAACATCGTTTACACCGGTCATGGACAACAGTCCGACCCAAAATGTTGGAGATATCGCGGTAGACTGGAAATCGGGGACCATTTGGGTAGGTACCGGTGAAAATAATGCATCCCGTTCGTCCTATGCCGGTATCGGTCTGCTCAAATCTGAGGACAAAGGCAAGACCTGGCAACAAATGGGACTGGAAGACTCCCATCATTTCGGAAGGATCCTGATCAACCCCTCAAATCCCAACGAAGTCGTGGTTGGTGTCACCGGGCATCTGTACTCTCCCAATGAGGAGCGAGGTGTCTATAAAACCACCGATGGCGGAAAAACATGGAACAAAACCCTTTTTGTATCCAAGAATACAGGCATCATAGATGTGGCCATGGCGCCAAACAACTTTAATATCCAATTTGCGGCTTCTTGGGAAAAAGACAGGAAGGCTTGGGATTTCATTGGCAACGGCAGTGGTTCCGGAATTTACAAAAGTACGGATGGAGGAACATCATGGAACAAGGTTTCCACAGCACAAAGCGGATTTCCCACAGGAGAGGGAGTAGGCCGTATCGGTTTGGCCGTTTATGATGAAAACACGGTATATGCAGTGCATGACAGTCAATTCCGGCGTGAAAAAAAGGGCGAATCAGAAAAGAAATCCGATGGGCTGACCAAAGAGGACTTTAAGAGTATGAGCACGGAAACATTCCTGAAATTGGAGGACAAAAAATTGAACGAATTCTTAAAAACCAATGGCTTTCAAGAAAAATACCGCGCCAACAATGTAAAGCAATTGGTGGAAAGCGGTACCGTAAAACCAATTGATATTGCCCATTATCTGGAGGACGCCAATTCCATGCTGTTTGATACCCCTGTTGTAGGGGCAGAGGTGTACCGCAGTGATGATGGGGGCATGACCTGGAAGAAAAGGAATGAAAATTACATAGACGATCTATTTTATAGCTATGGGTATTACTTTGCCCAGATTGCCATTGACCCATCCAATAAGGATAAGATTTATCTGGCGGGTGTGCCTATTATCAGATCCGATGATGGCGGTAAGACCTACACCTCCATCAACGGTGACAACGTGCATTCCGACCACCATTCTATTTGGATAAACCCCAAGATGTCCGGGCATATCGTAAACGGTAATGATGGTGGTGTAAATATTTCCTATGATGATGGTGCCCATTGGATCAAAAACAACACCCCTTCCGTAGGGCAGTTCTATTACATCAACGTAGATAACGAAGAGCCCTATAATGTATATGGCGGACTCCAGGACAATGGTGTTTGGAAAGGCGCACACAATGCACAGGAGAATACGGAGTGGCACCAAGATGGACAGTATCCTTGGAAATCTATTATGGGAGGCGATGGTATGCAGGTACAGATAGATGTAAGGAACCACAACATCGTGTATACCGGATTTCAGTTCGGAAACTATTACCGACTGGATTTGGAAAATAACAAACGCACCTATATTCAGCCAAAACACGAGTTGGGAGAAACCCCATATCGCTTTAACTGGCAGACACCAATTTTACTATCTACCCACAACCAGGATATCCTGTATATAGGAGGTAACAAATTACACCGCTCCATGAACCAGGGCGATGATTGGGCAACCATATCCGGAGACCTGACCAATGGTGGCAAAAAAGGAAATGTGGCCTATGGCACACTGACTTCCATTTCCGAATCCCCATTCAAGTTTGGACTGATATATACCGGTAGTGACGACGGTTTGGTCCAAGTGACTCAGGATGGAGGAAGTCGTTGGGAAGTCCTAAATCCAGTTGGCAATAGCAAACCCGCTGAGCTATGGGTAAGCCGTGTGGTTGCCTCGCAACACAAAAAAGAAAGGGTCTATGTTGCCTTGAACGGATACCGCTGGGACGACTTTACACCCTATATTTACATGAGCAATGATTACGGAAAAACATGGAAGAACATCGCCAATAATATTCCGACCGCTCCAGTCAATGCCATAATTGAAGATCCTGCGAATGAAAATGTTTTATTTGTGGGAACGGACAACGGGGCCTATGTCTCTTTTGACCAAGGAGGTTCTTGGGAAGCATTCTCGGAAGGACTTCCCAATGTGGCCGTACACGATTTAAAAATTCAGGCCAAGGCGAAACATTTATTGGTAGGCACACATGGTCGCAGTATCTACAAAGCCGATATTGGAAATATTCAGCAAATGGAGTCGGCCGACCTCAACAAAAATCTTGTGGTATTCAAGGTAGGGGATATCAGGCATTCGGATAGATGGGGCAATTCTTGGAGCTCATGGTCAAAACCAAGCACACCCGGAATAGACCTGACTTTTTATACCTCAAAACCCGGTAGTTTTACCACTAAGGTGCTGACCGATGGAGGTATCGAGGTGAGCCAGGGCCAGATGGACGCCGACAAAGGCTTCAATGTAGTTTCGTATGATGTCGCCTTTTCAAAAGCAGGGAAATCTGCCTTTCTAAAGAAAAACAAAATGGAACTGAAAGAGGCCGGGAATGGCAAGACCTATTTGCCCAAAGGAAAATACACCATGGAAATTTCTGGAAATGGCAGTTCGGAAAAAGTAAGTTTTGAACTGAAATAATATCAGCAAATCACCTAATAAGTTAGAAAAGCCCCGAACCATACCTTGGATCGGGGCTTTTTAATGGGATCTATTTCCCAATGTGAAAAAGGGCGTCTCCCTGGTTGACCACCGCCTGATGGTTGATGCAGAAAACATATCCATCATAGGGGGCCTTAATTTCTTTGTTGTAGGTGGCAAAGGTATCGGCAACAATTCCCAAGATCTGTCCTTTCGTGATTTCCGAACCGTTGGTCACTTTGGGGATAAACATTCCGGCTGTTGGTGCACGGAGCCATTTTTTCGTCAATAAGTGCTTACTGCGTTCCTGTTTCTTGGACAAGGGGTTGATCCTGTCTATCATCTCAAAATTGATCATTACGTTCAATATTCCCTGGATCCCGCGTTTAATGGCAAAATCATCAAAACGCATGCTCTCCCCCGCCTCATATACAATGGTCGGAATTCCCTTTCTAAAGGTGGCCTTCCGAAAAGATTTGTTGATCAGGTCTGAGGAAAATGTAAGAGGGGCATTGAATATGTCGGCAATCTGCTTACTGGCCTCATCCCCTTCAGTATACCTCACTTGGGGGAAGTTGTCATGACGGGCACCTCCGGTATGGAGATCAATGCCATAATCGATCTGGGGAAATATCTCCGTGGTGTAATGATGGGCGATCCTACTGGCAAGGGAGCCTGTTTTACTGCCTGGAAAACTTCTGTTTACGTCCTTGCCATCGGGTACATCCCTGGAGAAATGTATAAATCCGAACACGTTCAACAAAGGCACTACCAATACGGCTCCCCTCTTGACCTTGAAATATTTTTTGTGCAACATACGCCTCACAATCTCAATGCCGTTGATCTCATCCCCGTGGAGTCCTGCCTGAATCAGTACCGTTGGTCCAGCTTCCTTGCCATTGAACACATATATAGGAATATCGATCAATGTCCCCGTAGGAAGACGGTCAATATTGATGTGCAACAACTTTTGTTGGCCGGGAGCCACGCGTTCCCCCCTGATTACAATATCCTTATTCTCTCTAATAATATCCATTTCTGTTCCTTCGATTTTTTCCATGGGCCATCCACAGGATTATAAAACTGCGACCAAAAGTAAGGCTTCCCAAATTGTTGTATGTCAATTTTAAAGGAATATCACATAAAAATAAGATTGTCTCAATTCCACCCCGGAGACCGTTAAAAAAATACAAATATTTACCGGACAAAAACTTTTTTTTGTTCAAGATATCAGGAAAAACTACATCGTTTTCGGCTTAAATCTTAAACTTGTTGAAAACTTCTTTAAACTGGTTCTAAATAATAGTAGGAATACCGTCTAAAGTTTGTTAATAACTCTCTTGTGCTGTAAATTTGTTTTTAAAACTAATAACTAATGAGTGGTTTGACAAAATCATCTATCGCCAGAAAAGTAGTAATGGCTTTATCTGGCCTTTTTTTGGTCTTATTCCTTGGGCAACATTTTACCATCAACATTACTTCGGTAATTGCCCCCGACACCTTTAACGAATGGTCGCACTTTATGGGTTACAACCCCTTGGTGCAATATCTGCTTCAGCCGATCTTGATCGCTGGTGTGGTCATTCATTTTGTAATGGGCTTTGTTCTGGAAATCCAGAACAACAGAGCTAGAGGTGTCAAATACGTAAAGTACAACGGAGGTTCCAATGCCCCATGGATATCGCGAAATATGATTGTTTCAGGTGCCGTGATTTTGGCTTTCCTTGCTTTGCATTTCTATGACTTTTGGGTACATGAAATGACCTATAAGTATATAGAGAGCAACCCTGAGGACCCAACGAGATACTATGCGGAAACGGTTGAGAAGTTTGAACCGATGTGGCGTACCTTGCTTTATGTACTGTCCTTTGGCTTATTGGCCCTGCATTTGTTGCACGGTTTCGCATCTTCCTTTCAGACCATGGGGGTGAACAACAAATACACTCCGGCCATAAAAAAATTCACTAAGATATATGCGATTGCCATCCCATTGGGATTTGCCTTTATCGCCTTGTACCATCACTTTAACCCAATTACACATTAATTATGGGAATATTGGATTCGAAAATTCCATCCGGTCCCTTGGCCGACAAATGGACAAAACATAAAAACGATATTGATCTTGTCAACCCTGCCAACAAACGTAACATTGATGTTATCGTGGTAGGAACGGGCTTGGCCGGTGGTTCTGCAGCCGCAACATTGGCAGAACTTGGCTATAACGTAAAAACATTCTGCTATCAGGATTCTCCAAGAAGGGCACACTCCATTGCTGCCCAAGGAGGTATCAATGCAGCAAAAAACTATCAGGGAGATGGTGACAGTAACTACCGTTTGTTCTACGATACCGTAAAAGGTGGTGACTACCGTTCCCGTGAGGCCAACGTTTACCGATTGGCCGAAGTATCAGGAAACATCATTGACCAGTGTGTGGCCCAAGGGGTACCATTCGCACGTGAATATGGTGGACTCTTGGATAACCGTTCTTTTGGTGGGGTGTTGGTATCCCGTACCTTCTATGCCAAAGGACAGACTGGCCAGCAATTGCTACTCGGTGCCTATTCTGCGATGAACAGACAGATTAACAGAGGTAAGATCCAAGCATACAACCGTCATGAAATGATGGATCTGGTAAAGGTAAATGGCAAGGCCCGTGGTATCATTGCCCGTAACCTGGTTACTGGTGAAATTGAACGCCACTCGGCACATGCCGTAGTTTTGGCATCCGGTGGTTATGGAAATGTCTTTTTCCTTTCAACCAATGCCATGGGCAGTAACGTCATGGCCGCATGGAGAGCACACCGTAGAGGGGCTTTCTTTGCCAATCCGTGCTTTACACAAATTCATCCTACCTGTATTCCTGTTTCAGGGGAACACCAGTCGAAATTGACCTTGATGTCGGAATCGTTACGTAATGATGGTCGTATCTGGGTACCTAAGCACAAAAAAGACGCGGAAGCCATACGAAATGGACAATTGAAGCCTACACAGCTTAAAGAAGAAGACAGGGATTACTACTTGGAAAGAAGGTATCCAGCCTTTGGTAACCTTGTACCGCGCGATGTGGCCTCAAGAGCGGCCAAAGAGCGTTGTGATGCCGGTTTTGGTGTAAACAAAACAGGAGAAGCTGTTTATTTGGATTTTGCTTCTGCCATCATGAGATACGGTAAGGAAAAAGCATTGACTTCCGGATTAAAGGATGCAGATGACAACACCCTCCGCCAATTGGGTGAAGAAGTCATCGAGGCCAAATACGGTAACCTTTTCCAGATGTACGAGAAGATCGTGGATGAAAATCCATACAAAACCCCTATGAAAATATATCCTGCCGTGCATTATACTATGGGTGGACTTTGGGTTGATTACAACCTACAGACAACCATTGAAGGATGTTATGCCGCAGGGGAAGCGAATTTTAGTGATCATGGAGCCAACAGATTGGGTGCTTCCGCTTTGATGCAAGGTTTGGCAGACGGATATTTTGTGTTGCCATACACCATCGGTGATTACCTGTCCAAAGATATCAGAACAGGAAAAATTCCTACCGATACCGCTGAATTCGATGCCGCTGAAAAAGAGGTACGCGATAGAATTGCGAAATTAAAGGCAGGAAAGGGTACACATTCTGTTGATTACTACCATAAGAAATTAGGTAAGATCATGTGGGACAAATGTGGAATGTCGCGTAACGCCAAAGAACTTCAAGAGGCTATAGACGAGATTTCTGCACTTAGAGCAGATTTCTGGGAAAATGTACGAGTTCCTGGAAGCCCTGAAACCAAAAACCAAGAATTGGAAAAAGCAGGTAGAGTGGCTGATTTCTTGGAACTGGGAGAGTTGTTCGCCAAGGATGCCCTTTCAAGAAATGAATCTTGTGGTGGTCACTTCCGTGAAGAATACCAGACTCCGGAAGGAGAGGCCTTAAGGGACGATGAAAACTTTAAGTTTGTTTCTGCTTGGGAGTACAAAGGAGAACCAAAGGATGCCGTACTTCACAAGGAAGACCTAGTGTACGAAAACATAGAACTGAAGACAAGAAGTTATAAATAGATTACCGCTGTTGGTGATGCAAAAAACCAACTACTAACAACAAAGCAAAAGCTATGAAGCTGAATCTAAAAATATGGCGTCAGAAAGATGCCAAAACAAAAGGCCAAATGAAGAACTATCCTATCGATGGGATCGATGGAGATATGTCTTTTTTGGAAATGATGGACATCCTTAACGAGGACCTAATCACCCAAGGTGAAGAGCCCGTAGAATTTGACCATGATTGTAGAGAAGGTATCTGTGGATCTTGCTCCATGCAGATCAATGGGGAACCACACGGGCCAGATCGTTTGGTGACCACTTGTCAGTTGCACATGCGTAAGTTCAAGGACGGGGACACCATCGTGATAGAACCTTTTAGGGCAAAGGCATTTCCGGTTATCAAAGATTTGATAGTGGACAGGAGCGCATTTGATAGAATTCAACAAGCAGGAGGTTATATATCCGTAAACACTTCTGGAAATACTGTGGATGCCAACGCTATTCCGATCAACAAGGAGAATGCAGACGATTCTTTCTATGCTGCTGCCTGTATCGGTTGCGGAGCATGCGTGGCCGCTTGTAAAAATGCCAGTGCCATGTTGTTCACCTCGGCAAAAGTGTCCCAATACGCTCTATTACCACAGGGGCAAGTGGAAGCTACTGAAAGGGTTCAGAACATGGTCCGCCAAATGGATTTGGAAGGATTTGGCAACTGTACCAATACAGGAGCCTGTGAAGTGGAGTGTCCGAAAGGAATTTCCTTGGAAAATATCGCTAGGATGAACAGGGAGTATTTAAGTGCCAATATAAAGGGATAACCCTTTACCATATATCTTTCATAACAACAGAAACATACCCCATTCCCTTAAAGGAATGGGGTTTTTGTTTATAGGTACCTTAAAAATCCCGTATCTTTAAATATGTCCAAAGTATATGATGAAGAACGAATCAAAGTACCTCGTTTCAATGAAGCGTTAGGTTTTTACACCACTCCCGAGCGTTCCAAGATGATGGGCAAGATCAGAGGAAAAAATACCATGCCCGAGATGCAGTTCAGGAAAGCCTTATGGGCAGCGGGCTACAGGTACCGTATAGATTACAAAAAGCTCATGGGCAAACCGGATATAGTCCTTGAAAAATACAAGACTGTCATCTTTATCGATGGGGAATTTTGGCATGGATACCAATGGGAAGAACGAAAGGGGAATATAAAGACCAATAGGGAATTCTGGATCCCAAAAATAGAGCGGAACATCCAAAGGGACCGGGAGGTGAATGCAGCATTGAAAGCATCGGGTTACGCTGTATTCCGTTTTTGGGAAAAGGAAATAAAAAAGGAACTGGAATTCTGTTTACAACAGGTGATCTCACATTTGGAAAATCGTACTCCCAAAACACAATAATGCTCACATTGCTATTTCCGAACAACCTTTAATTATAATACATTTATAATTCAAACACAGCCATGCCAAACCAAAGGAATCCAATCCATAGTAAATTACCCCAGGTGGGCACAACCATTTTCACCACCATGTCGCGTCTTGCGGCGGATCACAAAGCCCTAAACCTATCCCAGGGATTTCCTAATTTCCCACCAGATCCCCTCCTTGTACAATTGGCAACCGAGGCCATACAGGGAGACTATAACCAATATGCCCCTATGCAGGGAATATTTCCCTTGCGGGAGGCTATTTCGGAGAAAATCCAGAATCTACATGGCATCCATTACCATCCCGAAACAGAAATAACCATTACGGCCGGAGCTACACAGGCTATATACACCGCCATTTCTACCTTTGTACGGCCTCATGACGAAGTAATCGTAGTTAAGCCCGCTTACGACTGTTATGAACCAGCCATAGCCGTGAATGGAGGCATTCCGGTGTATGTACAGCTCCAAGGGAAGGACTATCACATGGACTGGACGGAATTTCGGGATAAAATCAATCCTAAGACCAAAATGGTCATTATCAATACCCCCCATAACCCGACAGGAAAGGTATTCTCCAAAGAAGATATGTTCACACTGCAGGAGATCCTAAAAAACACGGACATTGTACTATTGAGTGACGAAGTTTACGAACATATCGTATTTGACGGAACAGCGCACCATTCTGCATGTGCATTCCCTGATTTGGCCGAAAGAAGTATTATCTGTGCTTCCTTTGGAAAGACCTTCCATATCACTGGTTGGAAGATGGGTTACTGCATAGGGCCCAAAGAACTGATGCAAGAATTACAAAAAGTGCACCAATTCAATGTCTTTTGTGCCAATCATCCATTGCAAAGGGCGTTGACCACCTATTTAAAAAATCCAGCCCATTATCTGGATCTCAACAATTTCTACCAAGGTAAAAGGGATCTTTTTCTCAACGGTCTGAAAGGTTCCAAATTTAGGTTCACCCCGGCCCAAGGCACCTATTTCCAACTGCTGGATTATAGCCTAATTACGGAGGAACCTGACCATCTGTTTGCGGAGCGACTCGCTATGGAACATAAAATAGCCAGTATCCCAGTGTCCGGCTTTAACCTAAACCAAACGGACCATCATCAATTGCGGTTTTGCTTCGCAAAAACAGATGACACATTACACAAGGCCATAGATATCCTACGAAAGGTCTAATACAAGGCATTATTCACTTTTACCATAAATTCCTCGATCTTTGACGGTTCTAACCAACGGGTAACCACCACAAGATCGTGCTCCTTATCAACCACAATAAAATTACCGCCAAATCCAGCGGCATAGTAGATATTTTCAGATAGTTGCTTCCAATTTCTATCCCCTTTGGAATTCAACCACCACATAAAGCCATAATTCGTATTAGGTACCGATGGGGTCATTGCTTCTTTGATCCATGCCTTACTGATGAGCTGTTCATCCTTCCATTTTCCGTCATTCAGGAACAACAATCCAAATCTGGCCATATCCTCCGTATTGATAAACAGGCCTCCACCCGAGTGCCCACCCCCTGTAACGGATTTCATTTGGATACCGTCAATTTCCGTCCATGCATTTTCATAGCCATACCACCTCCAAGTGCTGCTGGCCCCAATCCTATCCATGATCTCATCCTTGAGTACCATGGGCATTGGTTTTCGCCAAACATGCGTTAAGGCATAAGCCAGTACATTTACACGAACATCATTATATTCCATTACGGTACCCGGTTCTTGCAGCGTTCTGTATTTCCAATCATCAACACCACCTTCCTTTGGGGGCCTATCGGCCCAGTCCTTTCCGCCCCATATCTCACCAGACCAATCGGAGGTCTGTTGCAACAGATGCCTCCAAGTAATTTTATTGTTGTGCTCCCCATCAAATGTACCATCCCAAACATAGGACGATACCCTATCGTCCACCTTGGAAATAAGCCCTTGGTCTACAGCAAGGCCCGCCATCGTAGACAAAAAGCTTTTGGTGACACTGAAGGTCATATCCACCCTTTGGGTATCTCCCCAAGATTTGATCACAAAACCATTTTTCAGGATCATGCCAGCCGGTCCCCCACGCTTCTTGGTCGGACCCAGAACATCGTGGTAAGGCTCACTTTTGAATCCTTCAAGAATAGCTATTCGCAAATCTCTGGAGCCCGAATATTCGTTAGCCTTGGCAAAATCGACTGCCATATTCAACTGATCATTGCTTATGTTCAAGTCCTTGGTATCCTTTTGAAGCCATACCCCGTTACTTGCAGGAAAATAATAAGGTGTCTGTGCATCAACCGGAGCCAGCGCCAAACCACAAAATAATACCATCAAAATTAACTTCATATTCCAAATTTTTAATTCTATTTGAGTCCCTATAAACTACCTTTCTACATCACAGCGCATCAACCAATCGGTCTGCTTGTCCGTGCCAATATAATATGGGTGTGTTCCAAATTTTCGGAAGCCATACAACTCATAAAAGGCTATTGCCTTAGTATTGTGCTCCCACACCCCTAACCAAACGAACGACTTTTGTTTGACGAGGGCCAATATTTTCACCTGCTCCAACATCCATTTTCCTATCTGTTGCCCTTGATATTCTTTCAAAACATATATCCGCTCCAATTCCAAGGCCTTTTTATCTTTGATATCTGTTTGAGAGTCCAATTGATTTAGCTTGAAATACCCGACTATTTCTGCATGCAGGTATACAAAATAAAAATGGGAGTCCGCATCCTGCACCTCTGCCGCAATCCGGTCCGGGTTAAAGGCAAAATCGAGATAGCTTGCAAAATCTTCCGGATTATTATCCTTTTCAAAGGCATCCACAAAAGTTTTTTTAGATATTTCCACAAGGCGATCCAGTTGATCCAATCCACATTTTTGAAGCCGTAATTCCATTGGGAAAAATAGATGGTTTAAAGACGTTTGAAGATAAAGAAAAAAGGCATAAAAAAAGAGCAATGTCATGGACATTGCTCTTTAATTCTTTCAAAAAAAGGAATTTACAGCATGAACAGTTTTTTTACCAAGGCAAAAACACCTCTGTAAAAACCGCTTCGGTCAATGTAAATTACTTCTTCTTCAGGCAAATGGTTCATTTGTAATTCCATAACATGAATTTAGGCAAAAATTAAATTTGGGGTTTAATTTTTAGGTTCGTCACAAGATATTTCCTTTAACGTAAATTTCAAAATAATTGTTGTGTATCTTATCGAAAATGTGGCAAGAAAATTAAAATTTTTGGTCTATCCGATGAACGACACCCTAAAGACTTACTACAGCACCATTTCAGGAATATTCCCATCTACGATCAGGGTACCTTCCGTTGCCTTTTTAACATCTTCAACACTGATCCCTGGAGCTGTTTCCAATAATTTAAATCCTTTTGGAGTTACTTCCAGCACCGCCAAATTGGTCACTATTTTTTTTACACAGCCTACTCCTGTCAAAGGCAAAGAACAACGTTTCAACAATTTTGATTCCCCAGCTTTGTTGGTATGCATCATGGCGACGATAATGTTTTCTGCAGAAGCTACAAGGTCCATGGCACCTCCCATACCCTTCACCATTTTTCCGGGGATTTTCCAATTGGCAATATCCCCATTTTCGGAAACTTCCATGGCACCGAGGATGGTTAGGTCTACATGTTGACCTCTGATCATTCCAAAACTTGTTGCCGAGTCAAAAAATGAAGCTCCGGGCAAGGTGGTAATGGTCTGTTTACCCGCGTTGATAATATCAGCATCTTCCTCCCCCTCAAAAGGGAAAGGTCCCATACCCAATACACCATTTTCACTTTGGAATTCCACACTGATATCATTTCGAACAAAATTGGCCACTAGAGTGGGTATGCCGATTCCCAAATTGACATAATATCCGTCCTTTACTTCCTTGGCTATGCGTTTTGCTATTCCGTTTTTATCCAACATAACTATGATCTTTGTCTTACGGTTCGTTGCTCTATTTTCTTCTCATAGGACTTTCCTTGAAATATTCTCTTTACGAAGATTCCCGGAACATGTATTTCATTGGGGTCCAAGGAGCCCGCAGGCAATAATTCCTCAACTTCGGCTACCGTGATCTTGGCGGCACCACACATACATGGATTGAAATTTCTTGCGGTTCCCTTAAAAATTAGGTTCCCGGCCTCATCTCCTTTCCATGCCTTTACAAAGGCAAAGTCGGCCTTAAAAGCTTCCTCCAGCACATACATCTTCCCATTGAATTCCCTGGTTTCTTTCCCTTCTGCCACTTCAGTTCCATATCCGGCCGGAGTATAAAAGGCAGGGAAACCAGCTTGGGCAGCCCTACATTTTTCTGCAAGCGTTCCTTGGGGGGTCAGTTCCACCTCGAGCTCACCGCTCAACATTTGTCGTTCAAATTCATCGTTCTCGCCCACATAGGAAGAGATCATTTTTTTTACCTGATGCTTTTGTAGGAGCAAGCCAAGTCCAAAATCATCCACCCCCGCATTGTTTGAAATACAGGTAAGGTCCTTTATGCCCAAACGCACGAGCTCATTAATCGCATTCTCTGGGATCCCGCAAAGTCCAAAGCCTCCCAACATAAAGGTCATTCCGTCCTTTACGCCAGCCAACGCTTCCTCCACAGATCCTACTGTTTTAGATATCATATACTGAAATTTTGTGCAAGTAATTTACGAAAAACATCCTTAAAACAAGGCGTATTTACACACCTGGTTTGACCAAAATAATTCACCCGATACGATTTTGGGATAGGATACTAGAAGTCCAGGTCATCCAAATCATCACTCGGCTTCTTCTTACCCGGCAACGCTTCCTTGGCCCTACTGCAATCCACATTGATGTTCAAATCCTCCGGCATTTCAAAAGCGGCCTGGGAAACTCCCAGATCATTTATGGCGTAGTTCTTCTTCATGTAAAGGCCCCAAATGGGAAGGGCCATAGTGGCTCCCTGACCGTAGGTAATACTCTTAAAGTGCGTAGCCCTTTCTTCTCCTCCTACCCAAACACCGGTGACCAAATTGGGGACCATTCCCATAAACCAACCGTCACTTTGGTTCTGAGTAGTTCCTGTTTTACCGGCTATGGGATTTTTGAATTCGTAGGGATATCCGGTAATCACCTCTTTATAAACAGATTGTCCTATAGCCCCGGTGGTCCTTAAACGTGTTCCCGAACCTCCCTGGGTAACACCTTCCATTAGATTGACCATGGCATAGGCCACATCTTTACTCAATACATCCTTGGTTTCTGGTACATATTCATAGAGTACGGTCCCATTTTTATCTTCGATCCTGGTCAGCATTACCGGTTTTACATAAACCCCTTGGTTGGCAAAGGTCCCATAGGCCCCTACCATTTCATACACATTTATGTCCGGCGTTCCCAAGGCTATGGAGGGGACCTCTGGAATATCGGAGCTAAGCCCTAGGTTTTTAGCTATGGTTACCACAGATTTAGGACCAATCCTATCCATAAGCTGTGCTGTAACAGTATTGACGGAATTGGCAAGCGCATGCTTGAGCGTCATGTTCTCCCCAGAATATTTTCCATCTGAATTGGAAGGGCACCAAGCTTCCATGTTCCCATGTTTATGAGCTTCTATGCAATATTGGATATCGGAGAGCATATCGCAGGGCGATAAGCGCAACTGATCAATGGCAGCAGCGTAAACGATGGGCTTAAAGGTAGAGCCTACCTGACGGGCACCTTGGATAACATTGTCATATTGAAAATGCTTGTAATTTAAGCCCCCTACCCATGCCTTAACATGGCCTGTTTGTGGTTCCATGGACATCATAGCGGTCCTTAGAAAGGATTTATAATATCGTATGGAATCCATAGGAGTAAGCGTAGTATCTTTTTCCCTGGTAGGACTGTTCCAATCGAATACAGTCATTTCCGTTGGCACTTTAAAGGAAGCCCTGATTTCTTTTTCCGATTTCCCTTCATTTCTCATGATCCTCCACCTATCCGAAGATTTCATGGCCCTTTCCATGATGGAGTTCACCTCTTCAGGCGTGATATCCAAAAATGGAGCAGTTTTGTTTCTATCAGGGGTATTCTGGTGAAAGAATTCTGCCTGAAGTCTTTTCATGTGTTCCTGTACCGCTTCTTCCGCATTTTGCTGCATACGGGAATCTATGGTGGTATATACTTTCAATCCGTCTGAAAAGATATCATATCGCTCTCCGTCTGGTTTGGGGTTTTCCCTTACCCATTTGTTCAAAAATCCTTGAATGTACATCCTAAAATAGGTAGCCAATCCTTCCCGGTGGGATTCAGGGTTAAAATTGATGTCCATTTTTGTAGCCTGCAGGGAATCGCTAACCGCTTCAGTAATATAATCGTACTTGGCCATTTGCTCCAGAACGGTATTTCTACGGTTGAACACCAATTCTTCGCGGCGAATTGGGTTGTACAAAGAGGAGTTCTTTAACATCCCTACCAATACGGCAGATTCTTCAATTTTAAGGTCTTTGGGTTCTTTTCCAAAATAAATTTTTGAGGCGGATCGTATTCCATCGGCAGCATAGTTGAAATCATAGATGTTCATATACATCGCAATGATTTCTTCTTTGGTGTATTGGCGTTCCAATCGGATGGCGATGACCCATTCCTTTACCTTCTGCAGTATCCGGTCCAAGGTGCTCGAAGATGCCCTTTCCGTAAATAACAATTTGGACAATTGTTGGGTGATGGTACTAGCACCTCCTTTGGTGCCCAGATAGGCTACTGCGCGGATGGTTCCCCTGGCATCTATGCCCGAATGATCATAATATCTGGCATCTTCCGTTGCTACCAGTGCATCAACTAGGTTTTGTGGCAAATCTGAATATACTACAGGGGTTCTGTTGTCATCCAAATACAGTTTTCCCAGGGTTTTCCCATCGGAAGAGATGATTTCTGTTGCCAAATTGGTTTGCGGATTTTCCAAACGGTCAAAAGAGGGCAGTTCTCCGAAAACTCCCCAAGAAGCCAATAAAAATATAAGCACTGCCATCCCAATACCGGAGGCAAACAATATCCAAAACCATTTGATGTATTTGGAGAAATCCGTGTTCTTTTTTTTCTTAGGAGCCGCTGCCATTAATTACTTTTTTCTATTTGAAAACCAACATCTGTAATTCCCTTGAGATCCATGATCCCATCAACACTGCCGTTCTTTCTCATGGCGTGGGAAATTTCTAAAATATATACGCCCTTAGCGGGAAAAACGACGTTTTCTTTATACCATAATTTGTTCTCTTTGAGACTGCCATGTCCGGTCCCCAACCACTCCCCATTGGGCTTGGACATTTCATACTCCAAGGTATCCCTAATGGTCTCTCCCGTAGGAAAATTTAGTTCTGCAATAAGGAAAAGGTTGCTATAGGAATAGGTCTCGTCATTCCTAATATTGATAAACATATTATTCTTGGAAATGGTATCCTGTTCTGTAAACCTAAAGGATATTGTATGATCCTTGTTCCAGTAACCATTGTTGGTAGATTTGTATTCCGAATGGAGCGTATTGGTTTCACAGGAAGCCATAACCGCAACAACAAGAATCGGCAAGATAATCTTAAGCATTTTTAGCGGGTCGTTTATTATTGTTTCTACGCTTGTTGTTCTGGTTCTGACCTTGCTTTTGGTTCTGACTTGGCTTTTGCTTTTGGTTTTGACCTTTTTTCCTTCTACGCTTTTGCTTAGGTTTGTCAAATCGCGTTAAACTATCCTGACCAACAACATTTTCAAATACCTTTTCCTTTTCAAGGATCACCACTTCATTGTCTGCGGCATATTCCTCAAGGCTTGCTACCTTTTCGTTGTTTTTGTTTTTTGCAAGGATTTCATTGACCTGATCTTTGGTCAGTGTATGCCAATTGGCAGGTTCGTCCCTATAGGAGAACCATAACATACCTTTGAAAATATCAACTTTTTGACAAAAAGCTACCCCTTTTTCCGTGGCAATTCTCGATTCCTGGGAAGGAAAATCTTTTAGAGCATCGAGGTAGACATCCAGCTCATAGTTAAGGCAGCATTTTAGCTTGCCGCACTGACCGGCCAGTTTCTGTGGGTTCAGTGACAATTGCTGATATCTCGCGGCTGCCGTGCTCACCGACCTGAAATCTGTAAGCCAAGTGGAACAGCAAAGTTCCCTACCACAAGAACCAATACCTCCAAGGCGCTGTGCCTCTTGGCGGTATCCTATTTGTCTCATTTCAATACGGATGGAAAAGGCCTTGGCCATATCCTTGATGAGCTGTCTAAAATCTACGCGCTCTTCGGCCGTATAGTAAAAGGTGGCTTTGGAACCATCACCTTGAAACTCCACATCGGAGATCTTCATTTGCAGGTTGAGGGCAATGGCGATTTCACGGGCGCGCTTCTTGATTTCCTCTTCACGGTCCCGGCATTTTTGCCAGATATCAATGTCTTTTTGTGAGGCCTTACGGTAGATTTTTGGCAGATCCTTATCGTTGTGGTCTTCCTTTTTCTTTTTCATCTGTACCTTTACCAGTTCTCCGGTAAGGGTGACAATTCCGATATCATGTCCGGTTTTGGACTGTGTGGCCACGATATCCCCTATGGATAGCGTGATATTGTCGGCATTTCTAAAAAATTCCTTTCTGCTATTTTTAAAACGAACTTCCACACAATCAAACGGTTTTTGCCCGTTCGGAAGTGACATATTGGAAAGCCAATCAAAAACTGTCAGTTTATTACAACCATCGGTTCCACAAGTACCATTGTTCTTGCATCCACGCGGCTGTCCGTCTTTACCAGTTGAACAACTGCTACAACCCATATTTTATATATTGATTTAGTGAAAGCAAGAGCTCGCACTAAAAAAGGTTCATAAATAATTACTTGAAGGTAAAGATAGTATAAATTGTGGCAGGAGCGAAATAAACCCTACAATTGAATACCTTCCTCAACCTTAAGGGCATACCAAAAAAAATACCGTTTCCAAAGATCAAAAATACCCAGTGATATATGGCCTGAGATTCCAAAGCAACGCCAAGGACGGCGCCCAGGGAATTATTTTTTAAATTTCAAGACTTCGGATCTTCCCTTTTTAAAAATTTTGTTGCTGACCACTTTTCCTTTCCTAAGTTCTTTCTGCTCTTCGTAAGGCAAGGCGTGTATTTCCTTGCAGTCATCGGAACAACAATTGTTCATGGCCGTGGCACAGTCCTCACATTGGATGAACAAGAGGTGACAGGCTTCATTGGCACAGTTCACATGTGTATCACAAGGGTTGCCGCATTGGTGGCAATTGGCGATCACATCTTCTGAAATTCGTTCGCCCCTACGGTGATCAAAAACAAAGTTTTTTCCCAAAAATTTGTTCTCCAACTTTTGGCTTTCTACCTGTCTTGTATACTCAATGATGCCCCCTTCAAGTTGGTACACCTGCTTAAACCCCTTGTGTTTGTAATAGGCACTGGCCTTTTCACAACGGATCCCACCGGTACAGTACATCACCAATTTTTTGTCTTCCTTGTGGTCGGCCAAATCCTTTTCAATAATATCCAGGGAATCCCTGAAAGTGTCCACATCCGGAGTAATGGCATTTTTAAAATGACCTATCTCACTTTCGTAATGGTTGCGCATGTCCACCAAGACCGTATCAGGGTCTTCTATCAGCTGGTTGAACATCTCGGCATTTACATGGACCCCTTTGTTGGTCACATCAAACGTACCATCATCCAGACCATCCGCAACGATTTGATTTCGCACCTTTACCTTGAGCTTCAAAAAAGATTTATTGTCGTGTTCAATGGCTATGTTCAGCCTGACATTCTCCAAAAAAGTGATGGTGTCCAGATGGGCCTTAAAAGCTTCAAAGTTCTCTGCGGGAACGGAAAGTTGTGCATTGATGCCCTCCTTGGCAACATAGATCCTACCCAACACCTCCAAGGCGTCCCAATTGATGAAAAGATGGTTTCTAAAAATTTCGGGGTTCCCGATGTGCGCGTACTTGTAGAAAGAAATGGTAAGGCGATCTTTTCCCGCCTCTTCTATTAAAATTTCCCTTTCCTTAGCGCTTAATGTATTGTACAGTTGCATGCTATACCAATATTTAAGTTAAAGAATAGCCCCGAAATACTCGGGAGAGTGCAAAAATAGTCATTCTAATTTTTAGAACAAATAAAAAGGGCCTTGGATACTTCCTAGGCCCTTTTTTGCCAACCACTGACGGTGTTTTCTTTTTCAATAGACTTTTACCAAGAGGTCGACTTATATGGTCCGAACATAAAATTGTGGACCACTGAATTGAGTTAGTTCTTTATAGGATGCAGCTTTTCCAAAAAGGTTGCTTCTACATTGTAATATGAAAAAAGAAATGGTAATTTAGCGCACCTAATAAAAAGACACATGAGCACTGAAAAAGACGCAAAATTAAAAGCACTAAAACTTACACTGGACAAGTTGGACAAGACCTATGGAAAAGGGGCTGTCATGAAGATGGGGGACAGTGTGGTACAAGATGTGGAGGTGATCCCTTCTGGTTCCTTAGGTTTGGATATTGCTTTGGGTGTTGGCGGTTACCCTAGAGGTAGGGTCATAGAAATATACGGTCCGGAATCCTCTGGTAAGACCACCTTGACCCTTCATGCCATGGCAGAGGCCCAGAAATTGGGTGGAATTGCAGCTTTTATTGATGCGGAGCATGCTTTTGACCGTTTTTATGCCCAAAAATTAGGCGTCGATATAGACAACCTGATCATTTCCCAGCCCGACCATGGGGAACAGGCGTTGGAAATTGCAGACAACCTGATCCGTTCGGGAGCAATTGATATTGTGGTGATAGATTCCGTTGCAGCACTTACACCAAAAAGTGAGATTGAAGGGGAAATGGGCGATTCCAAAATGGGTCTTCACGCAAGATTGATGTCACAGGCTTTACGTAAGCTTACAGGCTCTATCAGCAAAACAAAATGTACGGTAATCTTCATCAACCAATTACGTGAAAAGATTGGGGTCATGTTCGGGAACCCGGAAACGACCACAGGTGGTAATGCCCTTAAATTCTATGCATCCGTGCGATTGGACATTAGAAGGTCTACCCAAATTAAAGATACGGACGGTGATGTTCAAGGGAACAAGACCAGGGTAAAAGTGGTCAAAAACAAGGTAGCACCACCATTTAAAACCACAGAGTTCGATATCATGTACGGAGAAGGTGTCTCCAAGGTAGGAGAGATCGTAGATTTAGGTGTGGAATATGAAATAGTAAAGAAAAGCGGTTCTTGGTTCAGTTACGGGGACACCAAACTGGGACAGGGACGCGATGCCGTCAAAAACCTATTGCACGACAATCCGGAATTACTGGAAGAGCTCGAAGGCAAGATCACTGAAGCCATCAAGGCAGTTAAAAAATAATACAGAATCCCGATTTTATCGGGATTTTGTCGTTTTATACGCAACCTTTGTATTGCCGCCCCATCTTTGGTTAAAACAATAATTTATTATGAAACGGGCTTTGTGCTTTTTTTTAATCGTTTTAACCGCCATCACTTTCCATTCTTGTGATGTAGACAATAATGCCGACTTTTATTATGTTTCGCTTCCCATAGAAAGTGTGGAACTCCCGGAATCCTTTAAAGTCAATGAAACCTACCAAATCAACGTCACCTACAAAAGACCAAACGACTGCACCTATTTTGAAGGGTTTGACGTAGCCAAATTGGATACCACCGTCAGGGATGTGGTGGTTGTGGGATCTACCTTTTCTGGCGATAGTGACTGTGCAGAAATATCGGAAGAAATAGAAGTATCATTTAATTTTTTGGTACTTTACACTGATACTTATGTCTTTAGGTTTTGGACAGGTGAAAATGCAAACGGGGAATCGGAATATCTTGAGATAGAAGTTCCGGTATCCACGGAATAAAAACGAATGAAAGAACACAAACAACCCAACCCGCACTTTGAGTTTAAAAGAGCTCGTACATAATTGCAAAAAAGGCAATAGGAAAGCGCAGGAGCAACTGTACAAACAGTATGCTGGATTATTGTTTGGAGTTTGTCTGAAGTATTCACGCAACAAAACCGAAGCCGAGGACAATCTTCACGATAGTTTTATGACCATTTACCAAAAAATTGACCAATATAAATTTAAAGGTTCTTTTGATGGTTGGTTAAAAAGGGTCACCGTAAATACCGTGTTACAGAAATATAGAAAAGAGGAATACCTCTCTGTGATCACAGACAATGTAGAAGAGGAATCTACGGTTGAAACCGGATATGTGGCCGTGGAATTACAAGTTTTGCTCAGGTATATCCAAGAGTTGCCCAACAAGTACCGGCTGACCTTTAACCTTTATGTTTTGGATGGGTACAGCCATAAGGAGATCGCAGAATTATTGGGAACTTCTGTGGGCACCTCAAAATCCAATTTGGCCAGGGCCAGATTG
Source organism: Sediminicola sp. 1XM1-17 (assembly GCF_037203765.1). NCBI lineage: Bacteria > Pseudomonadati > Bacteroidota > Flavobacteriia > Flavobacteriales > Flavobacteriaceae > Sediminicola > Sediminicola sp. 1XM1-17. The sequence goes on along the minus strand of NZ_JBBCAS010000001.1, from coordinate 489,449 downwards.
ATCCTGAAGGAGAAAATAGAAAAAGAAATTATAAATATCGCCTTGTAGGCAATAGCATAAAGATTGATGAAAAAGAATTTGGACAACTTGTTTCAAGAGAAACTGACCGATTTACATGAACTGCCGAACGAAAAGGTCTGGAAGTCCATAGAAGCCTCATTGGACCAAAAGAAAAAATCGAGACGCGCAATTCCAATTTGGTGGACCTTAGGTGGTGTGGCCGCTTTATTGGCCATAATCTTTTTTATGGCACAACCCAAAAGAACCGGCCTTGACACCAATAGCACCATCACGGATACAGACCAAAATAACACCATTATTCCAACGAATTTGGACGAAGGTCAAGAAAATGGCTTGAGTACGCAAGAGGGATCCGTCACCCTTACTGATGCTCCAGTAGAAAATCAAAAAAACGGGAAGGATAATGTTAAGGGCGCCAAAGAGGATAACAACTCCTGGGTGACAGCAACCCGAAAGGGCCAATACAACTCAACTACCTCCAAGAATGGCAAAGACAGTAGGTCCACTCCTACAAAAAGAAAGAATAATGGAGCCTTAGCCTCAGCTGACCCCAACGCTCCCTTTAAAACATTGGAAACTTCTGAAAACTCCAGCAAAAAAGCGGAATCTATGGACTCCCAAAACAAAAATTTTCCCAGAAGGGATATGTTGCTTTCAGATAGCACCAAAAAAGCGTTGGAGAAAAATACGCCATCCAATAATGCCATTTCGGTTGCCATGCAAGATTCCCTGCATCCAGAATCGCAAATAGTCAAAAAATCAATCTACGATGACATAAACGCACAGGAAAATGAAGAGGCCATAACGGACAACAATACAAAAAAATGGTCATTGGCCACCAGTGTTGCCCCTGTATACTTCAATGGCTTCGGTACCGGCTCCCCTATCCATCCAGATTTTGCATCGAATTCCAAATCGGGCAATGTCAACCTGAGTTATGGGGTCTTTGTCTCGTACGAGATAAGTAAAAAATTAAGGGTACGTTCAGGAGTGCACAAGGTAGATTATGGTTATGATACCGACGACGTGGGCTTCACCTCCTCTTTTGCCTCTACCACCAACAGGAACTTGGCCAATATTGACTATGCGGAAAATGCGGCCAATATCATTGTGGTAAGCACTTCAAAAGGAAAACCGGCCACCAGTATTCAAGGAGAAATTTCAGGCAAGACGCCTGCCAAAAACGGAAGTATGATTCAACAGTTGGGATATCTTGAGATTCCCTTGGAGCTGAATTACACGCTCTTGGACCAAGATTTTGGAATACATCTTATAGGAGGTTTCAGTTCGTTGTTTTTAACGGACAATGCGGTACTACTGGAAGCAAATGGACTAAATACAGAGATAGGCGAGGCCAACAATATCAATGACGTAAACTTCAGTTCCAATATAGGTTTTGGCCTAAACTATAAATTTTCGCCCAAAATTAAACTCAACATTGAACCGGTCTTTAAATACCAACTCAATACTTTTTCCAATTCAGTGGGCGACTTTAAACCTTTCTCAATAGGTATATACAGTGGATTTAATTTTGAATTCTAAAGCGTAGATCGGTATAAAAAATATATTTGCAAGGTACAATTAGTGTGCCCCCTATACTATTATGGGGCATTTTCACCTGTAATGCCTTCGTTCCAAATCCTTTTCCAGATCCTGTAGGATAATGGCTCTGACCTCATCTCTCAAACACTTTTTATCTACTTCCTCCAAATGCCTTGTTTCTATAAAACGGTGTACCTTACCCCTAGTTTTTCCGGGTCCTCCACTGAAGAAAGTAAAAGAAAACCGTTCCTTGTTATCATAAAAAGTTATGGGAACTATTGGGATTTTATGGGCAATCGCCATTTTGAAGGCACCATCCTTGAAGGAATCGAGAATGACATGCTCCTCCGGTACGCCACCTTCAGGAAAAATACAGATGCTCAGGCCTTGGTTTAGCCTTTTTTGTGCCCTTCTGTAAACTCCGGTCCTACTGCGCGTATCGTCCCGATCAACCATAATGCATACCCGCTTGTAAAAAAACCCGAATACGGGGATATTCACCAATTCCTTTTTTCCTACAAATACGAAGGGCGTGCTGCTTACGCGCAGCATTAACATAATGTCCAACATACTGGTGTGGTTGGCCACCAGCATGAGGCTTTTACCACGCTGCAGTCTTTCATCATAGCTTATCCTCGGAATACATCCCATACCGTACAAAATGAAATTGGCCCAAATATTACGGGCCATCCAAAAAAATTGCGGGTACCATTTTTCCGAAATGGAAAATAACACCAATAGCGGGAAAAACAAGACTATTGGAATGGCCACCAAAATATAGAACCAAATGCGGTAAAGAATGTGGCCGAATTTTTTCAAAATTGAAAGCATGAAATCAAAAGTAACAATTTGGATTGTGTTTTAGTATTTATTTTAACTTTGCGTTTCTTTGAAACAAAGCAAATGTCAAGAATTTTAACAGGTATACAAAGTACGGGTACCCCACACCTAGGGAATATTTTAGGAGCTTTAATGCCGGCCATAAAAATGGCTCAAGATCCAAAAAACGATTCATTTTTATTTATTGCGGACATGCACTCGCTAACGCAAATAAAAGATGGAAAAACATTGAGGCATAATACCTATGCTACTGCTGCTACCTGGCTGGCCCTTGGCCTTGATATCAACAAGACCGTTTTCTACAGGCAAAGTGATATTCCGCAGACCACAGAATTGAGCTGGTATCTTAGCTGTTTTTTTCCCTACCAAAGATTGACCCTTGCCCATTCCTTTAAGGATAAGGCAGACCGCTTGGAAGATGTAAATGCAGGTCTGTTCACTTACCCTATGTTAATGGCGGCCGATATCTTGCTCTACGACGCAGAAATAGTCCCGGTAGGCAAGGACCAATTGCAACATATAGAGATGACCAGGGATGTAGCATCCAGATTCCATGCCCAACTAGGGGAAACCTTTGTATTGCCCGAGGCCATGGTACAGGAAGAAACCATGTACATTCCCGGTACAGATGGTGCCAAGATGAGCAAGAGCAAGGGGAATTTGATCGATATATTCCAGACAGATAAAAAATTGCGCAAGCAAATTATGGGGATACAAACCGATAGTACCCCTATGGAAGATCCCAAAGATCCCGATACGGATAATGTATTTGCCCTCTATAAAATATTGGCTTCCGCCGATCAAGTAGCGGAAATGAGATCCAATTATATCCATGGTAATTATGGCTACGGACATGCCAAGCAGGCGCTCTTTGAAGTGATCGTTGAAAAATTTGGGGATGCCCGGGAAAAGTTCGATTACTACATGAACCATTTGGACGAAGTGGACGAAGCCCTTTCATTGGGTGCCGAAAAAGCCAAAAAAGTAGCTGATGGGGTCTTGGCCAAAGTGAGAAACAAAGTAGGATACTAAGAACATTCCAATAAAGCTTAAAAAATACTCGTGCCCAGAAAAAAGACCTGTTGGTCGGTTTTCGGGGCATTTTTTTGAGCCATGGGATCTTTCCAATGGACCAATGGTTTTTATTCCTTGTTTAAATGCTTATTCCGGCCCTTTTTGAACGCACATATCCCAGGGAACAAACCAAGTGGTCGGTAAAAACCAAGGATCAAAAGGTTCCCACACCCCCATTCTTATCAGATTCACATACTTGAATACCGCTTAAACCCTTTCCTTTGACCGGCTTAAATGGCCTCGAAAAGTTTTCCAGGCAGCGGCCTGACCACCCCTTTCATTTCCATGTTAAATAAGGTGGTGGCAACCTTAAAAACAGGTATTTGGCATTCTAGGGCTATAATATCCAATAACTGCTTGCCCTCTTTTTGCAAATAAGCATGAACCTTATGTTCCAGATCATCCATCTGAACAAATAATTGCTTTTGCACCGAGGGTACTGTTTTGTCCTCCAATTCCCAACCCAACAGGTATATTAAATCTGCCGCGGAAGTAAGCATATGTGCTTTTTGCTGTTTAATTAGGTTGTTACATCCCATACTGTATTTATCATGAGCCCGGCCGGGAACAGCAAAAACATCCCTATGGTAACTATGGGCAATATCCGCTGTAACCAGACTGCCCCCTTTTTCTGCTGATTCTATGACAATGGTAGCCTCACCCAAACCTGCAATGATCCTGTTTCGCCTTAAAAAATGCTCCCTTTCTGGTTTACTGTTACTCCAAAATTCGGTAAAAAAACCTCCTTGTCGCTCCATCTCAGAGGTGAACCTCCCATGGGATTTAGGATATATTTGGTTCAAGCCATGGGCAAGGCACCCTATGGTCTGCAAGCCATGCTTTAATGCAGCCCGATGGACGCAAATATCCACCCCATAAGCAAAGCCACTGACAATAATGGGGTTTAAGGGCGCTATTTCCTCAATAAACCGTTCACAAAAATCCGCACCATAACTCGTGATGTTCCTAGTACCCACCACACTGATGATCTTTCTTCCCCCAAGCTCTATGGCACCCTTTTTAAACATCAATATAGGGCCATCTATGCAGTGTTTAAGGTATGAGGGATATTCCTTATCTTTATAATAGGTGAATTCTATTCCTTCCTTTCGGATGAACTCAAATTCGGCAAGTGCAGCTTCAAGATGCGTTTTGTCCTGTAAATTTCGCAAGGTATGGGTACCAATACCATCTATTTTTAGCAAATGATCCGCTTTGTTACTGAAAACTTCTGCCGCATTCCCGCAATGTGAAATTAATTTTTTGGCCGTAACATCGCCAATATTCGGTATGCTCTGTAGCCTTAAAATTGCAATCAATTCATCGCTAGTCATTTGTAGTTGGTTCTAATTTCTCTAAAAATACAGAAAATAAAATGTTAATAAAAAGTTAGGTGTTGGGTTTTGAAAAGGTTAAATTTATAACAATATTTGCCGCCATGGGAACTGAACAATACATAGCAGAGCTACTATATCGCTACAATTGCGTAATTATGCCCGGATTTGGGGGATTTCTTACGCAAATGAAATCTGCCGTTATACACAGTAACTCCCATTCCTTTTCACCACCGTCCAAAGTAATCTCTTTTAACGGTCAACTTTCTTCCAATGATGGCCTATTGGTTTCCTATATGGCAGAGTCTGAGAAAGTTTCCTATGAGGAAATGCTCAAACGTATCGAAATTGAGTCCAATACCTGGAAGCAAACCCTAAAGGATGGCAAGCGCCTCCTATTGCCCAATGTTGGTGAACTTTGGCAGAACAAGGACCAAAAAATTCAGTTCCAACCGTCTAACCAAGTAAACTTTTTAACTACCTCATTTGGTCTTTCTTCTTTTGTAACGGCCCCTGTTGTTAGGGAAGTTCTAAAAGAAGAGGTCGTGGAAATGGAAGATAAGATCCCATTTATGATTACCCCAGAAACTAGGGAGCAATCAAATAAATTTAGACCTTACTTAAAGTACGCAGCAGTAATTTTGTTGGCTTTTGCCACAGGACTTACAGGATTGCGTTTTTACAATAATTCCATCAACGACCAACAACTGGTACAGGAGGAAGCTCAGGAGCAGGTTGCCAAAAATATACAGGAAGCAACATTTTTCAATACTGCACCTTTGGAATTGCCCGCCTTAAAATTAGAGATCACCAAAAAGGACCAAATCCATTACCACATTGTTGCCGGAGGTTTCAGAGCCCAAGAAAATGCCGATAAAAAGGTGGCTCAGTTAGTGGAAAAAGGATTTGAAGCTTCTAATTTGGGTTTGAACAAGCACGGCCTACACCTTGTTGCCTATGGCAGTTTTACCAATGTGGATGAAGCTTTGCAATACCTGAGACAAATAAAGCGCACAGAATCCAGCGATGCCTGGTTGTTCCAAGAATAATCGCACTTCTTCTTTTTGCCCCGCAATATAGGTGTATCTTTGCAAAAAATTTTGAGTATGCAGGCTAAGACTCCTAGTGATTCAAGGACTATCATGACCGATTTGGTGCTTCCCAGCGAGACCAATCCATTGAACAATTTATTTGGGGGTGAGCTTCTCGCCCGAATGGACAGAGCGGCAAGTATTGCCGCACGTAGGCACAGCAGAAGAATTGTAGTTACCGCCTCCGTGAACCACGTGGCTTTCAATAGAGCTGTTCCTTTGGGAAGTGTTGTTACCGTTGAGGCGGCCGTTTCTAGGGCTTTTTCTTCATCCATGGAGGTTTTTATTGATGTTTGGATGGAAGATCGATTCAGTGGGGAACGAACCAAGGCCAATGAGGCCATATACACCTTCGTTGCCGTTGATGACACCGGCAAACCTACAAGCGTACCTAAGATTGAGGCCGAAACGGAGCTCGAAAAGCAACGATATGACGCAGCTTTAAGGCGAAAACAACTGAGCCTTGTACTTGCCGGCAAAATGAAGCCATTGGAGGCAACAGAGCTTAGGGCCCTGTTTCAGGAACAGTAATACGATCCCTTAAATATCTTCAAGCGTTTTAGTAAAATACCAGGCGTAATTTACATTACAGTCGGTATATCCATTCTTGTGGATTCAAACGATTGGCATCTTGGTAGAGGTAGAATTTGAGCTGTGTCTGACCATTCAACCGATTGGTATAAATCTCTCCCAGTTCTTCTTTTCTGGTCACCCTATCTCCTTTCTTGACGTATAGTTTTGACAGGTTGTAATAGGTACTGATATAATTTCCGTGCTTGACCTGCACTCCCATGTTTCCACCGGGTACGGCCATTATCCCTATAACTTCCCCTTCAAAGATGGAACGCGCCTTGGAACCCTCATCTGTAGCGATGATCACCCCATTGTTCTGATGTTTTATCCCTGGGTAGACCGCATCACTATAAACCCCAAAACCACGGCTGACGATGCCTCTTTCCACGGGCCAATCCAATTTCCCTTTATTGGCAGAAAAATTCTTGGCCACAATGGTCGCCTCAGGGGTCAAAACAAACTTACTGCTACTACTGCTGCCCCCGCTGCCCGTACTGCTTGCGGTGGCATTGCCTGCAGCCTTTTTATTGCTTGCCGCAATAGCCAACCGGATCAATTCATCTATCTGTTGGTCTATTCTTCTGGCTTCCTGCCTTTTCTTTTCTATGGCGGCGGTATACTTGGTTTCATTCTTGCGAATCGTTGCCAGTAGGTCCTGTTGGTCTGCCCTTTCCTTTTGCAATTCGTTTTTGGCCACCAAATTCTCCGCTACCAATTGCTCCTTTACCTTCCGTTGCTCTGTCAGATCCCGGTTGAGTTGGGTCAATTCCTCGGTCTTTACAACTATCTGTTCCCCCTGTTCTTTTCTGTATTGGGTATATTGTTTTAAATACTGCAGTCTTTTAAATGCCTGAAAGAAATTTTCAGAGGACAACAGGAACATCAATCTGCTCTGTTGTGACTTGTTCTGGTACGACTTCTGTATCATGGTGGCATAATCTTCCTTAAGCACCTCCAAGTCGTCCCTGAGCTTCGAAATATTCCGGATATTGGTATTGATCTGCCTATTGAGAAGATTGGATTGCTGGTTGGTCACATTGATCAACTGTTCCCTTACGTTGATCTTTTGTTCCAGTGCCTCCATTTGCTCCATGACATTGCCCCGCTCCTTTTTCTCGGCAAACAACAACCTATTGATATTTTTTATTTCGTTTTGAAGCTGTTCCCGCTTGGCCTCCAATGCTTTTTGTTCATTGGTTTGCGCCAATGCAATAGTTCCAACAAATAGGAACACAAGCAGGATATGACTTTTACTGATCAAGGTCTTTAAGCTCATACTATTTTAATACTATCTCTTTAAAACCATTTGGTATTTTATATGGAAAGTTTACCGATCTGTTGAATTCCATATTGCGATATTCTATAGAAATGGTGTTACTCTTATCGCCATCAATAGCCATAATCCCTATTTCATTGGGCAGAACCCTTTTGTCTATGGCCTGATAATTCCTGTACTGTATTTCTAAAATCCTTTTCTTCTCTGGCTGGGCTATCTGCTGGGCCGCCATCTTAAAATTCTTTGGTTCTATTTCAAATAAGGTCTTGAAAAGTTCCATGGACTTTTTGGGTTTCAACTGATAATTGTTCTCACTGATTGCGGTATCGTACTTTCCCTCTTTCAGATCGAACAAAGCTTCCCCTAGCAATAAGTTCTGCACTTTGGCAAAATTGAGCTCTACCCCCAACAAATTGCTCAGGTATAAAAAGTCGCCATCAAAATATTCGTTGTCCAGTTTATTATAAAAGCTAACCCTTTCCGGTGTAATATAGGCCTTTACGACCCCCAATGGGGCACTGATCCAAATTGCCTTGTCCTTTTCCATACGAAGGCTCACACTAACCCCTTGGGAAGATTCCCCATCGGAATAATCAATCTTCATTTTACCGCTCAATGTCTTAAAATTAAGCTGATTGCTGTAGTGATTTTTTATGATCGTCTTAGCACCGAGGTTGGTGTCCAGCGTACCATCCGTAAGTACCTTATTGGATTTACAGGAAAATACCAACAGCACAAACATGCAGGAAACCACTAATTTTGGTATTTTTAACATACTCTTCATCATTGTGTTTAAGACCTCGTTTTTATTTTACTAAGATACATATTTGCCTTTGAAGAATTTCCCAAAGCAATATGGGCGTTTGCCAATTCTTTGTGAAATTTGTTGGCCAATAGTTGGTCCTCCAACAGATAGTCCAACCCTTCCTCCATGACAGCCACCGCCTCCTTGTGTCTACTTAATTTGTTCAAGGCCAAACCCCTGGCGTAATAGAAATAGGGTTGCAGGGGGAATGTTTCCAATGCTTCGGCAGACACCGTCTCCAACTGCTTAAAATCCTCTTTTTCAATCAGCTGTGCCATTCCCATCATAAAGTCATCCAAAGGGCTCTCCTCCTTTTCCCCTTGTTGCTCAACCTCCTCCTCCAAATCGGATGAAACATCCTCTCCCTTGGCATCGGCGATTCTCCTTCTCAATGTATTGACGGCACTTGTTTTTCTAAGACCCTCCAATACAAATAGGGCATTATCATAATTTTGACGGTTATAATAGATCTGGGCCAAATGTTCCCGCAGCATTTCGTTGCTATAGGGTATCAATGCTCTTACGGTATCAAAGGAGTTGCCTTGTTTCTCGGTAATATCCACTAGGGTATGGAGGAACCAAAAATTTTCAGGCGCCAGGTTTATGGCTTTGAGCACATAGTCTTGTGCATTGATGAAATCCCTGTTGAGGGCATAACTCTTGGCCAGTTCATGGTCTATGACCGGATTGTTATTATCCATGGCCTTACATTCCAGGAACAAATTGATGGCCCTATCGTAATTTTCAATACCCTTTTGTTTTAGGGCTTCAAAAAACTTCTCTTGAAATTCATCGGAATACGCCTCCAACATTATTTCTGCACTTTCTTCCGGTTCTTGGGCAAAGATGTGCCCGGCGGACAAAAGTACCGCTATGCAAAGCAAGAGAAAGTGCAGCCTTTTTTTCATAAACTTATGCCCACTGGCATTTAACTATTCCATGACCGAGTAATCCCCGATACTGATGGTCTCAAAATTACCATTGAACACCACATGGTTACCCACCATAGCGTTGTCCAGGTTGGCATTGCTGATCTTGTTATTGGTCTGTATAAGACTATTCTTTATGGTAGAATTCTCAACCACCGTGTGATCTCCAATGGATACAAAGGGTCCAATGGTAGTGTTTTTCAAAACAACGTTCTCCCCTATAAAACAAGGCTCTATAATTTGGGCATTCTCAAGGGTAACAGTGTCCGAAACCAATTTCTCTCCATCTTTTTCCAAAAAGCCCAGCATACGCATATTGGTTTCTACCGTAACATTCTTATTCCCGCAATCCATCCACTCTTCAACCTTACCAGGAGCAAATTTCATGCCTTTTTCCATCATTCTCTTTATACCGTCATTGATCTGGTACTCTCCCCCGTGTACAATATTGTTATCCAGCACATATTGAAGTTCGTTCTTCAAAACGGAAACATCTTTGAAGTAATAGATGCCTATGACCGCCAAATCGGATACAAAATTGGCCGGTTTTTCCACCAATTCCACAATATTCCCATTGTCGTTCAGTTTTACCACCCCGTATGCTTCAGGTTGGTCTACTTGTTTTACCCAAATAACGCTATCAGCTGATTTGTCCAGATCAAAATCTGCCCTGATCAGGGTATCCGCATAGGCAATAACCGCTGGTCCGCTCAAGGATTCCTTGGCGGCCATAATAGCATGACCTGTACCCAATGGTTGGTCTTGACGATAAATGGAGGCTTTGGCCCCAAGGCTTTCGGCCAATTCTTTTAAACTTGCCACAACATCATCCCCAAAGAATGCGGGATCCCCCAATATAAATGCCACTTCATCTATATCCTCGCCCAATACTTTGGCGATATCACTTACCAAGCGATGTACAATGGGCTTCCCTGCTACAGGGATTAAAGGTTTTGGCACAGTCAATGTATGTGGTCTTAAACGGGAACCTCTGCCCGCCATAGGTACAATAATCTTCATGATAATAGTTTATTTGTTGTTTTTCCCTGATCGGGATATTCTTTTGTTGTTCTTGAGTTAAAACTCTTCTTACGTTTCAAATTTATTTCACCCCGGTGCTACCGAAGCCGCCCTCACCTCTTTCCGTTTTGGACAGTTCCTTTACCAGGATCCATTCGGCACGCTCGTGTTTGGCGATGACCAATTGGGCGATCCTTTCCCCGTTTTCGATGGTGAACGGTTCCTTGGACAAATTTACCAGAATGACCCCGATCTCACCTCTGTAATCAGCATCCACTGTTCCCGGAGCGTTGAGCACTGTAATTCCCTTTTTGGCCGCAAGTCCGCTCCTTGGCCTAACCTGAGCCTCAAACCCCATGGGCAACTCAATAAACAGTCCCGTAGGAACTATGGCTCTTCCCAAAGGTTCAAGGCTGATCGGTTCTGTAATACTGGCACGCAAGTCCATGCCAGCCGAGGCGATGGTTTCGTAATGCGGCAGCGGATGGCTGGAATTATTGATTATCTTAATATTCATTTTTTGAGAAATATTTTTTTCAGTTGCTCTTTTTCCAATTTTAAAACCATGGCATAGAACAGCAGCAAAAGTACAATTCCTATAATCAGGTTTCTGTCAAAAAGATAAAATGACAGGATGGAAAATAAAGTGGATATGGAAAAATAGAATACAATTTTACGGAAATTATAAGGGATAGGATAATACATCCTTCCAAAATAAAGGGACATCGACATCATGGAACCATATGCCACCAAGGTCGCCACAGCCGAAGCCATATATCCAAAATAAGGTATAAACACATAGTTGATGACAATGGTCAAAATAGCGCCAACTATGGAGATATAGGCTCCAATTCTCGTACGGTCCGTTACCTTGTACCAAACCGAGAGGTTGTGATAAATCCCCAAGCAAAAACTTGCCAAAATAATGATGGGCACTACGGACATGGCCTCCCAATAATCGGCATTGGGAACAATGATCAACTTGAGCACGTCCGCGAAGACGACAACAGAAAGCAGAATGACACTTCCCAAGATGACAAAATAATTGGTGATCTGCGCATAGGCCTTTTGAGGATTGTCACTTTTAAAATGACTGAAAAAGAAAGGTTCTATGCCCATTCTAAAAGCTGTGGCAAACAAGGTCATAAACAAGGTGAGCTTATAGCAGGCTGAATATTTCCCAATTTCGCTTTCAGCGATATCCTCTGGCAATAGCCAATCCAGCATAATCCTATCGAAAACTTCGTTGATGGTAAAGGCAATACCCGCTACCAAAACAGGAGAGGCATATTTCAACATGCTTTTCCATATGGACATATCAAAAACATAGGGCCTTCTCAAATATAGGCGCAACATCAACAAGAGGGTCACACCGCTCGCAATGAGCATCGAAATGAAGATATAGGAGATTTCAAAGTTCGGCTTGTACAGCACGCTTAAAACCGAATCTGGAGCACTTTTGACGATTGGAGGCAGTATCATCAGGAAAAAACAATTCAATCCCAGGTTGATGCCGACGTTCGTGATTTTTACCAGAGCGTAGCGCATTGGTTTTTCATTGGCCCTTAACCAAGAAAACGGAATGATGACCAAGGCATCCAAAACCAGAATCCATATGGCGTATGTAATAAATTGCGGATCTATATCGCTAAATGTAGAAACAGCCCCTTTGAACAAAAATGCAAGGAACATAAATACAAAAGAAGAAGCTCCAATGGATATCAAAGAGGTAGTGACCACAGTCTTTTTATTCAATGTGGAATCGTGGTAGTACCTAAAAAAGGCGGTCTCCATACCATAGGCCAAAAGGACGTTGAATATGGCAAACCAGGCAAAAATAATGGAAACTTCCCCGTAACCGTCTGTCGGAAGAACAGTCACGTACAAGGGCGTTAAAAGAAACGATAGCATTCTGGGCAATACCGTTGCCAAACCGTAAATAAAGGTCTGTTTAAAAAGTTTTTTTAACGGGTTCAAATGTGCTAATGTTAGGGATTAAAAGTAGTTATTAAAACCCTCACAACAAAGTTAGTTCTTTGGTTTCGTGGAATAAATGAGTACCGCCTTTTCTTTGATCCCAGAAATCTTTACATATTTCATGCGATTCTTTACAATGTAGCTCAAAACTGCCTCATGGAAAGTCAAATCAAATGGAAAATCTTGGGCCGCTTTGCCACTTAAAGGTGGTTGCTGGCCACCCATTTCCCTTTTAGGGTCTTCAGGCGTGAAAAGCCCCTGCTCCTTGGGAACTTTTTTAAAATTGCCCTGCACTGTCAATCCTTCCCCCTCTCTATCCGTGGAGACCTGTACTATCTGGCCCCTAAAATACATATCTTGAAAACTGACATTTTTTGATATGGCGGATATAGGTACGACCACGCTGATCCCAGTCCCACTTTCTTCCCTGCCTCCAATCCACTCCTGTGATGTTGCAGCTCCCATAACAAAGGGGACATCGCCCTGTAATGTCTTTTGGGTCCTGCAAGAAGTAAATGCTGTACCAAGGAGTAAGGAGATCAGGATGTAGGTTTGGATAGATTTCATGCCACTGAATTTCAAAAATATGATTAGAACAATAGAAATGCCAAGATACAATTTATAGTTTTTATGCGCCCGAACACAAAAAAACCCCGCATGTATCAGCGGGGTTCCAAATATATTTTGCCTATCGGTCGGCCTCAGACCAGGTTTTAGTTGTTCAAAGCTTCAGCTCCACCAACAATCTCCAGGATCTCGTTGGTAATGGCAGCTTGTCTTGCCTTGTTATACGTTAGTTTCAATTGGTTCCTCAATTCTGTGGCGTTATCAGTAGCCTTGTGCATCGCTGTCATACGGGCACCGTGCTCACTGGCAAAAGAATCACGTATCCCCTTGTACAGTTGTGTTTTCAACGACTTGGGAATAAGCTCTTCTATAATTTCCAATTTTGATGGCTCAAAAATGTAATCTGCATTATTCGTAGCTTCCCCTTCCAGCGGAACAATAGGAAGGAACTGCTCGGTCATCACAATCTGAGTGGCAGCATTTTTGAATTTATTGTAAACAATATCGATCTTGTCATAAGAACCATTTACGAATAGTTCCATTAAATCTTCGGCAATTTCAGACACATTGTCAAAAGTTAAATCGTCATAAACCTTACTGTGGTTCCCAACAACTTTAAATCTTTTGGAAAGGATATCATTCGCCTTTTTTCCAATTGCCATAAAATCTACCTGTTTACCAGCATAGGTTTCTTTGGCCAAAAAGGCACTGTGCTTCAATATATTGGTATTGAATGCGCCACAAAGTCCTCTGTTTGAGGTAATGGCCACGATCAATACTTTTTTAACCTCACGATTATCGGAGAATTTACTTCCAGCATCAGAATCCAAGCTTGCACTTAGACTTTGTAATAGTTCTGTTAGCTTATCCGAATAAGGCCTCATGGCCGTAATGGCGTCTTGGGCTTTTTTCAATTTTGCAGCAGAAACCATTTTCATGGCGCTGGTAATCTGCATCGTTGAGGATACGGAAGCTATTCTATTACGTATTTCTTTTAAGTTTGCCATTTGTATTTTAGTGTTGAGTACCGATTATAACAGTTATAAGACCCGTACTTTTCTAAATGTTTGACCCATTGGAATGCAACGTTGGGCGGCTAATGCCACCCAACGCAGCTCCCATATTACTTTACGTATTTAGCAGACAAATCTTTGGTAACAGCGGTTAGAACATCTGTAACCTCGTCTGTTAATTTACCAGCTTTTAATGTATCCAATACATCTCTGTGCTTGGCATTCAAGAAATCGATGAAATCCCTTTCAAATTCCTTTACCTTTTCTACAGGAACATTTCTCAACAAGTTTTTGGAACCTGCGTAAATAATGGCTACCTGATCTTCTACGGTAAAAGGATCATTTTGGGCTTGTTTCAATATCTCAACGTTTCTACGTCCTTTTTCAATAACGTTCAATGTTGCGGCATCCAAATCAGAACCGAATTTAGCAAACGCTTCCAATTCACGGAACTGTGCTTGATCCAGTTTCAAGGTACCTGCCACCTTTTTCATTGATTTGATCTGTGCGTTACCACCAACTCGGGATACAGAAATACCCACGTTAATTGCTGGACGAACCCCTTGGTTGAACAAATCTTGCTCCAAGAATATCTGACCATCGGTAATGGAAATTACGTTGGTAGGGATATAAGCGGAAACGTCACCAGCCTGAGTTTCGATAATTGGCAAAGCAGTCAATGAACCACCACCTTTTACCATTGGTCTCAAAGTTTCAGGAAGATCGTTCATGTCCTGTGCAATCTTATCATCTGCAATAACTTTTGCAGCACGCTCCAATAATCTGGAGTGAAGGTAGAAAACATCCCCAGGGTACGCCTCACGTCCCGGTGGTCTTCTCAACAATAGGGAGATTTCACGATAGGCTACCGCTTGTTTTGACAAATCATCATAGATGATCAAAGCAGGACGACCTGTATCTCTAAAGTACTCTCCAATTGCAGCTCCTGCAAATGGTGCATATACCTGCATAGGAGCAGGATCTGATGCGTTTGCGGCAACAATAGTGGTATAGGCCAAAGCTCCTTTGTCCTCTAATGTCTTGGCGATGTTTGCAACCGTTGAAGCCTTCTGGCCAATAGCTACATATATACAATATACAGGTTCCCCTGCATCGTAAAACTCTTTTTGGTTCAAAATGGTATCAATACAAACGGTAGTCTTCCCAGTCTGACGGTCACCAATAACCAACTCACGCTGACCTCTACCTACTGGGATCATGGCATCTATGGCCTTGATACCTGTCTGTAACGGTTCGTTTACCGGCTGACGGAAAATAACCCCTGGGGCCTTGCGCTCCAATGGCATTTTGTAAGTATCACCAGTAATAGGTCCCTTACCGTCGATAGGAGCACCCAAAGTGTTTACAACACGACCAACAATACCTTCACCAACATTGATAGAGGCAATAGTTTGCGTACGTTTAACCACAGATCCTTCCTTAATGTCTCTAGATGGACTCAATAAAACCACCCCAACATTGTCTTCTTCCAAGTTAAGAACGATTCCCTGAAGACCTCCTTCAAACTCAACCAATTCTCCGTATTGAACATTAGAAAGACCGTAAACCCTTGCGATACCATCACCAATCTGTAATACGGTACCTACTTCATCCAATGAAGCTGAGGCTTCGAATCCTGATAACTGTTTTTTCAATATTGCTGATACTTCAGCGGCTTTTACTCCTGCCATGTTATTAGATATAAGACGCAAGACATTTGATTGCCTTGACCATTTTAATATTATAAACTATTTGTAAACTCTCTTTTTAAATTGCTCAATTTGGTAGCTATACTTGAATCGTACTGCATGTCTCCAATTCTGAGCACAAACCCACCTACGATGCTTTCGTCCACGAAATTTTGAACAACTACTTTTTTTGGCGTCAATTCTGAAATCTTGGCCAAAATTTTCTTTTCCAAATCCGCACTCAAAGGTACTGCAGTTGTAACAAATGCTACGCCCTCACCTTTTAGTTGTTCGTTCAGTATGATATATTTCTCGGCAACATCGTCCAATAGATCGACACGTTTGTTGGCAACAAGAATATCAATCAACCCGGTAGTAATCGCATTACTGCCCTCAAAAACTTCCAAAAGAACATTTTTCTTGGCTTCACTACTAACAACGGGACTTGCCATCATCTGATGCAATTCCTTGCTATCCCCAAGGGTGCTCAATACAGAACGCATATCTTTCTCTACGGCATCAGTGGCTTTGTTGTCCACTGCCAGGTCCAAAATGGCCTTGGCGTAACGTATGGCTGCTCTAGATTCGTTCATCTCTTGTTTTTAGTTAAGCTTAATATCACCAACCATATCCTCAACAAGTTGTAATTGCTTGTTATCGTTGGACAATTGACCTTTGATCACTTTTTCTGCTATTTCCACAGATAGTGTAGCCACTTGGTTCTTTATATCGGCCACGGCCGCTTTCTTTTCACTTTCGATAGCTGCTTGTGCCTGCTTGATCATTTTGTCACCTTCCGCTTGGGCCAATTCTTTGGCATCGGCAACAATCTTCTCCTTCATTTCACGCGCTTCTTTGATCATAGCCTCACGCTCTACACGCGCTTCCTGCAATAGACGCTCGCTATCCGCAGTAACGTTCTGCATTTCTTTTTTGGCAGCTTCAGCAGCGGCAAGTGCATCGGAAATACCTGCTTCCCTTTCGTTCAAGGAATTTAGGATTGGTTTCCAGGCAAATTTTACCATTAAAAATATCAAACCTATCAATAGGATAGTCTGCACTAAAAATAAACCAGGTGAAAAATCGTTCAGTAAAGTTTCCATTATCTTGAAAAATTAAATTTCTTCTTTGTTTAATTTTGAAAACATGTTCTGCAACCAACCGTTGCAGAATCATGTTTTGCTGTTTTCGTTCGAATTATTTTCCTAAGAATAATGCTCCGAATGCCAAACCTTCCAAAAGTGCGGCAATGATAATCATCGCTGTTTGAATCTTGTTGGTTGCCTCTGGCTGACGAGCAATACCTTCCATTGCTTTTCCTCCGATTTGACCTAATCCAATCCCTGCTCCGATTACGATTAATCCTGCTCCAATTAAATTGTACATAGTAATTGATTTATATTAAATTAAACAAACTCTTATTAAATGAAATTCTCTCTGACATCTTCTGCATCGGGAACTTCATGACCGTGCTCATCGTGATCGTGCGCGTGATCGTGTTCTGCCACTGCCATACCGATAAATAGGGCAGACAACATGGTAAATATGTAGGCCTGTAAGAACGCTACCAAAACTTCAATCAATGTTATAAAAAATGACAACACCAAAGAAAGACCTGTAGCCCCTACAACCCCTAAGCTATTTTTCAAGGTGAACATTATTGCGATCAAACTCATCACAACAATATGTCCAGCTGATATGTTCGCAAAAAGTCGGACCAACAATGAAAAAGGCTTAATCAAAAATGCACCCGCCAATTCAATTATTGCCAAAACTGGTCTAATAAGAACAGGAACGCCCGGCATCCATAAAATATGTTGCCAATAATCTTTGTTTCCACTAACGGTGTATATGATCAATGTAAATACTGCCAAAGCCGCTGTTACCGCAAGCTGACCGGTAACGTTGAAACCAAAGGGAGTCAAGCCCAAAAGGTTCAATATCCATATAAAGAAGAATACCGTAAGCAGGTAACCCGTAAATTTTCTGTATTTCTTTTCACCAATATTTGGTCTTGCAATTTCATCCCTCACATAAATCACCAAAGGCTCCAAAACACGACCAAAACCGGTAGGGATATTTTTCTTTTTGTATTGTCTAGCCAAAGAGGAGAACCACAACAGCATGAAAAGACCAACAAGCAAAATACCGACAACACTTTTGGTAATGGAAAGATCCAAAACCTTGGCCCCATTTTCTATATGGCGCTCTTCATCAAATTCTGCAGCCTCAGCACTTTGCGGCAATTCATATATCTTACTGTGGACTTTGGCGAATTTAAGGCCGTTCCTTTCTACAAGAACCTCCCCATTATCATCATGGTGAAATTCGGATGACATAAAAGTCACCAGACCGTTGCTGGACCACACGATTACCGGTAATGGAAACCCAACATGCTTGCGCTCACCTTCACTATTGGTATAGGAAAATAAATGAAAATCATGGGAATCTTTGATGTGGTGCAAAATGTACTCTGATACTTCATCTTGCCCACTTACTTGCCCCCCTTCACTAGGCTCTGAATTTGAGTACCCATTGAACGTGGTCAAAAGAATGAATAATAAGGCAATGTTGCTTAAGTATTTGGATGCTATCTTCATTATGATAATTTCAAAAATTTGGCTCCCTTAAAATTTGCGCAAAGGTAGTTATTAAAAATAATAATCAAACTTTTTTCAAATTATTTATTCTCGTATCCTGTTCG
Organism: Sediminicola sp. 1XM1-17; assembly: GCF_037203765.1. NCBI lineage: Bacteria > Pseudomonadati > Bacteroidota > Flavobacteriia > Flavobacteriales > Flavobacteriaceae > Sediminicola > Sediminicola sp. 1XM1-17. Next base: position 470,995 of record NZ_JBBCAS010000001.1, on the reverse strand, counting down.
CCCTAAAATTTTTATGATGATAATCACCTCAAAAAACAAAAACAGGAACACGGGGACCAATAAAGATATCCTTTCCGCAAGCGAATCCTCTTCCTTCTGAAATAAAGGGCCTTTAAAAATAAGTACAAACAATAATAGCTTCAAGAGCAGGGAACCCAAGTAGATAAAACCAAGTTGGCCAGCAAACCGCTCCGTGTTGGACAAAAAATGGAAGGTGGCACAAATTAAGAATGAAAATAGGGCATGGAAGAGATAAATCCCAAATAAGGGCAAGGATATAAAAATTTCATTGGCGCGAAGTACAAAACTATGCGCATAAAATCCAAAAAACAGTACAAAACCAAAAAGTACGGCTTGCAGAAGAACTTTTTTTAACAAATTTCTATTTATTAATGTCGTTAACTTGTCGGATCATGGAGTACATGGACAAAAATATGGCCAGCAATGTAACTGTGATCTCAAGATAGTTTGTCTCAAATTTATGATCCAACCAAGACCCCAGAAGGTTTCCCAAATATATGGTCAATCCCATTTGAATGCCGACACCCGAGAGTTTTGCGGCATTTTGAAGACCGGTATTCTTTTTTTTAGGAGGCTTTGGCTGTTCCATTGGCAGTCGTGTTCTCGTTCTGGCTTACAGCACCACCTTTTCCATTCATACTACAGGCAGCGTTAAATGTAGCTCCTGGTTCTACCTGCAATTTAGAAACTATGACAGTCCCTTCAATAACGGCAGATGCCTTTAAGGTGAGTAGGTCTTCCACCAAAAGCTCCCCATTGAAACTTCCTTCAATATCCGCATTGACACATTCCACTTTTCCGTGGATGTATCCATCCTTGCCTATGACGACCTTGCCCGATGTCTTTACATTGCCATCCAATTTGCCATCGATCCTAAAATCGGCTTCGGAGACAATATCGCCTTTGATCTTTGTATTCTTTTCAATTCGGTTGGGCTGTCCGCCTATTTCCGTTACCACGCGGGTTTTTTTGTTGTCTGAAAACATTGTTCTAGGGTTTTGGGATTAATTGCAACTTTTTGTAATCCTCCAGGTTTTTGTGTACCTGAATGATCTTATAATTAGAGGATAAAATTACAAAATTATGATTAGCCACTTTGTAATCCTTATTGTTTTTAAGCAGTTCGGCGTAGCCCAAAGCAAACTCCTTTGACCTGAAACCATGCACAATAACGAACTGATCTTCCAAATTATATATGTCCTTGGAGACTATATTGTTGTACCTTAAATCCTTGATGGATTTTTCTAGCTTTTCCATGAGTTGGACCGCTTTGTCATTGTCCCTTATTTTGAAAGGGAACACCAGCTTCCAATTTCCTGTTCCAACAGATTCCGTCTCCGCCGAAAATTCTTTGGGTTCCAGTTTTGGCAACTGCTCCTCTACCATGGCCTGGGCTTTTTTGCCCTCTGGGTTATTTGGATAGTTCAGGGCCACATAGTTCAGGGCTTCTTTAAATGCCTCAAAGCCTTCAATCCTTCCAATGGCATTGGCCTTAAGGATTTCAAACTTGGGAACAATTTCATCCCCTGTGTATCTATTTATATTTTCTTCGGCCCCTGCAATTACCTGTAAATATTGTTGGTTCTCGTACTGCCTATAAAGGGCTGCATACCTTGCATCCGGACTATCCGTAGCATCGGCCAGCACCGCTTCCGGATTCAACAAGATGACCGCATAGCGGGAATCTGCATGGTTCTCAATGATGTCCTCCTTCATTCCATTGGCCAAAGGACTTCCTGTTTCTTGATAGATCTTATACAAATTGTATTTCGACGGCAAGATCAATCTTTCCTCCGGGTTGGCCTGGAGCACTTCGTTGAACTTAATGGCCGCCAGTAAATTTTCCTTAAATTTTTCTTTGTAAATGACCCCCAATTGATAGTTCGCAAAGTTCCTTTCTGTTATTAAACTGTCTATGACAGCCTTATCAGTAGGAATTTGAGCCATGTAATAGTCTGTGGAATATTTCTGTTCTTCCGTGATTTCTTGGGCTTCCACATTGGTATCTGCCTCTACCTCATCGGTCTGTCCTGCCTGTTGGGTCACATTCTTACTGGACCACCGCCAGTTATCCTCCAACTCCCTTTCTCCCCATTTATTTTTAAAGTCAGCTTTACCGTATCCCAAACTGGTAATGTTGTAGAAATAGAATTTTCCTTTGTTCTCTTGACCACCTTTGGAATCTACAAAAGCGGCGAACCCCGCTGTAATTTTTTCTTTTTCCTTTTTAATGGCCTCTTCCTCCTTGGCCTTTAAATCGGCAATATACCCCTCGAAATAGGCAAATTGTTTATCGGCTGGCATATTGTAGATGGTTATGACACTATCTGCATATTGTACCATGTCCTCATAAGAAATAACATCTTCCAGATTGTCCAATTTCTTTTTAATGGCCCGATATTTTTTGGAGTCTACCACAAGATTGGTCAATGTACTATCGTAATAGGCACCAGAAGCCTTGTATGCGTTCCTGTCAAAATTATATTCCGCTAAATTCTCATAATTCAGTGCATTCAACCTAGGCTCGTTCCTCGTAGCCTTCAATGATTTATTGAAGTAGGCCAAGGCCAAACTGTCTGATTGGTTTTCCAAATGATATTCTGCTATCTGCCGGTATATTTTGTCCAAAAAGGGTCTGTTTTCCCTATTTTCTTCCAGATCCGTTAGATATTCGAGCAATAGTTCGTTGTTTTGGGGAGTAATCTTGGTATTCTTAATCTTTTGTAGATGGGCATTGATCATGTATACCCTAGGTGATTTTCTGTTCAATGCGATCACCTTGTCAAAGGCATAATTGGCACTGTCCCTATGTCCCAATTGATTATAAAGCTGCCCAATAATAAAGTAATACCTTCCCTTTTCAGGATTTTTTTTGGTGTAGGCCGATGCAATTTTCAATTGTTGTATAGCCGTGTCAGGGGCCTTTAGATTGATATAGGCCTGTGCCATCATTGCCCTGGCATCTGCATATTCTTGATCCTTTAAGCGTTCGTATTTTAGGAGTCGCTTTAAATTTTTAAGTGCCAGATCCTCGTTTTCCAATCGGATGTGGACCTTCTCCCTCCAAATGGTAGCTTCATTGAGCTTATCACTTTCGTTATACTTGTTCAGGATATAGTTAAATGCTTCCAGTGCCGGAATATAGCGTTGGTCAAAGTATCTGGATTTTCCAAGAAGTAGAAAGGCCTCATCCGTTACCGGATTGCGTTCCTCATCTTTGATGTCCATACTGTGCTTCTGTATGGCTTTGGAGGCTTTTTCTTCTGCACGTAAAAATTTAGGGTTGTTGTCTTCCGAATCCAGCTTGATTTCATCCGTTACCTTTAGGCGCTCTATGGGAAGTACCTCCCAATAGTTGTCCTGATAGGCGTCATTGAGCTCTTCACGCCCTTCCTCAAAGGCTATGTTCCCGTTGTAAAGGACATTGTATTTGGTGTTAAGGGCATGCCAATTACGATTTATAAAGGCATCTTTTTTAGTGGAACATGCATGAAATAGCAGTCCACCCAAGGCAATGGCCATAAATGATTTAAAACGAAGCTTCAAAATAAGTGGTATTCGTACGTATCCTAAACTAAAAATTAACCTGTTTATTATACCGTTGGTCGGTAAAAATACCTTTATTTTTTATTAAGAGAAAATTCCGCCCCAAACATAGGTCCAATAGAGACTTCCTTCTTATCCCGCAAAAAAGGTTTCCAGTTCCTTAAGGGTTTCTTTGGAGGTTTGAATGTCATTGACAATTTCCCCTTTGTGGAGGACAACGATACGTTCGGCAACCTCGGTCACATGGATAAGATCGTGGCTGGAAATCAAAATAGTAACTTCCTTATTGGCCGTAAGATTTTTTATTATTCCCTTCAGTCGAATTTGCGTGGTAGGATCCAAATTGGCAAATGGCTCGTCCAGGATAATCACCTCCGGATTTCCAATAAAGGTAGCCACAATACCCACCTTTTTCTGGTTTCCCTTGCTCAGATCCCTCAAATACTTTTTTTGGCCCAATATCTCCCCATGGAAAAAATCCTCGAATCCTGCCAAAAGGGCATTGACATCCGCTTTGTTCTGACCCCTCAACTCTCCGATAAAGTAGAAATATTCTTCTGGGGTCAAGTACCCTATCAAAAAAGTCTCATCGATAAAAGCAGAGGTAAAAGGTTTCCATGCTTCACTCTGTTCTACCTGCACCCCGTTGCTTACAATTTGGCCCGTAGTGGGCTGTATAAGATCCAACAATAGACTGAAAAAGGTAGTTTTTCCTGCGCCATTGTTACCAACCAGACCAAAGCTCTGGCCTTTTGGGATTTCCAAGTGCGGGACATTCAATACTGTGGCTGAGCCGTATGTTTTGGTGAGATCTTGTGCTGTTATCATGGTGTTGTTTCGATTAGAATAAAAGGTGTCTTAGTTGGTTTGTTTATAGGCCAAAAGGGTCTTGTACTTTTCCTTTTTATAGATCCCCTCAATCATTTTGAATACGGAATTTTTAAAGGCAAATCCCATGACTCCTGCAGCGGCCACAAAAATATAGCCTGCTGTAGGGTTGATCGTATAATGCCCCAGTGCATAAAACCCTAGGGGCAATAATAATTTAGGAAGCGTCAGCAAGAGTGTTTTGGCATTAAAAGCCTGTTTGTCGCCAAAGGCCTTCTTGTTGGATGTAAGATCGATGGGTGTTTTTATATAGGCACCACCCCAAAGAACTAGGTAAGAATTCACCCCAATATTATAAATGGCCCCAACCAGGACCGATAAGTAGGCATCCAGTCCAAAATACAGGTAAAACGATGCTATTATCGTACTTATAACAGTTGCAATAACCATCAGGTACCATTTGGAGTCCAGATATTCCCTGTATTTTATATTCTGGCTCATCATCAGGGGATAATAGGAACTATCCCAACTGGGTACAAATTGTCCGAAACTAAAGAGAAAGCCCCCGGAGATAAAAATACCTGCAAAAATCTGCCAAACGGGATGTTCATAGGTCTCCACTGAACCTGTGAAAAATAGAAAGCCATAAAATATAAAGAAAAAGCTCATGATTACCGAGGTCTTGGATCGCTTGTTTCTTTTGATCAACTTGATATCGTTCTTCAAAAAGGTCCCTAGATTGCCAAAACGGTTCAACCAGGTTAGGTCCTCTGTCTTGGCTTCGGTTTGTTTAACGGCCAGGCCGGCATCCAAGTACATATGTTTTTTAAAATAAGTATATGCGGCCATATAGAGTCCAACTAAAATAGTCCAGGGCACAAGTGCCATCCACGGAAGGCTGTACAGGGCGTCAAATAGAGGAGCGGTAAAAACTGTAATGTCGAATAGGTGGAAGTATTGACAGCCTGCCAAAATTATCAGAAGGGCTGCTGCCGGGTAAAAAACGCTATCCTTGTTATTGGCCAAGATATTGATGAAATTGTTACTGTAGATCAAAGCCAGCATCCCCAAATGCCACCCAATAACACCGATAGGGTTATACCCTTCAATCAGGAGCACAATGGAAAAAGGCACAAAGAAAAAAGCATGTGCAATATTGAAAAAAGAAACCACCGCCTTGCCCAGGGAATAATGGACTACCTGCTGTTTTTTAAATGGCAGGTAGAGCATTGGTTTTATATTGGTAACCGGCATTTTTTGCATCATGTACCTGATGAAAAGATCCATCCCCAGGTAATAGATCAGGTATTTGTTCACGATGACCAACGGATCTCCTATTTCGGCTTTTTGGATGATATAAAATACCCCTACCCCCAAAAACAAAAACATAGTTATAAAGTACAGGGCGCCAAAGGCCATGAGTATTTTAAGAGCAATGTTGGTCTTAAAGGAGGCGGACCTGATAAAGGCTTTCCACTGCAGGTTGATAAAGTGTTTAAACATAAGGGTTGGTTCGTAATTCTAGATGGTTAGTGTTTCTAAAGTGCAGTTTGTTACACTATTTGACCATTTTATATTCCGGATAGGTCTCTGTAAGGAGCTGTTCCGCTTTTGGGGGGATGACCACCACAAGAACATACAGCAAGATGATAAAACAAACTGCATAAAATGAAATAGCCAACAAAAACCAATCATTATGAAATAATTTATCTGAATGGAAGGTTAGGTTGAGCAAATGGATTGGCAATTGCCATAGATTGAAATATCCTATTTGATTGAAAATCATCTCCTCCAATATCCATTTTCGTTTTTTTGAATTCAGTTTTTTTCGATACTTGAAACTCGTATACAATATTGGTAGAAGAGCGACAATTTGAGTTACCCAAAAGAAATAATAGCCTGTCTTAGTTTCAAATAATCGTAATACACTAAAGTAGATCATAGTCAGGCAAACGATCAACAATATTTTGGGTATTTTAAAATACTCCTTATGAAACCGCCAGATGATGCCCCTGTATTTTTTATCCATCGCCTTCATGCGCTCGCTAATAACATCTTGAAACCCAAAGATGCCAAACTTTTTAAATTCCCTGTCCAGGGCTTCACGGAAAGTTAGGGAAAGTGTTGCTTTCCATTGTTGTTCTATTCCGTTGGCCAGGTGATCTACCAACTCCGTTTGCAGGTCATAGTGTTCTACAAAATGTTTTCTTGTAAAGGTGTAGAGTTCTTGTATTTGGTCGTGGTTTAATTTTTTCATACGCTTAATTTGGCAAAACGTTGCTTATAGAAATTCCGGTAATACAATAGGGCTCTTAGAAAAGAAAAGGACACTATTATCCATAGACTTATCAACACAAAACACAACGTGACAGACTCTCCAATTACAAACTTGGAATGGATGGGACTGAAGAATAATTGCAATAGTTGGTACAATAAAAAAAAGTACCATCCTAAACGTTCCAAACCAGAATAGCGCAGTTTTTCAACCCTATATGCCAAAAAATAAACCAAAAGGTAAATAAAGAAAGAAACATAAGGCATAACTCTAATAATCTGTTCCCCAAATTCTAATTTTTGAATTTGCAATAAAAGCAGGTAACAAGCTGGCAAGAATAGTAAATTGTACGGTTTGCATAAATAATGCAGTATCTGTCCAAATACTTTTTTTTCCGTTGTCCACTTAAATTTTTCATGTGATTTTTGCAGTCCTTTTTTATGGGCAACCATATAATTCTTGAAGGCATCATAAAATGAGAGTCCGTCTGCCTCCATTTTTTCTTCCACATGAGAAGCCACATGATCTACCATTTCCATCCGAACATCTACAAATTCAATTTCGGAATTCTTTAGATAGGTGTCTATAAAAGTGATATCTTCTTTTGTTAATTTCATGGCGCCAATCTAAAGTTTATTGTTGCCCCATGTTTACGGAAAATTTTAGCGAAAAGAAACGTCCATACAAAGATCCAAGCATGTAGAAATATCCATCCGAATCCTAAACTAATAGGTGAACCATATCCAAAAGTAGTATCGACCAAAGGATTAAATATAAAGATGCTTACAACAGAACCTATTGTATTTATCTTGATAAAATACCCATATGAAGTTTGCTTTGGAGATTTACGAATTCTTATATACCAATAAACCCATAGAAAGACGCAGATAAACATACCTGCGCCTACAAAAGCGTTTATTATTGCTGGATTAGCTTTTAATGGGAACAAGCTTTCCGCAACAAAAAGACAAACTGCCACTACCAATGCAGCAAAAAGGCTTTTCAAATAAAGTTTCTTTATTGTTCCAACACATTTCTGCATTACTAGTTTAGGTCCCGAATGAACCAATCCCAGCCAATGGCTAGAGTAGGATTTTAACTCGGGATTCCATTTTTTACATTCCAATTCAAAAGCCTCAGAAAATGTGCTGCCCATAGACATCTTCATTTCAATACTTTCCACCATATGATCAAAGATCTCCATCCTAAGATCCAGATGATATAAATCCTTGAAATCAAGGTAATTATTAATATTCAATAGTTGGTCGTTGTTCAAGCTCATTGTCCCACATTTTAATCGATACTCCATTTTGGGTTTACCAGATGCTGCATGCTCCTAATAAAATCTTCCAATTCCGCCAACCTATTTTTAGTTTCCTTTACGCCCGCCTCGGTAAGCTTATAGTACTTGCGCAAACGGTTGTCCACTTTGGTTACCTCAACATCCAAAAGCCCTTCGGCTTCCAGTTTGTGCAAGGCAGGATAAAGGGCTCCTTCTGTGATCTGTAGTTCTCCTTTGGTCAGTTCCTTAACTTTTTGGGTAATCTCATATCCATACATTTTTCCTTGCTCTTCCAACAGCTTCAAGATGATGGTATTTAAACTTCCCTTGTATAATTTTGCATTTCCCATATACGCGACTATAGACTCAAATATAGCTAATTTTCGTATACCTAAGAATTTTAGGCATAATTTTTTGTTCATTCCCATTTTGTATCAAGTGGGCTTTGCTTAATTTTGCAGTCAAATTTATACTATGGCAGATTTTCATTCCCTCACGGTACATCACGTAAAACCACTTACACCCGATTCCGTTGCGATCACTTTTACCATTCCAAAAGAATTGATCCAGACGTTCAAGTTCACTTCTGGTCAGTATATTACCATCAAAAAGGAAATAAAGGGAAAGGAATTGCGTAGAGCTTATTCCATTAGCTCCTCTCCTAAGTCGGACTCCATTACCATTGGAGTGAAAAAAGTGGATAAAGGTGGATTTTCGGACTATGCCAATACCAAAATAGCTGCTGGGGATGTCCTGGAAGTGATGCCCCCGGAAGGAAGATTCGTTTTTTCGCCTACAGATAAGGTGAAAAATATTGCCGCTTTTGCTGCCGGAAGTGGAATTACCCCCATTATCAGTATTGCGCGTACGGTTTTGGCGAGTAACCACAAGAACAAATTTATGCTGGTCTATGGGAACAAATCGTACAAAGAGACCATGTTTTACACCGAATTGGTAAAACTACAACTTGAATATCCCAATCGGTTTTTTGTTCATTTTATCTGCAGCCAAGAGCAGGAAGTTGATTCCCTATTTGGACGCATAGACGTATCAACCGTAAACTTTGCCCTAAAGAACAAGCACAAGGATACCATTTTTGACGATTTTTACATTTGCGGTCCGGAAGCCATGATCAATTTGGTAACGGATACTTTAAAAGAGGATGGTATTTCAGAAGATAAGATTCATTTTGAATTGTTCACTTCCACCGAAATAATGGATGAACTACCCGAACATATTGAGGGGCAGTCCCAAATTACAATAACTTTGGATGATGAGGAATTTACTTTTTCCATGTATAAAAAGGCCATTGTCTTGGATGCCGTTCTTAAAGAAAACATCGATGCTCCTTATTCCTGTCAAGGTGGGGTATGCAGCAGTTGTATCGCCAGGGTAACCGAAGGAAAGGCAGAAATGGTTAAAAATCAAATTTTGACCGATGGTGAGATTGCGGAAGGATTGATTCTAACCTGCCAGGCTCATCCCATCACTCCGACCTTAAAAGTAGATTACGACGACGTATAGAAACTTACCAACATCATACAAAAACACCACTCATTCAGTGGTGTTTTTTGTGTTCGGACACCTCTGCCTTGCCCAGTAACCCGTCCAATTTCCTCAAGGCGTGATCGTATCCAATAACGTATGCTTTTTCAATACCTTTTTTATCTAAGATCCCGATCAGTTCCAGTTCCTTGGGCTCAAATAAAAGATCACATTTTTGCACCTTTTCCCTATTGATGGCATAGATCATCAAAGCCGTGGTCCTTGTAGCGAGCTGAAAAGAGGTACTAATGGCGTTCTTAGGAATTTCCTTGATACTTGAAACATTGCTACCAATTATAAAATCGGAGGCATCTGCAATTTCGTGATATGGAAAATTGTTCATAATTCCCCCATCTGCATAAAGGTTGCCTTTAATACTTACCGGGCTAAAAACCGGCGGTAATGCTGCAGATGCCAATAATGGTCTGATCAGTTCCCCTTCCGAAAAAACCTTCTGGTCACCTTTTTGGAGATCTGTGGTGATTACATGTAATTTTCGGGCCAAAATAGAAAAGGAGTCTTCGGTGAAATACGTTTTCAACAAATCAAAATATCGCACGGTATCCAAAAGTCCCGGTTTTAGAATCGTCATAAAATTATAGCGGAACAAGGGGGTTTCCTTAAAAAAATGCAGCATATCCGTAACGGAATTACCGTTTGCATAAAGTGCCCCGACTAGGGCTCCCACACTAGTACCGGCAACCACATTGGCACTGATACCGTGTTCGTCCAAGGCCTTGAGCATTCCAATATGGGCCATACCCTTCACACCTCCCCCGGACAATACTAGGCCTACTGATTTTGATTGCAATTCCGATAGTTCCATGAATGATAAAAACTTTAAATGATTTTGTTTAGCACCCTACTTAATATAGTTTAAAATTACCTATTTCAGTCGTAAATAATCCTGATTTAAGTCTTCTAAAGTTCAGAATCAACAAACCGTAAGGTCTGCAAGCCCAAACAATCCTCCAAAATGATGCTAATGTTGTTCCCTTTAACGACAAAAACGATATCCATATCTAACTTGTCCCAATCAAACCTGATTACCACAAAATTCATACCGACCAATAGGTTGGTTTTCTGATTTATTCCCATTTCTCACCCATATCCAAATAACCTTCGGCCACCTTTGGCCCATTGAACTTAAAAAAAACCTGTTATCACTTATGAAAACAGGTTTTTTCTAGCTCTTTTTTAAACAAAAAGTTAGACTCCATCGGTCGTTCAACCTATGGTTAATTAAACCTTTACCACCATCTTTCCTTTGTTTTTACCGTCAAACAGATCGATGAATGCTTGTGGGGTGGCTTCAAACCCCTCTACAATGGTCTCTTTATAGGTCAGTTTGCCTTCTCCCAACCATTGACCCAGTTGTTTCATGGCTTCCGGATACTTGTCCACATAATCAAAAATGATAAACCCTTGCATTAGCGCGCTATTTTTTATCAAAAAGGGCTGCACACTGATACTTTTGGGTAATTCTGTTTCATTATAGACCGAAATGGCCCCGCATATGACGAGTCGCGCTTTCTTATTGATATTATAGAAAACGGCATCTGAAATATCGCCTCCAACATTATCAAAATATACATCTACCCCATCCGGGCATTTTTCCGCAATAGCCTTTGCCATATTGTCGGTGGTGTTGTAGTTTATGGCATCGTCGAAGCCAAAATCAGATTTCAATAGGGTCACTTTCTCATCGCTACCTGCAATACCAACAACCCTTAATCCAAGAATTTTTCCTATTTGCCCTACTACACTACCAACAGCTCCTGCGGCACCAGAAACCAATAATGTTTCTCCTTTTTTAGGTTTTCCGATTTCGGTGAGCCCCAAATAGGCCGTTAGTCCGGTCATTCCCAATATTCCCAAATAGGCAGACAATGGCGCCCTTTCAGCATCTACTTTGATCAGGCCATCCCCGTTGGATACCTGTTGTTCCTTCCATGCCAAGGTGCCTGAAACAAAATCTCCTTTGGAAAAATCTTTGTTTTTAGACTCCATTACCTCTGCGATGATTCCAGAAACAATAGGCTTTTGTAGTTCAAAAGGAGGGATATATGATTTAACATCCCTCATTCTACCCCTTAGATAAGGATCTACGGAAATATAATGGGTCTTCAAAAGTATTTCTCCTGAATTGACTTCGGGCGTGGTTTCATTTACAAATTTAAAGTCGGACTTAGTTGGCTTTCCTTCGGGCCTTTTGTCCAGTAAAATTGTCTTGCTCATAATCGTAAAAATTTCTTTCATTTATTAAAAACGCTTTCACAAAGTGCTGGGAATTATACATTCTGTTAGCATCTGAATATCTTTTGGAACACCAAGATACCTACTTAATGGTAGTTTATGCCACATAGAACTTCTTTAACAAAATTATATAACTATTACTCCGCTTTTTGACCATAACACTTAGATTATTTCTCATATCAGGAATATAAAATAACAAAATGTTAAATTTCTTAATGAACATGTAATGGAAAAGTTCGACCTTCGACCAAACCCTTAACACGTTTTTAACGTAGGTAGATCAAAGTCAAAATTTTCATGCCCCCAAAAGCACATTTGTCCACGGCAGTTCTGGTATTTGCACTTTCCCCATCTGAGGAAATGTTGCACAAACCCATCCCTAAAGCCGCAGAATTATATACTGAGCTTACCAAGAATACAATTCATACGGTAGAAAAATCTGGTCTTTCCTATTTTCATGTTACGGAAAACGAACAGATAGGGGCCACTTTTGGGGAACGGTTTACCAATGCCATACAATCTGTTTTTGATCATGGTTATGAGAATATCATTACCATAGGCAATGATAGTCCCTTATTGCAAGTTGAACAGATTAAAAGCGCATCCTTACATTTAGCGAACCGGCAATCGGTTATGGGCCGTTGTGCGGATGGTGGCTTTTATTTAATGGGCATCCACAAATCCCAATTTGATGCCATTGAATTTAAAAAAATCCCGTGGCAAACGAACCGCACCGCCGCTGCAGTATTAAATCTGATTCAAGAAAACAACAAAGCCATCGTTCAACTTGTAACACTTACAGATATTGATTGTGTCCAAGATTTGAAGGATATTATAAAACTACAATCCCAGGTTTCCGATCGACTAATACAACTCATGTTGTACATTATCGGTTTCCATAGTTATCATATTGAATACAAACAATATGAATATTCCGAAGTACATAGCGAATGCATTTACAATAAAGGATCACCTCTTCTAATTGTGGTCTAAACTTATTCAAGTGCAAAATTCTCTTTTTGCAAAAAACCAATACTATTACCATTACAAGAATTAAATGAAACGAATCATTATAATAATGACCTTATGCTTATGTGCATTGGGTACATCACAAACCATTATCTCGGGCAAAGTAACCTCTGAAACGGGCGAAGGACTGCCAGGTGTGAATATCGTATATGTTGGAACGAACCAGGGGGCTACCACGAACGACTTAGGGGAGTATGCCATTAATATTCCGGACAATACAGGTTCCTTGGAATTTTCATCCTTGGGTTTTGAGACTCAAATTATTGCTATTCGCCAAAGGCCCATGATCAATATGGTGCTGCGAGATTCAAGTCAGGAATTGGATGAAGTTGTACTAACGGCTTTTGGTCTTAAAAGGGAAAGTAAAGAATTGGGATATGTGGTACAGAGCATCGATTCAAAAGGACTGACAGAAGTTAAATCGGTCAATTTTTTGGACAACTTATCTGGAAAATTGGCCGGTGTAACCATCAACCAAGGTGCCACAGGGGTAGGCTCCTCCTCAAAAATAACCATAAGGGGCGAAGCATCTTTTTCCAATAACAACCCTTTGTTTGTTGTAGATGGCGTGCCCATCAACAACAACTCAATATTTAATTTTACCAATGAAGCTGCGGCAGGGTTTCAAGCCATAGATTTTGGAAACGGAGCGATGGAAGTAAACCCAGATGATATTGCTTCGGTGTCTGTACTTAAAGGCCCTAGTGCTGCAGCCCTATATGGCACAAGGGCATCCAATGGGGTCATTGTCATTGAAACAAAAAATGGGGCCAATAGCAGGGGATTGGGAATTAGCTACAACACTAGTTTTTTTGTGGATTCGGCCTTTAAACTGCCTGAATTTCAAAATGAATATGGACAAGGTAATTCCGGGCAATTTGCTTTTGTGGACGGTCTAGGAGGCGGAACAAACGACAATATCACCTATAGTTGGGGTCCTCGATTGGACCAAGGCTTATTGATACCCCAATTTGATAGCCCGGTATTTTTACCTGACGGCAGAACAGTCCGTGGCGGGGATACGGCATTATATGATGATATTGCCATTACACCTACCCCGTTTATATCCCACCCCGATAATTTAAGGGATTTCTACGAAACCGGTACTACCACCATCAATAACCTTTCCATTGGTTCCGGTTTTGATAAAGGCAACTATAGGCTGTCTTTTACCGATTTAAGAAGCGAATCCATTATCCCTGGAGTTAATTTGGATCGCCAAACCATAAGTGCCCGACTTGGTTTTGCACCTACGGATAAACTGAAAATCAATTCTGCCATCAGTTATATCAATTCACAAAGTGACAATAGGCCGTCCAATGGTTATGGTTCCGAAAACGTGAACTACTCTTTGGTAGCATGGGGACCAAGATCATTGAATATAGAAAGCTTGAAGGATTATTGGCAGCCCGGATTGGAGGGACTGCAACAGTATTCCTACAACTATACCTTTTTTGACAACCCTTATTTTATACTTAAAGAGAATACCAACTCTTTTAATAGGGACAGGGTTTTTGGCCACATATCCGCCAAATATGAAATTACAGATCATCTGAGTGCTACCATACGATCAGGAATGGACTATTCCAGTGAGCTCCGACAATTGAAAAGAGCTTTCAGCTCCAACCGCTTTAGAAATGGTGGCTATGCAGAGCACGATGTGTTCTTCCGTGAGATCAACACCGACGTCCTTTTGAATTATACCAATAGGTTTAACGACTTCAAGGTAGATATTTCATTGGGTGGCAATAGAATGGATCAACGGGCGGCTACCAACCAATCCCAGACCACTAGTTTGGCCCAGCCTGGTATTTTTAAACTATCCAATGCCGCTTCTCCGGTGGAGGTATTCGAATTTGAGTCAGAAAAAAGAATCAATAGTTTCTATGGTATTGCAAAACTGGGCTACAAAAACTATTTGTTTTTGGATATTACCGGACGTAACGACTGGTCCAGTTCGTTGGCGACTCCATTTTCAGTAGACAACACCTCTTTCTTTTACCCATCGGTCTCCAGTAGTTTTATCATTTCTGAAGTAGCAGACCTACCAGCATTTATATCTTTTGCAAAGTTACGTGCCAGTTATGCCCAAGTGGGAAATGACACGAATCCCTATCAGACTACAGGGGCATTTGTAGCCCAGACCCCATTCAACGGTCAGCCCACTTTTAGCGATCAAAATACCATCGCCAACCCTAATCTTAAACCAGAAACTACAAGTTCATTTGAAATTGGAGCCGATATACGCTTTTTTAGGGACCGCCTGAATTTTGATGTTAGCTATTATAATGCACTAACCAAGGACCAAATCATATCCCTGCCCATAGGAATTTCATCTGGGTATACCCAACAAGTGGTCAATGGAGGGGCTGTAAGATCCCAAGGAATAGAAATCATTGCAGGTATTACCCCCATAGCTACCCAAGATTTTAGGTGGAAAAGCACACTAAACTTTAGTACCAACAGGGCTGTAGTGGAAGACCTTCCCCAAGAGGATGGAAGGTTGACCTTGGCCTATTCCAGAATATATGATAGTCAAAACCAAACGGTATTTTTACAGGTTGAAGAAGGTGGGCGTGTCGGTGATCTTTACGGTACGGGATATCTAAGGAACGAGAACGGGGAATTTATCCTAACAGATCAGGGGCGCTATATTCCGGATAACAATTTACAGAAATTAGGGAACTACAATCCAGACTTTATGATGGGCTTCAACAATCAATTTCAATATAAAAACTGGGATTTGGGTGTTCTTTTGGATTGGAGACAGGGTGGTATTATTGTGTCCAGAACAAGAGCTCTTGGTAATGTGGGTGGACAGTTGGCCGAAACTTCAAATAGACCAGAAGATGGCATAGTACCCAAAGGAGTTGTTAATGTAGGTACCCAAAGTGCCCCGGTTTACCAACCCAATACGGTTGCCGTGACGGCCGAAAGTTATTACCGCCAATTCTATGACAGAAACCATGAAGAGAACAACACCTACGATGCATCATTCTTAAAACTGAGACAAGTGGCCTTAGGTTATACCTTTGATAACCTCAAGGTTTTTAAAACAGATGCCACCCTAAATATTTCACTTATTGGAAGGAACCTATTTGCAATAACCGAAAACCCCCATTTTGATCCTGAGCAGCTTGCCGTTCAAGGACAAGGATTTGTAAGTGGTGTAGAGGATATGTCCTATGCAACCACAAGAAGTATTGGGTTAAAAGCAGGAATTAATTTTTAAGTACGACAAATGAAAAATTATATACATACGAAGGTTTGGGTCTTAATCATGGCATTGGTCGTTGTAGGCTCTTGCACCAAAGACTTTGAAGAAATCAATACCAATCCTAATGCACCTGTTGGCGTACAGCCGAATCTTCTATTGCGCCAAGTTATTTATGATTATGGGGAGCAGATGTCCTATGAAGGCTTCACCGCAGGTAATCTTTTGGGGCAATACACCACGGCATTGGATTTTAACCTTTTTGATAGGCATAATCTAAAATCCCCTCAATTGGGAGGCAATCCATGGCCCATTTTTTACAAAAACCTACGTGACAATGAAATCATCCTAGATCAGGCGCGTACCATAGAAACCTTTGCTGTTTATGAAGGTCCGGCCCTTATTCTAAAAGCGTATATGACCGCTGGACTGACAGATATTTTTGGGGATGTCCCTTATGCAGAGGCTTTTAGGGGCAAGAGCGAAACGGTTACACCAAGTTATGATGCCCAAGAAACTATTTATATGGCCGAAGGAGGCATCTTGGACAACTTGGACAAAGGAGTTTTGGCCATTCAAAACTATTCGGGTACCATTGCCCTGGAGGGAGATATATTGTTCCATGGGGATCTGGAAGCTTGGATTCGTTTTGCCAATTCCCTGAAAATAAAAGCACTGATGAGAATATCCAACAAAATGGATGTAAGCTCAGATCTGCAACTCATTTTTGATGGAGGCGAATTTATAAACGACAACACACAAAATGCTGTTTTTGATTTTACCGATGGGGAACCCAATAATTTTAGATTGGCACGCTTGCGCATAGGAGATTTCAACAATTTTGTCCTTTCCGAAACCATGGAGGAGATATTGACCGATCTTAACGACGATAGGATAGAACGATTGTTCCGTCCGTTTGCCAATAGCACCAATGAAGAGTTCAATGGCCTTTTAAATGGTATTGATGCCTCCCAGACCTCCATAGCCTTGGCAGATTATTCTTTGACAGGTACCATTTTTAGGGAAAATACCGGACTCTTGGATGCCAATTTTATGACCGGTTGGGAAACACAGTTCCTGTTGGCAGAGGCGGCCGAAAAAGGTTTGATCAATGCCAACGCCCAGCAATTATACGAAAGAGGGGTAACTCAAGCTTTTGAATACTGGCAAGTTCCTTTGCCTTCTACCTATTTGACGATTGATGCGGCATATGGTTTAACAGGTGCAGATCCTCTGGAACAGATTATCACCCAAAAATGGATAGCCAATATGATCAATGGTTATGAGGGTTGGATAGAATACAGAAGAACAGGATTCCCGCAATTAAAAACTATTTCAGCGAGTTTGAACAATGACCTAATTCCGGTTAGAATGCCCTATCCGGCAGAAGAAGAGGCGTTGAACAATAAAAATTATTCCGCTGCGGCAGCGGCAACGGATGGGAACAGCATCAATGTAAGGGTATGGTGGGACCAATAGAAAAAACAAAATAAGTAGAATATAAATAATTAAGTATGGAACAAATTTGGCAATGGGGCTTGATTGTCACCTCAAGTGTGATACTGTTCCTACTTTCTCCACTTGCTAAAAATACCAATCAGTTTTTTAAGGCTGTGCACCATAAGAAAGCTCCTAACACCTTTATGTTGATGGGGAGTCTGGTCATCTCATGGATATTTGCCAAGAGCATAACCAATGCGGCAAATTTGGGATTGGATTATGGAATCGTAGGTGGCGTGGCCTATGCTGCCTATTATGTCTCTTTTGCGGTTGCCGGACTTATTATTTTTCAAATGAGAAAGCAGGGCAAATTTAAAAGTATCCACCATTTTCTAATTACCAGATTTGGCAAAGGTGCAGTAGCTGTATTTTCCATATTGATCGCGATACGACTATTTAACGAGGTATGGAGCAACACCATGGTCATAGGAACCTACTTTGGCGAAACAGGATCATCTCCCTATTATTGGTCCATTTTGGTTTTTACCGCACTAACGTTGGCCTATACCCTGAAAGGGGGACTGAGCAGTTCTATTTTTACAGATGTCATTCAAATGGCCTTATTTTCCATCTTACTGTTCATCATCCTCTGGAACGTTTTCCATGTAGATACTTCCTTCTCCCCTTCCAAGGCGTTAACTACTGGGGTATGGAGTTTTGAAATGGGTGTCAATCTACTTTTGGCAGCACTTCTACAGTCTTTCAGTTATCCTTTTCATGATCCGGTACTAACCGACAGAGGATTTATAAGTAGTCCACGAGTTACACGAAAAAGCTTCTTATGGGCCAGTTTGGTGGGAGCTCTCAGTATTATACTTTTTAGTATCATTGGTGTTTATGCCAAGCATAGCGGTTTGCAAGGACAGGCAGCGGTTGAAGTTGGAAAAGCTTTTGGTGTGGTCATTCTTTTGGTGATCAATTTTATTATGATCACTTCGGCCGCCTCCACCTTGGATTCCACTTTTTCATCTTTTTCAAAGCTGTTATCAGTTGACCTTAATATGGGCAATACCTTAAAATTTGGGCGTTGGTCCATGGCTGCCATTGCCATTTTAGGCACTATTCCTGTATTTTTGGATGCAGAAATTTTATCGGCCACCACCATTAGCGGAACCATGGTTATTGGCTTGACCCCTGTCTTTTTGTTCTGGAAAAGTGAAACACCAAAAATCAGTTTCTATTTAAGTGTTTTTTGTGGTATATTATTTGGATTTTTATTGCTTTTTGAAATGTTCCCCCAAGCATTGATCTTCACAAATGGTAAATACGCAGATTTACTTTGGATAAATTTTTGGGGAATATTCTCCTGTATCCTTTTATATTTTATACCCAAATGGATAAAATGATAACACAATTAGGCACCCTTTCGGGCAAACTCCTATTATTTGGCGGGGTCTATAGCAACCTACAGGCCTTGGAGCGTTTGATGGCCATTGCCGAAGAAAAAGGCATCCCGGCAGAAAATTCAATCTGTACAGGTGACATTGTTGGCTATTGTGCCCAACCAGAAGAAACTGTTTCCCTTTTTAGAAAATGGGGTGCCAGAAGCATCTCTGGCAATGTTGAACAACAGTTATACGAAGGGGGAGAAGACTGCGGCTGTGACTTTACGGAAGGCAGCAGATGTGATGGATTTTCCAAACTATGGTACCCTTATTCACAAATGCAGCTTTCGCAAGGGTCCATTGAATGGATGGGGAGGCTGCCCCATCATTTGGCCTTTACCTATGGTGGCAAAAAGGTCATGGTTGTGCATGGGGATTATAATAATGTTTCGGAGTTTATTTTTGAATCCACTCCAGAAAATATCAAACAACAAAATTTTGAACAAACCCAAAGCGATGTTATCATAGCCGGCCACTGTGGACTTCCATTCCACCAAAAGTTGGGGGATAGGTTATGGCTGAATCCTGGGGTCATAGGGATGCCTGCCAATGAGGGGCAAACAAGGGTTTGGTACATGATCCTTGAAGATGTTGATGGTAAGATTGGGATTTCCCATGAATATTTTGAATACGATCATAAGACTGCCAACCAGTTAATGATAAAAAATCATTTACCCGAAGCCTATGCCGATACCCTCCTGACCGGTTATTGGGACAATATGGAAATACTTCCCTTGGCGGAAAGGAAACTAAAAGGGGTTGCATATAATTTTGGCAATAAAAACGAACATACAGAAACTAAAAAACAAAAAAAGATGGCAGATTCATATTACGATCCAGCAGATTTAAGAAAGTTTGGAAAAATTACCGATTGGAGTGAGGAATTAGGGACGAAATTCTTTGACTACTATGGAAAGGTTTTCCAAGAAGGAGCATTGACCGCCCGTGAAAAATCGCTCATTGCTTTGGCCGTTTCACATGTGGTCAAGTGTCCTTACTGTATCGATTCTTATACCAAGGACGGATTGCAAAAAGGAATTACAAAAGAAGAAATGATGGAAGCGGTACATGTGGGGGCAGCCATTGAAAGTGGTGCAACCTTGGTACATGGCGTACAGATGATGAAGAAATACGACAAACTGTCCATGTAAGTTGAATTATTGCAAATGCAGTATCTACAAGGTTTCCAGAATAAAGAAATCAGCTTTATTCTGTAAACTTCACAAGATTTTGCGTACTAAATATTGAATACAAAAAAAATGGCTACAAAATCATTGAAAGCAAGACATGATGATCTTGCAATTGGCAACAAGCAACTGGAAATTCTTAACGGAGGGATCTTTGAGGATGGGGAACTCCCCTATTTTAAGGACAAGATTGATCAAATAGGTCAATTTCCGCTTAGACCCAAGAAATTGGAAATCCTACAGATCAATGTGGGCTATATGTGCAATCAGGTCTGTGAGCACTGCCATGTTGATGCCGGACCGGACCGAAAGGAAATCATGACGCGCGAAACCATGGAACAATGTTTGGAAGTCATCCGCAATACGGGTGCCCATACTTTGGATCTTACCGGTGGTGCCCCGGAAATGAACCCAGATTTTAGATGGTTCGTAGAAGAAGCGTCCAAGGCAGGAATCCAGGATTTTATTGTTCGATCTAACCTGACCATCATCAGGGCCAATAAAAAATACTACGATCTTCCAGAGTTCTTCAAAAAACATAATGTCCATGTAATTTCATCCATGCCCCATTATACCAGAGGTAAAACGGACAAACAACGTGGGGATGGAGTTTTTGACAAATCCATTAAAGCACTACAGGAATTGAACGCTGTTGGGTATGGCATGCCAGGAAGTGATCTGCGATTGGACTTGGTATACAATCCGTCCGGAGCATATCTACCAGGAGACCAAGCTGCCATGGAGCGCGATTTTAAAAAGGCTTTGAAAGAAGATTTCGATATAGATTTCCACAACCTCTTTGCCATAACCAATTTGCCCATTGCCCGCTTTTTGGATTATTTGATAGCTTCAGAGAACTATGAAGATTACATGTATGCCCTTGTGGAAGCCTACAACCCTGCTGCTGTTGCCAATGTAATGTGCACCAATACCATTTCCATCAGTTGGGATGGTTGGTTATACGATTGTGATTTTAATCAGATGCTGGATCTTAAAGTGGCCAGTAAGGTAAAACATATAAAAGACTATAATGAAGATATCTTAAATGATAGGAACATCATTATATCACAACATTGTTATGGCTGTACCGCAGGTGCAGGGAGTAGCTGTCAGGGTACAGTAGCCTAAATTCAGCCCATTTTAGATCATCATATGTTGTGCAATTGCACTTCATCCAAGAAACAATCCGACCAATTACCAACTGATTGGTCGGTTTGTTTTTTGAAATCAAGTCATTTTTGTAGAAAATAGACGTTATAACGATTTTAACGTGCAATTCGTCTTTTAATATTTACCAAATCTTATATCTGCCAGTTCTTTGTAAAAGACTCTCGGGTCTGTTTTACCCAAAACCCAAATCTTATGGAAAAGAACCTAAAACGCATGGCTACCATGCAGCGTATGCAGAGTACCGGACTGGAATTGTTTTACCAACAAGGGTATTATAATACCAGTATAGACGACATCTTAAAAAAGCTATCCCTGTCCAAAGGCGCTTTTTACTACCACTTTCAATCCAAGGAAGATTTCTTTATCAGCATCGTACAGAACCTTCTGTTCCAAAAAGTGTACAGTATGCTTGTTGAGCCCATTGAAGGCCAAGAGGATCCTTTAAATGTCATTATAACAGCCATTGATGATGCGCTGGAAACCGCAGAGCACAATGAATTGGATTATGGATTCGTATTGAGCAACTTTATCACAGAATTCAATGGTAAGAATCCGGAAATCATGAAATATCTTTTGGATATAATGAGCGTATGGGAAGTAAATTTGATCACGACCCTACAAAAGGGAAAGACCGATGGCTATATAGACAGACATGTGGACAGTGAGGCTGTAGCCACCTATGTTATCTCTTCATATATAGGCATAAGAACCCTAATGGTAGAAGGCAACCCTAGAACATTGCGATATAAGTATATCCAGCAATTGAAAAATTACTTTAAGCTGATTTCCCAAAAAGCGGTTGCCTAGGAAGAAAATTACCTTCTATTCAAGACCGCATTTATTTTATCGATAACCGCCTCAGGGGCTATGGTTTCCATAACCGATTCATAGCCCTTGGGAAATTTGTTCCCATAGACCGAGGTAGGGATCAATGGATATTGTTCCCTATCGGCCAAAAGCGCATTATTTGGGTCCTGACCAAACGGATAAAAACCTGCATAGGGATGGGTAACACCCCAAAAAGTAATGGTAGGTATCCCATAAATAGCCGCCAAGTGGGCATTTCCACTATCCATGGCCACCATGAGATCCAATTGGGAAATAACAGTCAATTCTTCCTCAAAGGCAATTTTCCCGGCCATATTTACACAATTTTTAAATTCTACAGCCCAGATATCCAACTGTTGCTCCTCTTTTTTGCCTCCTCCGAATAATAGAATTTTGAAATCCTTGTTTTCACAAAGAGCCTTAACCACCTTTCGCATTTGGGACAACGGATACATCTTACCCTCAAAGGCAGCAAATGGAGCAATTCCGATCCACTTTTCAGTTTTTGGCCCTACAACCTTTTCAATGGTTGCAGATATTTCACTTTGTGATGCAGGGGCGACCGATTCCAAATCAATAGGGAATCCTAATACGGCAAAAACATCGGCATATCGCTGATGGGTTGATTGTAATGGACGGAATACCTTGTTGGTATGGGCGGTAAGTGCCTTTTTGCCGGCGCGGCCCTTATCTATTTGTACGAAGGGAATATTGGTTAGCCTGAAAAAAGTTTTTAAAATGGAACTTCGCAGTACATAGTGTAGATCGGCCACTGCATCTATTTGAAGTGTGGTCAGCTCTTTAAAGAGTTTGTACAGCCCCAATACACCTTTATGTTTTCCTTTTACATCCGCAGCATAAACTACCACATTGGGAATACCCTGGAACAAAGGAGCAAAAAAACCTCTTGTCAATACGGTAACCTTCACATTCGGATATTGGTGGACCAAACCCGAGAGCACGGGAACCGTCATGGCCACATCTCCCATAGCTGACAGTCGGATTACCAGTAGGTGCACCGGCCTGTCTGAAGAATGTTCTAAAATCTTACCCTTTTTGGCCACGAAGAATAGGGTTTAATTCCTCATCGTTGTACATTTTCATTTGTTTATACACCTTCATGTACTTATTGCCAGCTTCAATATCTGCCAATAATTGATCAATGGCTGTAGAAAGATCTTTCTTTTGCTCTATAAGAACGTTTAACTTCTCTTGGCATTTTGCCAAGTGCTCTTGGGAAGCATCGGTCCGCTCTGCCTCCTCCTTCATATGATAGACCTTCAACGCCAAAATGGAAAGTCGGTCTATCGCCCAAGCAGGACTCTCGGTATTGATTGTGGCATTTGGCTTCTTTTCTACTACTTGGTATTTTTGTAGAAAATAGCTGTCAATGTATTCTACAAGATCCGTCCTGTCCTGATTGCTTGCATCGATCTTACGTTTTAAAACCAAGGCTGCCTTAGGATCTATATTTGGATCCCTAATGATATCCTCATAATGCCACTGGACGGTATCGATCCAGTTTTTTCTGTATAACAAATGGGCGATATCATCCTTTTCATATGGATTGTCAAAGGTTTGATCAACATCATCCTTTTCGTGATATTTCTGAATGCTTTCTTCAAAAATAGTATAGGCAAAGTCACTGAACATTATTGTGCATATTTAAGGCAAAGATACTTTTTATTTATTCAAAAGCTCCCCGAAGAAGACAAGGAAGGGAACGAGCACAGCAGCTATCAGTACCATCTCCTTCATGTTGGGCTTCTTTATGGATTCTATGTAATGTGTAAAGAAAATAACTGCTGGAAAAAATGTCATTAATACCGGATAGGTATTATCGGCGGAAATGAGCACCACCATGACCATGGAGATGAAAAAATAGAGCGCAATTAGTCGCATCGCTATGATCTTTCCGGAACCTGAGCTCCGTAATTTCACGAAGGCCACCAACCCTGCGATTGCAGTCATCAGGATATAGATTACCAATTTAATGCTGTTTCCAATATGGGTAAAATAGGCCACATTGAACTGAAAGTTAAATTGGTAATGGTCATTTAAAAATTCGGGGTTGTCAAAAATCAGCAAAATTCCATAAGCAATCATGGCCACGGTAAAAAATCCCGTAAATGGCACCAGCCAATTCCTACCATTTTTTGGGTCATATAAATAAATTGCAATAAACACCAGAACAAGATAGAATATGGCCCAATCGTAAAAGAGGCTGGCCACCATAATCCAAAGCGAGGCATCGTAAATTTTTACCTTTATGTTCTTCATGGATTTTATACTCAACAATCTTCTGGCTGCCAACAAAAGAAATACGTTGCACCATATGGCATTCTCATCGGTGAGCACCTCAGGAAAAACAACCATCAACATAGTGAAAAATAGGATGGCAAAAGAGTTGGTCTTGGTGAGTTTGTTACGTTTCAATATGAAATCAACCAGAAAAACACTGAACATCAGAAGAATCAAAAAACCCATTTTATAAAGTAATTCCTCGGATAGTCCGGTATCTACAAAAAGAAAAAAATGGGCAAACCAATAGAACAAAAACAAGAACACCAACAAAATAATGTAGTTAATAGGTTTTGTTTTGCCAAAAATGCTTGAAATCATTCTAGGTTTTTATATTTTTGTGCGGTAAAGATAAATAACATGACAGCATTTTTTGAAGGCATTGCGGATTTATTTGTGAACTTCCTGTTTTGGCCATTGGACCAATTGCGTTTTATGGAAAACTGGTGGGCGGCTAATTTTTTAAACTGGATGTTTATGATCATTGGTGCCGTAGCCATGGTTTACTGGATGATACAATTGAAAAAATTCAACGATGCCGGTGAGGAAAGTAAGGACGCCAACGCGCACTCCTTTCTTTAGTAGATTTCCGCAAGAATACATTAAAAATCCGCATTGGTTATAGCAATCTATATCCAATGCGGATTTTCTATTGTTTGAATTCTCCCTTTATTTTAGGTCGAAACCAAGATCTTTTCGGAAATACATCCCGTCAAATTGTAGCTTTTCCAAATTCTGATAGGATAAAGCCAGTGCTTCTCTGAAATTATTACCATAGGAGGTAATTGCCATGACTCTTCCGCCGTTGGTAACTACTTTACCATCTTTTAGGGTAGTACCGGCATGGAAGACCAAAGAATCAGAGATAGTATCATATCCCTTGATCTCCTTGCCCTTTTCGTAGGCTTCGGGATATCCTCCGGCAACG
Organism: Sediminicola sp. 1XM1-17; assembly: GCF_037203765.1. Classification (NCBI taxonomy): domain Bacteria; kingdom Pseudomonadati; phylum Bacteroidota; class Flavobacteriia; order Flavobacteriales; family Flavobacteriaceae; genus Sediminicola; species Sediminicola sp. 1XM1-17. Next base: position 445,700 of record NZ_JBBCAS010000001.1, on the reverse strand, counting down.
GTCATTACCGTGGTGGCGGTCCGCTCATCAATTTTCAGATCGATCTGGTCCAAGGTCTGGTTGGCTACTGCTTCGAACACCACTAGTAGATCATTCTGAATCCTAGGTAAAACCACCTCAGTCTCAGGATCCCCTAAACGAACGTTATATTCGATCACCTTAGGGTCATTCCCAACTTTGATCAAACCGATAAAAATAAATCCTTTATATGGCAAGTCGTCCTTTTTAAGACCTTCTACGGTAGGTTCCACCACTTGTTCATGTATCTTGTCCATAAACGCCTTATCCGCGAACGGCACAGGGGAGATAGCGCCCATTCCTCCTGTATTGAGTCCGGTATCACCTTCTCCTATGCGTTTGTAGTCTTTGGCTGTAGGCAATACCTTATAGTTTTCCCCATCGGTCAATACAAAAACACTCAGTTCTATACCCGACAAAAATTCCTCAATAACCACGGTAGCACTTGCATTACCAAATTTGGCATCTACGAGCATGCTCTGAAGTTCCTTTTTTGCGGCATCCAAATCATTTAAGATCACCACTCCTTTTCCAGCTGCCAAACCATCGGCCTTCAGCACATATGGCGGATTCAATGTTTCCAAAAATGCATAGCCTTGCTCCAGATTATTCCCAGTAAAACTTTTATAAGCCGCCGTGGGAATGTTGTGGCGCATCATAAATTCCTTGGCAAAGTCCTTGCTGCCTTCCAAGTTAGCTGCCGCCATTTGTGGACCTATAACAGGAATGTGTTGAATTTCTGAATCGTTCAAGAAGAAATCATGGACACCGTTCACCAGCGGATCTTCAGGACCCACCACGACCATTTGGATATTATGGGAAAGCACCGCTTTTTTGATGGCCTCAAAATCATTGACTCCAATTGCCAGGTTTTTTGCGATGGCTTCCGTTCCAGCATTGCCAGGGGCAACGAACAGTTGATCTAGTTTTGGACTTTGCTTTAATTTCCATGCTAAGGTGTGCTCACGGCCACCTGCACCAAGGATCAGGATGTTCATTTTTGTAAGTTTTGGGCAAAAATACAGTTTTCTCCTAGATAATATATTTTTAGTATCAAACGGAATGTAAAATGTAACTCTTAAAAGGAAAAATCAAACTTTCCAAAAGGCAAGTAATTATGAAATAGAATTGAGGATTCCAATCTGCTCTCGGGTCGTACTCCAATAAAAAACCCACCTTGACCGGTGGGTTTTTTTTATTTAGTTTCTATTTCTATCCGCAAAGTCTCGGTGTTCTGTCTTTACCAATTCCTCTTGGGATAAAGATTTAAAGTAATCAAAGGTCTTCTTCATCCCTTCTTCCCTACCAACCTTAGGTTCCCATCCCAATATTTCCTTGGCTCTGGAGATATCAGGTTGCCGCTGCATAGGATCATCTTTAGGTAATGGTTTATAGATGATTTTTTGATCCGTTCCAGTTAGTTTGATAATTTCCTCCGCAAAATCCTTGATGGTAATTTCATGTGGATTTCCAATATTGACAGGGTCGGTATAATCACTCATCAACAAGCGATAGATTCCTTCAATCTCATCATCCACATAACAGAAAGATCTGGTTTGTGAGCCGTCACCAAAAACGGTAAGATCTTCACCTCTTAATGCTTGCCCCATAAACGCAGGTATGACACGACCGTCGTTCAATCGCATTCTAGGTCCATAGGTGTTAAATATCCGCACGATACGGGTGTCTACCCCGTGGAATCGGTGATATGCCATGGTAATGGACTCTTGGAAGCGCTTGGCCTCATCATAGACCCCTCTAGGACCGATGGTGTTCACATTGCCGTAGTATTCCTCGGTTTGCGGGTGCACCAAAGGATCACCGTAGATTTCCGAGGTGGACGCAATAAGAATCCGTGCCCCTTTGTCCTTGGCCAATCCCAATAAATTGTGAGTACCCAATGCTCCTACTTTTAGGGTTTGGATCGGGATTTTCAAATAATCGATCGGACTTGCCGGTGAGGCAAAATGCAGAATATAATCCAATTTACCAGGCACGTGGACAAATTTGGTGACATCGTGGTGATAAAACTCAAATTGTTCCAACTGGAAAAGGTGGTCAATATTTTTTAGATCGCCAGTGATAAGATTGTCCATGGCGATGACATGAAAGCCCTCTTTAATAAAACGATCACATAAATGCGATCCCAAAAATCCAGCTGCCCCGGTAATTAAGACTCTTTTCATTCCAAATGCTTTTACTTACTTCTATAAAATTATCGAAAATACCATAATAAACTTCATGGTGGGATTATTCAAGATTAACAGCCAAAATAAAGGATTACTTGTATTAATATGCCTTCTCCTCCCCTTTGATGGCATTTAACACGGTTTGGAAAACTATTTTCATATCCAGGAACAGGGACCAGTTTTCAATATAGAAGATATCAAATTTAATCCGGTTCAAAATATCAACTTCTGTTTCTATTTCACCTCTATAACCTCTGACCTGTGCTAAACCGGTAATACCAGGCTTCACAAAATGCCGCAACATATATTTATCGACCTTATTGGCATATTCAAATGTATGCCTTACCATATGGGGTCTAGGGCCCACAACGGACATATTCCCAAAAAAAACATTGTAGAATTGTGGTAATTCATCAATACTGGTTCGTCTTATAAACCGACCAACTTTTGTAATCCTCATGTCATTTTTACTGGCCTGAAAACGATCGGCATCTTTGTTGGGCGCCATGGATCTGAATTTATAACAGTAAAACTCCTTATTATCTATACCATTCCTTTTTTGTCTAAAGAATATGGGTCCTTTGGATTCCAACGATATGATTATAGCCAATAAAGGTGTAAGCCAGGAGAGTAAACCAAGGATGACAATAATCGCAAAGATAACGTCGAAGCCTCTTTTAATAAATGAATTGATGGGATTGTGCAAGGGAATATCCCTTAAGGACAGAACAGGTATATAATCGTAATATTCAAACTTCAGCTTCTTTGCAAAGATGTTTTTATTGTCCGGTATAAACTTTAAGGTCTTAAGGTTGTTGTCCGCAAAATTGATAAACTCATTGATTTCACTATTCTTTAATTCGGAAATGGAGCAGTAAATTTCATCTATTTGTTTGATCAAGATATAATCAAACGTTTTTTGGATGTTAAATCCCCTATCCTTGGGACAAAATTGCTTTACAAAATGATATCCATATTCAGCCCTATTGGTGAACACTTCTATCAGCTGTTCTGTTTTTTTGTTTTTACCAATCACAACAACATTTCGCAAATTACCCTTTACCCGTTCCCTGTACTTCATGAGTAAAACATAATTGAGGAATTTAAAAGCCGAAACGGTCAACCCTACCAAAATGAAATATTGACCCAAAACCAATCGACTAATATTGGGCTGCTTAAAAAAGCCTATAAAAGCATAGAGCGTTAGAAAAAAGAATACGAACTGCGAAAAAATTAATTTTACGATATAGGTCACTTTGGTATATCGATATACCTCATAAAACTCATTTTTAAAGGATATGACCACCCATAAAATAGAAATATAAGTATGGAATAGAACAGGTGTCAAAAAATTAATGGGCAGGTAATAGGCAAAAAGGTTGATCACCGATAAATCCACCGCATAGGATATGGGGTTGATAAAACCAGAATAACGGTGTTGGTTAGAGAACATTATTTGGATTGGAAATTAATTCTAAACGCAAATATAATATTATAAAAATGATAAATTATGACCTAACAATATTCCTTATCTAAGCTTTTTAAATTTAGAATATTCTAATTCAACATAATTTTTCATTTCTAGTTCAAACCGGTTCTTTGAAAATTTTTCAACACTTTCCCGAATTATTTCGGGTTCAAAATTTAAACTTTCAAAATATAAAACTGCCTCCCTTATTGAATTGACAGATTGCTGACCGAAATGAACACCTGAAATCCCATGCTTAACCGTCTCCAACAGCCCCCCTCTACCGTAACCAATCACCGGAGTTCCACAAGCCTGAGCTTCCACAGGTACAATTCCAAAATCTTCTTCCGCTGCAAAAACAAATGCCTTGGCTGATTGCATGTAACGCTTTAATATTTCTTCGGAAACAAAACCTAAAAATTCAATATTATCTTTTGCTAATTTTTTAATTTTCTCAAAATCAGGACCTGTACCAGCAACCACCAATTTTTTGTCTGGCATTTCATTGAAAGCTTTTACAATTAGGTCAATTTTTTTATAGGGAACCATTCTAGAAGCCGTAAAATAGAAATCCTCTTTATTTCTTTCGAGCTTAAAAGACTCAGTGTCCACTGGCGGATAGATCACCTTTGATTCTCTTCTGTATACCTTAAATATTCTCCTTGCAATAAATTCAGAGTTTGCCACGAAATGATCAACACGATTTGAACTTATTATATCCCAATTACGCATCTTATGTAGCACATACTTTGCATATATCCCTTTCATTCCTTTATCCAAGCCTGCCTCATTTAAGTATTGGTGATATAGATCCCAGGCATACCTCATAGGGGAGTGGCAATAACAAATGTGCAATTGATCCTGATGTGTAATAACCCCTTTTGCAATGGAAGAAGAGGAACTCAAAACAAAATCATATTCTTCCAAATTAAATTGTTCAATAGCATAAGGGAACATTTGAAGAAATTTCCGGTGATTGGACTTTGCTGTTGGCAATTTTTGAATAAAACTAGTTTTGACCATTTGCCCATTCAATATATAAGCCCTGTCTTTTTCAGATAAAAAATCTACTAACCCAAAATGTTCAAAGTCCGACCATATTTGGTTAAAAGAATGAATAACCTTTTCTGCTCCTCCATTTATATAATACCAATCGTGTATTAAAGCTTTTTTCATAATTCAAATATCTATTTACACCTATCGACTAAAAAACATCAAGGAAGTTATTGTAAAACTTACAAATAATACTACGGCCGATTTATAAAAATAAATGTCCTTTTTATACAGACTATAATATTGAATAATACATGCAATAAAAATTGATGAGTATAATGTATAAGCAACCAGTTCAAAAGTCATAGACGCTTTAAACAGCAAAAGGATTGACATAAATACCACTACAAGTATTATGAACCTAATATTGTTTTGTTTCATTAAATTCTCTCTATCTATTATATTAGAATTTAGTGCGGAAGCAATCCATACTACCATTTGAGATGAAAGAATAAAAAATACAGCGCTATTGTCAGAATAGGTCTCTCTAAAAAATGTTGACAGAGAGTTCATTACTATAGGCGAACTGTAATAGAAAACAATTGAAAAACTAAAAATAAAGGCAAAAAATCCAGCAAAATAGTTGTCTAGAATCTGTGGCTTAACAGTATATATTTTTTTAAAATATGTAATATTGATTATTTGATGAACCATAACCACTATAGCTGCAAGTCTGTAATAAAATCCATAAATACCTACTTCATCGAATCCAAAAAACCATTCCACAACTATTCTCCCTGATGAGGTTATTAAAAAAATAAGAAAAGAAGCTATTAACAGATTTTTACTGTACCTCAGAATTAGCTTATAATGTACTACAATATTCTTTTTGTCCGCTTTGCTGAAGTTCTTTACTCCCAAAAATGCATAGTAAATACCATACAGGAAAATAATACAATTAATGGCAGGAATAGAAATGGCAACTAATTTTAGTTTGAAAATTATATAGGAAACGAAAAGAACTAAGTAAACACCGGAGTCTAAAACTACCGCTAATGCTGACTTCTCATGACTTTTCAGTTGTATCGAATAGAATATTTGATTGGAAATCACGAATGCAATATTCATGGCTAGAAATATTTGCTCATCAACAGCTTTAAATAAGTATAAAATTGTGTTAACTATAAAAACCAGTAACAACCATAGAGGATGAATGCTAAATCCATTTCTAACATTGATTTTTTTCTTTTTAAGGATAAAATATGGGTATGATCCTGGCACTCCTAAATTTAGCAGGGTATTTAAAACAAAACCTAAGCCTGAAAGCGCATATTCAAGAATACCAAAAGACTCAATACTTAGAATTTCAGCAAACAACAATGGCGTTAAAAACACAAGCCCTTTACTAACTGCAAAAGAAATGAAGAACCAAAATTGGTTTTTAAGAAATAAAAATATTTTACTAAAACCGGAGTTGTAAAATATTTTTTGAATATCCCAATTATTCATGTAAAACAGATTTCAATTCTTTGTCGTAGCCAAGAAAAAACGGAATGAAAAAAGCGAAAATCATAACACCATGTTGTCTTTCCAATAAAGATTCAAAAAAACAAGAAATAGCAAAGGAAAATATCATAAATAAATAATATTTGTCCTTAAAGGAGGCTTTTTGAAATAAATAAAAAATTAAGATTAAGAATGAAGTGCCACCAAGCAATCCAATTCTTAGAAACTCAGTGATATATTGATTATGGCAGTTTAAATTTAATTTTAAGCCTGTCTTAAAATTTATCTCCTCAAAACGATTGTATAAAACTTCTTGATAATCTCCAGTCCCAACACCAAATGGTAAGTTTTTAATTATTTCAGACAGCGAGATATTCCAAATCAATATTCTATGTTCAAATGTATTTTGGGTATATGTAACACTGTTTTTAGTTTTAATTATCTCTATATCAAAATCAGTAGTTTTAACAAAAACTTCATATTTAGATTTGAACTCTTTTGTTGAATAACTCATTAGAAGTAAAAAAACTAAGCTTATAGTTATAACCGAAAGGATTTTAATTTTTAAACTACTTGTGCGAAGGACTTTATATAGCCCAATTAAGAGAAGAACGAATGCAAGAACAAAAGAAGTTTTGTTATTTAATATCATTATACAGAAAAACAAAAAAGTTATGCATAAAATATTTATAACAAGCTGCTTTTTCTTTTCTAATTCATAAAAACAATGTAAAATAGGTATGAATAAGATAAATGCAATATAAAACTGACTTGCACCAATTCTTCTATATATAGCATATTGCACAAACGTACCCAATTGCCTGGATTCGATATAAAGATGGTTAAAAATCAAAAGGAGAAACGAAAATATTACTAAATATTTGACATATTTTAATATAACCTCATAGTGTTTGAGGTTCAGTTGTTCACTTATCCATATGGCAGGCAATATTATCAATGGTGACAAGCTTATCACTTTGTTCAATCCTTGTTGCCAATTTTGGCTATAACTGAGACCTACAAGGATAAAGATAAAATACAAGCCATAAATTAGCACGGCTCTATTTTTAGATAAAATTTTTAATTTATGACTTACATTATTTTTATCTATAAAAAAGAATAACAAGAACACACCAAACATTATTGAGCTAATGGCAAAGGACCATATAAAGCTCATAAAAAAGATAATTGTTAAAAAGGAGAGAATTTTTTGCCTAGGTTCCCTAATTGATCTTATTTTCAAAAACATCTATTCTTTTAACTATAATGTTACTTTCGAGTTCATCAACAATTAGCGTGTCCCTATACTTGGTATCCAAAACCAATCTTTCAATGACTGTAGGCATATTTGGTTTACCCTTATCCAATTTTAAAGGAAACCCCTCCGGTGAATTCTTGGTATAAACAGTTATATTTTTGAACATACAATTATTGCATCTGTTTATCCAAACACCAGATTTTATATGTTCCTGGCCAGATTTCGCCTCTTGCATTTTGGACATAAATCTTGTTGTTCCCTTTCCAAAATTATAAATGACTAAGGTATCAATTTTATGATTATTACCTGTTATATATGCACCATGAGTATCGGAAGAATTAATAATTACTTTTTTAATAAATACGCTGTTTGGACTATCTCCCATTCCATCTATAACCAAAGCTGCATGTGTATTTATATATGCTTTGTTCATTCCCGAACCAGAGTCATCAATTTCCAAGTGATTTATATGCAAATTAGATACTCCTTTGTAGATGTGGCAACCCCTACTTCTAAGTCCACTGAGATTTTTGGTCGTATCCGACTTTAGTATCAAGCTTTCAATTAATACTTTATTAGCTTGATGTATGCCGAATCTATCAAAAAGCACCAATTGCCCCCTTAATTTTATATCCGATGATTTTATATTTTTGGAACCAGAGATGGTTAATGCATTAAAACTTGTGTTAAGGAAATTAAGTTTTAAATTTTTCCTTGATTTAATATTCAGATCATGTGGGTAATCGCCTGTAATAAAGGTGATTTCAATATTTCTTTTTTCAGCGAGGTCCAATAGACTTATTATTACAGGTTTTCCTGTAATCGGATTAATTTCAGTATTTGTAGAATTGGGAAAAACACCATAACGCCTAGCATCTCCAACAACATATTCGGCATTAATTACATAGCCTTGGTCATTTACCGAACTAATTACAGTCTCCTTTTTTTTTTCTAAATTATTCTTACAGTTCCAAGCAAAAATGATTGGTGTTAAACCTAACAAAAGAAGAAATACTCTATGATTCATAAGTGGCTATTTATGTGGCTTCAAAAAAGAGAATACAATTAGCCAGTAAAAAAGATTTGCGGAGGCGCCCAAATGAAACGTTTGAACAAACATACAAAATATAAACAAAAATATATAGAACACATCCATTGGGGTTTTCTTTATAGAAACAATAATTATAAGAATTATCGGAATAAAATAATATACAAACCCTACAATTCCATTATTCAACAGTAAAGTTAACCAACCATTCTCGGCATTATTGTTATACACACTTTCAAATTTTCCATTGTTTCCAAAAATAAGGTGAGTTAAATCTGTATGCATCAACATTTTAAAACCATCGATCCAAAACTGGATTCTATCAGAATTTCCCTTATTGGAAGTATTAAAAGCCTCAGTTAACCTTTCTATAGATGCTTTATCCAAAACACTAAAAAATAAAACTATAACTGATATAAAACTAGTGAGTATAATTAAGAGCGTTTTTGGTTTAAGTATAAATGAGCCTATATCGTATCTTTTAAAGTAATAAAGTGCGATAACACCCACACAGACAACTATTCCCAATCTTCCATTAGCAAAAATAGAAATCAGAAGTATCGCGTAGAGAAGTTTGAGATTATTCCTGAACAATAAGGCCGCACCAATTGCAAACTGTGATAATGCTAAAGGCCCTTCGAAATATACCTTTGCTCTAAAAATGCCCGACAATCCACCAAAAAAAACTTCATCTAATCTTCTAAAACCCAAATATGTCTGTCTTTCTACAACAAAAAGATACTCTTTAGTCACGAATTCATAAAACGCCAATAACAATGTGCAAAAAATAAAGACTTTAATTGCCTTTAAGAAGAACTCATAGTTGTTGATTATTACAATAGCGGTAATTGCACTTAGGTATACGTTTATATCATAAGGAACAAGCCAAAAAGGGCTGGATATTGCGTAAATTATTAAGGATACGGATAAATAGAAAAATAATTGATGATCTATTTTTATCTTACCGGTAATAAAAATATTGAGTAAAAAAAAGATGTAAGCCAAAAACAAAAATGCCGGTCTAAAACTAAAGGAATCAAAGACTATCTCAGCAATTAAATAAAAATAAAACCCTACAATTATTAGGATCACGCTTAGGTTTCCCAATATATTGGAGGGTGTTATTCTATTAATATTTAATTTTAAACCATTATACATTTTTAATATACACTTCTTCTACCGATTGAAAGTCATCCATTCTATCAAGTTTTGACTTTACTTTTTCCATATCATTATCGATATACCTCAACGATTGACTCACATACATTCCTGATTCCACGAGATTTTTGGAAACCGTGCTTCCTGCACCAATATGAATAGCCTCATTAACCACAACCCCTGGATTAAAAATACAACTAGATCCAACATAAACGTTGTTCTTGATTATAATTTCACCGTCTATTCTGATTCTCTGACTGCCCTTATCTGAATGATAGTAACCATGTGTCCATAACTGGGTACCGATCCCTGCGATAATAGAATTTTCCCCTATTTCTATGGACCTCGTTAGATCTAAAAAATGGTTGGAGACTATGAACGAATTATATCCCAAACTCAAAACAGCATTGCCATATGAGATGGGTGGGTTGGACCTTCTAATTTTGTTTTGTTTTGAAATTCCCGCCTTACTATCCAAAGACATTTCGAAAGGCCCGTTTATTATGTTAAATCTTCCTATAAAACTTCCGTCTTTTAGTACAAGTTTTTTTATTTTGATGAAATTGAAATTGTTAATCTTAGCATTATTATTTAATTCTATCCTTTTTATCAATAGCACTGAAATTCCTATTTTCGATTTGTAAGAAATTTTATGCCCAAGGGAATTCAATAAAAATATTTTAATAATATTTATTGGGATAAATCCAAATAATAAAGTTAATAATGTAATCATTCCAGTAGTTTACATATTGATTAATTGATTCCTGTAAACGATAAAAGAAACAAGGTAATAAACTTTGAGTAAAAATTTATCATCAGTCATTTTCCATTCCTTCTTGTTGTTCAAAAACTTTGAAACGAAATTATTCAATTGGTATTCACGTATAAATGAAGATTTGGATTCTAAATCTTCATTTATGATTTTTTTCAAAATAAGATCTAACCCTTGTGTAAATATAAGATGTCCCGTTCTTGAAACAGCTTTTGACCTCAGGTAAGTTTTTTTGTCTATTTTATCTATTAAAGCTTCACGAAGAACAAACTTATTAATCCTACTTGAATTATCACTGAATTGAGCCTTGCCAACCATCGTTTTAATTGAAAGCTCGAAAGGTATGCTTGCCGAAAATTTAGCTAGATCGATATCATAAAATGGCATTGCCAGTTTAGCCCCTTTGACATTTGCCATATCTACCATATAACGGATATCGTTTACGTATTGTTCAGGCCATTTTTTTAGTACGATGTTGTTGTAAAGTGACCGCTTATCAGAAATTTTATCTAAAGAAAATTCATATTTAGCCTTAATTTTATCAAAATGATCTATCGGAAGTTTAAGTGCTTCAAGAATGGTCTTGTCTGCCTTGAAGTAAAATAACTCAATGTATTTTTTAGTATTGAAAATGAACAATGCTCTTCTCAGGCCAAGGAAGTACTTGCTTTTGGAATTAGTGACCTTCAAAAGGAAAGAGAACATTAGTTTGAAAGGCCATAATAAGAGATCAAAAACGTAAAACACTGTTTTAAATCCTTTTTTGGATAATTTAAATATTTTAAATGCGATATCGTCAAGGGCATTTAATGATGGCGTATGTAAACGGGTATCTTGTCCTGCAAAATAAGTTGTATGTTTGGAGTTGGATAACTGATTTCCAAATATCCACATTCCAGGATAAGGATTGTTCATTTTTAGAATCTCCTGCTTAAAGAGTTTTTCATTCAATTCATTTGAAAAATCCCTTTCTATAATTAATAAGTTGTTATCTAAATGATTTGCTATACTTTCAGCGTAAACGGTTTCATCCTGCTCAGTACCTTTGACCTTGAATGAGTGATTTACAATATTTTCTTTTCCCGTAAGATCATTCAGAGCAATTAACATGGCTACAGAATCGATTCCCCCAGACAAGAAAACCACATTCTTATCGTTTACATAATTTTTGTGTGCCTCAACTATTTCCATTCTCAGCCTTTTTATATTTTCTTCTTCTGAGAGCTGATTTTCTTCTTCCAATATTTCGGGTAGATTGAAAGTGTTTTTTAGGATATCAAATTTTTTACTTAGCACTAATTCACCCCCTTGCCTTAATTGCTCAATTCCCTTATAAATTGTCTGCCCATCCCACAAAAAATCAAAATATAACATTTGGTACACGGCTATCTTATCAAGCTCCTTTGCTTTTCTAAGTGCCAAAGAGTGTACATTGGTACATATAGAGACCTCTTTTTCATTTATGTGGTAATAGCCCGTACAAATTCCTGAAAGATCCCTATGAACTGAAATTTGGTTATCTTCCTTTTTTACTATTACCCAGAAGCCGTCCTTTTTGAAAGAATCATAAATAATTCTTTGTGTTACTTTTTCCGGAGCACTGAGTATTCCGTTGATATATTCTTCTGAGTAATTTGATTTCAAGAACAAATAAAACTTTGAGTTCTCAAAGAATACCTCCTTTTCTTCTAACTGATAATGAATAGTAAAGTTGTTACATATTCTATTATCAAAGTTTTCTGCAGCCTTAACATGGTCTAAAATTATTTGCATTTTCTCGACTTAATTTCTGGATTAGAATTTTTCAAACAATGGTAATTAATCAAAATATATACCTGTTGAAAGAATTATTTTTTGAGTATTGATTCAAAAGCTTTAACAAGGTCTGCAATATTATTAGGGGACATACAATTCTTGTCACTAAACGGATCAGAAATTATACCCTTATAACTACTGCGATTCAGAACATTTATAAAATCTATCTTTTCTTGGTTAGTAAGAGGAGAATATTTTTTTTCTATCCTATTAATTATCGACATTAAGTCATTTTCCAAGATTGAAATAAATTCACAATTACCTGCTTTATTGTTTATTGTTTTTACCAAAGTAGCAATTGGTTTATTGCTCAAAATACACTCTATAGCGATAGTTCCCGTAACTGTAAGAACTAGATTCATATGGGGCAAAACATTATCCATCTTAGTAGAATGATGTAAGCTTATTATATTAGCTTTATTGTTGACTAATGAAATTAACTCATTTGTTAGTTCATATTTAGATTTAGGATTTGGTTTTATATAAAGCAAACAATTATCTGGTAGTATATCAGCTAATCTTCTAATGAGATTTGTTTGGTCCCTGTATTTTTTCCCCCAAACATCAATATTTGCCTCTGGTTGCATTTGTAGAGGATATAAAATCTTATACGAAGAGCAATTATCAATAAGTTTTTTAGCGCTATCATCCCAAACTTCAATATTTCTTTTTTTCTTTTTTTCTATTTTATACTTTACTATGGGGCTTGGCGTGTTATACTTTTCTCCCTTTGCGTAAGAAATTAATTTTTTCAACTTGTCCTCTAAAATACGTTGTTTAGAAACCGGAGAGGGTTTCATATAATCAGGAACTGTTTTTCTATTAATTATTTGATCTATTACTTCCTCAGCATCTCTAATTGATAACTCTTCATTACTGCCTTTGTATGGCTCCAAGGAATCGTATTTATAAAATGAAAAGCGACCAATAGGATATCTACATGTTGATGGATTCAAATAAGGAATCTTTTGATTTTTACAATTCGCTATGGTCAAAAGCTCATGAAAAGCGGTAGATTCACCAAATACATAATCAGGGTTTAGATTTTTGAGGTATTTTTTGATGACAGAATTATAGTAATAAAAATAAGAGGTATCTTTTTTCCCAAAATGATTAATCTGCCTGTCACTTCTAATAACTTCTTCAACGGCCTCATCCTCCTCAAAATGAACACTTTTTTCTGTCGGATATTCTATTACAAACTTCTCAAAATCTCCGGAGGGTAAAAATTGTTTGTTTTGAATAAGCCAATGTATTTCATGGCCACTTTTGGCTAATTGATCGGCAATTTTATCGTAAAAAAATGTTTTATATCTGTTCTCTATAAAAAGTAACTTCATCCTAGTTGCTATCAATCATATCAATGAATAATGGTTCTCCTCTTTTAGAACTACTTTTAAATTTTTTTCCCAAAATATCATTATAGTGCTTTGGGTGCATTCCATATCCTGGCCGTATGGAACGAATATTTTCTTTCGTAATTATATCACCCGCTTTAACATCTTTAACCACGAACAGGGATCTTGCAAATTTTTTGTTTTTTTTCACTTTATCAGAAATTTCATAGGATATCTTTCCCAATAGTTTTTCCGTGTCCCTAACTTGGTTGACCAAGTCGGTAAACTCTTTAACGTCTAAAGAAAAATCAGCATCAGGACCACCTACAGCCTTGTCTAAAATAAAATGCTTTTCAATAACTTTTGCCCCCAAGGTTGTTGCCACTGTTGGCGCTAAAGAACCGTATGTATGGTCACTAAACCCAACCTCAACCCCAAAACGGGCTTTTAAATCCGGAATTGTATTTAGATTTGCCAATTCTAAGGGTGCGGGATATGAAGAAGTACATTTCAATAAGATTATATCATTATTGCCAACTTTTCGGCAAGTATCCACTGCTAATTGTATATCTTCTTCTTCAGCTATTCCCGTTGAAATGATAATAGGTTTTCCCTTTGATGCGGCATATTCTATCAATGGAATGTCTTGTATTTCGAATGAAGCTATTTTATAAGCAGGAACATTTAAATTTTCAAGAAAATCAACCGCTGTATTATCGAATGGAGAAGAAAAACAAATTAAGCCTTCCTCTTCAGCAACCTCAAACAATTTTTTGTGCCATTCCCAAGGGGTATAAGCTTCCCCGTATAACTCGTATAATGATTTTCCATCCCAAAGTGTGCCTCCCTCTATTTTAAAGTGATCATTGTCACAATCAATGGTTAAAGTATCTGGGGTGTATGTTTGGAGCTTAATGGCATCTGCCCCTGTTTTTTTTGCGGCTCTAATTGTTTCGATGGCCACATTTAAATCCCCATTATGATTAGCAGATAATTCTGCAATTATAAAACATGGGTTTCCCCCTCCTATAGATTTAGATCCTATTTTCATAACAAAATGTTTTTCCTACTGTAAATGTACAATTTTCAGTTCTTATAATATCTAGATTTATCCCACCGTCGTTGACCTTAACGACTATTGTAGGGGCACTTTGAACAATAACACCATTTTGTATGTTGTTTGATATTTTCATATTAGAAATAGACACCTTATCTATTATTATTTTCTGCCCTTCGTAATAAGTAAATGCCCCTGGATACGGATGTGCCTGTGCTCTAACCCAGTTTCTAATGGCTTCTTTGGTCCAATTCCAATTAATTTCTCCGTCTTTCGGCTTACGTATTCCAAAATACGTAGCATCTTCCTCCTTTTGAATAGTTGTTGTTAATTGGTCATCGACAACATCTTTTATCACCTTTTTGACTAAAGGATAATATGCATTTGCATACTTTTCAAGCATCGTTGCTCCTGTATCTTCGGCTTCTATGGGTGTTTCTATCTGATGTATTATATTACCTGTATCGCAACCTGCATCAATAATATGGGCTGTGATTCCAGCTATATCTTCACCGTTTATTATTGCCCAAACATGTGGTGTTCTTCCTCTATATTTAGGCAATAATGATCCGTGAATATTAAACGTTAATAACTTAGAATGATTAATTATATCTTCATCAATTAAAAACAAATAATTAATTGATATGATGACGTCTACGCTAAATTCTTTTATAAAATTAAAACCCTTGCCACTTCGTGGATTACCAGCATAAAATGGAATGTTATTTTTAGTGGCAAATTCTATAATTGCATCCGAATTACTATCCGTTAAAATAAAATGTACCGTATGATTTTTAACTATTTTTGACAGGGTATCCAGACCTAATCCACCACTGCAGAGCACTCCTAAGGTTAATAAACTTTCTTTGATTAAACTTAAATGTCTAGCTGCAATTTTATCATCAAATAATGCTTTTTGGGCAACTATTTGATCATTAAATTTATTTTCTTTTAAAATTACTTGAATTTTCTTTACAAAATCTGAAACCTGATAATCACTCAAATTTCCACCTTTATAAATAGCATCATTATTTAAAAAGCCTTTATATATCAGTTCTTGATTGTCTACATAAAAACCACTTAAAATCGGCATATTAATACAAGAGAGTTCAAACAAAATGGTGCTTGCTGGTGCAATAGCAAAGTTGCATTGTTGCATTACTTTTATTAGGTCTTCCTCGGAAAGATTTCGATATATTAAAATTTTATCAGAATGTATCTCTTCAAGATCAAAAATGTCTGTATCTCTATACGCTCCGCCTAAAACAACGTGTATATTTTTAAAACTAGGTATTTGTAAAAGCGCAATAACCGCCTTTAATGTTAAATTTAGAGGGTCTGCGCCACCAAAACATACGAAGGCACTATCAACTGTTTCTATAGTCTTTATGTGTTTGGCTTCTTTTAAAAAAAGTGGCCTTAGCAAGGCATACTTTGTTCCTAGCGCTAGTTTTGTATAAGCTTCTTTTTTAAAATGTTTTTCCTGTATATAGGGGGAGTGATTTACAACCACATCAGCATACATATGTTCTTTGGCTAAATCATCGATATATATTAAATTAAAATTTTTATCCTTTATTTGTTTTTGATAAGAAGAGGAGAATTGATATCCATCCGCAATAATAATATATTCATCAGGTGAAAAATTAGTTGCAATCCATTCTGGCTCTCCGTCAATACTAATTTCTTGAGGTATAAATGCTAGGTTATAGTTTTTAGGTATTACTGAACTTGTTGAGGATTGACTAGTTAAAAAAACAAAATTTAAAGTGTCCTTAACAATTTCAACCAGACTAAATAATCTGTATAAGTGACCTAATCCAGTGGATGAATTTCCATCGGCCCTAAAGATTACATTTTTGGTCATTCAGCATGAGTTTATATTTTATTTCGGCAAGCTTCCAGTCAGTTTCTGTATCAATATCTTGTGCGTGTAACTCTGAAATTACAATCGCTCCAGAATTGTCTGTAAATAGCTTTTTCCCTGCGCTAAAAGCGGTATATTCCAACCAATAAAACTGACCAGAATCATGGTACCTGGGTTCTAAATCTTGTGAACGAGCGTTTAAGTTTTCGCTCCAAACCATTGTTACTTTATCGTCATTCATTTTTAGTGAACGTTGGATGGGAAATGAAAACTCTAAAACCGGAAAAACACTGTCAAAATTATTATCTGTAAGTTTTTTATAGGCTTCAATAATTTTGTTTGACTTTACAAAAGGTGCAGTTGGAAGGATACAACAAATATTGTCAAAAATCTTGTTTTGCTTCTTATAGTTTGAAACCACTTCTTGAACTACATCTGCCAATACAGCAAAATCATTTGCAGTTTCATCATTTCTCAAAAAAGGAACTTTTGCGCCATATTGTAGGGCGATTTCAGCAATTTCCTCATCATCGGTCGATACCATAACCTCTTCAAACAAATTGCTTTTTAAAGCTGCCTCGATAGAGTAAGCAATTATAGGTTTTCCTAAAAAAGGTTTAATATTCTTTCTTGGAATACGTTTGCTTCCTCCTCTCGCAGGTATTATTGCTAGATTAGCCATTGATATAATTTAATACTTTTTCTATAACAAACATTTGTTCATCGTTTGTTAAGCTTGGATACATAGGTAAGCTAATGCACTTGGAATAATAGTTTTCTGAGTTACTTAAATTAGCATTGCTGTAGCCTATTTCCTTATAATATGGCAATGTATGTACTGGAATATAGTGTATTTGCGCAAAGATGTTTTGTGTTCTTAAAAAGTCATACAACCCTTTTCTATCTTCTACTTCAATTACAAATAAATGGTGAGCATTCACCATGCCCTGTGGTAAACTTTGATATTTAATTTTACCTTCAAAAGCCTTTTTATACTCATCAGCAATCTCATTTCTTTTTATGACACCAGCAACATTTTTGACAAGCTGAGTAATTCCAAGTGCCGATTGAATATCAGTTAATCTATAATTAAATCCAAGATCTTGCATTTCGTAATACCACCCACCATGGTCCTCTGTCATGTTATCCTTGGTGATTCCATGTGTTCTTAATAAAGATAGTTTATCATATAATGCCTTAGAGTTCGTGGTTATCATCCCGCCTTCGCCACATGCTATATGTTTAACTGGATGAAAAGAAAATATGCCTATATCTGCATAATTACCATTTCCGCATTTTTGCTTTTGACCTTTTGAGTCAATAAAATAACCCCCTGGAGCATGACAAGCATCTTCAATTATCCACAAATTATGATCATTGGCCAAATTTCTGAATGCTTCAAGGTCAACGGGAAGTCCTCCAAAATCAACTGGAATTATACCTTTAAAAAACCCTTTAGGTTTACTTTCAATTAGTTTTCTAGTACTTTCCAATGAAAGCAAATATGAGTCTGAATCAATATCTGCGAACCAAACTTCACCCCCGGCATATCTTACGCAATTAGCAGAAGCGGCAAATGTTATTGGCGTAGTAATGACGCGTTCCCCTGGTTTCAGCCCCAAGGTCAAAACAGCAAGGTGCAGTCCTGCCGTGGCATTGTTGACGGCCACGGCATATTTTGCGCCAACATATTCGGCAAACTTATCTTCAAACTCTTTAACCTTTGGTCCTTGTGTTAAAAAATCTGCTGATAATGTTTTTACCACAGCATCAATATCGTCCTTCTCTATATTTTGACGTCCATAAGGTATCGGTCCCATCATATGGCAAAATTTGAATCTACGTGTTCTTTTATTAGCTTACGTAAGCTATCTACAGTTTCCCACTCGTCATTTTCACCTGAATTATAGCTAAAATTCAATGGCACCGCTTTAGCGTTAAATTCTTTGATAAAATCTTCCAACCTCCATTTGTGGGTTGAAGGTAAGATTGCATAGTACTTTCCTAGATCGTAGGTGTAAAGTGAATCTGAAGGTGTGATCATTTCTTCATGGACTTTCTCTCCCGGCCTAATTCCAACTATTGGCTTATCACATTCAGGAGCAATAGCTTCCGCAACATCCATAATTCTATAAGATGGAATTTTTGGCACGTACAATTCTCCTCCCCAAGCATATTTTAAGGCATGCATTACCATATCAACTCCGCCTTGAAGGGATATGTTAAAACGAGTCATATTCGGATCAGTAATGGGCAAGGAGCCCTCCTTTTTTTTATTGATAAAAAATGGAATTACAGAACCATTGGATCCCATGACATTGCCATATCTAACCACTGAAAACTGAATTGGATTGTCCCCTTTAATATTGTTGGCAGCTATAAACAACTTGTCTGATGTCAATTTAGTTGCCCCATATAAGTTTATTGGAGCACAAGCTTTATCAGTGGATAATGCAACCACTCTTTCCACATTGGTAGCTAAACAGGCATCAACCACATTTTGGGCTCCACCTATGTTGGTTTTTATGCATTCCTCTGGATTATATTCAGCTAGGTGGACGTGCTTCATGGCTGCTGCATGTATAACATAATCAACACCCTTAAACGCCCTAATTAACCGATCCTTGTCCCTAACATCGCCGATAAAGAATCTTATTTGGGGAAATTGGTCAATAGGAAATTCTTGAGCCATCTGAAATTGCTTTTGTTCATCTCTTGAAAAGATAATAATCCTTCTAATTTCAGAGTGATTAGATAAAATATGACTAGTTAAAGCCTTTCCCAAGGAACCTGTCCCTCCGGTTATCAAAAGTGATTTGCCTGTAAAATCCATTATATATAATTGTTTCTTTAATTTAAAATACTCTGCCTTGGCCTCTTGGCAAAACTACGATAATTATTGTCCCTGACAACTGTGGCCACGCTACTTAAATTATTTTCAGCGATTATTTTCTTAGAAAATTCGTACCATGTCATACTCTCTCCGTCAGTGTAATGAGAAATTCCATACGTAGAGTTTTCAAGGGTAATAAGACCTAAAATGAATTGTGCTAAATTAACAGCATTCGTTGGGCATCCTATTTGGCCATCAGTAACTTGAATAGGTAAACCCTGCTTTGCTTTTTCCAATATGGTCTTGTAAAAGTTTTTTCCATATTCCTTGTGGTATAACCAAGATGTGCGAACAATGAAATAATTCTTCAAGATCCCTTGAACATGTTTTTCACCTTCCCATTTGGACTTCCCATATTCATTAATAGGGTTTGGAAGGTCATCAACTGTATACGGTAGTCCTTTTTCCCCGTCAAAAACATAATCCGTTGAAATATGAATCAGAACCACATTATACTCCTTGCACGCCAAAGCCATATTTTTGACACCCTCAGCATTAATTTTATATGCGATTGCCGGAGTTTTCTCGGCTTGTTCCACATCTGTATAAGCAGCACAATTGATACAAAAGTCAAAATTTCCGGAATCAAAAATATCCTTTACTTGATCCTTATTGGTTATGTCCAATTGCTCCCTTGTATTAAAGACAAAATCAATATTGGGGTATGTAGTCTGGAGATCACGGATGCTCAACCCCAATTGTCCATTCGCCCCGGTAACCAAAACCTGCCTCATGAATCCAAATCTTTAAGTAATGGTAATTTCAAGTCCTTTTCGGAAAGTATTAAACTATCCTCTGCCATTTCCCAATCAATACCCAAACCTGGGTCACTGTATAAGATCCCAGCCTCCGATTTAGGATCGTAATAGGCGTCGCACTTATATGCAAAAATGACTTCATCGGTCAATGCCAAAAAACCATGTGCCAGACCTTTTGGAATATAAACTAACTTTCTGTTTATAGCTGATAGCTCAATTTTAACATGTTTTCCAAAAGTTGGACTCCCTTGGCGGATATCCACTATAACATCCAACACCTTTCCTTTAATCACATGAACAAGTTTGGCCTGAGCTGAATTGCCCCTTTGAAAATGCAACCCTCTTAAAACGCCTTTTTTTGAAAAGGATACGTTATCCTGCACAAAATTGACCTTATCCCCTACATAATCATCAAATCTGTTCTTTTGATAGGCTTCATAAAACAGTCCTCTTTCGTCCTCAAATACCATTGGCTCCATGAAGAAACAACCTTTTATTGGACTCTCAGTAATTTTCATAGTATCGTCGGTAAAATGGATAACATCATCTTAAATTCATTAGATAGTTTCCGTAGCCACTCTTTAATAGGGGTTCTGCCAGTTTTTGCAGTTGTTCCTTATTAATATAACCCATGGTATAGGCAACCTCTTCAATGGCCCCAATCTTTAGGCCTTGTCGTTCTTCAATGACCTCAACAAATTGTGAGGCCTGCATTAACGACTGAAATGTTCCGGTATCCAACCATGCGGTGCCTCTGTCCAAGATACCTACCTTTAACCTGCCCTGTTCCAAATAAACCCTATTGATATCGGTTATCTCCAACTCTCCTCTTTTACTTGGTTGAATCTTTTTGGCGATGGTTACCACATCGTTATCATAAAAATAAATCCCTGGAACTGCATAATTGGATTTGGGTTTGATAGGCTTTTCTTCAATACTGATAGCTTTGCCTTCTCGATCAAACTCAACAACGCCATATCGTTCCGGGTCCTGTACATGATAACCGTAAATCACGCCCCCATCAGGATCATTATTCTCCTGAAGTAAGGTGGATAGGCCTGTTCCATAAAAAATATTATCTCCTAAAATCAAGGCTACTTTATCCTTTCCAATAAAATCTTCACCAATGATAAAGGCCTCAGCCAATCCATTGGGACTTTCTTGTGTCGCATATGAAAAATCGCACCCTAGCTTTGAACCATCTCCCAAAAGGTTTTGGAACAGTGCTATATCTTTTGGTGTGGTAATAATGAGTATCTCTCGTATTCCGGCCGACATTAAAGTTGAAAGAGGATAATAAATCATAGGCTTGTCGTATATCGGCATCAGTTGTTTGCTCATCGCCATGGTAATGGGATAAAGTCTAGTTCCTGAACCACCTGCCAATATGATACCTTTCATTTTTTTAAAACTGTTATCTTGTTACGTTTGTTATGTTGTTATGTTATGTGTTGTAAAAAGCATTATTGTTTTAGACTTCTGATCAATTTTGATAACATTCTTCTGATATAGGTAATTTTCAATATCACATCGTCTAAATTTTTCACATAGTTTAATTTGAGAGCTATTTCAATCTGTGTTTCAAGTTCGGATAACGAACCTAAAGCAATATACAAGAAACGAATAAATTCTTTAGATCCATTTCTACCTGCTCCTTCAGCTATATTTGATGGTATAGTTATTGATGCTCTCCTTATTTGACTGGTTAATCCGTAAAGTTCATACTTGGGAAATTCCTTCGTAGCGGCATAAATTATTATAACCAACTCCATTGACTCTTTCCATACTTTGAGATCTTTATGGGATTTAACTTCCATTAATTTCTATTTGAATTTATTATAACTCCATCACAACATAACTATCATAACTCAAAACCGTATTACTTCTGTTATTTCCGCATTAATCCATCTCGCCTAATTTCCGGTACTTTCCTAAATACCAATCAACTGTCCTTTCCAAACCTGTTTCAAAGTTTTCCTCAGGTTGCCATCCAATTTCTTGTTTCACTTTAGAGAAATCTATGGCATATCTATAATCGTGCCCCGGTCTATCCTCAACGAAGCGTATTTGATCTTTGTAACTCCCGTCCTTCTTGGGAATTTTACGCTCCAGTAACTGACAAATTTTAATGGCTATGTCCTTATTGGTCCGTTCGGCATTTCCGCCAAATAAGTAGGTTTCCCCTGTTTTTCCAGTTAAAAATACTTCCCAAATTCCTCGGCAATGGTCCTCTACATACAACCAATCCCTTATATTTTTTCCCTCCCCATATATGGGAATGTTTTTTCCCTGTATGGCATTTCTTATTATGGTCGGAATTAATTTTTCGTCGTGTTGTTGAGCACCATAATTATTCGAACAATTGGTTGTAACCACATTTAATCCATAGGTATGGTGATAACTTCTGACCAAAAAGTCGGAGGAGGCCTTAGTTGCACTATAGGGACTGTTGGGAGCATAAGGGGTATTCTCTTTAAAATATCCATTGGGACCAAGGCTTCCGTAAACTTCATCTGTTGAAATATGATGAAATCGTGCATTCTCAAATTCTTGTTTTACCACAAATGGCGCATCCATCCAATACTTTCGTGCCGCTTCCAAGAGAACAAAAGTTCCTTCAATGTTGGTCTTAATAAAGTCAACTGGACTATCAATAGAATTATCTACATGGGATTCTGCAGCAAAATGAATGACCGCATTAATCTTATAGTTGTCAAATAATTCGGTAACCAATGAACTATTACAAATATCACCTTTAACAAAGGTATACCGTTCATTACTTTTAAAAGATTCCGTATTCCTGAGGTCTCCTGCATAGGTCAAAACATCTAAATTGATCACTTTACAAAGCTTATCGGTTTTTAAAAGATAGTCAATAAAATTACTCCCTATAAATCCGGCACCGCCCGTAACCAATATGTTCATGACCTATTCTTTTTTGTATTTTTTTAAATATGTGTTTAGTTCAAGAATACTTAGTACCAATAACGTCAACCCAATGAGTCCAACGGGAATCCAGAATTTATAACTGTTCCATACTCCTTTCACCTCAACCCCTCTCCTGGGAAAAGCGGAGATAACATTTAAAATACTAGACTTGTTTGCGCGCTCTTCGTTCAAAAGAACCAAACTAGTTTTTAGCTCCTCCATTTTATTGATCAATGCCAGTTCCTTATTCTCTTTTCCGCCGTTTTCTCCCAAACTAATGTTGGTCCCCTGCATGGGCTTGTCAGCTTCCTTGATCATGACCTTTTTGTACAGCAGTTGAAGGGAGTCTATTTCATTGATTTGTTTGCTGTAAAGGCTATCTTGGAGCTCAATATTGATATCACTAATCGACTTTTGCAAATTAAAATATTCGTTCCTGGATATAGAGTTGATAATGGAGGGCTGTATCTTTTTGGCGATGGTATTATTTGTTGCCGTTACGGAAACGGTATGAAACCGAGCATCTAGCGAATTAAAGTTCAAAAGATACTTCTCCATATCTATAGCCTTCTGGGTAGTCGTGTCCAAACTCCGCACAAACTTATCAAAAAGTTGCACTTTCTGGTTTTCATCCGAATAGGACTCCACTCTGAACATCTTAATATGTCCAGCTTCAGAGCGTGTAATATCCAAGGCTTCGGCCAATGCCGAGGAATCTTGGGAGATTGCTAATTCATTATAGAAATGCACGTTGTTATACAATTGTTGAACACTATTAAAATTAGGCTCTACCACCATGGTGGAAATGTATTTAGGCTCCTTGATTATATCCAAATAAACCCCTATTGCCAATCCAACCACGGCAGCAACAGCAAACTTTATAAAATGCTTTTGTATAAAGAGCAAAAAATAGATGATAATCTTGAAAATGCCCTTAAAAATATTGCCAATAAAGTTGAAGAGTTTTCTAAAGCCGTTTCCAATCATTTGGAACAGTTGGCCCAAATCTACTTCCTCTGAAGACGTATTATTATTTACCGGTTGCTGGTTAGACATATGTTAAGAATTAAATATTTGTTTAAGTATTTTGTCGGTAATCAAATAGGTTGGTTTTACCCCTGTAGTACCCAATCCTCCAGAAGCCAAGGTGCTTCCTGTTTCCAATGGGTTATCCGAGGCATAATAGGCATAGCGGACCTTTACGTCTTCACGAATACTCCTTCTGACTTTTGATGCTGCCTGGATTGCCTTTTGGTAATGCACCCCTTCCATTTCCAGCCCAATCACATTCCAAGTAGATTCATGGAAGAATTTTAGGATATCCTTGTTCTGTAGAGACGTGCCTAATACCGTGATCATGGCACCTTCCAGAACATTGAGACCGTTGCCTTTAAAATCATCGGCGTTAAACTCGTTTTTAAAGGGGTAATTGTCCGCCGTACCCTCAAAAATATGGGAGGTTGGAATCATGATATCTCCTTTGCCACCCTCCAATATGCCTGCCTTTCCCATAATGGAAATTGAGGCCACATCTAAAAATACCTGTTGGTTTTTTTTCTTTTTGTACGGTTTCAAAAATTCATCAATGGTTTCGTAGGCCTGCTCTCCAAAGGCATAGTCCATCACAAATATGACAGGCTTTTTATCATCGGGAATACCCTCCCTCAGCTCAAAACAACAGGCATCCTTTCCTAATTTGGCAGTATCAAAAATTTGTACGTCGATATTAGTACCTGAGGTATCGTCCAAAGAGATCATGCCATTTTTCTTCGCCATGGCTATCACCTTGTTCCTCAAGGCACCATTTTCGGGGGAGCTAAGCGCCTCATAAATCTCCAAGGACGGTTTGTTACCATATTCCTTGGCCAATGCATTCTTTGCAAACAAAGAATTCATTACGCTATGCATGTTGGCACTAATAATATGAATGGGCCTTTCCAATAGTCCATTTGCCTTTAAAGTTTCCTTAATTGCATTTGCCCATCGTTCCCCATGGATATGGTGACCCAATCTTTCCCTCAATAAGGGAGTGAAAGTAATAGCCCTTTTATTACCCGTGGTTTCTTCCTCTATGGCCAGTTTTCCCAACCAGTAAACGATCTTAAGAAATCGTTCCGGTTCCGCTTTTGTGGCCAATTTTTTATGTATTTCTATGGCCTCGGTAAAGGACCGTCCCAAAATTTGTGCCGTATGGATCAAAGCGACCTCCCGTTCCGTTTGGGTCAATTTGTTTTTTTTAACAGCCTCTTCCAGTTTTACCCAATCCCTAATGGTCCTGTCCGTATCCTCTATCAATACCCTTTTTGCTATTTTCTGTGATTCAACAAATAAAAAGGTAAGATGGGTCAGAATATCATAGATATCGGAGCGGCCCCTGGTAATCTCAATGTTCATCTGCTCATCGTCTATTCTGTAGCAGTTTCTTCTTCTTTTAGGGGGAATAATTGGTTTAAAATGAGATTTCCCATATCCTTCGTCCGAAGTTAGGTTGATAAACCTACATTGCTCAATGCCCTCTGGCAAACGCTCCAAGACATAGATCAAACCGTTCAATTCTGTTTTTTCCTCCGCAATGGAACCGTAGATCTCTGGTCGCAATTGCAATAGGGCATTTCTCAAGGTCTCCCCTGATACGCCCATTGGCTTATAAAACCCCCTATTGAACAGGTGGCGCATCGTAATATATAATCGCTCAATGGCATTGGTAGACTCTTGAGCTCGAGTTGTATTTTTCAATTTATTCATAATATTGCCTGCAAAATTACACTTATTATTTAGGATTACCCATAAGTGCGCTTATTTTCTAAAATAGGACCGTAATAATGAAAAAATCTAATCCACCGCATAGGCCCTTAGGGCTTCTGCTACTTTTCTGTCATTGGACAATCGCTGCACCTTGTTCTGACCACCCAATTTCCCCAAGGATTTCATGTATTCATTGAAGCCTCCTTTTTTAATGACCGTTACCTTTAAGGTTTGAAGTACTTTCCCATCAATTAGGTCAAAGTAATAACTATTCTGTTGTTGAAGTTCTTTGTCCAAGGCATTGATAAAGGAATTGTAATCTGAAGGTTCTTTTTCAAATTCCACCAACCACTCGTGGTAGGGCAATTGGTTCCCCTCCGGAGCAATCTGTGGGGCAACCGTAAATTCATTGATCCTAGCGTCCGTTGTTGAAATTGCCTTTCTCATGGCCTCTTCCACTTCCTTACCTATTACATGCTCCCCAAAGGCCGATATAAAATGCTTGATACGCCCCGATACTATGATTTTATAGGGCTTCAATGAAATAAACTGAACGGTATCTCCAAGATTGTATGCCCATAGGCCAGCATTCGTGGAAATGATCATGACGTAATTGACCCCTATTTCAACGTCCTTTAAAGTAAGACGTTGGGGGCTTTCCTCAAAAAATTCGTCCGACTTCACGAATTCGTAAAAGATTCCGGAATCCAATAACAGGAGCATTCCTTTTTCTTTTTGGGAGTTCTGATAGGCAAAAAATCCCTCGCTGGCAGGAAACAGCTCTATACTATCCACTTTTTTGCCCATGAGACTTTCAAATTTTGCCCGATAAGGTTCAAAATTAACTCCCCCATAGATAAAAAGCTGAAAGTTCTTGAAAAGCTCTCCGACCTTCTTTCCAGATTTTTGATTCAGTTTTTCAAAATACATCTGCACCCAAGAAGGTATGCCCGCTATAACGGTCATATTCTCATTTTCGGTCTCCTTTACTATTTCATTGACCTTGGTTTCCCAATCCTCAATACAATTGGTCTTCCAGGACGGCAATCTGTTTTTTTGAAGATAGTTGGGAACATAATGGGCAGAGATGCCTGACAACCTCCCCAATTTAATTCCGTTCTTCTCCTGCAGTTCCGGACTCCCTTGGAGAAATATCATTTTCCCGGTAACAAAATCAGCGTTCCCAGTTTCGTCGATATAATTTAGGATGGCATTCCTCGACGCCTCTATCTGATATTTGATGGATTCATCCGTAATTGGAATATACTTGGCCCCCGAGGTGGTCCCAGATGTTTTTGCAAAGTAGGCGGGTTTACCAGGCCAAAGAATATCCTCTTTTCCCTGGATCACTTCTTCCACATAGGGCTTAAGGTCCTCGTAATCGCGGATAGGCACATTTTTGGCAAAATCTGAATACGTTTGGACGTTATTGAAATTATGGTCCTTGCCAAACTTGGTTTTTGCTCCTTTTTTAACCAGCTGTAAGAACACCCTTTCCTGCGCCTGCAATGGATTATTGATCCATTTGGCATTCTTCTTTGCAATTCGTCTTGCAAATATCCGTGCTGCAAACGATTTTAATGACATAGGTTATTTATTTAAAATCGATGTAATCCAAAGGGTTTACAGGGCCTCCGTTGTTCCAAAGCTCAAAGTGCAAATGTGGTCCCGTGGTCAATTCGCCCGTGTTGCCTACTGAGGCAATAACCTCTCCGGCCCTTGCCATATCACCCTGACTTTTGTTCAGTGATCCATTGTGCTTATAAACCGATAACAGCCCATCCTTATGTTCCAAGATGATCACATATCCCGTATCGGCGGTCCATTCAGAGAATATTACCATCCCGTCGGCAACGGCCTTGACAGGGGTGTTGGTAACTGCCACTACATCCACCGCGTAATGTTTCTTTTGAGGATTGTACTCCTGGGTCAAGGTTCCTTCAACGGGAGGGAAAAGCACCAAGTTGACATTTTTGATGTCCCTTTCAAATAGACTGTACTTATCCTCTAGCGCAACTTGTTGGCGCAACAAGGAATCTTCCCGTATAGGTGTTAGATCTATAGACGACGGATCCAACTTGAATTGTTCGAACAGGGAATCCCTATTCATCTGATTATTGGCAATATCCCCGTTCAATACCATTCTGATATTATCCAAATACTTATTGGTATAATTTAGAACGGTGACCAAAGAATCTGTTTTATAGGTCAATTCTGTGGCCTGTCTTTTTAATTTGGTTGAAGAGTACCCGGGAATATATTCCCTTAATGGGGTAAAAGCGATAAGAACGGTGGTAAAAGCAATCAGGGCCACAATAAAAAGGGAGCCAGTCACAAAAACGTTCAATCGGCTCAATTTAAAAGAAATCTTTTCCTCAAAAGTATTTTCGTTAAGTATCACCAAACGATACTTGTGCAAAAGCTTTTGTTTTATTTCCTTTCTCTTTTCCCCTTTCTTGGCCATAGTTTACAAATATAATGCTACTCCCGAATATTTCAGAAGAGTTTTGATAATTCTACCTTTTACATTTCTTTATCAGATAAAATGTATACGCTAATAAAAAGGTTTTGGTTTACATCGTTAAATTACCATTTCCAATGTAATAATAAATGAATACTTATAACTTTTTTAGTACCTTTGTGGTCTATTTAAATTATCTGAAATGATATCTTCAAACATTTTTTTAGCAGTTGGCCCTTGGCAAGTAGTAATTGTGGTTCTGGTCGTTCTTTTATTGTTCGGCGGGAAGAAAATTCCAGAATTAATGCGTGGACTTGGTAGTGGAATTAAAGAATTTAAGGACGCCTCCAAGGAAGATGATAAATCAAAAGACACTATTGACGAAAAAAAATAAGCTTATAAAGCCGAAATAAAGACACCCCTAGCGGGTGTTTTTTGTTTTAATACTTTCCTATAAAGTTGCTCCATGTTTACCCATTAAAACATTCCAGATCCAAGTACCCTATCAAAGTATCCCTCCTTATTATATCCAGATATTTCTTGTTCCTCTGTTCTCTATTTTCCATGCAATATATCTTCATTGTACTTTGTAGATAAAGATTGATTCTCAAAAGCCTTCACTGGTTTTGTTCAACGTGCCCCTAAAAGTAGCAACTACAGCTTTTGTGCTATTCGCAACAGGTAAAGATATCCTTGCAACAATAAATCTTCCATTCTTTGGTTATCTAATAGCTTTGCCAATACGTCCCAAGATGTAATTGGTCGTTAAACAAAACTTAACCAAATCCCCCCATAGGGGCAACCCTATGAAATTATATTTAATGACAAACAACACACGTAAAAAAGTAGTTCTTTTCTGCTGTTTTATATTCCTATCAGCCTCCATTGGAATGTCCGCCCAATCGGGCAATGGAGCCAATTTTGGAATTGAGGCCGACACATACTCCGGGATCCCTGATGTAAATACGGACGATTGGTTTATTGGCACTTCCGGGCTGGGGGTTATAGACGAGAGCAGTCAAGTATTATTTAAAAATTACATCGACACAGGTGAAAATAAGGCATTTGAAGCTTTTATGAGTGAGCCCAACTACAGTAACATCAATGGAAAGTTGTGGTATGGCTCCATATTTGCCCATGATTATATTGCCGAAAAGAATGATAAGACAACTTTTGGTAATGGAAAAAACGGTGATAACCCAGCAAACTGGGTCGTTAAATCTTCTTCCATTTCAAAAAAAGCTGATATTGTTGATGCATTTGTCCATGTTAGACGTAATGGCATAACTCCTACCGATGAACTCTGGGTGAATATGGCAGTAAGCACCTCAGATAATGGAGGGGCACATTATACCGACGTTGAGTTTTTTATAGAAGAATTAAAATTAACAGGAAATACTTTTTCCAATGTCGGAACGGATGAAGGCCATACTTCATGGGAATTTGACGATAATGGCAAGGTTACTAAAATAGGAGACTTGGATGTTGGATTTGATTATTCTGGATCCAGTGTCATGAGCTTGGACATTAGAATTTGGATCTCACGAAAAGATTATTTGTCCAACACAGGTTTTCAATACACAGGTTTTGATGGAGAATCTCTAATATCAAAATACGGGTACGCTCATGTAAATTATGGAGGGAATACCTACAGTAAAATTAATGGTGTCCCCACAGATGCCCCACCTTGGGGCACTTTTAACACTGACCTATCACCTTCGAGCACTTACAGTAAGGAATCCTTGGCGGAGGTTGGTATTAATTTCACTGGTCTGGGTTTTGACCCAGCCACTATTTTTGGTCTGGAAGGAACATGTTATTTTCCATACAGTGCCGTTTTGGTCAAAACAAGGGGTTCTGCATCCTTTAATTCCGGCTTGGTAGATTTTTCTGGACCATTCCCGTTCTTAGGAACTGCCAAGGAAGGGGCTATTGACACAAGTATAGCTTTGCCTGCTAATTTTACTAGCTGTACTGGTACGGAAACACTCTCGCTTCAGGCAAATTTCAAGTCTCCAACAGCCCTTTATTTTTGGAAATCCCTAACAGAAGGGGTGACCTTTATAAATGGGACCGTTGAAATGGAG
Organism: Sediminicola sp. 1XM1-17; assembly: GCF_037203765.1. Lineage (NCBI taxonomy): Bacteria > Pseudomonadati > Bacteroidota > Flavobacteriia > Flavobacteriales > Flavobacteriaceae > Sediminicola > Sediminicola sp. 1XM1-17. The sequence continues at coordinate 415,342 of NZ_JBBCAS010000001.1, read as the reverse complement.
GGAGTAGGATTGGACGAGATTACAATAAACCAGCCAGGAACCTATGAGTTAAACATAGCGCCTTGTGAAGGCTGCATACCTGACCCCTCAAACGTAACCACAGTAATTGTTTATGCCCAACCATGTGCAAAAGATGACATGGTTATGGTCAATACAAATAATTCAATTGTCATACAGGCATTAGAGAATGACAAGGATCTTGATCAAAATATTGACATTACATCAATAAACAATAGTGGCCTTTTACAACCATCGCATGGGAATCTATCCATTGCCAAGTCTACAGGGGAATTGCATTATACACCAAACCCCGGATTTATAGGGGTAGATACATTTGAATATCAAATATGTGACACTACAGGATTATGTGATATTGCCAAGGTTACCGTTGAAACGCTGAACGATATTCCTCCACCTTTTGATGACTCGGACGGAGATGGGATATTGGACCGCTCAGATTTGGATGATGATAATGACGGTATCCCCGATCTACAAGAGTTAAATACGGTTATAGCCAATTCCCAACCACAATGCGGAGGTGAAACGACACTGGATTTTAGTGCAAATGCTGTTTTGGTCTCAGGGGATGCCCTAAAACAAGGGGCAGTATATAGAATCCCAAATGTAACTGGCGGAACGGATGCGCTGGTCACTATTGTTCAAATCTATAACGCCACAGTCAAGGAAATAGATAACAATAGTAAGGACAAGCCTGCATTTAGACCCTTTACAGCCTTTAATTTTACCAATAAGGGAGATCAAGGTTTGATTGAATATAAAATTAGGTTTGTAACTGCAGGAGGATCGTCACCAGTTGTATTGGACAGGATTCTGATGAATTTTAATGATATTGACGGTACCAATCAGTATGGGGAACAAACATGGAGTTACAATCCCACGAGTTATGTGATTGCCAATCCAACGGAATTAACCATGTCCACAGATGGGAAATGGGTAATAGGAACAGGAGGCAACAAAACTTATCCAGGGGCCAATAATAAGCAATCCCAAGTAAATTTCGGGGTGAATTATAATTCCAGATCGGAAATAACCATTCGTGTGGGAGCCGTAGCAAGAATTCCAGGGGCTTCCTCTACCGAAAGACAACACAATATTGAATTTGGTTGTGTCACCAATTATATCGATCCACAGGTCTTTGGCTTGGATAACGACTCAGATGGAGTGACCAATCAACTGGATTTAGACGTGGATAATGACGGTATTTATGACGCTGTGGAAGCTGGTCATGAACAACCGCACACCAATGGTGTTGTAAACGGAAGTTTTGGCGCCAACGGTTTGGCGGATGTGGTAGAAACAACGGTGGATAGTGGTATAATTAATTTTACCATTAGAAATACCGATGGCTCCCAAGGTCCGGATTATATGGATACAGATAGTGATGATGACGGTTGTAGTGATGCCAATGAAGCCTATTTTAACATGAATGCCGATAAGGGTGATAACGAATATTACGGATTGGGCAACCCGCCCAAAACCAATGCCGATGGGGTTGTAATAGGCGCAACGTATCAAACACCAGCGGACATCGATAAAAATGGTATCTATGAATTTAGGGAGAATACTGCTCCCACTATTACCTCTCAACCCAAGGATCTAGAAATATGCCCGGAAAATAATGCAACCTTTAGTGTCACAGCTATTCGGACAGACCACTACCAGTGGCAGTTATTTAACGGTACTACTTGGGTTGATCTAAGTGATGCCGGTATTTATAGTGGTACTAATACAGACACCCTACAAATTACCAATGCGACAATTTTAGATAATGGCAATCAATATCGGGTGATGGTATCCAATGACACCTACATATGTCCTGCAGATGCTTCGGCTTCAGTCACACTAACAGTAAACACGCCCCCTGTTGTTACGGCCAATGCCTCTTCCACGAAAATAAATTCAGGGGAACCAGTTACCTTAACAGGGGCCGGAGCAGATTCTTATATGTGGGATAATGGTGCCGTGGATGGTGTACCGGTCATTTTATTCTCAACAACCACTTTTACCGTAATCGGTACCAATGCAAATGGCTGTGAACATACCGATTCAATTACCATAGAGGTGAACGGCACCGCTGATTTAAGCTTAAACAAAGATGTGGATATCAGTAATCCCAATGTAGGGGATACCGTACTATTTACCTTAACAGTAACCAATGACGGTCCCGATGATGCAACCAATGTGACAGTGGTGGATAATGTGCCAAGTGGATTCTCTATTGGCACCATTGGCAATGGAGGTACTTTAAATGCAAATACAATTACATGGATATTGCCTTCTGTTGGGGTTGGAACACAGGTTCTGACCTATGAGGCGGTAATAAATGCCCCTTCAGGAACGGCTGATGAATACAAAAACATTGCTGAGATAACCCAGATGGACCAAGTAGATCCTGATTCTGCACCGAACAATGATGATAATGATCAAAGTGAGGACGATGAGGATAGCCATACCATCCCCATACCAACTGTAGATTTGGCCATTGACAAAACAGTGAACAAACCTGAGTCTTTTATTGGAGATACCGTTGTCTTTACCATAACTGTTACCAATAATGGCCCATATGCCGCAACAAATGTGGGAATCACCGATGTGCTGCCTGCCGGTTACGCATTTGTATCCTCAACCTCCACTAGTGGAAGCTATGATCAAAGTTCATCGGTATGGAAAATACCTTCTATAGGTGTTGGACAAACCGCAAACTTGAAATTAACAGTTGAAGTAGCTTCAATTCATGATTACAACAATATAGCCTCTTTGAGCTTTGTAGACCAAACAGACCCCAATTCCCAAAATAATAAGGATGAAATTGGCATTACGATCAATGAATTTTCAGATTTAAGCTTAAAAAAGACTGTTAATACTACCAACCCTAATGTTGGAGATACTGTCATCTTCTCTTTGATTGTGACCAACGACGGTCCCAATGACGCAACAAATGTTACCATAGTAGACCAAGTGCCGAGCGGATTTGCTCTAGGCAACATAAACAATGGTGGTATATTGGAAGGAAATATCATTACTTGGGAGATTCCAAAAATTGAAATTGGAGACAAAATATTGACTTATGAAACAATTGTATTGCCACCAACAGGTGCTGCAGGTGAGTACAAAAATATTGCGGGAATTACCAAAATGGATCAAAATGACCCAGATTCGTCCCCAAACAATGACAGTAATGACCAAAGTGAAGATGATGAGGACAATCATACTATTCCAACTCCTACGGTTGACTTGTCCATAAATAAAAAAGTGGATAGGCAGGAAGCCATGGTTGGGGATATTGTTGTTTTTTCCGTAACAGTCACTAATAATGGCCCCTACGATGCCACCAATGTAGAGATAAGGGATGTTCTGCCAAAAGGATACCAATTAGTATCTTCAAAGGTGGATAACGGCAGTTACAATCAAACCAGCTCCCTTTGGGAAATTCCATTTCTTAGGATTGGTGCTACTTCCCTATTAGAAATGACGGCCACCGTAACAGCAATTAATGACTATGTCAATATTGCTATTCTAACGTATGCAGATCAAATAGATCCAAACACGAACAACGATATGGCCGAAACCGGTATAGACCTTTTGGAAGAGCAATCGGTTGAAGATGAATGCCTTGTAATCTATAATGAATTCTCACCCAACAATGACGGTTTGAACGACGTTTTCTTTATAGAATGTATAGAAGACTATCCTAACAACTTCCTTCAAATTTTCAATAGATGGGGAAATAAGGTGTTCCAAAAGAAAGGATATAAAAATGACTGGCAAGGTACAGTTTCCGAAACCAGCTATTATGGAAAGGACATGAATCTTCCTGTGGGTACTTATTATTTCCTTTTGGACTTCGGAGATGGTAAAACCCCTGTAAAGAGCGGGTGGATATACATCAGTCGATAGGCTATTTCTAATAACATAAAGTTTAAACCATATTAAGTAAATGTTCCCCAAAAATTTTCAAGGTCCCCTTTTGTTATTGTGCCTTATAGCGTCTTTCTGTTATGGACAGCAAGAGCCGCAATACACGCAATACAATTACAATACCATGACAGTAAATCCCGGATATACAGGTTCCCGAGGTGATCTTACCATTCTCTCCCTTTATAGGAGCCAATGGGACGGAATTGAAGGCGCACCAAAAACCATAACGTTTGGTATAGAAGCTCCTGTTGGTATTTTTGATGGGATTGGCCTTTCTATTGTCCATGATGAATTAGGCCCATCCCAAGAGACCTATATGGACGGTAATTATGCCCACAATATAATATTGAATAGAAGGGGGGACCGTCTGTCCCTTGGCTTTAAAGCCGGAATTAAATTTTTTAGTTTGGACTGGTCCAAAGGTCGCTATCGCGATCCTGAAGCCGCTTTCAATGAAAATATTAATAGTAGGGTGCTACCTACGATTGGCACAGGTCTCTTTTATTATACCAATAAGTCTTATTTAGGTTTGTCCACCCCAAATTTATTAACCGGACATCATTACGATAACATTAAAGAGTCTGAAGCCACAGACCGAATTCATCTATACGTAATTGGGGGCTATGTTTTTGACCTTAATCCCGATTTAAAATTTAAACCCTCGTTCTTTATAAAGAATGTTATTGCCGGCACTATGTCCATTGACGTTTCCATAAACTTCCTTATTTACGAAACTTTGAATTTAGGCGTTAACTATAGACGGGAGGATTCATTGAGCGGCCTCTTTGGTTTTCAAGTCAATCCTAGGATCAATATAGGTTACGCATATGATTATAGCATAAACGAGCTAAACAATTACAATAATGGAACCCATGAGATACTATTTAGATATCAATTAATTTCCAAGGACAAAAAACTCAAATCTCCCAGATTTTTTTAATAAACCATACATGAAAAACCTTCTTACAAACTTATATTCTTGTTTTTTTAACCAAACCAACAGGATTGGATTTCGTTTCATTCAACCTTAATTGACTCGAAAAATGAAGTTTTTAGATTCTTCTCCTAAGCATAAACCCCTTGTTTACGACAAAATGCATCACTTTCACAACAAAAAGTAATCGAATGGCACTTCATCCGTTAAATTCGTAGTTTAAAGACCATAAGGATTTAAACTTACTGAAAATCAGAACGCTACACCAACTCAATAAATGAGTTGCTTTTTACGTTATCAATTAAAGATTTTAAAGACAAGTTCCCAATTAATAGCTGCACCAATGAAAAACCTTCTTACAACCTATATATTCCTTCTCGCTATATTATGCAGCGCCCAGGGTATAAAGAAGAATTACACAGCAAGTAATGGCGATTATGCCTCAGTTACACATTATAACAAAAGTCGAAACATTTATGCAACGGCACCTACCAAGAGAGTTTCCGGGGATGCGTTTAAAAGAGCGGCTGCCAAAAATAACATCAATAGTAGGACCTTCTATAACCTAAAAGGGGCAGAAGAAGGATATTATATAGTTTCTGGGGTATTTTCAGATTTGGCCAATGCCAAAAAATTAGTCCAAAAACTTAAGGGAAAAGGATTTAATGCCGGTTATATAAACAATTCCAACAATGGTCTCAATTATGTCTACCTGGCCCAATACGATTCCCTGGACCTGGCCATTAACTCCTGTAATTCCCAATTGAACGGGACCTACCAAGAGCCATTTTGGTTGATGAACGTGGACAATGGAGGTAAAGCCAATAAAATTGATATCAAGGACAAGTCTATAAACCCTTTACCCTTAGCTGACGATCTCTCCGGTACCAAGGCAACACAACAAGAGCCTAAACCTACAGATAAAAAGTCTTCCAAATCAACTACTTCCGAACAACAATTGTCCATAGATGAAGTAACATACGAGATGTTGAATGCCGTCGAGGAGGAAGAGGTACCTGTAAATAAAAGACGTTCCAAAAGAACGGTTACTTATTCTAAAGACAAGGATAGCCCCAATGCCACTAGGCTTATTCAAAAAGCAGATGAGTACTTTAATAAAATGTGGTATGCTGAGGCCGCTGAACTATACGAAGAAGCCTTAAAAAAAGATCCTAAAAATTACTCTTTTACCGTACTTGAAAAAGCGGGGGATGCCTATTATTACAATACGGACATGCCAAAAGCGTATTATTGGTACAACGTACTTTATGAAAGATATGAGAAGGACATGACTCCGGATCAACTTTTCAAGTATGCGCACACTTTAAAAGGTACGGGCAAATACGGTAGATCCAAGCGATTGATGCGTCTGTATGACCAAGAGATGGGAAAAAGCAAACCCAACAATACCAGAACGGCCCTCCATACAGAAAAGAAAGAGGCCGTATTGGATAATATTTTGAGTAAGGAACAAGATTTCGGAATTAAAAATTTGGCCATCAATACCAAGTATTCTGAATTTTCACCCATGTTCCACAACAAGGACGAAATTGTTTTTGCCTCTGCAAAGGATTCTTCCTTTTTACAAACCAGACGGTATAAATGGAACAATCAACCGTATTTAGACCTCTATGTATCCAAGATCAACCAAGAATCCCAGGATTTAAAAAGTGCCATTAAATTTTCCAAAAAAATAAATACCAAATACCATGAGGCCTCGGTTACGTTTGCTCCTGATAATCTTACCATGTATTTTACGCGAAACAATTATGGAAAGAAACTAAAAAGAGCAGAAAACGGAGACAACAATCTTAAAATATACCGATCAGTAAAGATTGATGGGGAATGGACCGAAGCCGAGGAACTACCTTTCAACAGTGATGAATATTCTACAGGACACCCTGCATTGAGTCCGGATGGAACAAAATTATACTTTGTCTCCGACATGCCCGGAAGTATAGGGCAGACCGATATTTTTGTTGTTGATGTCCTTGAAAATGGTCAGTATTCAGCACCAAAGAACCTAGGCCCTGGAATCAATACAGAACAGAAGGAGATGTTCCCTTTCATCAATGACAAAAAACTGTATTTCGCATCCAATGGACACGTAGGGTTAGGTGGGTTGGACGTTTATGAGGTGGCTTATGATGAGGAAGGATTTAAAGAGGTTGTAAATATGGGACAGCCTATTAACAGCAACAAGGATGATTTTTCCTATATCGTAAACGAAGATAACCAAAAAGGCTATTTTGCCTCGAACCGAAAAGGCGGTAAAGGCGATGATGACATCTATTCTTTTGAACGATTATTGGTTGAGGAAATCGTGCCCAACCAAAACGCCATTGCCGGAGTGGTGACGGAATTGGTTACCGGCGATATTATGCCACAAAGTCTGGTGACCCTTTTGGATGAGAACAATATTAAATTAAAGGAAATGGTCACTGGCGATGATGGTAGTTTCTTGTTTGAAGACCTGGAAGGCAAAACCAAATACACCATTAAAGTATCCCAGGACACTTATTTTGATCAAGAGCAGCAAGTAACCACTAAGGATAACGAACTGATAAATATTGATATTTCAATCAAAAAATTGAAGGACCTGATAGCCATAGAGAACGGTATACGCAAACTTAAAACTGACATGATCTATTTCGACTTTGATAAGTTCAATATTAGATCGGATGCAAGTTTGGAATTGGACAAAGTAGTCAATGTTATGAACGAGTATCCAGAGATGGTCATTAAAATTGAATCCCATACGGATTCCAGAGGTAACGATGTTTACAACAAATACCTATCGGATAGAAGGGCCAAATCTACCAGGGATTATATTATCTCCAAAGGTATTGATGCAGCCCGTATTGAAAGTGCCATTGGCTACGGAGAAGAACAATTGATCAACGAATGTAAAAATGGGGTGCGTTGTTCTGGCACCAAGCACGAATTGAACAGGCGTTCAGAAATTATTATCGTAAATATGTAAATGAACCTTCAGGAATATAAAAGTATTACTTAGCACACACCAACTAGAGCCATAAAAAAACATACTGATCCTTATGTTTTTTATGGCTTTTTTCATACCCATTCATTTTTAACCCCTTGCGTTTTATTTTGCTCATCCTCAACATATAGTTGTATGGATAAAGCATTATTTATACCCTTAATTTACACAGCTTCATTTTATCGTGTTTTTATGACCGTTTAACTTAGCGGTTTGTCGACAAAATTTACTGTTCATCGCCCATTAAACAATAAGCTCCTTTTCATCCGCATAAGCATCCATTTGACCTAATTTTTTTCGTAACTTCCTTTATCCCAGCGATCTTTGAGATAACTTAATCTTAAAATGTGGGGTATGACTAAACTATTACTTATCAAAGAAATTTATTTAGAAGGATTTAGAAACTTGGGACATTACATTGTCAAGAACTACTTAAAGGTCTTTTCATGGGTCTGTTTCGCACTCATCTTAGTCGCCATGTATGCCTTGGTATTTAGAATGTCTACAGGTTACGTTTGGGATTAATGTAAATTCCAACGACAATGAATATAAACCCCTTAGAATAACCTCTAAGGGGTTTTTTAATGTATCCCACCCTTGGTCTATCCACTTACCGAAACTTGAGCTGTTGTACCCCTGCAACGCCCGCTCCAAAGAATAGACCGTCCTGTCCGCTGTGGCCTTTGCTATTTTTCTGGGATCAAAAAACAAAGTAGAAGTATCCCAGCCCATTCAGTTCATCCCACAAAAAAAGCCGTTCACAGATGAAATTAAATAGGAGGTTTCCTACGTCCAATATATTGTCCCTTAAGCCAATAAATTATAAATCGGCCTATCATCAACCTATCTTTAAGATAGTATTAACCCGAAAAAATACCATTATGGACAAATTACTACTTGTTAAAGAAATATATCTAGAAGGTTTTAAGAACTTAGGACATTTATTGATCAAAAACTACTTCAAGGCCCTTTCGTGGTTTTGCTTTGGCCTCTTTGCCGTTGTGGTATATGCCTTTGTTTTCCGATTGATAACAGGATTTGCTTTTGATTAAATAAGGCAATCTTTTAAAATACTATTTTTCCCACAAAAAATGGTTAAGTAAATTTGTTTCTGTTTTATGTAAAAGGGTCGCGATGCGGCCCTTTTTTAGTGCTTTTAACGACCTCCTTTACACACGGCAACAAACTAGTCCATGCATTAGCATTTCAGCCTTAGGTGGGACCCCTATCAATTTAGAAAATCCGATTGGTTACAATTCAGAAATAAAAAAAAGCGATCCGATGGATCGCTTTGGATTTCTGAAATATAAATTCCGTTATTTCTTTTGGTCAACGAATTTAATAGACTTTAATATGGCCTCCAATTCAAACATATAATCCCTCTTTTCTGTGGATGGGGCAAAAGTAAAACCTTCAATGACCAGTTTCCGATTATTGGCCTCATCATTGATGATATAGGATAAAAATGGTCCAGCCATCGGATAACCATTGATCTCCCAAATTCCTCTTACTTCTACCGCCTTTTTCCCGGCAATCTCCGCAGGAAAGACGTAAGGAGAGAATGCCTTTTCTGTCATCATATAAGTAATCTTGTCCGGAACATCAGGTCCAGGAATATACCTTTGGCCAATTGAATCCCTCATCGCCACGATATCCTTTACAAAAGTGGAATCGTTCTTAAAACTATCCTCCGGCATACTGTAAACAATGATGTTCATGACCCCTTTAGGGATCTGACGGTCTATCCAAACAAAATTGTCCTCTTGTTTCCCAACTTTATATACGGAGGGCATGGAGAGGGTTATCCCATACTTATCTTTCAGGACCGTTTCTTTGTTCACCGACCTTAGAAACCTTTTTTGAGCTTCACTGATTTCTACAGACTTGAATGCTTCAATGATCTTGGCGGCATTTTCATCAATATTTTCAATAATTTCAGCCTCCGTGCTTCCTTTTATTACTGCCACCTTTTGTGGTCTTGCATAGACATCGGTTTTGATATGCCCTAAATCCAACGAATCCTTTTCTACAAACAATACCGATCTGGTATTTTTTACAGTACCTGTAAAAACAGCAGATGACATATGGTTTATAGTAAATAACGGTTCCTCCCATGATAGGCCAAGGACGGGTGCAGCAAAATATTCCCTTACCTTGTCCCCTACGGGTCCTTTCCAAAGTTCATTGTCCATAACCACTGCCACGGCATTGATGGCCCCAATGGATTCTGGCTTATATTCAATTTTCTTTTCTTTGCAAGAACTTACAGTAATTAAAAGAACAAGTAATAGTGTTCCAAATTTTTTCATGTTGGTTTGAGTATTAAGGTTTAACAACTGCACAATTTTAGTTTTGCGCCGATTTTAATGTCATTCCCTCTAATACCGTTCCATTCTCGCAAATTATCTATAGTAATTCCAGGATATTTTTTTGAGATGGTCCAAAGTGAGTCTCCGCTCTTTACCGTATGCACCTTGGCATCACTTGCCATTGCTGACTTGGTTGAACTATTGGACGATCTTGCTGAAGAATTGGAGGCTACAGAATTTTTTGTATAAATAGTAAGTCGCTGTCCAATCCTTACCGTATTTCCCCTTAGGCCGTTCCATTGTTTTATTTGACTCACGCCAACACCGTGCCTTTCGGCAATCCTACCCAAATAGTCACCACTTTTTACCCTGTACACTATCCGCTGCTCGGCATTTACCAATTGTGCCAAGGGCTTCTCTTCTGTCTCCAGCTCGGTTTTCACATGGGCGTAGATGGCGTTTTCATTATTGACAAACTTGCCCATGGCCTCCCTAGGCAACCTCAACACGTAATTTTTTCCTTCCACATAGGGGATAACGTCCAATTTGTAGGATGGGTTCAGAACCTTCAGTTCCTCTACGGAAACATCCACCAATTCGGAAATCTGATTGAAGGTAATCAGGCTTTTTACATGAACGGTGTCCGTGTCAAAGAAAGGTCTTTCAATCTTAACCCTTTGTAAACCGTGCTCTTCGGCGTATTCAAATATATACATGGCCGCCAAAAATGCAGGTACATAGCCCGCTGTTTCCCTAGGTAGATTTCTTCTAATATTCCAATAATTGGTATAGCCACCAGATCTTCTAATGGCCTTATTGACATTCCCGGGCCCAGAATTATAGGCCGCCAATGCCAAATCCCAATCGTTAAAAATCCCGTGCAGCCTGGACAAGTATTTAGCCGCGGCCTTGGTGGAAGCAATTGGATCACTGCGTTCATCCACATAACTGCTCACATCCAGATTGTACATTTTTCCGGTGCCGTACATAAATTGCCATAATCCTGTAGCTCCAACCCTGGACTTTGCCCTAGGATTTAATGCCGATTCAATTACCGCCAAATACTTGAGCTCCAAAGGAACATTGTTATTATCAAGTTCCTGCTCGAACATAGGAAAATAAAATTGGCTTGCTTTAAGCATCCGCTGCATAAAACCTCTCTTTCTGGTTAAAAATGTTTTGATCACATTTTCAAGGGAAGGGTTATATGCGATGTTAAAAGGGGTCTTTTGATCCAATATTTTCAACCTGGCCTTTAAGGTCTCCGTATCCAAATCATAATGATATATGGAATCGACTTCCAATTCGGTCACCGTGTTATAAATGGAATCAAAAAGACTTTGGTTGTCGTATAGCTCTTTTAACCAAAGCTTATCGTATTTGGCAGCATCCTTGCGGTCCGAAAGATTGTACTTATCGCTTACTTTTACCAAAATTGCAGGGGAGTCCTCCAATTGCCCTGGGGATTCCAAAAGTTCAATCTGCTCAACACCTTCCATATCCATCGCAATGGTGTCTACTGGTGCCTCCTGAACAACTTTATTCTTTCGTTGTTTTTTTCGGGTACCGTCCTTTTGTTGTGCCATAAGTGACACTGTAAAAAGGCAACAGAGTACCAGACCAATGTTCTTTAATTTCATCATAAGCTTTCTTCAGATTAAATTGGGGTATAACGAAAATCGTACAAATTTAGCAAACATTAAAAAATACAGTCTTAAAGTATTCGTAAACTAAATTGCCGCTACCATTCATAACGTTTCTAATCCTCTAATATTGCGGCAATTCCGGGCAAAACCTTCCCTTCCAAACTCTCCAGCATAGCCCCTCCACCGGTAGAAACATAGCTCACCTTATCCTCAAAACCAAACTGCTTTACAGCAGCGACAGAATCTCCCCCACCAACTAAGGAAAAAGCGCCTTTGCTGGTAGCCTCATCTATATAATTACCAATGGCAATGGTACCTTTGGCGAAACTTTCCATTTCAAAAACCCCTATAGGCCCATTCCATAAAATTGTTTTGCTCTGTAGGATCACCTCTTTAAAATTGGACAACGTTTTTGGACCGGCATCCAATCCTTGCCATCCATCGGGAATTGCATTTACTTCCACAGTTTTTGTATTGGCATCATTGCTAAAACTATCGGCCGCCAAGACATCCACAGGGATATGTACTTTTACCCCTTTTGCCTCGGCCTGTTTTAAAATATCCAGGGCCAAATCCATTTTATCATCCTCGCAAATGGAATCCCCTACGTTACCCCCTTTGGCCTTTATAAACGTATAGGTCATACCACCTCCAATGATCAAATGGTCTACCTTGCTCAAAATATTTTCTATAATGGTAATTTTAGAAGATACCTTGGAACCTCCCAATATAGCGGTAACTGGCTTTTCACCCGTTCTCATTACTTTTTCAATAGCCTCAATTTCCTTGGCCATCAAACTACCGAAACATTTTTTTCCTTTGAAAAATTGAGCTACAATGGTCGTTGAAGCATGGGCCCTATGAGCCGTTCCAAAGGCATCATTGACATATATGTCGCCCAATTTGGACAACTTTTCTGCAAAGCCCCGGTCTCCTTTTTCCTCTTCGGCATGAAAACGAAGGTTTTCCAATAGCAATACTTCTCCGTTTTTGAGATTGGCCACAGCCTTTTCCGCATCTTCGCCAATACAGTCATTAACAAATTTCACTTTTACCCCGATAATTTCAGAGACCACATTCAAGATATGCTCTAAGGACATATCTGCGTTTGGCTTACCATCTGGCCTACCGTAATGGCTCATCAAAACAGCGCTTCCACCATCTTCCAAAACTTTGATAATGGTTGGTTTTGCGGCTTCTATCCTATTGGTATCCGTAACATTGAAATCTGCATCCAAAGGAACATTGAAATCAACACGAATAAGGGCTTTTTTATCTTTAAAATTAAAATCGTTAATGGTTTTCATCTTTACAAGGATTTTTTGAGAGAAGCAAATGTAAAGATTTCTATAGTATGTTTAAACCAGGGATGCCAATTCTTTAGGGATCTGTCAAAAAACAGCTTCTTATTTGGTGTTTTATGACCATTTGCCCTCCATACCTTATAAAATATATCTGCATACATCCAAAACTCCACGTACATAACCATTATGGAGGAACCATCAAATAAACTATATTTGGCCTATGCTTTTTAAAGATATTTTAGGACTGCCCCACATAAAAAAACATTTGACACTCAGCGCTGATGCAGGACGTATTCCCCATGCACAGTTGTTTGTGGGAAGAGAAGGTTGTGGAACACTGCCTATGGCCATGGCCTATGCGCAATACATTATCTGCTCCAATGCACAAGGTGAGAACGCCGGGGGCAACGATGCCTGTAATATTAAATGCAACACCCTTTCACATCCGGATGTTCATTTCGCTTTTCCGGTATCCAATAGCGATAAGGTAAAGAGCCATGCCGTAAGTAACCACTATATGGAAGAATGGCGGGAGTTTCTAAAGGAGCAACCTTATGGCAACCTGTTCGATTGGTACCGACTTATCGGTATAGAGAAAAAGCAGGGGATGATTGGGGTTGACGAAGCCTTGGAGGTTGTAAAAAAGCTTTCCCTAAAATCTTACGAAGGTGGCTATAAGGTCATGATTATTTGGATGGCCGATAAAATGAATACTTCGGCCGCCAACAAACTATTGAAACTTATAGAAGAGCCTCCGGCCAAGACTGTTTTTATTCTTATTACAGAAGAAGAGGAACAAATTTTACAGACCATACGTTCCAGGTGCCAGATTCTTCATTTTCCTCCGTTGGCAGAGGATGTTATTGCACAGGGCCTTGTGGAAAAAGGACTTTCCAATGATGAAGCCTTGCGCATTGCACACGAATCGGATGGTAATTTTAACAAGGCTCTGGATCTGATGAACAAGGACTCCGAAGATCTGGTCTTTGAAAAATGGTTTGTACAATGGGTACGCAGTGCTTTTAAGGCCAAGGGCAATAAAGCTGCCATCCATGATCTTATCCTTTGGAGTGAAGAGGTGGCCAAAACGGGTAGGGAAACCCAAAAGAAATTTTTGTTGTACTGCCTCGCCGTAATGCGACAGGCCATGCTCTCCAATTACAATGTATCCGAACTTACCTATATGAAAATTCATGTGGAAGGGTTTCAATTGGCAAAATTTGCCCCGTTTATACACGAGAACAACATCATACAGATTACCCAAGAACTTGAAGATGCCATCTATCACATAGAGCGTAATGGGAACTCTAAAATAATATTGACAGACCTATCCATAAAACTAACGCGATTACTTCACAAAAAGGCCGCATAGCGCCGAAAACATAATAAATAAACTTGATTTTGTATGGAAAACATCACTAACAACGCCACCGAAATTCTCTTGCTATTTTTCTTGTTGATCACTTTTTTACAAAGTGGAATTGACAAACTTATTGATTGGAGCGGTAACCTATCTTGGTTGACGGGTCATTTTGCCCAGTCCCCTTTAAAGAATATGGTCCCTATGTTATTGGGGATCGTGGTGGTCACCGAAATGATTGCAGGAGTACTGTCTGCTGTAGGGTTGTTTCAAATAGCCACTGTAGGGGAGAGTCAGCTTGCATTCTATAGTGCAATCATATCCTGTGTGGCACTTTTAATGCTGTTATTTGGACAGCGGATGGCAAAAGATTACGAAGGCGCCAAGACCATTGCGGTGTACTTTATACCGGCTATCTTTTTGGTCTTCCTATTGCAAGGATAAAAGGGGTTAATTGCCTCAGGTCATCCAAAATGGCACAAAATAAAAAAACCGTCCAGTTGGACGGTTTTTTTTTGAGGCATCGAGCAGATTCGAACTGCTGTACAAGCTTTTGCAGAGCTCTGCCTAGCCACTCGGCCACGATGCCAATTTTGGTTTGCAAATCTACAAAAATTAATTCTAAGAAAAATCAATTTTCAAGTAGTTTTATTTAAACCCAGAACTAGGCCCATTTGTTCCCGTCCTGTCATCAATTCCAATAATGCACCATCGGGCTTTCTGGAAATTGAAAACGGTCTTAAAAAAAGACCGCTGCGTTTGAGGCATCGAGTGGACTCGAACCACTATAAAGGTCCTTGCGGGACCCCGTCTCTCCATTTCGACCACAATGCCAAATATGCTACAAATGTACTTTTTTATCCAACCAGAAAAAACTCAGCCTATGTTTTTCAACGAGTTCTTTGCAAGATAATCGAAACCATTTCGACGTCGCCACCAATTGGGGGGTTAATCTTGGAAACCGATATTTCCATGGCTTCCACGGTTGTCAATTCAGAAAAAACCCTGTCCATAATACGTTTGGCAACATGTTCCAATAGCTTGGACCTTACGTTCATTTCCTCCTTTACAATGCGGTTGAGATGCACATAGTCAACGGTATCCTCCAAATTGTCTGATTGTGATGCCTTTTCAAGGTTGGTTTCTACCTCAAGGTCTACCCTGTAATCACTGCCAATGATTGCTTCTTCCCGAAGGCAGCCATGGTGGGCGTAAACCCTGATGTTGCTTAACTTTACTTTCCCCAAAATCGATGTAAATTTTTACAAATTTAATCCAATTGAATGACAAGTTAGTACATACATCTACAATTACTAAGTCCTTGGAAGAGATCAACCCCTAAGGTAACCACATGGGTTCCGGTGCTGAAGCCCATAATTTCGTTCAAGATAACCTGATAGGAGTATCCGAAATAGAAATTGTTCTTTTTGAGGCCAAAAATAGGAGCAATATATAAGGGGTTTCCTATCTGATCGTTAAGGAATCGGTAATTGATACCTGTATAATAATAGTCCTCAAAATTGTAAAACCTGAATTTTACATTTAAATCGGTTACAGAACGCCCGTCACTCTCAAAATACTGAAAGAAGACCGAGGGCTCTATCTCCATATCGCTGTTTTTGTTCTTTTTATACCTGTATCCCGTATAAATATAGTAGTTCCTAAGCCTGTTGGGTTCAAAGACAGGATTGAATTTGGTCAAATCCTTATCGAGCAGGTTGGACGCATTGGCACTTAAATAGAACTTATCCTTGCGGTAAAGGATTCCTACATCAAAGTTATGATTCGTAGTGGCCCTATCATCGGTAACCGAAGCATCATTATTGTCCCTGAAATTTTCTATATCGATACGGAACTGGTTGAAGTTATAAGATATTCCAAAGGACATGAACTCGTCATCATAACGATCCAGTGTCAAATGGTGTGCAAATGAAAGTCTAGCTCCACGTTGCTTGGTCTCCCCGTTGCTATCATTGTATAGGAGCATTCCGATACCCGACTTTTCACCAATTCTGGCATCTGCTGCCAAAGATTGCGTATCCGGCGCATCTTTAATACCCACCCATTGGGTAAGGCCATTGATCCTAACCTTGATATGGTCTCCAATTCCTGAGTAGGTGGGCGATATTACAAATGGGTTATCGGCCAAATATTGGGAAAGCTGGGGTAGGGTCAACTCCTGTCCTCTGGAGGCCAATGCAACAAAAAGTAACACTAGGGTCAACGCCGTATTTCGCATAGTTCTTTTTAGGTTAAGTCTTTTATTATCTATAAAGGGTAAAGTGACCTACAAATTCCCTGTCGTCCTCTTCTCCTTTCAGTTTGAGTACGTACCAATAATCCCCAGTTGGTAGCTCGGTCTCCTTATAGAAACCATCCCAACCTTGATCATTTAATCTCATTCTGTACACCTCTCTACCATAACGGTCAAATATTATGGTTAGTATATTGGGCCACGATTCTTCATTCTTTGGTTTCCAGAAGTCGTTTTGTCCGTCTCCATCTGGGGTAAAGAAGTTCGGAATTTCGATGTCTATAAACTCTACAAATATTTGTTGTGTAGCCTCGCAACCGTTCTCATCAACAACAGTCACTGTATAGGTATCTGTTCTATTGATGAAGAATGTAGTTTTGGATCCCTTGTCCTGATCTCCCAGATAGAAGGTATAATTTTGTCTTCCACCTGATGCCACTGCTGTGATTTCATTGATGTTCTTTTGCTCCAATACCAATGTTAACGGCTCATATTGCTCAATTTCAAAATCAATGGTCTTGATACATCCATTGGCATGGGATACCGTGATATAATGTTGTCCTGGAGCAATATTGGTAAAGTTGGGATCCAATACCATATCCGCTGGATCCGTTGAATCCAAAGCGTATAAGACATCATCGGATACTGACATGTCCGCCAACGTTAGGATAATTGAGGCTTCCGGAGTAGCTCCTGTACATTCGTACACAGGCTCTATCTCAGCGTTTAGGTTTACGCCTTCCTCTATTTCCACAATGATGTTGGTTTCACACCCTAGACTGTCTTTCACAAAAATCACATAGGTCCCTGCTGCCAAATCGGTGAACGAGGTTTGTCCTGGTACAAAATCCGATGGGTTGTTAGAGTTGAAAGCCGCACTGTATGGTGCGGTTCCGCCAGTAATATCGATGGTGATGGAACCATCTTCGCTTCCGGCACATATCTCCGATTGAACCAAGGTAGTCGTAACTTCCAATGGAAGTGGTGCCACTATTTCAAGATCGAATATGAAAGGCTTACAACCATTGGAGTCTTGTGCGATGACAGTATATGTACCAGGTAATAAATCGGTAAATACATTTTTAGAGCTAAACTGATTCAAGTTAGGGGAAATGGCATATTGATATGTACCTGTTCCGCCAACCAAGCCAACTTCTATGCTACCAAAATCATCGGCACACATGGGGTTGTTTACGATTGGCGTATTGGCCGTCAATTCATTTCCTTCGGTAATAATCACTTGCTCCCTGTCCATACAATCCTGACTATCAACTTGTATGTAATAGGTTCCAGCAGCCAAATCATTGAATATTCTACTGGTCTGTGCTGGCCTAACCACAGTAATCTGGTCTTGTGCCAATAGGGTATAGGAATATCCTCCCAATCCGCCAATGGCCCTTACTTGGATAAGACCGGTAGCCTCACCAAAACAACCCACATTGACAATGGCATCTGTTGTTAATTTTAATTCTGGTACTGCATCCACTGTTACCCTATTGGATATAGTTGAAATACATCCATTGGCATCCCTGATAAAGTATTCGTATGCACCTACGGCCATATTGGTCAAGCTAACGGTATTTCCCGCCATTGGGGTGAACACTCCAGAAGTTGTAGTACTATAGCTGTATGGTGCAGTTCCACCACTGGCGGTCAATCTAAGATTGGCACCAACGGTACAGGTATTCATTTGGGTGATGGCCAAGGATGCAACCACTTTGGATGGTTCGTTGATCACTACCGTTGCAGTAGTGAAGTCACAGTTCCAACCATCGGTAACGGTTACCGTATAATTTCCAGCAGCCAAATTGGCAAAAATGTTGGACGATTGTGGTCCGGAAGAAATACCCAGATCCAAATAGTTAAGGATATAGTTATACCTAGCTGTTGGATCAATCGCAGGCCTTCCACCTCCGGTAACAGTGGTAGTAATAGATCCTCCGAAATCTCCTTCACACATAATCGTGGCCGTAGCAGAAGCAGTAGCACTGATCTGAACTGGCTGCACCAATGTTTCTGAAGAGAATACCTCACATCCGTTCAAATCCCTCACATATACTTCATATGTTCCAGCGGCAAGGCCTCCAAAAACATTGTTTGTCGTAAAATCTCCTGCTGATGGTGGTGTTCCTTGAGCAATGGCGTAGGTATATGTACCCCAACCACCAGTTCCATTCGCTGTAATTTGCCCTAGGTCGGAACAGGTTACCTCAGCTGTGATATCGGTTATCAATTGCAGGGGATTGTTCGGTGATGCAATTTTAATGGTGTTTGAAACATCATCACAGAACGGTGTCCCTGTTGCTACAACATTTACATAATAGTTGCCTGCAGGCAATCCGGTAATGCTTATTGGGTTCGTTGATGTATTTGAAGCAACAACCCCAGTCACCGACGTACCATTGGATCTGAATACCTGATACGTATATGATCCTACATAATTGTTTACCTGTAAGGACATGGCACCATCAGTATCCCCGAAACAAGTTACCGGTTTCGTGGGAGTAGCTACAACGTCTATAATATCAAAAGGAACTATTGTATATGGAGTGGTTGTAAAATAACAACCCGTCACATTATCTGTTACCCTGAACACATAGTCCCCTACTGCCGTTAAAGTGAAGTCCGCTGTTTGTACTCCAGCACCCGGCGAAACCGTAGCGGTTCCCATTGGCAAGAGATCAAATTTGAAATCTCCAGATCCTCCAACAACTGATAAGCGAACTGTTTCATCATTGATGCAGGTAATCGCTGTTTGTTGTGTAAAATTCACAGCTGTAATTTTTGGCAATGGGTTAACGGTGACCATGGTCGTATTGGTACATCCGTTATCATCTTTAACGGTTACCGTGATATTCTGTACAGCTCCAGTGTCCGTTATGGCAAAAGTATTGGAGTTTACAAAGTTCACTCCATTGATGCTATAGGTATAAGGAGCAGTACCATTAGCGCCAGTGGCAGTAATAATTACCTGGGCCACCGAATTATTTGCATTACATGCAAACTCGGTATTTGTTGCCGTTACGGTTACAATAGATGGTTCTATTATGGTTACGGTTTGTGTATCGACACAGTTCCTATCTGAAGTAACTGTGATATCATATGCTCCCGCGGCCAACCCTGTAAACAAATTGCTGTTTTGGGTAGTGCTTGTAGTGCCATCAAATATGGTATAGGTGTACGGCGGATTATTATTGGAAGCATCAAGAATAACCTCAATGGAACCGTCTGCCCCTCCATTACAAGACACATTTTCTTGGGTAAAGGTAAATACAACTGGCGTAGGTATTTCCAAAGAAACCGGTGCCTGTGTACTACATCCAGGGCCTCCATTATCATGAAGAACGGTAATATAATTCCCAGGTGCCAATCCAGCAAAAAGATTAGATGCTTGAGGTGCCACCAATTGGGCTCCGAATTCATCCTGTAGTTCATATAGGTAATTTCCTGAACCTCCTGCTGCGGTCACGGTAACCTCTCCATCACTGGCTCCACAAGAAGGTTGTAAAGTAGCAATAGGCGTTGCTCCCAAAGGTGGCATTATCACCATAGGCGTTGTTGCGATACAGCCATTGGCATCCCTCACAGAAACGGTATAGGTGCCAGGTGCGGATACAGTAAGGATTGCACTGGATTGGAAGCCGTTACCTACACTGTATTGCAATGGTGCCTTTCCAGTACCCGTTGCCGTAAATGTATATGAGGTTCCATTTGATGTACACTGATCGTCCGCGTAGGCTGGTACAGAGACCGTTGGTGTAGGATCTTCATTGACCGTAACGGTGATGAAGGTAAAGCATCCCCTAGAATCCTGAACATACACATCATAATTAGCAGGGTAGACAGCAGGGTTTACCGTTGCCGTAGCACTTGCCTGATAATCTGCTGGTGTTATAGGATTTCCTTGTGGGATAAACGCATAGGTATACCCTGGGGTTCCCCCATTGGCCTTAACACTCACTTGTGCCCCAATGTTACAATTAGCATTTACATTATTGGTTTCAATAAGACTTATAGCAGCATTAGGGGAGGCTATGGTCACTGTATTTGTGATATCATCGCAGAATGGAGAATCGGTAGCGATTACACGTACTGTAAAGTTCCCTGCAGGCAGTCCGGAAATAGTCCTTGGGTTGCTAGAAGTGTTGGAAGCTACCACCCCAGTTATAGAGGCTCCAGTTCCATCCAATACTTCATAGGTGTAATTACCTAGGTAATTGAAGACCTCAAGGCTCATTTCCCCATCAGAATCCCCAAAGCAGGTTACTGGTTTGATTGCCGTAGCCTTCACATCTATAATATCGTAAGGGGCTATGGTGTAAGGGGTTGTTGTAAAATAACATCCTGTTACATTATCTGTAACTCTAAAGGTATAATCGCCAACAGTGGTCAATGTATAGTCCGTACTATAAACACCTGGGCCATGGGCAACAGTCGCCCCTCCCACAGGTAACAGATCGAAAGTGAAATCACCAGAACCACCAGTCACCGTTAAACGTACCACCTCATCATTGATACAGGTAATGGCCGTTTGTTGTGTAAAGGTAACATCAGTGATTATAGGTAATGGGTCAATTGTTTGCGTCAATGGAGCAACAATCGTACATCCTTTGTTGTCCTTAACATTCACTGTAAAATTACCCGCGACATTGGTTACGTAGGTATAATTATTCTTGGCTGCTCCAGTCCCTTCAAAATAGGCGCCACCGTTGACACTGAAAAAGTATGGTCCTGTTCCTGTAGTAGGGTCAGCAGTAATATCAAAAGAGGCTGTCTGCGCAGTATTGTTCGCATCGCAGGCAAAATCAATTACATTGCTTATAGAGGCCACCAATTGTAGTGGTTCCAAAATAGTCACCTGATCTGTAATTACACAGTTGCGGTTAGAAGAAACTGTAATGTCATAGATGCCCGGATTTAACCCTGAGAAGAACCCATTGTTTTGGGTAATGGCAGGGTCTGTTCCGTTATTTATGGTATAGATATACGGAGGATTGTCATTGACTCCCGCGCCTGGGGCAACCAATCTCACATTTATAGTTCCATCCGCTGCACCAAAACAACTAATATCTGTTTTCTGGGTAGGCTGTAGGGTTACAGGTGTCGGCTCTTCCAAAGTTACTTGTACTTCCTTGGTACAATTGGCAGGGTTTCCTAGGGTATTGTCCGTAACACGAACTATGTAGGTTCCAAAGGCCACTCCTGTAAATTGGTTTCCAGCTGGAGCAATCCCGGTTGGGGTAATTCCATCAGCTTCGAACAATTCTACAGTGTTAACTCCCGATCCACCCGTTACAGCAAAATCGATAACCCCATCGTTGGTTGTACAAGTAGGCTGGGAGTTAACTGAAGCGGTAAATTCAAGCTCTGGACTAATGGTAATGGATTCAATTTCACCACAACCATTGGCATCCACCACTTCTATATCGTATGATCCTGAAGACAGGTTGCTGAACGTATATGGGAAAGCTGCTATATTTTGGAAAGCATTTCCAACTATTCTAATTCTATATGGAGCTACGCCAGTATTGACAGCATCCATACTTACATTTACCGAATAGCTGCCTTCAGCCTCACATTCATCAACAATAGCCAATGAAATGTCTGGTCTGGTATCCTCCGTGATGGTAATATCCAATACTTGTGAAATACAACCATTGGCATCTTGTGCATATACATCCCAGTTTGAGCCAAGACTAAAGTCAAGGTTTAGCGTTTCATCCTCTGGGAAGGCCCCTGGAACAGCGGCACCATCCAAGACAACGGCATAGGTATAAGGTCCTGTTCCTCCACTGGCCTGTACCACTACAATGGCATCTTCATTACAATTATCAGGAGTATTGCTTACTTCAACCACAATCACTTCTTCTGGGGCATCTATGGTCACTGAATTGGAAACTTCAAAACAGAATGGGTCTTGGGTTTCTGTTATTTCAACGGTATAGGTCCCAGCAGGCAATGTTTGTGGAATCACATAGTTAAATGGATCTGATACGGCATCCGAACTTCCAGCAGCTCCTGCAACAGGATTCCCTACATTATCCAAAACTCGATAATTAAAAGTCCCTATATAACCCGTAATATTAATTTGCATCTGCCCATCAGAACTATCACTACAGGTGGCATCAGATACCAAGGATGCGGTTACCTTAATGAAATCATAAGGAGCGATGTTATGCTCAACGACAAATGTACAATTGGTAATATTATCCAATACCTCATATACATAGTTGCCTGGCGCTGTCAAGACAATATTTGAAGGATCCGCAACCGCATTACCACTAGGCAATTCTGTATAGGTGTAGTCTCCAGAGCCATCAGCTGGAATTATTGCAATAATCTCGTCATTGGAACAATCAATTGACTGTATTTGGTTTATGCTGGCCGTAACCTTTTGTTTTGCAGGAACAGGCACAGAAATAGACGTGGTACATCCGTTGTCATCTTTAACAATAACACTCACATCGGGAGAGCCATAAGCTACCCTATAAGTGCTGTCCGATTGGAAAGAACCACCGTTGAAACTGTACAGGTATGGAGCGGTACCGGATGGATTCCCTGTACCGTCATTCTCAACGGTTACCGTTACCGTACTGGCGTTATCATCACATGTATAGTCAGAGGCAGTGGCCGTTATAGTAAGCTCTGAGGGCTCGGTAATGGTGCTAGTTTCATCATGGGTACATCCCTTTCCTGAAATTACCGTAACGGTATAGTTTCCTTGACTCAAACCGGTAAATACATTGGAATTTTGGGTTGTAGTGCCCCCATCCAAGCTGTACACGTAAGGTGAATCCAAATTACCAGCGTCCAAACTAACGGTAATTGTTCCATCAGTACCACCAAAACAACTTACATCTGTTGCAGACAAACTAAATGTTGGATCAACAGGTGCCTCTATGGTAACAGAAACATTTTTGGAACATCCTGTTATATTATCTACCACGCTAAAATCGTAGGTACCACTTGTCAACCCAGTAAATACAGCATTATTGACTTGAGAAGGACCTGCCGGATTGGTTTGGGTAAATGTAAAATCATTGGAACCACCGTCTGTTATAATGGTCACTTCTGCACTGTTGGAAGGGTTGCACTGCTCCTCAGCAGTTACACTTGCCCTTGCGAACAATGGAGGATGTATTGTAATAAGTTCTGCAGCTTCCCCACAACCACTGGAATCTACAACCCTCACGGTATGATTTCCAGAGGAAATGTTGGTAATTACTACCGAATCCCCAGAATTATTAAGATTAACCGGCTCCAAAGAACCGCCATCTATGCTCATATAGTATGGAGCAACTCCATCATTATCCAAGGTTACCGTTATTTCATAAAATCCTTCATTGGCACAAGCCGTGGTCAGCGCAATAGAAATGGTTGATTCCGGTTCCAAATCATTGGTAACGGCATCAGAAACAATACAGTTGTTTGCATCTTTTACATAAATGATATAATCACCGTATTCCACATTTGCATAATTCTGAGAAATCCATCCCGGACTTGTTGCCGTTGGAGCAGGGTCAGCAGGAGTCAGGAATTGATATTGATAAGGGGAAGTACCATATTTTGCTGTTCCGGTTATGATCCCTGCATTGGTCATGCAATTGTCATCCTTAACCGAACTAGCGGTCAATTCCAATAAAACAGAGGATTCATCAATAGTAAAATTCTCAGTTCCTACTGAACAATCATTATAAGCACCACCTACTTCTTTGAAAAGTACGTAGTAAATGCCTGGTGCCAATGGCCCTAAATTTGAAACACTAACTGGTCCTGCTGGCGGGTTCACTGGAGAACTTCCAGTTATTCCAGTTGATGCATTTGATTGTGCATTGAATATTTCGTATGTCACATCAGTTGCCCCGACATCATAATTATCAAAACTAAATGATATCGACCCATCCGCTGCCCCTTTACATGTAACGTCTGTGATTGCATCCCATGTAGAGCTTAAATTCGAAGGCGAATCTATTGGCGATGCTGCAGATTCAAAATAATAACAATTATTTGTAAGATCATGTACAACAAAAGTATAGGTAATCCCAGGTGTCAAGCCTGTGAAGGTCGTAGTTTCTGGAGTTCCTCCATCAGCAGGCTGATAGGCAGTTGGATCTGCGTACGGAGCTGTATAACGATCCAATATCGCAAACTCATAATTACCACTCCCGGTTGCAGAAGAAACGGTAACAACAGCAGTTCCTCCTACCGAGCAATCAGCTGTAATAGCTGAAACATCAATATCTAAATCATCTGGTGGAGAAGCAATAATATCTGTTTTACGCAAAGAACATCCATTGGCATCAACGACATCTATTTCATAGATACCAAATTCCAAGATGGTAAAAGTATAATTTTCCCCTCCCGAGGTAGTAACATATTGTTGCGAGTACCCATTATTACCAGTTAGGAAATAGCTAAATTCAGCAGTCCCTCCAGAAAGGTTTTCAACAGTTATTGTCCCAGGAGTTACTCCACCCGCATCACATTGGATAGGAGTTACAGAATAATCATAGGCAATTGGATCTGGTTGCCCAATGGTAATGGCAAAAGGATTTGATTGACATCCCTTGCTATCAGTAATGGTCACTTCATAATTTCCTGCAGGCAAACCAGCAGTTTGACTTCCGTAGTTAACTGTACTACTCACATTTATAACTTCTGTTGTAAAAGGCCCAATTCCTTTAGATGTGTCAATTGTAATATTTAAAGTACCAGTACTATCACCATTACACAACGGATCTGTGGCCGATACTGTCAATTCCGGTTGTTCCGTTGAGTTTACGGTCACAGGATTGGAGTATGCATCACAGCCATAATCATCAAAAACTCTGAAAATATAATCGCCAGGGACATTGGTGCTGAAAGTAAATGTAGCTCCGGCCAAGGCTCCTCCAGGAGTAAAAGTTGCACCTCCATCGGTACTGTATTCATAGCGGTCATATGGCGTGTATCCACCATTTATAGACACGTCAATTACGGCATCGGTTGGCGCGGAACATGTAAGGTCTTTTGTTAAAACCGCACTTGCCACAATAAATCTTTTGGGAACAACTATTTGTAATGTAACAGCACTACAGCCATAAACATCCGTGACATCAAAATCATAGGTGCCGGGAATAAGTCCCGTAAAAGTATTGCTGAACTGATAAGCCCCTCCATTTACCCTATATCTATACGGACTCTGTCCACCGGATGCTTCTAGTTCGATGGTAACCCCATCAGCGTCATAACAGAGATCTGAGTTGGCCCCTAGTACCAAGTTAGGTGTGGAAGGAGGTGCAATGGAGATGGGCTTGTTGACAACACATCCATTGGCATCCATTACATAAATGGTATAATCACCAGCCGGAACATTACTGAAAACCCTATTTCCTTGGTAAGGCACTATGGTAACCGTACTTGTTGCATCCATTAACTGGTATTGATATGATCCCCATCCTCCTGTAGCGTTTACCGTAATGGCTGCATTGTTCAAGCAAGTTACATCGGTATTGGTATACGTGAAATTTAATGGGGAAATGGGCTCACTGATCAATGCTGGTGCCGAAGCGGTACAGGTAGTCTGATCATCGGTTACATTTACACTATACGTTCCAGTTGCAAGATTAGGAACAGATATAGGTGTGGTCGTAGATATATTATTTTCAAATTGTACAGTAACTCCCGAGCTATTTACAACAGTGTAGCTAAAGGTAGAAACAAAGTCACTTGCCGTAAAGGCAAACTCTCCATCGGCGTCCCCTTTACAGGTTACATTTTTAACCAATTGGTACAATACACTAACTCTAGGTATGGTATTGATCGTATAATTTTTTCGAATAGAACATCCCTTGGCATCCGTAACTTCAAACGTATAGGTCCCTGGAGTCAATCCTACGAAGGTGTTGTTGTTGCCGTTATTGGTAGCTTTAAGAGCGGGCGCTACAATCTTATAAATGAATGGTCCGTTTCCATCGGTTACCGTCACGGTAACGTTACTAACTATGGCAGGACAGGTCATTGCAGATGGAGCAAATGAAAGGTCTGTAGGAGCGTTCAATGGATCAATAGTTTGTGTACTGGTCGCCGTACACCCTTTTGCATCTCTAGCGGTAATGGTATAAGTTCCGGCCATTAATCCACTGAATGTAGTAGCTGCTCCAAAATTCACCCCATCAATACTGTATTGGTAGGGTGCAGTACCCCCAGCTGTACCCGTTACGGTAATCGTTGCCGATCCGGAAGTACATGTATAGTCCTGAGAAACAGAAGAGGTAGTAGTCATAGGGGCAGGATCGGTTAATGTGACCGTACCTGTAATTTGACACCCTTTGGAATCTGTAATGGTATAATTATAATTTCCTGCTGCCAAACCTGAGTATACCGTCTGGGTAGATGGGGCGCTGCCATTGAATACAATTTGATATGGAGGAGTACCCCCAGAAACACCTAGGTTTACTGAACCATCGGCAGAGCCTGCACAACGTGGGTCCGTAACTACTGGTACTGCCGTTGGTGGGGTATTACTACTTACTATAATTGTATTGGAAGTCACAGTACATCCAGAACCATCGGCAATTACGAATTCATAAGAACCAGCAGTTGCGGTGTTGTAAGTAAATGGGGTTGCTCCTACGGCCATACTGGCTTGGAACAATGCTCCATCTTTAAAAACTTCATAGGTATATGGCGTGGTACCATTTGAAATGGCAACACTGATATCTGCAGCCGGACTGGCACTACAATCCAAATCCTTAACCAAGGTCGCATTTACGGAAAGCGTTGGGTTAACGGTTATTGTTTCTGAATCAGTACAGTTCTTACTATCTATTACATCAACGGTATAGGTCCCTGGAGCCAACCCACTAAATACATTTCCAGACTGGTAGGCGCCCCCATTAATTCTATATTGGAAAGGTGACTGTCCTCCAGAAACAACGGAAGCTGTTATGGTTAAACCAACAGTGGCATCATAACACAAGTTGTTGGCACTGATGGTCAAATCTGGTGCAATAATTGGATTTATTGTAAAAGTACCGGGAACAACACATCCATTTGCATCGGTAACCGTTACATTGTAAGATGCTGAAGTATCCAACAAGCTGCCAAAAGTTCCTGAACTATTGGAAGTTACTACGCCACTAGGGTCTGTAACTTCATAAGTATAGCCGCCCCATCCACCAGAAGCGGTGATGGAAACAGAACCAGGCACTGTTCCACTAGGAGAACAGGTTGGATCCGTAACAGAAATAGTATCTATAGCCAATGGTGTGGCCGGTTCGCTTACCGTAATGGTGGTAGTATCGGAACACAGGGTGGTTTCATCCGTGATTACTATAGTATAATCCCCGGCAACCAAACCATTAATAGTTGTAGTAGTCGCTGACTGATTGGTCACAGGTGCTCCCCCGTTAATGGTATATTGATACGTTGAGGTAAAACCGGAAGCATCAAAAGATATAACCCCGTCAGCCGCACCCATACAAGTCACGTTACTCACCAAAGTGCCAACAATGTTAATAGGGGTTACAGGTGATATGGTAAATGTTTCTGAATAAGAACAACCATTGGCATCGGTCACCAAAAAGGTATAGGTGTCTGGAGCCAATCCAGAAAACACATTATTATTTCCGTTGTTGAACGCGGCTGGGGCTGTAATTTCATAGGTAATCCCCCCTGTACCACCAATAACTGTAAGCGTTACATCTGATGTTTGTGCGGGACAATTTGGTGCCGTTGCACTAAAGGTAATATCTGTTGGTGGATCTAGTGCAGGAATTACTACACTATTGGTTACAAACGTACAACCACTGGCATCTTTTACAGTAATAGTAAAAGTACCATCCGTTAAGTTGGCAAAGGTATCGGAACCAACAAAAGTAACACCATCAATGCTATACGTGTAAGGAGCTGTGCCACCCGTTACATTTTGAGCTTGTATGGTTCCATTCTGTAAACAGGTATAGGGTTGAGTCAATACGGCATCTGCAGCAATAGGGTTAGGGGTTGATAATGTTACGCTGTCGGTATAGGTACACCCTTTACTGTCCTCTACAATATAAGTATAGGTACCCGCACCCAGACCGGTATATAAGGTTTGGGAAGAAAGGCCCATTCCATTAAAATCTACTTGATAAGCCGGTGTTCCAAAATTGCCATCTATAATTATTTCAACACTTCCATTGGTCGCACCATCACAGTCGGGATCAATGGCATTGTGAGTAGCCACAGGAGTTGATATTGGATCAACAACCACTGTTGTTTGGGCTGTACAACCTTCACTGTCTGTTATTAAAAAGATAAAAGAACCGTCGGTTGCCGTAGTATAAGTTATGGTATTCCCTACCACTGGAGTACTTGCGCCTCCATTGATTTGATAGGAATAAGCGGTATATCCTCCATTAATGGTAATATCTATTACTGCATCTGGAGAAGCACTACAGTCCAATTCCTTGGTCAAAACCGAGGAGGTAGTTAGTTGTGGGTTAATTACAACTGTATTGGAAGTTGTGGTGCAACCATATGCATCCCTAACCACTACTGAGTATGATCCAGGGGTAAGGTTGTTGAAAACATTTCCGTTTTGTGCAGGCGCCCCATTTAAACTATAGGTATATGGCGTTACCCCCCCAGAAGCGTTGGCAGTTAAGCTTACGCCTGTTGCGGGCGAATAACATAGGTCCGTAGTGGGATCCAAGCTAACCGTAGGATTTACGGGGGCGGTAATATTAAAGGTATTTGTTACAATACATCCACCGGCATCGGCTACACTAATAGTATAGTTTCCGGTCTGGGTAAGCCCAGAAAATACATTGCCTGCCTTTGGTCCAAGAACACTTCCATCGGGTTGTGTCAATTGGTGGGTATATCCTCCCCAACCATTGGTAGCGGTTATGGAAACAGATCCATTTGCTGTACAAGTAAGCGGTGTCACATTAAAGGTAAATCCTAATGCAGCTGAAGGTTGGTTTACTGTTATTGTTGTAGTATCGGTACAGGCAGTTGCCTCGTCCGTAACTTCTATGGTGTAATTTGCTGCGGTAAGACCCGTTAAATTGATTGTCGCAGAGGACTGACCCGTTACAGCGGTCCCACCGTTAATGGTATACTGATAGGTGGTCCCAAAGCCGGCTACATTGAAATCAATTGCCCCATCATTACCACCAAAGCAGCTCACGTTGTTCACTAAAGCTCCATTAACGGCAATATAGGTGATGTCATTAATAGTATAGTTTTCGGTATAGATACAGTTGTTCTCATCGGTCACCTCAAAAGAGTAGGTACCTACAGCCAATCCATTGAAGGTAGCTGTAACCCCATCGGTAGAATCAGGGTTTTTTACAGACGGACTTGTCATTCTATAGGTCAATATCCCTTTCCCACCTGTAGTGCTTAAAGTAACATTTGAGGTAGGCACGGCACACGTGATCTGTGTAGCGCTAAAGCTCAAGTCTGTTGGAGGTGTAAGTGGATCAATGACAATTTGTGGCAGGGCTATAATACAGGCAGGGTTGTTTGTGTCCCTTATACTTGGAGAATAGGTGCCATTGGTTAAATTGGAATATGTGGTTGCGGCACCAAAAGTGACCCCGTCCAAACTGTATTGATAACTTCCCGAACCACCTGTGGCACCAGAAAAAGTAATGATCCCATTTTGCAAACAGGTATAATTCTGTGTTAAGGTAGCCGTTGCAGTAATTTCCGTAGCAGGATTAATAGTGATTGGATAATCATAATCACACCCGTTATTCCCTTTCTTAAGACGAACATACAATGTATAATCCCCTGGGGCCAGATTGTAATAATTCTTTTGGCTGGTAAAAGTTATACCATCCAAACTGTATTCTACGGTAAAGCCATTGCTATTGATAAGATCAACGCTAATACTTCCATCATTGGCATTAAAACAAGTCTCATCGGTGTGCGTAATATTGTAATCCGCTTCCTCCTCCAAGGTTATTGTTACTGGGTTCGAAATGGCGGCACAGTTATTATCATCCAGAACCACATATTGGTAGGTTCCCTGTTCCCCGATCTTAACATCAAAAATTACACTGGTTTGGTATGCCGAGGCTGGAATATCATTTACATCAGCATATAGTGGCCCTCCAGCTCCATTTTCATCAACATAGCTCCAAACGGCATAGAAGTACTTTCCAGAACCACCTGCACCTTTTACTTGGATATTACCTTCCTTACAGCTCACATTTTGAGAAACAACAGCCGAAACAGACAAGGAAGAACTTGAATTGATACTTACATTTTGGGTATAGGAACAACCATCATCCGTAGTTGCTATCACTGTATAGTTTCCTACGTTTACAGAATTAAAGGTGTAATTGTTATCGTCAGAAGGACCAAACGAATCGACCAAGGCACCACCTTGCCTTAATTCATAATAATATTGGGGGTCTACATCATTAACTGAAATGCTGATCGTACCTTTTCCATTGGCACAGAAAGGATCTGTTTTGGTTACGTTAACGGAAAAGTTACGTTGAAAAATATCAATACTCTTTACCTCAAAGATACAAGGGTTTGTCGATACATTTTGTTGTCTGATGTATACATTATAAGCACCAGGGGTGGCTATATCAAATACACCAGTAGTATTGGAATTACTCCAATCATTTTGGTTTAAACTATATTCATAACTACCCGGTACGTTGGTAATGGTAATATTCCCAGGTTGTCCGCACATAATGTCTTTTTTGATGACATTGGGCGTTAATATGTTCTCATACACCTTAAAATTGAACCTGTTGGAACAGCCATTTTCATAATTTACTACAAAACGAAATGTTCCCGCTTCTGTGGCCGTGTAGTCTTCCGTGGTGGCCACAGTGGTCCATACACAAGACGCATTTGTGGTAACACAATTGTCTGAAGCAGGAGCAGAACAACTGCCTTCATTCAATTTCTGCCATGCAAAAGAAATGGCATCTGTAAACGTAGTTTCAATTAAACGTTCATCATTGGCCCCACAAAGGAAAATTTTTGGCAAGGCAGATCCATCATTGGAGCAGGTTGCCACCTCATCTGCGTAGGGGATTACCGGGTTGGGTACGTTATTGGTAAAAGGAACCACTTTGATCACCTCATCAAAGCTCAAACAAGGTGCAGGAGCTGTTTTTGTTACCGTGTAAGTACCTAGTTTGGTCACTACAATACTTTGGGTATTCCCAACAACATTACCGTTTTCATCCTTCCATTGATACGTGTCAAATCCGGTACCGGCTGTCAAGGTTGCTGTGCTACCGCACAAATATTGTTCTCTGGTAAAATCACAATCCCCTAAATTTACCAAGAAGTTGGTAGCACCGGGCACCGCATATCCACAATTGTCAAATTTGGAAACACTGGGATCATCAGAGATGACATTATTGTTAAATACACCGCTATACGTTGCGTATGCGATGTTTTGAATAATATTGGAACAGGCATCCCTTAGCCTGTAACAATCAGGGACTACGCGCACTTTTAATTTTATGGTGTATCGTGGGTCTCCTTTTTCTACAAATTCTTTTGGAATGGTAAAAACTACCTCATGTTTGACTTGATCATAAACATAAGTTATTGCATTTCCATTGATTGGTGCAGGGAGCACCAAACCACTAGGGACAAAATCCACATTGGTAGGAAGTGCGTCCTTTAGGGTAAAGTTTACCGCATTATCATTACCAATATTTTGGAATTTAAGGGTGTAGAACATTTCCTGACCCAAGGTAACATCAGCGTTGGAAATGTCATTACCGGCCACATCCTCTACATTTTTTGTCACATCGATTTCCGGTTCAATGATCTCTACATTGAAGGAATTGAAAAAAGGATAATATTGATCACCTGTTGACGTAAACCTAAAAGTTGCTGCGGTTTCCGAGTTGGGCAAAGTAGCGTTCGCGGGGTTGTCCAACAAAAAGATATCGGTATCATAACCCAATGTATTGGCACTATTTGGGTTTCTAGTAGTTACTACAGCTCCATTTTGGGTTATGTTACTATTAAAAAAGTTGTCTATGGGATTGGTGGCATTGCTCAATTGGGTAAACGTAGCCTTACTTGCGGCCTTAATACTCAATTGATCACCACTGATCCTAAAATCTCCTTCCAATGCCGCAACACCAATATTGGCTCTTACGGGACCAGCAGGAATTGTTTTAAAACCTGCATAGTTTACATCTACCTGTGGATCAGCTCCTCTTACCCTGGCAAATCCATCAAACGTGGTAATGAGCTTACCAGTAACTGTTGGATTTTCATATACAATAACTAAAGTCCACCCACCTGCGGCCCCACCACCAGGAGAAAGGGAACCCGTAACCGAACGAATATTTGCAATGGTGTAAGTTCCTTGTGGATTGGCTTGAGCAGTTAATATTGAGGTGACATCGGCATAACAAGCATACGGGCTATTTTGTCGCATACTGTTATCCGTACTAGTAAAGCCGTCGTACAGAATTTCATCAGCAGTTACATCAACGTATGAGCCACCAGGCACCTTTAATTTAACCCTATTAAAATCGTTCTGCCTCCCCGTTCCCACAGCCTGACCAGCTTGGGCACTTGGGTAGGTCGCAGACCAATAGAGCCCGGCGTACCTTATCTGATTACATTCCGGAGAGGGGTAAGCCAAGGTAGCACTACTGGAACTGAAGGTTGATGGGTCACTATCCACATCAATATATTGCATGTTCTTGGAGTCGTTGTAATTATTGGCGCCCCCTGTCTCAGTATTACCGTTCCCATTGGTGCTTAGGTTGTTGTAGGCATTATTGGGCCTGGTAGTTCCTGTTCCCCCATCCCTATTGACGATATTATTGGCAATAAAAGTTAGGTCTCCCTTGATATTGTTCTGGTACCGCACTTCAAAATTATTGAATTGCTGCGCAAAACCGGTGTAACCCAATAGAATCACCAATCCCAAGATTATTTTTGAATAGAATGTTACTTTCATTCGGCTAATTCGTTTGGTAAAACCCGCAAAAAATATATCGTGCGGACATCCGTTGTTATTATTTTTGAATGACTGGGTATTGTAGGATTAACGTGGGGGACTTCCAATAGCCAAGTATTCAATAAC
The DNA here is from genome assembly GCF_037203765.1 of Sediminicola sp. 1XM1-17. Lineage (NCBI taxonomy): Bacteria > Pseudomonadati > Bacteroidota > Flavobacteriia > Flavobacteriales > Flavobacteriaceae > Sediminicola > Sediminicola sp. 1XM1-17. Next base: position 381,536 of record NZ_JBBCAS010000001.1, on the reverse strand, counting down.
AAATATTGTCTATAATACCGAGGTTGGGAAGTTATTGTTGTGGGGTCGTATAATTATGTTGTGAAACGCATTTTGCGTATGGTGTGATCTCTTTTTCTATAAAAAGGTCAAAAATGCCCGTATCGACAGGATGCAGCTATTATCGACTAAAGGATGGCCCTTTAAATATCTTGCCATTGGGATACATCCGCGCTCTTTAAAAGACGGTCCAGCATACCCCTGGGATTCTTAAATGACCATCTTGGTGTGCTATAGGTATCATCTTCCACCGGGCAACCTGTGATCATGCTCCAATTCATAATGATGGAGGTAAGCCTCCAATTTGATATTCTACATTTAAGAAAGAAGGTCCGATAATAGGAGCCATAGAAGACTATGGGGAGGGTTACTTCTTTACATGATTAAGCGATAAGGTTGGGGGTAACCCTCATGATCCACATTTTCTGGTCATAAGCTTGGTTGATTTTGGAATAGTAGGATACTAGGGCATTGTTCCAAGAACCATGTTTTTTGAGATATACATAACGATAGTTATTTTTTGGATTGATGAAATAGCTGGCATTCAATCCTTGTGCATTCAACATCTTTACAAAGCGATTGGCATTGTTTGCATTTGAGAATACATTCGCAATAATATAATAACCAGAATCCACGCCATTGATCTTAAAGGTTTGGGTTGATGGTGTAGTAGAAGTCAATTTATCCTTGGCCACAATATTCTTTTGAAGCACGTCTACGCCATACTTGGAAGACTGTTTTTTAATCTTGGACACATTGTCCACATAAGCCTTATCTGGATCGGTATATTTTGTATTGTCCACGTTCATGATCCATTTATCTCCAGCATAAGAGCCATCAACATTTGAATTATGTGCCGCAACGGCCTCCTGCCAGGTATCGTAACGTTTCAGATACACATATTTTAAGCCATTGTTGTTATTGGTAAAATAATCGGCCTCCAGACCTTTTGCATTTAGATCGGACACAAATTTATTTAAATAGTGCTCCCCTTTGTAAACGTTGGCAACAACGTAGTAACCGTCTGCTACACCTTCAAGATTACGGAACCTTCTACTTTTAATGTTGTTCTTTTTGGCAACTTGGGTAAACTCATCTTCCTCAGTAGCCTTTGTGGCCACAACTACATCTTTTACCTGTTCCCTGTTATTTATACCACTTGGTTCATTGTTGTTGATTGTAGGTAAAGGCCTTTTAAAATCGTCCTTCATGGTAGGTTCTTCCTTCATGAAATCCTTTTTGATGTTGGCAACCACGACATTGTCATTGTTCAAGAAATACATCTTCTTGGCCTTGTCTTCCAAATCCGGTCTTTTACCTTGGGTTTCATTGCGCACCATCCGCATGACCATTTCAAACCGCTTTTCCAAATCGGTTTTTCTGTTCTCTTCCAAAGAATCCTGACGGAACATAAGTTCCGCTAGAATTTCATTGTTTTCTGCTAAAGCCTTTTTAAGTTTTTCTATTTCCTCATCCTTGGAGGTTAGAGCCTCTCCTTTATCCAATTCTTCTTCCAAATTGGCCAATTCTTCTTCCTTCTTTTCCAACATTACACGGTCCTCGGTTAGGTTGGGCGTAAAGGAATAGGCAAGAGAAATCTCATGGGTAACACCAAAGTTGTCAAAATTGCTCGAAAGGCCCTTTTCCATGGTATAACCTAAGGATATACGTTTGTTCAAATTGAACCCAACCCCTGCGGCAGCACCGTAAAAGTCATCATATCCTGCTTGTAACCAACCCAATTTGGGAAGGTCCAATATAAGGCTTCCGCCCAGGACCACTTCATTTTCACCCACTTTGCGCACCCGTGCCATGGGCATCAATCGGCCTGACTCCAAAATTCCAGTTTGATTATTAAACTGATGGGTATATTGTAGGTGGCCCGAAAATGTTTTCTCATTGAACTGGGTCACCGACTTGCTGCTCTTCATATTGTAGTCGAACAGGTTTTCAGCAAACATCCCGAAATCGAATTTACCATAAGAGATATTGAATCCCGGTTGAACGGATAGTAGGGAGCTATCCTGGAAACCATTCAACAAAGGGTCTTCCTCAATGGGATTTGCCCTATTTTGGTCAAAGCCACTATTGTAGTAGGATACATTGGCCCCAAAGGTAAAGTTGCTTTTATCACTTAATTTAATTCCATATGCGTAATTGGCCAGGACTCCATAGTTGCTGATTATACCCTCTCTTTGGGTATAAAGACTCAGCCCAAGCCCGGATCTGTCATCAATACGTCCACTATAACTCAAAAAATAAGTTTGATTATTGTCATCAAACGAAACCGATTGGTTTCTGTGCAAAAGATTGATATAGGATTTATCCTCCCTAACCGTTGAAAAGGTGGGGTTTATCAGGAAGCGGTTAAACTTCAATAGGTTTTGTGCTGGCACATCATAGGCCACAAAAGGGTTCTCCTCCTGTGCACCGACCTTGGTCAGTACCATGATAAACAAAAGAATATATATAAGTGGTTGCTTAAGCATCTTAATTAACGTATGATAGTTATGGTACCTTGTTTTAATACCTCTTTATCCGTTTTTATTTTATAGTAAAAAACCATGTTCTGTTTGGAAAAAGCCGTAGTAGACTCTGGCCAGTTGTTTTGATAGTCTTTCACATTTAAAATAACCTCTCCTTTGGCATTATAGATCAGTACATTGATGTCTTTATTTCTGGAATAGGTATTGGGTATGATCCACTGGTCATTGATGCCGTCACCATTCACCGTAATCACATTGGGCACTTTGAAAGTATCCTGCAATGCCACGGAGATCTGTTTGGTAATCTCACAGTTATCAATTTTGGCCACCAATAAATAGCTGCCCACTTCTGTAAAGGTTACCGAGGCAGAGTCACTGAGTTCAGTATTGTTCATATCAAACCATTGGTAAGAAGTTCCTCCACTTGCGGTAACCGTTTTAGATCCTCCCGAAGGAAAAACAACAGTATCCGGTGAATCTAAGGTGATCAACGAATCATCCAATGGAGAAATGTTTACCTCGTTGGAAGGCAAGGGACAACCGTTCCTGTATACTACCAATTGGTATTTTCCAGTTTCTGTAATATTCAATATTTCCGTTGCACGGTTCAGGTTTACCCCATCCTTCATCCAATCAAAAGTAGCGGCTGATAAATCTGTAGTGGTACTTATGGTGATTGATTCCGAATCGTTACAAATTACCGTGCTACTGGCTTCAATGGCCAAGTCTTCATTGACCAAAAGCAACACATTCAATTCATTGGAGGTGGGGTTATACGTATCTAAAACAGCTTCTAGGTCGTAAACCCCATTTTCGGAAATCTCGGTTAGACTAATGGTATTTGCCGTAGCACCGTTCACAATGACGCCATCTTTTTTCCATTGGTAGGCAAAGCTGTTAAGTAGAACGGAGGTCACATCTGTTTTTGCGCCTTCTGAATCAAGAGCATTAATTTTGTCAATACCCAAAACAACGCTGGTCTCCTTGCAATCCTCATATTCGGTGGTGTAGGCAATGTTAATTTCAAAGGACACCGGAACAACAACGGAAGTTGGTTCGGAATCTATAGCGGTGGAAGCACAAGCGCCCCCACTTTGGGATACCCTGGCATTATAAACCCCAGGTTCATCTATATCTATTGTATTGGCAGTTTGTCCGGTTAATAGGGCACCATCCTTGTACCATTGGTACACAGGTGTAGCGGCAGTGGTAGCCACCGAAAGTGTTTTTGTCTGGCCCGGCAATAAAACCATGTTTGCTTCATTGCTCCTTGTAACCGTAAAGTCTCCCGCATTGGTAATGGCAATGGCCGACGAACGTTCCAAACACGTCCCATCCCCATCAATTTCCACGGCATAATCTCCTTCAAAACCTGGAACCGATGCGTCCACGGTATAGGTATGGGCATCCACGACAGGACCGGTAATGGCCTCGCCATTTTTGAACCAAGTGTAGGTAAGGCCCTGCCCCATAATATTAGCCTCCAATGTTTGGGACTCCCCACTGCACAAGGCAGTTTTTGACGGTTCGTTTATGGCAATCCCCAAACTTGCCCCAGTGGTTATCTCTATATCATTGGATAAGGTATTCGCAGAACCGGAACATACAGAACCGTAATCTACCTCTACCATATATATACCCGCTTGGTCAACAGTTATGGAATGACCCTTCTCCGCCAATGGAGTTCCACTTCGGTACCAATTATACCGATAGGTTTCCGCATTGTCTACGTTATGTACCGCTAGGGTTGCACTATTACCGTCACAAAGTTCAATTGTACCTCCAGTAGGTATATTTCCATTTCCGTTTGGACTGATCAATAGGGATGATTTAAAATCTATATAGTACATGGAAAAAGCATCTGAAGCCGGACTTGTCTTCGCTGGACTCGTACTTCTTACACGAAGCTTATATCCTTCTCCCCGTGTTGTAGTCGGTAATTCAAATCTGAAATCGAAATTGAAGTTTGTATTTTTTGTATTATCGGATGCCAGCTCTACAGGATTTGCAAAACTTCCATTGGCATCGGACAATTCCAATATAAAGGCATTGTTGCTGTTCACCAAAGGAGTGTTCCAAGTAAACTTTACATAATATTCATTAAAATCAGCTGAAGCACAAACGGCAGTCCATGGAGAATTGCCCGCCATATTGGGGTTGTCCGCTGGAATTGGTTTGTTCAAAGTCTGCGCAACAGTATGTGACCATCCCAATAATAAAAAGGCAAGTAAAACAATGAAGGGCCTAGTAGTAGTATTTGATCTCATAATTTTTGGCTTATTCATAGAACCAAATGGGAATCTTTTTATTCGATTGATGCAGAAAAGATTTTAAATTGTTGATAAAATCTTGATAACCTTACAGCTCTATTCTATATAACAACAAATATTACATTTAATTATACGGCCCAAAACTTATTGTTGTCTTAGAGATTAAATCTGTTGTGAAACCCTTTTATTACATGGTCATCCGCATTTCTATAATAGGATCAATGCATTTTTGCTACATTTGTGCTCTTAATAAAAACTCATGAGCGAAACATCCAGGTCTCTTAATTTTATAGAGCACATTATTGATGAGGATTTGGCCAATGGCTTCTCCAAAGAAAAACTCCGATTCCGATTTCCACCTGAACCCAATGGATATTTGCATGTGGGCCATGCCAGCTCCATCTGTTTAAATTTTGGCCTTGGTCTAAGGTACAATGCACCGGTCAATCTAAGGTTCGATGATACCAATCCGGCCAAGGAAGAACAAGAGTATGTAGATGCCATTAAAAAAGATGTACAATGGCTTGGCTTTGAATGGGATACCGAGTGTTATGCATCCGATTACTTTCAACAATTATACGACTGGGCCATTATGCTAATTGAGCAAGGAAAAGCCTATGTAGACAGTCAGTCCTCAGAGGATATAGCCAAACAAAAAGGCACTCCCACGGAAGCTGGAACCCATAGTCCGTATAGGACTAGATCCGTTGAGGAAAACCTAGCCTTGTTCAACGCCATGAAAAATGGGGAATTCAAGGAGGGAGAACATGTTTTGCGTGCCAAGATTGATATGTCCTCCTCCAATATGCTGATGAGGGATCCCATTCTTTATAGAATCCTACACAAAGCACACCACAGGACAAATACCGATTGGTGTATTTATCCGATGTACGACTGGACCCATGGTGAAAGCGATTATATAGAACAAGTTTCCCATTCCCTATGTACGCTGGAGTTCGCCATGCACCGCGAACTTTACGACTGGTTTTTGGACCAAGTGGTAGATCCAGAAAAGGTACGCCCCAAACAAAGGGAATTTGCCAGAAGAAATCTTAGCCATACCGTGGTGAGCAAACGGAAACTCTTGCAACTTGTAGAACAAAAAGTAGTAACAGGATGGGACGATCCACGTATGCCAACCATCTCCGGGATGCGAAGGAGAGGTTACACCCCAGAATCCATCCGCAATTTTGTTGACACCATTGGTATTGCCAAAAGAGAGAATGTTGTGGATGTTTCCTTATTGGAATTTTGCGTTAGGGAGCACCTCAATAAAATTGCACCTCGGGTAATGGCGGTATTGGATCCCATTAAACTGGTCATTACCAACTATCCGGAAGGAGCGGAGGAATGGTTGGAAGCAGAAAACAATCCAGAGGACGAAACAGCAGGATACCGAAAGGTACCTTTTTCTAGAGAGCTGTTTATTGAACAGGACGACTTTAAAGAAGAGGCCAACCGCAAATATTTCAGACTGAAATTGGGCGGGGAGGTACGACTCAAAAATGGTTATATCATCAAGGCCGAAAGCTGCACCAAGGATGACCAGGGCAAGATTACCGAAATTCAGTGTACCTATGATCCCAAAAGCAAAAGTGGAAGCGGAACGGAGGAAAGCTTGAGAAAAGTAAAGGGAACCCTTCATTGGGTATCTGTTAAACATGCGGTAGCTGCAGAAGTTAGATTGTACGACCGTCTGTTCAACGATGCTACCCCAGATGGCCATAAAGAGAAAGATTTTATGGAGTTTGTGAACCCCAATTCTTTGGAGATCGTCACCGGATATGTTGAGCCCAGTCTAAAAGAAGCCAAAATAGGGGATATCTTTCAATTTCAACGTTTGGGATACTTTAATATTGAAAAGGACGCCACCCCTGAAAAACTCATATTCAACCGAACAGTTGGTTTAAGGGATACTTGGGGGAAAATCCAAGAAAAAGAATAGTATAATAAAAAGTTATGTACAATAACATACCAATGGTTATTTTCTATTGAAAACGACCTGTTTTAAGCCCCTTTACGGGGCTTTTTTGTTTTTTAACTGCCATATGTACACTTTGTAGTCAAAAGTTACTTAATAACGCTAAAATGTCTATCTTTAGAATACAGTCAAAAGTTTTATGGATGGCATCAATCTTCCTACGATTTCCGCTCTAGTTTTGGACAAAAGGACATAGGAGGGCATCGATCCCTATCGATAAAAGTCGATTTAACCGATTCTTAACAGAGCCCCTCATAATTTGATTGTATCTTTTTACGACCATTGAATATTAATTTTAAATCCATATATATGTCAGACAATACAGGTAATACATTTTTGGCCCTATTAACCGGAGCCGCCATAGGAATTGGCGTGGGAATACTTTATGCACCCGACAAGGGAGAGAAGACCAGAAATAAAATCAAGAAAAAGGCATTGGATACCAAACAGGATGTAACCGATCGTATTTCGCAGCTTACTGAAGAGCTATCCAAGACCGCAGATGCCAAGAAGGCCGATTTTGAACAAACCTTGGAAAAAACAATTTCCAGCATGAGCTACAAGGCAGATGATATTATTGTAACTTTAGAAAAGAAACTGGAGGAGTTGAGGAAGAAAAATGCCCAACTTCAGAAATAATCGCCTATGGCTTTTGAAGAACTAAAGGAAAATCTTTCTGAGGCAGATGCTAATGCGAGGGCCTTTGTAGAGCACAGTAGGGAGTACTACCAACTAAAGACCTTTAAGGTCTTAATGAAAGCGGTTACTTCCCTCATTAAAATGCTATTACTTGGCTCCATTGCGCTATTGGCATTGTTTATCCTCTCCTTCGCAGCCGCCTTTGGGATTGGACAAGCCTTGGAAAATACCTTCTACGGCTTCTTGTGCGTAGGTCTTTTCTATATCCTAATGGGTATAGTGGCCTATGTCTTTAAGGATAAATTGAACAAGCCGCTGTTGGAGAAATTTTCTGAATTTTATTTTGAAGAGATATGATCGCCAAAAAATACAGTTCCTTTGAGGAAATAGACGAACGCTTAAAAATATTAAGACTACAAAAGGATATCAGTAGGGAGTCTTTGAGGTTTAACATCAAGAAATCCAAGGAAACCTTTTATCCAACACATATTTTTGGGGAATTCAGTGGTGTTTTACAAAAAGTACTACTCGGTTTTATTTTAAAGAAAGTCCTTAAAAAATTTACCTAGCTACGATGTCTAACATCAAAGCAAAAACCCATCCCATTCCCTGATTGAAGGAATAGGGTGGGTTTCTTCATTATGGGATTTATGTTAATCCTTCTTAGGCCTTTTTATTTCCGAAGCACTCCCCAATTTGCTTTTTTTCATAGATTCCCCTATCATATTGCTAGCTGTAAAGGAGGCCACCATGTTATTGAGCATATCGCTCCCAGCCTGGGGCGAATTTGGCAATAGAATTAGGTTGGTATTCGTGGCTTCACCAATAGACTGAAGGGTGTCATAATGTTGGGTAACAACAATCAAGGCCGATGCCTCTTGGGAATTGATTCCCACCTTGTTCAGCACTTCCACGGACTCTTCCAACCCGCGGGCTATTTCCCTTCTCTGATCGGCAATACCCTGTCCCTGCAACCTCTTGCTTTCTGCCTCGGCCTTGGCCTTCTCAACAATAAGGATACGGGCGGCATCACCTTCAAATTGGGCGGCAATCTTTTCCCGCTCCGACGCATTGATCCTATTCATTGCCTCCTTCACCTGGGCATCAGGATCTATATCGGTCACCAAGGTCTTGATGATATCATATCCATAATCCAGCATGGCATCCTGCAATTCTGTTTTTACAGCAATGGCTATGTCGTCCTTTTTAACAAAAACATCATCCAATTTCATTTTTGGTACTTCCGCACGGACCACATCAAATACATAGGAGGTTATCTGGTCATGTGGGTATTCCAATTGGTAAAATGCCTCATACACCTTGGATTTTATAACCACATACTGAACCGAAACCTTTAGTTTAACGAACACATCGTCCAAAGTCTTGGTCTCCACAATCACGTCCAACTGTTGTATTTTAAGTCCCACCCGTGCTGCAATCCTATCGATCAAGGGAATTTTCATTTGAAGTCCCGAAGTCCTGATGCTCTGAAACTTACCAAATCGTTCTATGATTACCGCAGTTTGCTGTTTTACCGTAAAAAAAGAAGAAAAAAGAATGACCAAACCGATTAATATTACCGGTATCAATAAAAAATTACCCATGTTACAAAGATTTAGATTAGTTGCTTGAAAGTACAATACTCCGCTAATATCTGTCGCAAAAATTCGATAAATGTTACACCGACCCTAGTTTGGGCCAAAAAAAATCCACTTCAATTGAAGTGGATGTTCATGCAGTCTTTTCTGGTAAGGCTAAGAAAGCGTGGCTATTGCCTTCTTAATTCGCAAAATCACTTCCTCTTTACCGATCAGTCCCATGATATCGAACACATGGGGACCTTTCATATCGCCCACCAAGACCAATCTCAAGGGAGGCATTACTTTACCAAAGGACAGTTCTTGGGCAGCAATCCATTCCTTGACCAGGCTTTCTACATTTCCGGACGTAAAATCCTCTATTCCTTCCAACAAGGTAACGAGAGCATTCAAGATTTCAGGAGTATCTTCCTTCCATTGTTTTTTAACAGCCTTTTCTTCGTATTGGTCTGGGCCAAGAAAGAAATAATCGCTTAAATCCCAAAATTCATGAACAAAAGTTGCACGTTCCTTTATTAAAGTTATAATTTGAATTATATCACTTAATTTTCTTTTCTTTAAAAGATTAGGGTTCTTTTGATTAATGATTTCTTGAAATAATACCGCTAATTCTTCATCCCCTTTCTTCTGGAGATACTGATTGTTATACCATTTGGTTTTTTCAGGATCAAATCTTGCCCCGGACTTGTTGACTCTTTCCAGAGTGAATGCAGATATAAGTTCCTCAAGGCTAAAAATTTCTTGTTCCGTTCCTGGATTCCAACCCAACAGGGCCAAGAAATTTATAACGGCTTCCGGGAAATATCCTTCCTCTTTATAGCCTTTGGATTCGTTCCACGATAATGGAAATACAGGAAATCCGAGTTTCTCACCGTCACGTTTGCTCAATTTGCCTTTTCCAACGGGTTTCATGATCAATGGTAAATGGGCAAATCTTGGTGCCTCCCATCCAAAAGCATCATACAGTTGCTGGTGGAGTGCCAAAGAGGGAAGCCATTCTTCCCCTCTAATCACATGGGAAATTTCCATAAGGTGGTCATCCACAATATTTGCTAGGTGATAGGTAGGCATGCCGTCGCTTTTGAACAAAACCTTATCATCAAGTACATTGGTATCAATTTCAATATTTCCCCTAATAGTATCCTGAAGTGACAATTTCTCATCTTGAGGAGATTTAAAGCGGATTACATAATCTGACCCTTCCGCCAACTTTTTGTTCACGGCCTCATTGGAAAGGGAAAGGGAATTGTTCAACTTTTCCCTGTTATGCCAATTATAAATAAAGGTTTTTCCCTTTTCTTCATGCTCTTTACGGTGTGCATCCAATTCATCAGTACTGTCAAAGGCATAATACGCATGCCCGTTGGCAACCAACTGATCTGCATATTTTTTATATATATCCTTTCTCTCACTCTGTCTATAGGGACCATATTTCCCTTCCTTTCCAGGACCTTCGTCAAACGGAATATTGCACCAATTTAAGGCATCAATGATGTATTGTTCAGCTCCTTCAACATACCTGGTCTGATCCGTATCCTCAATGCGCAATACAAAATCACCATCGTGCTTTTTGGCAAATAAGTAATTGAAGAGGGCTGTTCTGATTCCCCCAATATGTAATCCACCGGTTGGACTTGGTGCAAAACGCACCCGTACTCTTTTGGTCATAACTAAATTTTAAAGCCACAAAGATAAGGCTTGTAGTGGCAAGAAAAAATATTTAAGTTCCTAAGGAGAGACCGCACAATTCTGAAAAGAAACAATGCCTATGCCTGCAATATCAAATAGCTACGGGGCACATTTGGCAAACGGTATAGGCTATTGAACAGAATCATAATCCCTTTTTTCAGATAAATTCCATCTTGTCGTGAACCCTTAGCCCCTGAACACCCATATAATCTAAGAACTTACCTGAACGGCCAATAATGCCTTGGGATGATTTTTAACAGATTTTTAATCCGTAATTTTATCTAATCGGGTATATTGGTAATAAATACAATTGATTTTGAGCAGTTTCAGCAATATTTTAGAAAAACTTAACCGCTTTACGAAGCGGTATTATACTAGGGTACTTCTCAAGGGATTCCTCCTTTTTCTTTCCTTGGGCCTACTTTTTATGCTGATCATATTAGGGGTAGAATACCTGCTATGGCTTGGTTCCAATGGACGTCTGTTACTGTTGCTCCTATTTATTGGCATAGAATCCTATCTCCTGTTTCAATATATTTTGACCCCATTATTTTACCTGTTCCGATTGAAAAAGGGTATAACCAACAAACAGGCCTCCATCTTGATAGGTAAACATTTTCCGGAAGTAGGGGACAAACTGTACAATTTGCTAGAGCTTGCCGATGACCAAGTCAAGTCGGAACTACTTTTGGCAAGCATTGATCAAAGATCTGAAAATTTAAAAAGTATTCCATTTACAAAGGCCATTGATTATAAAGAAGGTCTGTCCTACGCCAAATATCTGGCGCTACCATTACTTCTTTTTGCCCTTTTATGGTTATCGGGCAACCTAAGTTCCTTTTTTGGCTCCTATGACAGAGTGGTCAATTATAAATTGGCATACGAACCCCCAGCACCGTTCTCCTTTAAGCTATTGAACAACAATCTCAATATATTGGAAGGCGAACCATTGACTATTCAAGTAACCACTGAAGGTAAGGTAAACCCCGTGGAAGTTTATATGGTCATGGGCGGAAAGGAAATCTTATTGAAAATGCAAAATGGGGTATATAGTTACCAGTTGAACACCCCTTTAAGATCAGCTGACTTTTATTTTATATCAAACGGTATAAAATCTCCCGATTACGCACTAAATGTTCTTAAAACACCTGTAATACAAGAATTTAGCATGTTACTGGAATTTCCTAGGTATTTGAACATCCCTTCGAAATTGGTCAAGAGCAGTGGCAATACTACCATTCCCGAAGGGACAAAGGTAAATTGGCAAATAGAAGGGGAACAGATCAGCAGTATATCCATGACAACCAAGGATACCGTGCTAACATTTCAACAAAACCGAAGCGAATTTAATCTGAGCAAAAGAATATACCAGGATCTGGCTTATACCATAGCGACTTCCAATCGAAATGTGAAAAACTATGAAGCCCTGGATTATCAGGTTAAAGTAATTAGGGATGCCTATCCGGCCATAAACGTTGCACAGGTCATAGATTCCCTAAACCCCAATATTTTCTATTATGTAGGGGAAGCCTCGGATGATCATGGCATAACCATAATCAACTTGGTCTACTATCCACAGAACAATTTGGATAAAAACCAAATCGTAACGCTCGCCAAACCAAAATCCAATTTTAACAAATTCTATTATACCTTCCCTAGTGGCCTGAATTTAGAAGCAGGAACTAGTTACAGCTACTACTTTGAAGCAACAGATAACGATGCCATCCACAATGGCAAGTCTACAAAGAGTCAAATTTTCAGTACTACGATATTAAATGCAGATGAATTAAACAACAAGGAGCTGGAATTTCAACAAAGCATTATTAAAAACATGGACAAGTCCTTGACCAATTTCAAAAAACAAAGGGAAAATTTAGAGGAGATCAGCAAGGGGCAGAAAGAAAAGACCAGTCTTAATTTTAACGACCAAAACAAAATAACGGACTTCCTTCAGAAACAACAACAACAGGAAAAGCTGATGCAAAAATTCAGCAAACAACTCAATGAAAATTTAGAAAAGACCGGTCAGAATAAAGAAATGAACAAACTGCTCCAAGAGCGTCTTGAAAGACAGGAAATTGAAGCTAAAAAGAATCAAAAACTTTTGGAAGAACTGAACAAAATAGCCGATAAAATAGACAAGGAAGACCTCACAGAGCGTTTAGAGCAACTAGCTAAAAAACAACAAAATAGCGAACGTAATTTAGAGCAATTGTTGGAACTAACCAAACGGTATTATGTAACTGAAAAAGCATCTCAATTAGCGAAGGATCTAGAGAAACTTTCCCAGCGGCAGGATCATTTGGCAAAATTAAAAAAAACAGACGAAAATTCCATAAAGGAACAAGAGGAGCTTAACGATTCCTTCAAGAAAATAGCCAAGGATCTAGAGGAACTCAAGAAAGATAACAAGACACTCCAAAAGCCTTTGGATCTGGAAATAGATTCCCAAAAACAGGAACAGATCAAAGCCGATCAAAAGAATGCCTTGGAAGAATTGAAAAAGACCCTTACAAACGAACAGTCCGCCGACACCGATGTCAAAGAAAACTCAGAAAACAAAGCAGCCAAAAAGCAGAAGTCGGCCGCAGATAAGATGCAACAGATGAGTGAGGCCTTGGAGCAATCCTCTTCTCCAAGTGGTGGTGGATCTACCATTTCGGAAGATGCTGAAATGCTAAGACAGATATTGGACAATCTCATTGTATTCTCATTCAAGCAAGAAAAATTATACGATAACCTACAAAAAATGGATATCGATGTTTCACAATCCTCTAAAATTATCAAGGACCAGCAAGAATTGAGAAATCTCTTTGCGCATGTAGATGACAGTTTGTTTGCGCTTTCCTTAAGGTTGGTAGATATAACAGAGGTAGTAAACGAACAAATTACTGAGGTATACTATAATGTGGATAAGGCTTTGGAAAATTTAGCCGAAAGCAGGACTTATCAATCGCTTGCTTCCCAACAATATGTCCTTACCGCTTCTAATACACTTGCTGATCTCTTGGCTACTATTTTGAGCAATATGCAACAGAGCATGCAATCTGGTAAGGGTTCTAGTTCAGGAGATGGCAACCAGGGTTTTCAATTGCCGGATATCATCAAAGGCCAGGGAGAACTAAAAGATAAGATGGGTCAAATGGGCAAAGGAGGTCAAAATCCGTCTAAAAATGGAAAAGAAGCGGGCGAAGGTCAAGGTAGCAAAAACCGTAATGGCAATACAGATGGAGAAGGAGGACAGGGAAAGGATGGGAAACAAGGAGAGGGCAATGATGAAAAAAATGGTAAGAACGGGAGCAAAAATGGTGATGGGAGTACTGGCAACGGCGAGGGTAAAGAAAAAGAATTGCAAGAGCTCTACCAAATATACAAGGAACAACAAATGCTACGGGAACAGCTTGCTGAACAGTTATTGGATATGATCAAGAAGGAGGATCAGGATTTGACCAAAAAGCTTCTCCAACAAATGGAGGATTTTGAAAATGATCTCTTGGAAAATGGCGTTACAAAACGCGGATTGGAAAAGATCAACAACATACAGCACGAACTCATGAAACTGGAAAATGCAGTTTTGAAACAAGGTCAGAAAACAGAGCGTGAAAGTAATAGCAACGATCGTAATTTTAAGAACCCTATTACGACCAAACCTTCAGTATTAGAGAATTATAGGAACGATGTGGAAATTTTAAATAGACAAGCATTACCTTTGCGGCAAATTTACAAAGAGAAGGTAAAAACCTATTTTAAAAAGAATGATTGATTTCCACTTTGAAACCGAATTTGAACTGGAGAATACAGCCAAGTATTCCGATTGGATAACTAGAATAATTACAGGCCACCAGAGAAGCCATGCACAAATTGATTATATTTTTTGTGATGACGAATTTCTACTGGACATCAACCAAAAATATTTAGACCACGACACCTACACCGATATTATCACTTTTGATTATACGGAAGACAAAACAATTGCTGGTGACATCTTTATATCAATAGATCGGATACAAGAAAACGCAGGGACCTTTGATGTGGAATTCCATAATGAACTTTTACGAGTAATGTCCCATGGCGTTCTTCACCTATTGGGCTATAAAGACAAAACTGATAATGATTCTCTTTTGATGAGAGAAAAGGAAAATGAATGTATCAACATGTTCCACGTGGAACAATAAGACTAATATATGTTTGATAAAGAATACGATGTAATTGTAGTTGGCGCCGGTCATGCGGGAGCAGAGGCAGCTGCTGCAGCTGCCAATCTGGGATCCAAGACCTTGTTGGTCACCATGAACCTTCAAACCATTGGACAGATGTCCTGTAATCCTGCCATGGGTGGGATAGCAAAAGGACAGATTGTACGGGAGATTGATGCCTTGGGCGGATATAGCGGAATTATAAGCGATAAGTCGGCCATTCAATTTAAAATGTTGAATAAATCCAAAGGCCCGGCCATGTGGAGCCCAAGAACACAAAACGACCGTATGCGCTTCGCAGAGGAATGGAGGATTGCCCTAGAGAATACCCCCAATGTAGATTTCTATCAGGAAATGGTTTCCGGTCTCCTAATTGAAGGTGATAGGGTAGTAGGGGTAAAGACCTCTTTGGGCCTTGAAATAAGAAGTAGGGCAGTAGTTCTAACCAACGGAACCTTTTTAAATGGTCTCATTCATATAGGCGACAAACAATTTGGTGGTGGACGAGCTGGTGAAAAAGCTGCCACAGGCATAACAGAACAATTGGTCTCCCTTGGCTTTGACAGCGGCCGTATGAAAACGGGGACACCGCCAAGAGTTGACGGACGCTCCCTAGACTATTCCAAGATGATAGTCCAGCCCGGGGATGAGATACCAGAGAAATTTTCGTACTCCCCAACATCTCCTTTAAAACTGCAACGTGATTGTCACATGACCCATACCAGTAAACTGGTCCATGATCTTCTTAAAGAAGGATTCGACAGATCACCAATGTTCAATGGCCGTATTAAAAGTTTAGGCCCAAGATATTGTCCTTCCATAGAAGACAAAATAAACCGATTTGCAGATAAGGACAGTCATCAACTTTTTGTAGAACCAGAAGGCTGGAACACTGTTGAAGTCTATGTCAATGGTTTTTCTACTTCTTTGCCAGAGGATGTACAATATAAAGCACTAAAATCTGTAGTTGGATTTGAGAACGTAAAATTCTTCAGACCAGGATATGCTATAGAATACGATTACTTTCCACCAACACAACTAAAGCACACCCTAGAAACCAAATTGATCAACAACCTATATTTTGCCGGACAGATCAATGGGACAACCGGATATGAAGAGGCAGCCTCCCAAGGCCTGATGGCCGGTATAAACGCCCATTTAAAAATAAATGAGGAAAATCCGTTTATCCTACACAGGGACGAAGCATATATAGGAGTTTTAGTAGATGACCTTATAACGAAAGGAACAGAGGAACCTTACAGAATGTTTACCTCCAGAGCAGAATATAGGACACTCCTAAGACAAGATAACGCTGACTTAAGATTAACCCCTAGAAGTTATGCCATTGGATTAGCGAAAGAAGATCGACTTAAAAGAATGGAGGAGAAGGAAAAGAATTCAAATAAATTTATAGAATTTTTTAAAGAGACCAGTGTTTCAGCAGAGGACATTAATCCTATCTTGGAAAGTGTCGGTTCGGCACCGGTAAAACAAACCGGAAAGATGTTCAAGGTTTTTTCGCGACCCAATGTAACCATGGACCATATGCTCCAATTGGAAAGCGTATCCAACTATGTAGATCAGGAAAATTTTGATAGGGATGTCTTGGAACAAGCAGAAATACAAGTTAAGTATTCGGGCTATATCGAGAAAGAAAAGAACAATGCGGACAAATTGCAACGTTTGGAAAACATCAAAATTCCCGACAATTTTGATTATTACAAATTGAAGTCACTCTCTTTTGAAGCTAGGGAAAAATTAAACGCAATTAGACCTGTGACCATTTCACAAGCGTCACGAATAAGTGGGGTATCACCAAGCGACATCAGCGTGCTTCTGGTTTTCATGGGACGCTAAATAAACTTCAGTTGTACAATAAAAAAAGGATTGTTCCACGTGGAACAATCCTTTTTTTATTGTATCAATACTTCGTTCTAACCCTTTTTAAAAAAACAGCATTCCTTTACTAAAATTGAAATTCATTGTAACATTGGTCCACGTGGAACAATTGATTTAGCACTTTTTAAAACACAAAAACCTTTTACGCAATCCCATAACAGACTATATTTGATCCCATTTAAAAGCAATCCGTATCCATGCAAAAGAATATAATTGTAAAGGACCACAGTATTAGCCATGAAGAATTTGAACTGGTTTATGATAGTCAATATGATTATTATTTGACCAAACCTGTTCCAAATAATTTGTCCAAATACTATGAGAGCAAAGCCTATATTTCCCATACAGATGCAACGGATACCTTACAAGATAAAATTTATCAATTTGTCAAAAGAATAAACCTTCATCATAAAGTAAAGCTCATTAGCCAATATACCACCAACAAAAAAATCCTTGATATTGGGGCGGGTACTGGCGACTTCCTAAAATACGCCAAGATTAAAGGATGGGACATTACAGGAGTAGAACCAAATGAACATGCCAGAAAACTGGCTTCTGAAAAAGGAATACAGCTTAGTAGCTCCTTCGAAGAACTACCTGCAGAGCAATATGATATTATTACCCTCTGGCACGTATTGGAACATTTGCCCGACCTTGATGCCCACATCAAACAACTACACAATTTATTGCTTCCACAAGGAACTTTGATCATAGCAGTACCCAACTACAACTCATATGATGCAAAACATTATGGTCACTATTGGGCCGCCTTTGATGTGCCGCGACATCTCTACCACTTCTCCCGAAACAGTATAAAGAGAATATTTTCTAAACATAGTTTTTCATTAGTTGCAACCAAACCAATGCTCTTTGATTCTTATTACGTATCTCTTTTGTCCGAAAAATATAAGCATGCAAAGGGCAACTTTTTTAAAGCTTTTTTAGTTGGAACACTCTCCAATATCCAAGGATTGTTCTCTAAAGAACATTCTTCGCATATTTACATCCTAAAAAAGCAGTAATTCTTTATTAGCTGCCGTGTCTGAATACTTTGGTCCTTACTCCTTGTCCATGTATTCCTAAATACAAAAACATCCTTAAAAACGCTTAAAACTGATCTAATTTCATAATTAAAACCAATTTAAAATATTAAAACTATAAGGCTTCATTATAATTACCATGGAATCTATACCAAACGGATTTTAAAACTTTATATCAATCTATATATTATTCAAAAAGCTTTTCTACTTTTGCCTCCATAAAAACCAAGAAATGAAAAAAATATTATTTGCCGCTGTGTTAATGACCATGGTAGGTTGCCAAGAGAATAAGATAGCCTTTGTAGACAACGTTAAATTGATGGATGAATATCAAGAAAAAATTGATATGGAATCCAAATTTAAAACCAAGGCGGAAGCATTGAACAAAACCAGGGATAGTATTTCACAAGCTTTTCAAATTGAAGCCCAGGCGTTTCAAAGCAAAGCAGATAAGATGTCCCAGGACCAGGCCCAAAAAGAATATGGTGCACTGCAACAAAGAGGCCAAATGATTGGTCAACAACTTCAACAACAGGAGCAACAGCTACAATCGGTTAGTCAAACTGAAATGGATAGTATTATCAGCAAGGTAAAGAGAGAAATTAAAGCTTATGGAAAAGATAAAGGATATACTTTTATCTTAGGTGGAGGAGAAGGCGGAAGCGTGCTTTATGGAGATGATTCCAAGGATGTTACCAAAGAAGTTTTGGCCATTTTGAACGAGAAGTACAAAAAATAACATTATTCACCACAAAAAAAGCCCGACCTTATCAGTCGGGCTTTTTTTATACCTTAATTTTTTATTCCCTGATTAGTTCCAGGCCTTTTTCTATATTCAGTTTGTCCTTGGGTAAGAATCCTTTGACAATCAACACCAGGCCACAAACAATCAGAATTATTCCAAGTCCCTTTTTGATCCTGTAAATTCTCGGCGGGGTTAATTTCTTTCTCAGTTGTTTCGCCAATAAAATTTTAAAGAGATCCGTAACGATATACGCTCCTAACATAGAGGAGAAGAACACAATCAACCTATTGGGATCATTGTCCAAACTAGGGCCTACCACAATCAAAACACCCAACCAGAACACAAGTACACCTATATTGATGAAATTCAATAGAAAACCCTTTATAAAAAGTCCTAGATAATCACTTTTTGAGGCCTTAAGTTTTGGCTGTTTATGTTTGATCCCCTTTTTGGTCAGTATTACCAAACCATAAACCAATAATATTGCACCTCCGAAAACGTACAATCCCGGTTGATTACTGAGATTTTCCAGTAATTGAAAACTACTAAAATAGGCAACTACCAAAAAAATAATATCCGCAATGATCACACCTAAATCAAAGCACATTGCCGCCCTAAATCCCCGCAAAGCGCTCGTCTCCAACAATACAAAAAACACAGGACCAATCATAAAACTTAGAAAAAAGCCTAATGGAATAGCTGCCTGAACATCTTCTAACATACAATTCTACATTTTCCTTATTGTACCACCAAAAACCGTTTTTTCCTCAATCTTCGTGGGATTCCCATAGACCAACACCTCACCACCAGCCTTGACTACAGCCTTGACATAACTGCTGGAATAAATAGATGCCCTGGATCCAGCATTTACATTTACGGTACTGAATTTGGTTTTAAATTCCTTTCCCTCATAGATTCCCCCGGTATTGATCTGCACATCTTGGTTATCCGAAGAGCCTGATGCCCTTACGGTGCCTCCTGTAACCGTTTTAACCAATAACTGCTCTACCTGTGCCTTGATGATCAGTTGAGCTCCTTCCTGGGCCTTAAGTTCCAATATTTCCTGCTTTATGACGTCATCGGAAGTGATACGTGCATCTTCATTGACATCAATGACCACCAGGTTTTCGGTATAATACACATCAATAAAGGTTCTATAACCACTGAAAATCTTATCAACCTCCATACGAATCTTCAAAACTCCCTCGTTATTGACTATCGCCACCTTTTTGGTGTTGGCACCGGTTATGACCGCCTTATTAACATTGGATCTTATTAGATTCACGGAAAGTCCGTCAAAAGCCTTGATCTGGGAAAATTTCTGTAACTCTTGGGTAATCTTTTCGTTTTGAGCACTCGCTACATGAGCCCCAAGACAAAAGAAGAATATCCAAAATAACTTTTTCATTCCTTTTACTTTTTAAAAAGAATAGCTGCTTAAAACAAATACTATTCCAAAAAATAATTAACTATGCCTTTCCCAAAAGCGAAAAATCCAAATGTCGCTTCATCAAATCAGTATTCTTCACCATAACAACCACTTCGTCTCCCAATTGGTATGTTTTTTTGGTTTTCTCGCCTACTATGGCATATTGCTTCTCATCAAAGGTATAATAATCATCTTTTATATCCCTAATCCGAACCATTCCTTCGCACTTATTCTCTATGATCTCCACATAAATTCCCCACTCGGTAACACCAGAAATAACACCAATAAATTCCTGATCCTTATGATCCTCCATGAACTTGATCTGCATATATTTAATGGAATCACGCTCTGCATTGGCCGCTAAAGATTCCATGTCTGAGGAATGCTTACACTTTTCTTCGAATATTTCACTTTTAGCCGTGCTACCTCCATCCAAATAATGCTGTAACAATCGGTGGACCATTACATCAGGATAGCGCCTAATAGGCGATGTGAAATGGGTATAATAATCAAAAGCCAGACCGTAATGTCCAATATTGTCCGTGGTATATATGGCCTTGCTCATACTTCTTATGGCCAGGGTATCCACCAAATTCTGTTCTTTCTGTCCTTTTACATCCTCCAAAAGCTTGTTCAGAGAATTGCTAATGTCTTTTTTGGTCTTAAAATTAAGACTGTGTCCAAAACGGGAAATAATACCATTCAAAGCTATTAATTTCTCTTCGTTTGGTTCATCGTGCACCCTATAAACAAATGTTTTTACCGGTTTTTGCTTTCCTATGAATTCTGCAACCTTCCGGTTGGCCAAAAGCATAAACTCCTCTATCAGTTTATTTGCATCCTTACTTTCTTTAAAGTAAACCCCTTCAGGTTCGCCAGTTTCACTTAGATTGAACCTGACCTCCACCTTATCAAAAGATATGGCCCCGGCCTTCATTCTTTTTTCCCTGAGAATTTTTGCGAGTCTGTCAAAGGTCAAGGTAGCCTCCACCACCTCATGGGCTACTTTATAACCCTCTCCCCGTATAGAAATATCCTCTGGAATATCTCCAGAACCCGTTTCTATAATATGTTGGGCCTCCTCATAGGCAAACCTTTCATTGGAATTGATTACGGTTCTACCAAACCATTGGTTCTGTAACATGGCCTTGTCATCCAATTCAAAGATGGCAGAAAATGTATACTTTTCCTCATTGGGACGCAAAGAACAAGCGTTATTGGACAATACCTCCGGTAACATGGGAACCACACGGTCTACCAGATACACGGACGTTGCTCTTTCGTAAGCTTCATCGTCCAAAATCGTATCTGTTCTTAAATAATGCGACACATCGGCAATATGTACCCCTATTTCATAATTTCCGTTTTCCAAAACCTGAAAAGACAGCGCATCATCAAAATCTTTCGCATCCCTTGGATCTATGGTAAATGTCAAGACATCCCGCATATCCCTTCTCTTGGCTATTTCTTCCTCTTTTATGGAAGTGTCCAGCTTATTGGCAAAATGCTCCACTTCCAATGGAAATTCATAAGGTAGTCCATATTCGGCAAGAATTGAGTGGATCTCTGTATTGTGCTCCCCAGGTTTGCCGAGTACTTCTGTAACTTCACCCATTGGGGAATCCCTATCATCGGGCCAATCCACAATTTTTACAATGACCTTATCGCCATCATTTGCCTTGTTCACCTTTTCCAAAGGAACAAAAATATCCGTATACATTCTATGGTCACTGGGCCTTACAAAGGCAAAGGTCTTTTGCAGATCCAAAATACCCACAAAGGTGGACTTATTTCTCTGGGTGACCTTTGTAATTTCTCCCTCTAGTTTTCTTCCTCTCCTTCTAGGGTAAATATATACTTCAACCTCGTCTCCATGAAAAGCCTTTTTAAGTTTATTGAATGGTACAAACACATCATCGTCCAATCCCTCTACTACAATATAGGCATTGCCCCTTCCGGTGACATCAACTTTTCCTGTATGGTAACTTTTGGTTCTTCCTATTGCTTTATATTGACCTGGACCCTCCTCTAGGATCCGTTTTTTTTCCTTTAGTTCAACCAGTTTCTTTATAAGTTCATTTCTACCATTACCTTCAGTAATATTAAGTTTGGCAGCTATTTGTTTATAATTGAAGCTTTTGCCCTCTCCCTTTTCCAACACGGTAAAAATGCCCTTTGTAATCTCATTTCTCTTCTGGCTTTTTGACCTTTTACTCTTCTTTGACATTAATTTCTTTTATTTCTGGAAAATTACAAATTATAATCCATTGAAGCTTCTACAATCAACCAACTTAACTTAATGATAAGAAAAAACATATGATGTTATAAACATATATTATATAATATTCTTTTTCTTTTATTGATTTTAAAAAACAATGGTGGTTATTATAGGCTGTTAATAGTGGATATAAAATTTTTGGGAAAAGATTGCTTTCTATTCAAATGAAAACTTGTTGACATTTTATACACCCCTTATAATCTTAATTATATCTTAAAAATCAAGATATTGTAAAATTCATTAACGGATATTAATAACCCTTATCAACATCTTATTTTTAATAATTTGATATGTTGATAATGTTAATTTCGACAAGGAAATGTTTAATATCTTTTTCTTATTTAATCAGAACTAAATAGTGCTAGTTCCAATAAATTTTACAATTGATTTTAATGGAAAGAAATAAAAATTTAATCCTTATTTTTTATGAGGGTGTTATTAACAATTCTCAAAAAAACCTAAGGTGCATAATTACAGCTAGTTTGGTGAAAGTTGAAATTTATGTTGTTAACAACCTCAATTTTGTGGTAAAACCATAGGTTATTGTACATTTGTGAAGGATTAATACTACTGCGTTATGAAAATAGCTATTGGAAATGACCATGCCGGGACAGAATATAAGCTTGCGGTCATAGGACTATTGAAATCAATGAATATAGAAGTTACCAATTACGGTACGGATGGTACCGATAGTGTTGACTACCCTGATTTTGTACACCCTGTGTCCAAGGATGTGGAACAGGGCAATGTAGATTTTGGCATCATTATATGTGGTAGTGGAAATGGGGCTTCCATGACGGCAAATAAACATCAGAAAGTACGTTGTGCACTTTGTTGGAACAAAGAGATTGTTGCCTTGGCCAGGGAACACAACGACGCCAATATTCTTAGTCTGCCTGCAAGATATATTTCATTGCCCCAAGCATTGGAAATGGTAAAGACCTTTCTTGAAACTAAGTTTGAAGGGGGAAGACATGAAAGAAGAATTGAAAAAATTCCCTGTTCATAATCTATTTTAGCATTGAAAAGCACCACTGCTGGTTGGTAATTAATATGATTTTCTTTTTATTCCATTGATGATACAAATAGAAGTAAAAAAATTTCAAGAACTTTCGTTGGACCAGTTGTATGCAGTTCTTCAATTGAGAAGTGAGGTTTTTGTAGTGGAACAGGATTGTGTGTACCAGGATTTGGATGGTAAGGACCACAAGGCCCTGCATGTTATGGGGATTAAGGATAATAAAGTTGTGGCCTACACAAGGATTTTTAAAAGTGGCGATTATTTTGAGCAAGCCAGTATAGGAAGAGTGGTAGTAAAAGCTTCGGAGCGGAAATTTGGCTATGGA
Organism: Sediminicola sp. 1XM1-17; assembly: GCF_037203765.1. Lineage (NCBI taxonomy): Bacteria > Pseudomonadati > Bacteroidota > Flavobacteriia > Flavobacteriales > Flavobacteriaceae > Sediminicola > Sediminicola sp. 1XM1-17. Next base: position 357,922 of record NZ_JBBCAS010000001.1, on the reverse strand, counting down.
ATGGATATCATGAACGCCTCTATAGCAGCCGTGGAACATTACTTTAAGGAAACTACCATACATATTTCTGCACAATGCTACCTATTGCAATTTTATAATTCCTTGGGATTCAATGCCGTTGGTGGGGAATATCTGGAAGACGGAATACCTCATGTTGCTATGGTCAGAAAAAAATAGAGGAGGCCTGAACCTCCTTACTGTAATCTATCAAAAAAACGGATGACTAAACCTTCATTAAATGGTCACCATCCATATTAAGATCTTCCATTAACGTATTGGTAAATTTGTAATGTCCTTTGGTAGTGATGATCTTAAAGCGATTGCTCTTCATTCTACTCAACGTATCCAGGAACAACCATTTGGATTTTAGAAGAGAATGTTTTTCTGATTTTAGACTGATATCAAAAAAATATTTCCTGCCATTCTTAATGGCAACAATATCTGGTGTAACACGCATCCCACTACTTTTTTTCAAGTAGGATTTGGGATGTTCAAAACCCTCCAAATCTGCTTTGATGGATTCAAAGCCTCTCGCTTCCAAGTGGCTTATCGATTTCTTTAAAAATTCTTGGTTTTCTTGCTTTTCTGAGTGTATCATACCTGATAAGATAAGATAAATTTATTAATATGCCAATTTAATGATTTGATTAACAGTATTTTAACGAATAATGAAGATTTACTAAAATCAATGGTTTAAAGTGAAAAAATTCTCTGTCTTACACGTCAACCTATTGACTTGAATTATATTTGCCATCTTTAGTACATAAAATACCTTTATGAGCATTGCTGACTTTTTAAAAAAATTGGGTACAGCTCCCAACGACATAACCTTTATGGATACCATGGAAGTGATAGAGGAACACTATTATTTTGAGCCGGTAAAATTTACCAACGGTAGGATGGTGAATGAAGCGGGGCAGAATTCAGGATCTTGTAAGCTATTTTCTTTTGCAAAACTACAGGGGTTGAACGAAGCAGAAACCCTAGCTTGCTTTGGCGATTATTACAGGTGCGATGTACTAAAAAACCCCCAAGGGGAAGATCATCAAAATATCAGAAATTTTATGAAAACAGGGTGGGGGGGTGTTGCTTTTGAAAAAGATGCCCTTACAAAAAAGCAATCCCCATTATAGGGAAAATGCATCTTTAATATTCGCTACTTTAAAGCCATTTTCAAGAACGGTTCCATAAGCCTCACTACCCATGTCCAACAACGGATTTGTATGGTTTAGATGAATAAAATGGATCTTTGCTTTTTCACTTTCGGGCAGGTGCTTAAAAACGGCCATACTCTCAATCACAAACGGATGTGGTATCTCAGTAATATCCCTATTGTAAATTTCTTCACCATCATAGAAAGTAGCATCAATAAATGCCATATCCACCGCGGAAATAGCATCAATGATATTTGTTTCCCATAGATGCCATTTATCAATATCGGGGATAAACAATACTTTTTTATTGGGGCCGATAATGGTAAACCCTACGGTCTCGGAATATTCATCCCTATGGGGCACCGTAAAGGGAATCAGGGAAAGGTTAGGGGTAAGCACAACTTCTTCCATAGGATTCATTTCCTGTAGCATAATGTTCCCATTAGCTACCAATTGGCTCCATGGCCCGTTATGTTCCAAGAAAGATTTCATTTTGGGCATGGCAAATACCGGGACATTACTGGAATTCAGGGCTTCTTTTCCCAAATATATCAGACCGGTATAATGGCCTATATGTGCATGGGTGAGGAATATGCCATCGGGAATTTCCCCTGTGAGGGACAAATTGAGGTTTTTAAGCGCCTTGGCCTGTTCCGGAAAATCGGGAGTGGCCTCAATAATATAATTCTTATTATTCTTGGTATCCATAATTCCCAGGGAAACTACTTTTCTGTCTTGATTGGGCTGGAAGAACAAATTTGCACAACAGGATTTGGAACAGGCTATATGTGGGGATCCCGCATCTTGGACCGTTCCCAAAATGATAAGGGAAACTTCCTTTTCTGCGGGGTGGCCCATTCCGATTTCAGAGGTAGATTTGTTTTCGGATGGTTTGTTATCCTTACAGGAAAGTAAGGATATCATGACCATTAAAAGTAGTTGCAAAGTCTTTGTCCTATTCAATTTTTATTTGGTATTTGGCCAAAAGTCCCAACGCGCCTTCGGTAGAAAATCTGGCATTTTTTAGTTTGTTCCTTTCCGGGTCAATTTGGATATTATGGGAGGAAGTAAAGTTGACCCTTTCCAGATCTGTAGCGTTAAAAACGGCATGGTTTAGATCACATTCTTCAAATACAGCCTGATTTAGATCTGCTTCTGAAAAGTCTGTGCCTTCCAGATTACAATGTACAAATTTCGTTTTGCTGAGCTTTTTTTGGTAGAACGATGAAAATTTTAGGTTGCACCCCGTAAAACTGACCTGAAACAGAAATTCATCCGTCTCATCAAACCGGAGTCCCATGAGCTTACAGTCCTTAAATGTAATATCCCTGAGGGATGAATTTTTAAGATTTGCCATGCTGAAATTGCAATCGGTAAAGGTGCACTCCAAAAACACGATATTGGATAGGAAACAGTTCGAGAATATACAATTGACAAAAGAGCAATATTCATAGGTCGCTTTTTGAAGGGGCGATTCCATGAAATTGATACCCTTAAAAGTTTCTTCTTCAATATACTTGTCCACGTTATTTATGATTGTATGTTGATTGCCTGTAAAGTTAAGACCATGAATTTTTTATCCTAGGATTTTTTCATGATATCTGCAATATGCCCTGACAGTCGGAGTGAAAGTGCCACCAGTGTTAGGGTCGGATTGGGAGCACCGGAGGTAGGGTAACATCCAGATCCAGCAATATAAAGGTTCGTAATTCCGTGTACCTTACAATTGGAGTCGACCACCCCTTTTTTGGGATCGTTGGCCATTCTGGTGGTGCCCATATGGTGCCAGCCTCCATTTACCGTATCTGGAAAACTGTCATCAGTAGGATCTTGTAAAAATTCCATCAAACGGACCCTTCCCAAGTTGGATATCCCTACGTGTTGCCCTATAAGTTCATAAATTTTTCGGATACTTTTTTTGTCCAATGGGGTGAGCTCCCAGTGTAGGTTGGCCCTGGGAACGCCCAAGGCATCTTTTTCGGACCCGAGTGTGATTCGTGAATTTGGATTTGGCGCCTGCTCAATGCGGGTATTGAGCTGGTAGGCCTTTGAAATGGCCCCTATATTGTCCTTTTTGGCCTTCTCTTCTGCCAATTGCCAATCGCGCATCATATTTTTCATGGCCTTTTTGGGATCATAGTCCGTCCATGAATCCAATCTTGATTTCTGATGTCTTCCTACGGTCAATGGAACTAGGGAGGCTGTACCGTTCAAGATCTGGTTTTCTCTTTGTGCGTATTCGGTAATGGCCAATTCCGCACTGGCCTTGGTTTCTCCATAGGTCCATGCATAGAGGTCTGTAGGAAATGGCTGGGACAACCAAAGTTCAGCGGAGGGTACTTCCAAATGTTCCATAAAATACCGCCCAACAAGATCGTTGTCATTGCCCAGGCCGTTGGGTGAAATGGATCTGGAGGCCAAAAGGAGTCGCGCATTTTGTATGGCCCCACAGGCCATGATAAAGTATTTGGCTTTAACGGTATGACTCTTGCCGGTGAGGTTTTTAATGGTAGCTTCCCCAATATGGTTGCCAAGGGGGTTCGATTTGATTTCCGTGGCACTGGCATAGGTGTACAGATGTATATTAGGGGCATCCATGATGGTATCCCTATAAATTTTCCCGAAACGGGCGGTACTGTACTGCCACATCTTGTTCCAAACCACCTTGTTGTCCAAGGGGAATGGATTTAAATTGGGAAGCACCTGCCTCCAATATTCCAACTCATATTTATAAGGTCCCAATTGCAAAGTCTCATGGGCCTTGGCATAAAAAGGATCAAGGTCTTTTTTGGTGATGGGCCATCCACTATGGGGCACCCAGTCCCTTATCTTAAAGTCGATGGGATCAAAGGGCGAGCACATTCCGGCCCAATGCCCAGTGGTTCCACCAAAGTAGTGCAACCTGCTCGATTTTAAGGGGTAATATCGTTGACCGGATGTGTTCCCGGCATAGGCATCTTGAATCTCATCTTCATATTTAAAACCGCCACCTTCCAAAAGGATGATCTTGTGGGAGGAATGCATCAAATCCAGGGCCATACTGATACCAGCGGTTCCGGCCCCTATGATGCAGATATCCCCCTCAATGAGGGTATTCGCTTCCAGTTCCCTAGCGTCTATATGCATTTTAGGATAGATTTGATTCGGAAATGGATAAAAGGGCACATTGTATGGCTTCTGTCTCCGAAAGGATCCATCCATCCAACATCACGGTATTTCCACGTTCATAATCCCTTTTTATTTTGTTTTCCAAAAGGTCTTCAATAGTACTGTTGTTCAGGTCCATGTTTTTACCAAGCATCTCTTCTAGTTTTTTTTCCAATCCAGATTCTGGAAATTGCCTACGGTATTGTAGGCCTATTTCAACAATCGCAGAGGGTTCCAAAATGGTAGTAAGGATTTTGGGTTCACAAAGGGGATTTATCTTATCCTCCCTGCTTTTCCATACCAAATATGAAGGAACAGCTATGGTTGCCAGTCCGGCCAGGGAAAGCAAAAAGAAATTACGTCTTTTCATTTGGTTGGGTTATTCCATGGAAAAGTTACGAATATTTCGCTACCCAAGAACAATACTTTAAGAAGCTTTTTGAAGGCTGACCATCACATGACCAAGTTCTCCCATGATAAAAAATACCCCGAAAAGAATGGATATGCATGGCAATGTATGTTATATTAAGTTCAGATTTGATCTGATTTTGACAGCCTAAAAGGTTAAATCCATGTTATTTTGTTTAACAAAAACAAAAAATAAATAAACATTTTGTAAATTTACGGAGTACATGTTAATATCGACTTAAGAAAGTATGTACTCCAAAATTTAATACATAAATTGCTATGTTCGGATTATTCAAAAAGAAATCAGAGAAAGAAGTTCTTCAGGAAAAGTATCAAAAACTGATGAAAGAGGCACATGCCCTCTCCACTTCCAATAGAAAACAAAGTGACGAAAAAGTATTTGAGGCTGAAGAGATTATGAAGCAATTGGAACAACTGGATTGATACAACACAAATAATAAATAATTCTTCTATGGATATAATGGATAGAGCTTTGGAGTTTGAACAACGCAAAACTTCATTCAAATCTACAAATGACCGTATCGTTGCCTCTAGGGAGGTCAAAGAACTTATTCTTGGACTCAATGAAGTTTATAAGGAGGAAAAAGACAGTGGGATCATGGATCTTATGAAGCGCTTGACCCTTATCAAACAAAAGATTGAAAAGAGACTTAAAGGTAATTTGTCAGCATAAAATTCCGTTCATGCACCCTTTAAAAACCTTGGCCAAGAAATTGGTTTTGAACAAAACATCTATGGAAACGAAGCCTCAAAAAAAGGAGTCGACCGTTTATGGCATCCATCTAAATTCCCTACAGGGCAGTCCCATAAATTTGGGAGATTTTAAAGGACAAAAGATTCTTTTTGTAAATGTTGCCTCCAAGTGTGGCTATACAAAGCAATACGGGCCATTGCAAAGGCTTCAGGAAACCTTTAAAGGCCAATTGGTGGTCATTGGCTGTCCGTGCAACCAATTTGGTTCCCAAGAGCCTGGAAATGCAGAGCAGATTCAGGATTTTTGTGAGAAAAACTACGGGGTCAACTTTTTACTTACCGAAAAGATGGAGGTAAAGGGGGAAAATCAGCACCCGCTTTACCAATGGTTGACCAAAAAGGAAAACAACACTATAAAAAGTTCCAATGTCAAATGGAATTTTCAGAAATACCTCTTGGATGAGGAAGGGCACTTATTGGAAGTGTTTGAATCTTCGGCAGAACCAATGAGTCCGAAAATCACCAATTTTTTAAAGTAAGACCAGTAACCGGGGATCCTTTCCCTAACTTATATGAGTACGACAAAGAAACCAGATCAGATTGTTTTTGACGAGGAAAGCCAGCGTTATGACGCGGCCCTAAAGCCCTATGCCACAGGGGTAGGCGCCCCAAAAATTACGGCCACAGATACGGTTGCCTGGAAAAATAAGAACATTCACAAAGTGAACCATCAGATCAACACCAAATACCTGGAACTGAAGGCGGCCTACGAGGATATGATGCAGCAGTTTGAGTATAATAACTTGATCTATGGGGCACGTTTTAATTTTGAACCGGTAGTTGGGGAAACCTATCATTTGTATCGGGACAGGAAAGAGGAACCATTCTTGTCTGTTATTGCGCCCCACGAGTGTACTTTTGATTTTGTGGGAAGTTTTAGGTTGAACGCAGATCAGATGTGGGAGAGGACGAACTTGGGATCAAAACCAACAAAAAACATGGATGAATAATACATTTAGCGAAAGGGAATTGGATAGGATCATTGAAATGGCATGGGAAGACCGTACGCCTTTTGAGGCCATTGAATTTCAGTTTGGGACATCCGAAAAGGAAGTCATAAAACTAATGCGGGCCAACCTAAAGGAAAGTAGTTTTAAGCGTTGGCGCAAAAGGGTCAACAGCGGTGTGAGCCAAAAGCACCTAAAGAAACGAAACCCTGATATCAGTAGGTTTAAATCTTCACGTCAAAAGGCTATCTCGGGGAACAAAATCAGCAAAAGATAATGATCCTAACAAATAAAACCCGGAATTAACCGGGTTTTACAATGGGTGTTTATCTAATTGTAATTACACTATTAAATCCAAGGATCTATTGACGTTCCATGGCAATTACTTTTGGGCCAAGTCCACTTAGATCTTCCCGAAACATCCATAGTTCCGATTGCATGCCATTAGTGGTTTCGGCCATCACATTCAAAAAGGACTCCCAGCTACCCTCTCCATGTACAGCTGCAAAATCCTTTGGAAAGGTGTCTTCCCTTCCCAAAAAGCTCATCTTATCAAAAAAATCAACAAAGGCAAAATCCCTGCCGTCCTTGCTATTTGGCATTTCGTTCGTATACATACCATAAGGTTCGTTGGGATATTTTGCTTTCATCACTGCGGCCACCTTATCCAGCTGTTCTAAAAACTGTTGCTCTTTAAAAGACGCCATATCCAACATCATTACTCTTAAGTATTTCAAATTGAAATCTTTTGGAAAGTTGGAGAGGGCCGGATGGAATCTCCAATACGTTTGATCACCTTCTGCCATGGTATAGGGCAAAATGTTGGTATTCCAATCCTCGTCATGACCTTCCTTGGCCGGTCTTGTATCCATAGCACTCCAGGTCAATGGCCCCATTACCCACATATATTTACCCACATTGGTGCCATTGGAAATCCAATAGACTCTTGCCCCATAAGCACCCTCTGCATGATACTTTTTGTTATGGGCTGCCATCCCTTTTTCAAATTCTTTGACTTTTGTCGGATTTGCGGTAATCATCCCATTTTCAATAACGGGATATTCCATGGTGCTCTGTGATACTACCAATAACGGAATTAGTAGCATCGTAAAAATTAGTTTTCTCATAGGTTTCTATATTTAATGGTTATTTATATGCTATGGCAGCACTTGTGGGTCCTGCTAGGGGCATAAATTCGGTCCTTTGAAAACCGGCTCCTTTTGCCCATGTATCAAATTGGGAAGGGGTAAAATCATAGCCTTCATACGTCTCAATGAGCATATTCAGGGACATCAACAGACCGAACACATTTTTTTTCCGTTCCTCGTCAATCATGTTCTCCAAAATCACCAAGGCACCACCTTTGGGGAGGGCTTGATATGCCTTCGATATCAACAGTTTTTTATCCCTGGTACCCCAATCGTGCAGAATATTTCCCATGGTGATCATATCCACATTTGGAAAATCATCATTGAAAAAGTTTCCGGAAACAATCTTTATTCTTGGCGAAAAATCCATTTCGTCCAATTTTTCTTTGGCAATTTCAGATACTCTGGGAAGGTCAAAGGAGATACATTCCATATGGGGGTGGTGTGTAGAGACCTGCATGGACAGTTCACATCCGGCCCCGCCAATATCACAAAGGGTTTTATAATTGGAAAAATCAAAATTCTTGGAAAAGGCAATGAAGTTGGCCATTTGGAAGCCCCCCATGGCACTCATAAACTGACGTAGTCTCTGTTCGTTGGCATACAGAATGTCGAAAAACGGCATATTCCCATTTTTCACTTCGTTCTGTGGCAGTCCCGTTTTTAGGGCGTCCTCCAAATTGTTCCAAAAAGGATAGAGCCTGTTATTGCTCATGACCAGCATGCCCCCAATATACGTTGTCTTATTTTTGTCCAGGTAATGATCGGTCTCCTTGGTATTGCTGTACATTGCTGTTTCCCCCAACCCTTTTCTTTTTAAGAACCCCAGTGCCACCAGGGTATCCAAAAAATCGTAAAGACTTCTGTCGTGCAGCCCCAAATGCTCTTTTATTTCTGCCGCCGGTAAGGGTCCTTTGGCCAAAAGGGTAAATAAACCAAGGTTAACAGCGGTCAGGAGTGTTTTTGAAGCCCAAAAACCCATACCGGTCTCAATGATCTTTGAGGGATTTAGTTCAGTTTTTGTTCTGGTTTCCATAGCCATTTATTTTTAGGTTTACGTAGGTATATAAGTGCGCCACAACAATGTAGGACTATTGTTCTTGGGCTGGCACGTTAGTTCCCAAAGGAATATCGAACCAATGGATCAATCAAGATTCAACGAGGGATAAATAGTTGCCGCTACGGGCATCTTGTTGTACAACAAAAGAGAATTGTTGCCCCCGAATAAATCAAAGTTATAGAAACTAAATAGGGGGGATTACACAAATTACTTTGTTAATATACAGAAAATCAGTAATATAACCATAAAAATGACCTTAAATTTTTTGAATGGTCCGGAACAGTAAAAAAACTTCATTTGAACCTGTGCCAAAAACTAGGCCGTGATTTTGAGTCCACCCGGAAAGGGTCTATACGCATAGTATTGCAGCACCTCTTCAATGGCCAACTTAAATGCTTGGTTGATCGGTAAGATCATATTGCCAAGCTTATAATCGATTTGTGAAAGATTCATATAGTAGTCCGTGAAAATGGGCACATACAAACCCTTGCCGATATCCTCATTGGCCTTAAGATAATTTTCTTGCTGGCTTTCCTTGATTATTTTACAGGTGGCCAATCGCAACTGGCCCATCTTGTCCCTACTTGCTCCATAACCAAACAGACGACAGATCAATCCGCGATATTTATAATGTCCACAACTACCGTTGTCACCACCCAAGAGGGAAACGGGATTGTAAAGAAAACAATGTGTGGCAGTCCGTTCTTTTAGAGTTTCCAAAGTCGTTTCTGCCTTGCCGGTCAGAAAAAGATGGAAGGCCCAAGGCAGAAATTCCAAAGGGGAGGCATCTATGTCCGGTTTGGTACAGCATTTACCACACCCAGAGGCACATTGTAGTTTGGTGTGGGATTGGAATTTGGAAATCTCAATTTCGAGCTTACTGTACAATGCTTCCACTGCAGCGACCCTGCTTTCTATGGTCATTAATTTTTTTCGGCGAATGTACATTAATAAATGTCTCAAAAAAGAAAAATATTGACCCGTGTACCAATCCAATATGGCAATTTAAACAACTGATTATCAATAAATTATTTTATTATTGCTTTTCCCTGATCCGCATTGGCATGGCATCTATGATATCAAAGAGCGCATCAGAGGACATAAAGTTGGACCGGGGCAGTTTAACACCCCCATCCAATCCTATTAGGACGATCTCGAAAGAAGCATTTGTTTTTTTGTATTGTTGGTAAAGTTTCTTGGATCGTTGCCATTGCTGACCCGTTAGGCCAACACTATATCGGGAAGGTAGAATTTGGTAGGTCAACAATTTTCGTTCCTCCATGCCTTTTTGATGCGCCTTGAGTTCCGCTATCTGGGCTTTATAAATATCATCGGATTCATTGTCCACCAGGATCAATAACAATCTATTTTTCCATTGATGCGACGATAGTTCCTGCCCCTGTAGCAAGGTGCTGAATAGGACAACAAATAGTGACAGTACAAAGGTCTGCTCTTTTAAATGCCCCAATCCATGCTTTCGTTTAAAATTGTTCATAACCTATAGGTTCATGTTTCCTGAAATAAAAAAAGCCCGTCGAAGAGACGGGCTGATACGGTACTAAAAAGCGTAGAAAACCAGTAAATTAAATTACTGTTACATTAACTGCATTCATTCCTTTTTTACCTTCCTTAAGTTCAAATTCTACTTCGTCTCCTTCCCTGATCTCATCGATCAATCCAGAAATGTGAACGAAATGTTCTTTTTTTGAACCATCTTCAACGATAAAACCAAATCCTTTTGATTCGTTGAAGAATTTTACTGTGCCTTTACCCATGATAAAAATTAAATATGTTGGATTAAAAATAATACAAAAATTCAATTTTTTTATTTTTTGAATATTATTTTTTTCAGGATAAGCAACTAATGCTCCGCATGTTATTAAACTATTTTTCGTTCAAATATTGCTGAAAGAGTTCCACATACCTTCCCATATGAACCCCATCTACCAGTCCGTGATGGACATGGATGGAGACCGGCATTGTTTTGTTTCCCATAGAATCCGTCATCTTGCCAAAAGATATTTTTGGGATACTGTCTTTTATTGAAAATTTTCTGGCATGGGAAAATGAGGTAAACTTCAACCAGGGCAATGAAGAATAATGGACCACGGCATCGGAGTTTGCGGCTGGTATAAGATCCGAAGCAGCCTGCACCCTTTCAATTTCCTTTTGGGCCTCTTTTTGAAATGTTACAAAATCTTCGTAAAAATCCATATAACTAAACCCAAATGTTCCGTTCGGCCTATTGATGGTAGGAGAGGCACCAATGGTGTCGTGGGCCACAACCCTATCCTCGCTGTCAATTCGATATTTAAACTCTGGGATTTGGTTAATGGCCCTGATCGATTTGTGCAAATACCATAAGAAGAAAGAAGCATTGGCCTCTTTGGCCTTTTGATAGGCGATGGTACAGTCCATATCTACCGTTATCCCCCAGAAAGGCTCTTCAAATCCATTGAAAAAGTGGAAATGCTCTTTCCTGTTCCAGCTATCCATATCCAGATAGGTCCCCATAGTACAAGATTATAATATTAGTAGGCGGTTTTGTTTGATTTATCTTCCCATTGCTCAAAAACTTTCACGCCTTCCTTACGGAGAAGACTGATAAATTTGATCTGTCTGTCCCCCATATCTTTCTTTAACTCATCATAAATGAATTGGTCATCGAACTGTATGGCGGCGGCATCCTCACGGTCACAGGCGAAAAATACCTGTTTTGGGCGGGCCCAATAGATGGCACCAAGACACATGGGACATGGCTCACAAGAAGTATATATGGTGCAATCTTCCAGTTGAAAGGTGCCGAGCTTTTCACAGGCGCGCCTTATGGCCACTACTTCCGCATGTGCTGTGGGGTCATTGGTGGAGGTCACCCTGTTGAAACCTTCTGCGATGATCTCATTATTTTTTACAACTACAGCACCAAAAGGGCCTCCGGCATTGGCATTCATTCCTTCGGCAGATAGGGCAATGGCCCTGCGCATAAAATATTCATCCCGCTCTGTCATAATGTGCTGAATCTTTAAAAATTAAATAATATATAGTTCTATTCTTCCCATGGAAGTGCGGAAGATAATGTTCACAAAAATAGAAATGTAATGTTGTTATCCCAACAATGGGGAGCTAAAAGAATACAGCTTAAAAATAAGTGGAAATCGAAGGAGATTTCTTTATGAAAACCTTTAAAAAGCAAAAAGGCAGAAATATATCTGCCTTTTTTGCCAAGAAAATATGGTGATCGGAATTCCGATTATTTCAGTATCCCCTTGTATTTGGGAGTGTCCGAAAGCAATGCCGTGGCAGCCAAAATAGCATCATCATGACCCAGGTAATAGTCATAAAGACCTTCCCTATAGAAATAACGCTTGATAATTTCGTCCTCCAAGTTTTTCTCAAGCTCGTTTTTATAGGTGTCCAATGCTGCAATCTTACTTTTGTTGATCTGTACCAAGAGGTTTTTATACCCTTCTTCTACCTCCACCCCGTAGATAGCCTTTTCTTCTGCCGTCATGGCTTCTTTCAGGGCTTTTTCCGTCTTTGTTTCAAAATTGAACGAACTCTGGTTCACAAAGTTTTTAAAGGCTTCAAAATTGGTGTCGGTGAATGTAAATTCGGCAGGCGAGTTCAATGTATTCTGATAGTAATATTGGGTTGCAAAATCAAAGATCACATTGCTGTCCATTAGGCCCTGAGTCAGGGCATTGGTTCTAAGGGCACTGATCTCTATATCCGGCAGTACGCCTCCCCCATCCTGTACCTTTCGCCCGTTACGGGTTTTAAAGTCGGTAAAATTGGTGTTTTTCACCGCATTGCCGTCTCCATCCCGGTTCCAATAATCCAAGGACTGGATACACCTGCCAGAGGCGGTATAATAACGGGAAATGGTCACTTTTAATTGCGTACCATAGGTCAGCTTCAACGGTCTTTGAACAAGCCCTTTTCCAAAGCTTCTGGCCCCCATGATCACTGCACGATCCAGATCCTGTAGACTTCCAGAAACAATCTCACTGGCAGAGGCGCTCCTGCCGTTGACAAGGACCACCAGTGGAATATTCTCATCTATGGGCTGATTTTTCGTGTAGTATTCCCTGTTGAATTTTTTGACCTTGGATTTTGTGGTTACCACCAGTTCTCCCTTGGGAATAAATAAGTTGGTCACATTGATGGCTTCCGATAGTAGACCGCCAGGATTGCCCCTAAGGTCCAAAATAATCTTTTCGGCCCCTTCGTTTTTCAGATTGATCAGGGCCTCCTTGGTCTGTTCCGATGCCTTTTGATTGAACTTGGCCAAAACGATATAACCTGTTTTGGCATCCACCATTTTATAATAGGGCACCGCATCTACTTCTATGGCCTCCCTGACAATGGTTGTGGTACGGATTTGTCCCTGTCTTTTGTAGGTGACCGCTACCGAGGTATTGTTGGCTCCTTTGAGAAGCTCACTCCCGTCATCCTTAAATTCTGCAATGCCAATATCCCCAATTTTGATGATCTCGTCACCAGCTTTTAATCCTGCCTTGTCTGCCGGATAGTTCTTGTAAGGCTCTATGACCACCAATTTATCCTTATAGGAGCGCACCACGGCACCAATACCCGAATACTCCCCCGCATTATTGATCTTATAAGCTTCAACATCCTGTTCATTTAAAAACTTGGTGTAGGGATCCAGGCCTTCCAACATGTTTTTGATGGCATTATCCATGAGTTCTGCTGGATTTGTCTCATCCACATAGTTCATGTTCAGCTCCTTGAACAGGGTGGTAAATATTTCTATCTGCTTCGCAATTTCAAAGAAATCGCTTTTAAAACTAGACCCTACTACAAGAAATACGAGGGCAAAGATGGGAATAAGAACCTTTTTCTTAATTGAGATTTTCATGACTCTCTTTGGTTAACAGTTTTTTAAAAATTTGCTTGAAGCATATATCCAGATGCTCATAAGTGGGCATATCCTTACCAAGATATAAAAACATAAACGCATAGTCTCCCTCTATGTTGTTAAAAATTAAGGGCTTGTTCAAACGGTAGCATTCGCGCATCAGCCTTTTAATGCGATTGCGTTTTACAGCGCTCTTGAAATTCCTTTTGGATGCGGTGACCCCTATTTTCAATTTGGACCCGTCTTCGTGTACGCATTTGAGATAGACAAGTTTTACCGGATAATTGGAAACACTTTTCCCCTCATTGAACAACTGTTCAATGAGCTTTTTACTCTTTAATTTTTCTTTCTTAGGGAGTGTAAATGACATGGTGGCGTAAAAGTAAAAATAAAAACCACAGTTTCTAATTTATGACATTCATCATAGGTCAAATATTCAAAGGAGGTTAATTTGGAACACCTTATTGTATGAGGTAATGAACCGTAATAAAATATAGAAAAGATGGGAGAATTACATGTAGAGGCCCTATTGAAAAGCCCCAATAATTCCAATTACATAAAACAGTTGTTAACGGATATCGAGGCCCTGGATCATATGTTGAAGAACGACATGTTCGAGAAAAGTCCCATTCGCATTGGGGCCGAACAGGAATTTTGTTTGGTAGACCAAGGGTGGCAACCTTCAAACAAGGCCCTGAAAATTTTGGAAGAGATCAACGATTCCCACTTTACAACGGAGATTGCACTGTACAACTTGGAAATTAATCTAGATCCCCTGCCCTTGACAGGGTTCGGTTTCTCGAAGATGCACAAACAATTGGACGACTTGTTGGAAAAGGCCGGAGATATAGCCACAAAACATGGCGATAAAATTATTCTCACGGGGATACTCCCGACCATCACCCAAAAACATTTGGAACTTCCCTATATGACCCCGATAAAACGTTATATAATATTGAACGAGGCTGTAAAGGAAATGCGCAAGAATGATTTTGAACTCCATATCAAAGGGGTGGATGAACTCAATGTGCACCACGATTCCGTACTTTACGAAGGGTGCAATACCAGTTATCAGGCCCACTTGCAAATAGACCCGGATGATTTTAGGGATACCTACAATTGGTCACAGGCCATAGCAGGACCCTTATTGTCCATATGTACTAATGCCCCTATGCTCATGGGAAGGGAACTATGGCAAGAAACGAGAATTGCGCTGTTTACCCAAAGTGTGGATACAAGGGCCAGTACCTTTTTGTTGAACGAAAGGGAAGCTAGGGTAAATTTTGGCAACGATTGGGCCCATGGTGATATCGTAGATTTTTACAAGGAATCCATTGTGGGCTTTAGAAGTATGCTGACCACAAATTTTGAGACCGATAGCCTAACAGAGCTAAAGGCAGGGACCATTCCCAAGCTCAGGGCACTCAACCTGCACAATGGCACGGTATATAAATGGAACCGACTCTGCTATGGTGCCTCCAAGGGCAAACCACATGTACGGATAGAAAATAGATATATTCCCTCAGGACCTACAACCGCTGATGAAATAGCCAATATGATGTTTTGGGTGGGCATCATGCAGGGAAGGCCCAAAAAGTATAATGAAATCCACACCAAAATGGATTTCAAGGATGTCAAAACAAATTTTTACAACGCGGCAAGATATGGGATGGCCACACAATTCTATTGGGAAGGAAAATTGGTTTCAAGTCAGGATCTACTCCTAGATCTCCTTTTGCCCATGGCATTCCGGGGTCTGTACGCTATGGATGTGGCCCCAGAAGATGTGGAACGATATTTATCCATTATTGAAAATAGGATAAAATCCTACAATGGATCCAGATGGACAGTGGAGGCATACCGAAAATTGACAAAAGAGCATAAGCAGGTGGATGCTTTGGCCATTCTAACGGCATCCATGTACCAGCAAAATAAAAAGGGTTACACCATTGATGCGTGGCAATTGCCAAGGGGAGATGAACATATTATCCAAAAGGAACACGCCAAGGTGAAACAGGCCATGAACACCAAGACCATAACCGCACAGGAAAATGACAGTGCGGAACTGGTATTAAAGATGATGCAGTGGAAAAACATTCACCATGTTCCCATTCTTGATGATGATCTGAACCTGGTAGGGCTTTTGACCTGGACCGATGTGGAGCAATATTTAGGAGAAACCGGAGCCTTGGAGCAGAGCATCCGCGATATTATGAAAACACAACTGGTGACCATTACGGAAGAAGAGAAATTGAGTTCGGCCAAAAGTATAATGCAGTCCAGGGCCATTAACTGTCTTCCAGTGGTCAATGGAAAAAAACTAGTTGGAATCATTACCTCCAAAGATTTATAAGCTCTGGGAATGAACAACAAGGAAGAAAGGATAATTGGGCATTTGGCCGGGAGTGAAATGGGCCCTACAGTAGTCTTCTTTGGTGGTATTCACGGAAATGAGCCTTCGGGATGCACGGCAATCCAAGAGGTATTCCAGCAAATACAATCCGAATCCATACCAATAACCGGCAACGTCTACGGGATAAGAGGCAACATTTCAGCACAACTTCAGGGAATGCGATTTGTGGTCCAAGATCTCAATCGGATGTGGACGGAGGAACAGATCAGTACCATCCTGAAAAAAGAGGAAGGGGATCTAGGTGCGGAGGAAAGGGAATTAAGTGAAATATATAAGCTTCTCGCTCAAATTCTTAAAACAGGTACGCCCCCCTTTTATTTTGTAGATTTCCATACCACCTCCAGTAAGACGCTTCCTTTTATTACCATAAACGATGCCCTCATCAACAGGCGGTTTTCTTCTTTGTTCCCCGTTCCCACCATTTTGGGGATGGAGGAATATTTGCAAGGACCTTTGCTCAGTTATATAAATACCTTGGGGTACCTTTCACTTGGTTTCGAATCAGGACAGCATATAGAGAAAGAAGCAGTATTGAACAGTATTGCGTTTTTGTGGCTGACCTTGGTTTTTAGTGGGGCATTGACCAAAGATGCCGTTCCCAACTTTTCAGATTACTATCGGCAGTTACAGCAATCAGCTGAAAACAACCGGACATTTTACGATATTGTACATCGTCACAACATAGCGCCCAAGGACAAATTTGAAATGCTTCCTGGGTTTGAAAGCTTTGAGAAGATTTCCAAAGGAATGGTGGTGGCCAAAGTAGGTCATCAAGAGATCAGGGCACCGAGGTCTGCCAGAATTTTTATGCCCTTGTACCAAAAGCAGGGAGAGGATGGTTTTTTCCTGATCAAGAGTATCCCTCCAATGGCCTTAAAGCTATCTGCCTTGATGAGAGGTTTCCGGATGGATTCTCTCCTGACCATTTTACCGGGGATAACCTGGGAAAGCAAGAAAGACGGTATGCTTATAGTGAACGTGTCCACCGCCAGGTTTTTGGCAAAACCTATTTTCCACCTTTTGGGCTATAGGAACAGGGTCCTGGACAAACAAAGGATATTAATGACCAATAGAGAGCGTACGGCCAAGACATTTATGTACAAAGATACTCCCTGGTTCAAAAAGCAACCCCATTTAAAATCCCTTGGGTAAGGGTTTAAATGGGGTTGATGAAATTTTCCCGGATCAAGCACTTTATCGTACCTCTACAGGGTTCATGATACTATTCCGCCTCTTTCTGGAAAACATTGTTCTCCCTATTGATATCGGCCATCAATTGCGATGGATCCAAGACAATGGCCCTTACCTCACCAACAGGCTTGTCCAAGGTAAAATCATAGGTAGGATACGCCCATGGCCAATCTGGCAATACCGTCCTGTTCAAAGAAGGATATGGGTTTTCTTTTTCGCCCCTCATCATTCTCAATGGCGTATAGAAAGTTTCCTGGGTTCCATCCTCATAAACCACTAGGATATCCTGTGGCATGGGCATAAGCCCAATTCTTTCCAAGGTTACCTTCGTCTTTCCATCCATCTCAGAAACGGCTTTTACACCATAATCGATGGTATTGGTGGTCTGTGTCCAATCGGTCAGGTACCAATCCAATTCTATGCCCGATACCTTCTCGGCACTTCTTTTGATATCGTTGGGCGTTGGGTGTTTAAATTTAAAATCCTCATAATATTTGCGAAGGGCTTCCATTAATTTCTCCTGTCCAATGACATATCCCAATTGTGCCAAAAAGATTTCCCCCTTGCTATAGGCCGTAACCCCATAGGCAAAATTTAGGGCGTAACGATCAGAATGTGTTGTCTGTGGCTGCTCCTTACCGGAGGTGGCCAATCTGTAATACCCTTTGTAAGCCCCTTCGAACGGATTGTCTTTTTTCTCTCCCATGTACTCGTTCATATAAAGTGCCGAGATGAAAGAGGTAAACCCTTCATCCATCCATTCGTGCTTGGACTCATTGGAGGCCAAGATGTGCTGAAACCATGAATGTGCCATTTCGTGGGCGGTTACACCTACCAAACTACCGAAGGAGCGCTCTCCTGTAATCAGGGTGCTCATGGCATATTCCATACCGCCGTCTCCACCTTGGATTACGGAATACTGATCATAGGGATATTTACCGATATTCTTGCTGAAAAACTCCATCATCTCAGCGGTCTTGGGCTGTAATTTTTTCCAGTTTTCAAGAATGTCCGTATTGTTTTTGTAAAGGAAATGGAGCATGGGCCCATCTTTTACCTGCAAGGTGTCATGCAGATATTCAGGATCGGCCGCCCACATAAAATCGTGGACCATTGGAGCTTTAAAATGCCAGGTCAAGGTCTTCCCTTTTTGCTTTTTTACCTTGGTTCCCGGAGCCTCGTAACCATGACCAATTTCTTGAGGATTTTGTAAGTATCCAGTTCCACCAACCACATAATTTTTATCAATGGTCAAGGATACGTCAAAGTCTCCCCATACGCCGTGGAATTCCCTGGCGATATAAGGATCTGCATGCCAACCTTCAAAGTCGTATTCCGCTAGTTTTGGATACCACTGGCTCATAGAGAGTGCAACCCCCTCCGAGCTGTTTCTCCCAGAACGTCTTATTTGTACAGGCACCTGCCCGTTGAATGCCATTTCAAACGTGGTCTTGGCCCCTGGCTGGATAGGATTGGCCAATTTTACGACAAGTACGGTCCCTTCCTCTACATAAGACGTAGGTGCTCCATCTTGTGTCAAGGAAGTAACCCTTAAATATCCTATTTCTTCCGGTGATAGGGATGCAATCCTACTTTTGCCATCCACGAACATCCTGCCGTCTGGATCTTCTATGTTCTGGAGCCTGATGTCCATTTCACTACCGGGTTGAAAAGCATTGAAGAATAGATGGTAATAGACCCTATCCAAAACATCGGGCGAATTGTTGGTATACACCAGGGTTTGTGTTCCCTTATACTGGTAGTTTTTCACATCCATATCTACCTTCATGGTATAATCTACATGCTGTTGCCAGTAATTGGTATTGTTTTGGGCCCATAAGGTGGTGGACATTGAAATTATGGCCATAAACAGCCCTAATACTAAACCTTTGTTGTTTTTCATCTCTTATAGTTTGATTTTTCCTTTTGATACTTGTTCGGCCAATATCAGGGCATTGTATGCATTGGCCATTTTCCCTGATTTGGATATGGTGTTGAATGGTGCCGCTTTTGAAGGATCTCCGTCCAATACCACTTGGGTATTGGTGGCGATACCGGATTGCATGATTATTTTTTTAACCTGAGGAGCACTTAGGTCGGGGTATTGGGAGCGGATAAGGGCCGCAATTCCCGCTACTCCAGGTGCCGCCATGGAGGTACCTCCCAAAAACTCGTATTCATTGTTTGGAACCGTGGAGTAGATGGCTGCTCCCGGAGCAAACACATCTACATTGATAGCCCCGTAATTGGAAAAAGAGGCAACCATTTCGCCCCCATATTTATTGGTCAGGGCACCAACGGTAATCACATTGTCGGCAATTTCCGGACCGTTGTTCACCTGGTCGTTGGGAAAGTTGGAGTTTTTTAAATCATCCAAATTGAGTCCGTCGTTTCCTGCGGCATGTACAAAAAGCACATCTTTGGAGGCAGCATATTTTATGGCGTTGTACACCCATTCTGCATTTGGCGAAAATGACTTTCCAAAACTACCGTTGATGATCTTGGCCCCGTTATCAACCGCATATCGGATCCCTAGAGCTATATCCTTATCGTATTCATCACCATTGGGAACAGCACGAATGCTCATGATGGCCACGTTATTTGCTACCCCGTTGGCACCTTTGCCGTTATAGCGCTCGGCAGCTATAATTCCAGCTACATGTGTTCCATGGCTTTCGTCTTCGATCATGTTTTTTGGATTGCCATTACCATAATTGGTATCCATAAGGTCATAAGGGTCATCGCCTACTACGGCCCTACCATCAAAACCAACGTTGAGGTTGTAGTTTAGGCTTTCGGTAAAGTGTTTTATTCCGCCTTCCAACTCTTTCATCACTTCCGGAATGCTTTCGCCAAAGTTGTACATTTGAAGCAATATCGCCACATTTTGTTGCATAGTGGTATCATCGGACTTGATGGATGATACATCTTCCTCGGTATATTCCTCTTTGCCCAAAGCTGCTTTTACGGCCATATCGGCATTTTTTACCGCTTGTAGTATCTGCTCATACCGCTCTTTGTTTTGCAAGGCCTCTTCATAGGCAGTATCCAATTTGGTCTTTGCCCTTGCCTGCAAAGTGGCGTCCCCGATTTTCTTTGCTACTATTCGGGTATGCTCCAATTGTTCATTGTAGGACTCCCCCAAGAAGTTGTAACCGTGGATATCATCAACATAACCGTTATTGTCGTCGTCCAACCCGTTGCCTGCAATTTCGTCCGTATTGGACCAAACAACCGCTTTCAGATCTTCATGATCAAGGTCTATTCCGGAGTCTAACACGGCGACTATTACTTTTTCTCCTTTTTTGGAACCGATAATTTCTTTATAGGCTCTATCAACGCTCATACCGGGAATGGTATCCGTCAACAGGTCGGTATGTCCCCAATTCTTTTTTTGCTCCTCGGTAAGTTCGGCAACCTTTAAGGGAACGGCGTCTATGTTTTCGATGGGAGTGGAAATAAGTCCGGTTGAACTACCACAGCCAATCAAAAAAATTGAGGCAGAACACAGCCCCAAAAAAGATCTAGAAAATGTAATTGTCATATGTTAAAGTGATTTGTTAGGATTAGTTGAATATTGAATCAAAGGAATGGATATCTTTTAGGCGCACCCCTTTTTCTGTATGTTGTAGCGTACATATTTCATGGTGTGCATCGTGCTCCAAAAATAGGTATAAATCATCATGGGCCACCTTGTCCAAAAAGAGGGCCTTTTCTCCCATGGTCAATAAAGGCCTTGTGTCGTAGCCCATAACATAAGGCAGGGGAATATGTCCTATCGTAGGCAAAAGATCAGCAGCAAAGACCAAAGTTTTTCCTTTGTAGGCTATATGCGGGATCATTTGTTTTTCGGTATGTCCATCTACAAAGAGTATACCGAAACCAAGCTCTGATTTTTCCATAAATGGGGTATTGTTCCTTGCAATGAATTTGAGCTGTCCACTTTCCTGCATGGGCATCAGGTTCTCCTTAAGAAAGGATGCTTTCTCTCTTGGGTTGGGATTGGTGGCCCATTCCCAATGATTTTCATTGGTCCAAAAAGAGGCGTTTTTAAAAGCGGGCTCATAGCCAGTCCTGTCCTTGTTCCATTGAACACTTCCCCCGCAATGGTCGAAATGTAAATGGGTCATAAACACATCGGTAATGTCGTCCCTATGGAAACCCAATTTTTTAAGGGAGCTGTCCAAAGAGTGGTCTCCCCATTGGTAATAGTAGCTGAAAAATTTGTCGGATTGTTTGTTACCCATCCCAGTATCTATGAGGATCAACCGATTGCCGTCTTCAATCAATAGGCACCTTGCAGCTATATCGATCATGTTATTGGAATCTGCCGGATTGGTGGTGTTCCATATGGTTTTGGGAACAACCCCGAACATGGCTCCCCCGTCCAATTTAAAATTACCGGCTTCAATAGGATATAATTTCATAAGTGATCAAAACAATTGATGCAAATTAAGGAAAGCAAATAGGATATTATTCATATACCACAGATTATTAGTGGTTTTTTAACATTTTTCTACTAATTTTCGACTGGTTTTACAATCACCAGTAACCCTAGTAAAATGGGGGTTTTTATAGAGGCCGGGAAAGATGCTGAGGTCGTTTCTCTCCAAAAATATAGGGTTGCGACCAAGGACAATGTTATAAAGTACCATTTAATTGAACTGTTAAAGGATGGATGAAGTATTAGAGCAGATAATGCACCATTTTAAATTGCCACTCGAAAAACCTGTGCTAATTTTTTCGTTGATTCTTTTTGTCATTTTGATGGTCCCTATTCTCATGAACAAATTGAGGATACCGGGCATCATTGGGCTAATCATTTCTGGTGCGATCATAGGTCCCAATGGATTTAATTTATTGGAAAAAAGTTTGTTTGTGGATCTGTTCTCTACGATAGGGCTACTTTATATCATGTTCATTGCGGGGCTGGATCTGGACCTGAACGATTTTAAGACGAATAGGAACAAAAGTATATGGTTTGGGCTGTTCACTTTTAGCATCCCCTTGGGCATAGGATTTCCGGTCTGTTATTACTTATTGGATTACGATTTTAACGCCAGTCTGTTGACCGCCAGCATGTTCGCAACTCATACCCTGGTCACCTACCCTATTGTTAGCAAGCTAGGGATTACCAAAAACCAGGAAGTGGCCATCACGGTGGGCGGGACCATCCTGACCGATACCGCAGTACTAATTATTTTGGCGGTGCTGGTAGGTTCCCATGAGGGTAACCTTACCTATGTTTTTTGGCTTCGACTTATTATTTCCCTATTTGTTTTTATGGGGATTATGTTTGGCGTGGTGCCCAGGGTATCCAAATGGTTTTTTAAAAAACTGGAAAGTGAAAAACACTCCCATTATATCTTTGTTCTGGCCGTTGTATTTTTTGCGGCGTTCTTGGCCGAATTGGCTGGAGTGGAAGCGATAATAGGGGCTTTTGTGGCCGGTTTGGCCCTGAACAGGCTCATCCCGCACTCTTCTGTTCTGATGAACCGAATAGAATTTATAGGAAATGCCCTGTTCATCCCCTTCTTCTTGATCAGTGTGGGCATGTTGGTAGATTATAGGGTTATTCTTAGTGGGCCCATGGCCCTTATTGTAGCGGCGACGTTAACGGTAGTTGCCATTTTTGGCAAGTGGATGGCGGCTCTTTTTACACAATTGGTATTTAAATACTCCAAACTTCAAAGAAGACTGATTTTTGGACTCAGCAGTTCCCATGCCGCTGCTACACTTGCGGTCATTTTGGTTGGCTACAAGGCCAAAATATTGGATGAGAATATTTTAAATGGTACGGTCATCCTAATCTTGGGGACTTGTATTGTGGCCTCGTTCGTAACGGAACGCGCTGCTAAAAGCTTGGTGGTTGCCATGGAGGACGATAATACGATGCACACCAAAAACCACGTGATAAACGAACATATCCTATTGCCAATAGCCAACAATATAAATTTGGAAAAGGCCCTAGATTTTGCCTTGCTCATCAAGGATAAAAAATCTAGCTACCCCTTGTCCATTCTCACCGTAGTGCCCAATAACAGGGAAGCAGAGCGGAATATTGCCCGGGCAAGATTAAAATTAAAACAATTGATAGACCATGCCACGGCATCGGAAACCAGGGCTGAGGTAATCGCTGCCATTGATTTCAATATTTTTGGTGGGATAGCCAGAACGGCACGAGAAATCATGGCCAATATCATTATTATAGGTTGGCCCCAACGTACGGGTATTATCGATCAGTTTTTTGGCAAGAAATTGGAAGGTTTCCTGGCCAATACAGATAAGACAGTGTTCGTCTGTCATTTTGAACAGCCCCTTTCAAACCACAAAAAGCTTGTGGTGGTTGCCCCCCCATTGGCAGAATTGGAACTGGGGTTCGACAATTGGATGGGCAAACTAACCAGACTTGCCTCAGAGCTTGGAATAGGCGTTCTGTTTTATTGCAATGCCGAGACCGGGAATGCCATCAGGAAACACATGAAAAGGCACAAGATCACCCAGCAAAATAGGTTTCAGAACCTGGAAATAACGGAATCCTTTTTGGAAGGAAAGCAGGTGATAGAGAAGAATGATCTTTTGTTGTTTATTTCCTCAAGAAGGAGCGGTATTTCCCACCAGCCCTTTATGGAAGACCTACCTGCAAAATTGGAGGAAAAATATATGGATGTCAGTAGAACCATTATTTACCCATAGATCCTATGGGCTTGCAGTTGCCAAATGATTTTTAAATATAAGGTTGTATTTAGGGCTGTCCCAAAAACAAAAATCAAATAGAATTTTATTAAAATTTACACCTCTCATTCCTTATTCACCTTTAGACGCTATTATTGCAAATATGAAACTACAGGAATGTCATACTGTCTTACAGCATACTTTTTTAAAATAAAAACATTAAATTTCACAAAAAAAATTGAATGGTTGAATTAGCGGGAATTATTATACTTGGAATTATAGCACAATGGGTGGCGTGGAGATTAAAACTGCCTGCTATTTTACCGCTGATTTTAATAGGTCTAATAGTTGGGCCTGTATCTACCCTATTTACAGATAATGGGGAAAAATGGATAGAACCCATTTGGAATGGGGAAAAAGGACTCTTCCCTGGGGAAGGTCTTTATTATTTTGTTTCTCTGGCCATTAGTATTATTCTATTTGAAGGGGGACTAACCTTGAAGCGTTCCGAAATAGCCAATGTAGGCCCGGTGATTACCAAATTGATTACCCTGGGCTCAGTGGTGACGTTTTTTGGTGCAGGTGTCGCTGCCCATTTCGTATTTGGATTAACCTGGCAAGTTTCTTTCTTAATTTCGGGACTTATTATAGTAACCGGGCCAACGGTGATCACGCCCATTCTAAGGAACATTCCCCTAAAAAAAGATGTCTCCGCGGTATTGAAATGGGAAGGGATACTAATAGATCCCATTGGAGCATTGGTGGCGGTATTGGTATTTGAATTTATCAGCGTTGGTGAAGGAGAGGCCTATACGCAAACAGCCTTGATCGAGTTTGGGAAAATTCTCCTTTTCGGAACTACCTTCGGATTTACCTTTGCCCATGCCCTGGCCTTTGCCATTAAAAAGAATTTTATCCCACACTACCTTCTCAATGTGGTTTCCCTTTCCGTAGTCTTACTGGTCTTTGTAGAATCGGATATATTTGCACATGAATCCGGGCTATTGGCCGTAGTGGTTATGGGTTTGGTGATGGGAAATATCAATCTTCCCAACCTAAAGGAATTATTGTATTTTAAGGAATCCCTGAGCGTACTGTTGATTTCCATATTGTTCATACTATTGGCAGCCAATATCAACATACAAGAATTGGAGCTGATTTTTAATTGGCAAATGGTTGTATTGTTGGCCATTATTGTTTTTTTGATCAGGCCCTTGGGCGTATTTCTCAGTACTGCAGGGTCCGACCTAAAATTTAAGGAAAAATTATTCATCAGTTGGGTGGGACCGCGAGGGATTGTAGCGGCGGGAATTGCCTCGCTCTTTGGGTCCAAGTTACTGGCCAATGGGGAACCGGGAGCCGAATATATAACACCTATCGTATTTATGGTGGTATTGGGGACCGTACTTTTAAATGCCACTACGGCCCGGTTGTTTGCCAAACTGGTCGGGGTGTTTTTGGACAAGTCCGAAGGGATTTTGATCATCGGTGCCTCAAAGGCCCCTAGATTGATTGCAAATTACCTTCAGAAAAACAAACGTCATGTGGTGCTGATAGACAATAACCAGTCCAACATCGACAAGGCCAAGAAAATGGGACTGGACGCCATGACCGCCAATATCTATTCCGATTCCCTTACCGATAATATTGAATTGAACGATATGGGGTATTTGATGGCCCTAACGGGAAATTCCGACATTAATATGTTTGCCATCAAAAAGTTTAAGGATCAGTTTGGGGAGAACGGTTCCTTCCGTTTGGTCACGGGGGATGAAATGAACGACCCCGAAAACAACCCTAAGGAAGGTCTTTTTTCCCATACAGACGATTTTATAAAACTGATGGAGGCTTCCAGACTGTATCCCGCTATCCATGAAATAGAACTCAAGGACAAGGAACACTATGAGGGGTTGATAGAGATTATAAAAGCCGACCACAATATTGTGCCGATATTCTTGAAGGCCAAGGATGGGGATCTAAAGATTATTCCTTCCTTCAGTAAAGAGTTTGAGGATATAGAGTCCGGCTCAAAGTTGGTATATCTGGGAAAAATATTGGAGCAGGACAAGGATAATTTGAGTCCGCAGGAGGACAGGTAACCAAATCAAAAAAAAGCCCCGAGAAACTTCTTGGGGCTTTTTAATTAATCGTTCAGCTTTAATACGGCCATAAACGCCTGCTGTGGTATTTCTACGTTACCTACTTGACGCATACGTTTTTTACCTTTTTTCTGTTTTTCCAAAAGCTTGCGTTTACGGGATATATCACCACCGTAACATTTTGCAGTCACATCCTTACGGAGAGCCTTAATGGTTTCACGGGATATGATCTTCGCCCCAATGGCTGCTTGGATAGGAATATCGAACTGCTGTCTCGGAATCAATTCCTTTAATTTTTCACACATTTTCTTTCCAATATTGGCGGCATTGTCTGCATGTATCAGGGCAGAAAGGGCATCCACCGGCTGAGCATTCAAAAGAATGTCCACACGAACCAATTTTGAGGTCCGCATACCAATCGGGGAATAATCGAAGGAAGCATAGCCTTTGGATACGGTCTTCAATCGATCATAAAAATCAAATACGATTTCCGCCAATGGCATATCAAAAGAAAGTTCCACACGCTCAGGTGTTAAATAGGTCTGGTGTGTAATGACCCCTCTTTTGTCAATACAAAGGGACATGACATTGCCTACGAAGTCCGACTTTGTAATAATCGTAGCTTTGATATACGGTTCTTCCACGTGGTCCAATGTTGAAGGATCGGGAAGGTCTGTTGGGTTGTTCACGATTACTGGTACTGTGGGTTCCTTTCGGGTAAAAGCGTGGTAACTTACGTTGGGTACCGTAGTGATCACCGTCATGTCAAACTCACGCTCCAATCGTTCCTGGATAATTTCCATGTGCAACATCCCCAAGAAGCCACAACGAAATCCAAATCCTAAGGCCGCACTACTTTCTGGGGTAAATACCAGGGAAGCATCGTTCAATTGTAATTTTTCCATGGAAGAACGCAATTCCTCGAAGTCTTCCGTATCCACAGGGTAAATTCCGGCGAATACCATGGGTTTTACATCTTCAAACCCACCGATAGGGTTTTTTGTCGGGTTGGCAGAATCCGTTATGGTATCCCCTACTTTTACCTCTCTTGCATCTTTTATTCCTGTAATCAGGTAGCCAACATCTCCGGCCTTAATGACCTGTTTCGGATGTTGTGTAAGTTTTAACGTACCCACTTCGTCCGCGAAATAACTTTTGCCCGTGGCTACAAATTTTATCTTTTGTCCTTTTTTTATTTCCCCGTTGATCACCCTAAAATAGGTTTCTACACCTCTGAAGGGGTTATATACAGAATCGAAGACCAACGCCTGCAAAGATTCGTCCACCACGCCTTTTGGAGCAGGTATACGTTCTATGATAGCGGTAAGGATCTCCTGTATTCCCAAGCCTGTCTTGGCACTTGCGGGAATAACATCCTCATGTTTACAGCCCAATAGTTCTACAATATCATCGGTCACTTCTTCCGGGTTGGCACTGGGAAGATCTACCTTGTTCAGAACGGGGATAATTTCCAAATCGTTCTCCAAGGCCAAATAAAGATTGGAAATGGTCTGTGCCTGAATACTCTGGGCGGCATCAACGATCAGCAAGGCCCCTTCACAGGCAGCAATGGACCTCGAGACCTCGTAAGAGAAATCTACGTGGCCTGGGGTGTCGATCAGGTTAAGGATATATTGTTCCCCATTGTGCGTATAATCCATTTGTATGGCATGGCTCTTAATGGTAATACCACGTTCCCTTTCCAAGTCCATACTATCCAGTAGCTGGTCCTGTTTCTCCCTATCGGTCACAGAGCCCGTAAAATCCAATAATCTATCTGCCAAGGTACTTTTGCCATGGTCTATATGCGCAATAATGCAGAAGTTTCTAATGTTCTTCATAAATGATGTAACTGTAAGAGCTTATTCAACACGTTCTAAGCAATTGCAAATATACTTTATTTGACCTGCATAAAATATCGGTTCCTAAGAAATTAGCAGGAAACGAACAGAATAGAGTTAATATTCGACTAGATTACATAATTTGTAGTAGGACACTTCAAAATTTTTATTAGTTTTGAAGACCAACCCGAATAACTTGAAGTTTAGATTATTAGTTTTGATCATGCCCCTGATCATGCCATTTTTCCTATCTGCCCAAACCTATGAGGTTTCTGGTGCAGTAAAAGATAGAAATAATGAAGCTGTGGGCTATGCCAATGTACTATTGCTTCAGGTAACTGACTCCGTTGTGGTACACGGGGCCTCTACAGATGACCAAGGGAGGTTTGTTATCTCAAACGTCCAACCCAAGACTTATTTTTTAAAGGCTAGTTACATCGGTTCAACCTCTAATTTAATAGCTGTAGATGTAAAGGAGAATGTGGCCATAGGCACCATTGTCATTGAGGACAGTTCCTTTGATCTGGACGGGGTGGAGGTTACAGCCAAAAACCCTACGGTTGTCCGCAAATCGGATCGTTTGGTCTTTAATGTGGAAAATACGATCGCCTCCTTGGGGAATTCGTGGGATGTGCTGCGAAAAACACCTGGGGTCATCATGGTGAACGACCAGTTGAAGATAAGAAACCAGACCCCGACAATCTATTTGAACAACCGCAAAGTACAGCTCACCAATGCAGAAATCAAGAACTTACTGGAAGGGGTTTCAGGGTCCAATATAAAATCCGTTGAGGTAATCATGAACCCACCGGCAAGTTACGATGCTGAGGGTGGCCCTATTTTAAATATCACAACCAGCAAGAATCTCTCCCCAGGGTACAAGGGAAGTGTCAACGGGGATTATATACAGGCCATTTTTCCAAAATACAGTTTTGGGACCAGTCATTATTTTAAGACCGAGAAAGTAAGTGTTTTTGCCAACTATACCATAAGTCCAAGAAAGGAATACAAGGATAATAACGGCTATATCAATTTTATAGAGAACGATGCGGTATTTTCAAAATGGCAATCTACCTTTAACAGGACCACCAGATCTGCCGCCCAAAATGCAAATCTTATCCTGGATTACGATATTGATGACAGAAATTCTTTGAATATCACCACCAATTTGGCAGTTTCTCCCAACAAGACCTATGATAACATTTCAGAGAACTTGATTAGTAATGCCCAGAATATGCTGGATTCTACCTTTATTTCCAGCGGTAAGCTAAATATTGATCAGGCCAATTTGGGAATAGACCTGAACTATGTCCATCAATTTAAAAAAGATGGGACGTCCTTATCCTTAAACGCACATCATACGGCTTATGAATTGGACCAAAATCAATTTGTATCCTCTGATTACTTTGATAGCTCCAACAATTTTATGAGGAATTTTAGTTTCTTGACGAATTCCAACCAAAATATAAAAATCTATACAGGTCAGGCAGACTATGTGGATGCTTTTGGCGATTTGTCCTTGGAAGGTGGCGGTAAGTTTTCCAACATCAATTCAAGAAGTGGACTGGATTATTTCAATGTGATGGGCAATAGTCAAACCAAAAACCAAGCCTTGTCGGACATCTATGATTATGATGAAACAGTATTTGCCGGATATGTCAGCATGACACAGGATTGGGACAAATTTTCCCTAAAATTGGGTTTAAGGGGAGAACAGACCCATGTGGAAGGCAATTCCTTAAGTGTGGTCGAAATTAATGTACAGGATTATTTTGAGCTATTCCCTTCCTTGTACTTGCTATACTCTCCATCCGATAATCATTCTTACTCCTTGAATTATGGTCGTAAGCTTTCCAGACCCAAATACCAGGACCTGAACCCCTTTTTATACTTCTTAAACGAAAATGTTTTTAATCAGGGAAATCCCAATTTAAGACCCAATTTCAGTCATAACTTCAATTTTAACTACACTTTAAAAGGGACGTATTTTTTGGATCTTTATTACAGGGACAATGGTAACTTAATAAGCACGCTCAATTTTCAGGATAACCAGTCCCAAACTGTTAGGGAGGTACGCCAAAACGTTTTGGGGAGTATCTCTTATGGAATGGACCTGACCTATATTAAATCCATCACCAACAACTGGTTTTTGATGGCCATTACCTCCCTATTTCATGAGGAAGAAACCTTTTTGGCCATTGAGAGTGGAAATATTCCTGTCACCAATGAGGTGGAAGGGGTATTTTTATTGCTGCAGAACAATTTTACCCTATCCAAGGACGGTACTTTTACCGGAGAATTGGGGCTTAATTATCTGTCCAAGTTCCTCTTGGGCTCCTATGTAATTTCGGAAACAACCAATCTCACATTCGGACTTCGTAAAACTCTTTGGAACAACAGGGCAGCTATTTCCCTCTCCTCAGAGGATATTTTAGGCAGGGCCAACGGAACGGTCGCCTCTAAATATTTGAATCAGGACAATGCCTATTTGCCTAGGCCCGAGACCCAATTCATCCGTTTTGGTTTTACGTATAACTTTGGGAATTTTGGGCTCAAAGAAAGGAAAAGAACCATCGATAAAATTGAGCGGGATCGCTTGGAAACCAATTAAACGTCTTATGTAAGAGATATTTACTATTTTTGCATTCTCAAAAAAGAAAAAGTTTTGCCAAAAATAGGAGATATTCAACTGCCAGATTTCCCATTGCTTTTAGCGCCAATGGAAGATGTTAGTGACCCGCCATTCCGTGCCCTTTGCAAGGAACAAGGTGCAGACGTGGTATATACGGAATTCATCTCATCCGAAGGACTGATTCGCGATGCCGCAAAAAGTGTCATGAAATTGGATATTTATGAAAAGGAACGCCCTGTAGGGATTCAGATTTTTGGGGCAGAATTGGATTCCATGTTGCAATCCATTGACATAGTTGAAAAATCGAATCCGGATATCATCGACATCAATTTTGGGTGTCCTGTTAAAAAAGTGGTCTCTAAAAACGCCGGGGCCGGCATCCTCAAGGATATTCCTTTGATGATAAAGCTGACGGAGGAAATGGTGAAACGCACTAACCTGCCCATAACGGTAAAGACCAGATTGGGGTGGGACAGTGATTCCATAAAAATTGTGGAGGTAGCAGAGCGCCTGCAGGACGTTGGTATCAAGGCTATATCCATTCACGGTCGTACAAGGGTGCAAATGTACAAGGGCAGCGCTGATTGGGGGCCTATTGCTGAGGTAAAGAACAATCCTAGAATGCATATCCCTGTTTTTGGGAACGGTGATGTGGATAGCCCCGAAATGGCCATGAAAATGCGTGATGAGTACGGATTGGACGGTGCCATGATAGGGCGTGCCAGTATTGGTTACCCATGGTTCTTCAACGAAGTGAAGCACTATTTTAGGACAGGGACACACAAGGCTCCGCCAACCATGGAGGAAAGGGTGGATGCGGCCCGTAGGCACCTGCAGATGGCCATTGACTGGAAAGGCGAAAAATTAGGTGTCTTTGAAACTAGAAGACATTATACCAATTATTTCAAAGGCATCCCGAATTTTAAGGAGTACCGTATGAAAATGGTGACCAGTGACGATGCCGTTGATGTTTTTGATGCCTTTGATGAGGTCATGGAAAAGTTTGGCGATTACCAGTTTTCGGCTGTTTAAACTAGCCAGGGATCACCATTGATTTAATTCACGATATGGGATACGATCTGCCAGTAAAAAGGTTTAGCGTGTGATCAATTTTTTATTGATCCTACTACTGGCTATCTTGGACGCTATGATTCCCAAAACTACAATGGTGGATAGTACGATCCCTACATTGAGCATTTTGTATTCCACCGGATAGGCCAGGGAAGGGGTTATTTTTAACCAACCAAAAGCAATTTGAGACCAAATCAACAAGGAGGCCAAAAGCACACCGATACATCCACCAACGCTGGTCACCAATACACCCTGAACGAAGTAGATTCGTCTCAGTTCTTTGATGGTGGTTCCCAAACTGTACAGGGTTTTGGAGTTTTGTTGCTTATCCAGGATCATCATAATGATAGCTCCCACTACATTGAACAGGGCTATAATGAGTACCAAGGTAAAAATAAGGTAGGTGGCCAAATTTTCAGTATTCAACATCTTATAAAGGGTACTGTTGAGCTCCCTCCTGTCTTTTAGTTGGATGGAATTGGGAAAAACCTTTGCTATCGCTTCCCTTGTTTGAAGAACATCCACGGTTTCATCGAGCTTGAAATTGATGCCGGAGATTTGGGTACTGTCCTTTTCCAGAAGTGCCTGGACCATAGAAAGTTCTGAAAAGACATACTTCTTGTCCAGATTTTCCTCAATGTAATAGATACCGCTGACCACCAGTTCCAATTGGTTGTATGGTTTGCTTCTAAGAGATTGCTGTGATATGGATCCCTTGCCCGGTTTGGGTGCTAGGACAACTAATGGGTTCCTGTAATTATTGGTGCTTAGCCCCAAAAGATTGGCAATACCGATTCCAATGACCCCATGGTTTTGGTCCAATTCCCAGTTCCCAAAATAGATGGTACTGTCCATGGACGTTACTGTGCCATAGTCACTATCCACGCCCTTGATATAGGCGACATGGCTTTTTTGGCTATGGGTCAGATATACACGTTCCTCCAACTCTTTGGAGTAGGAAGCGATTCCTTTGATGTTTTTCAGTTGGGATTCCTGTTCCGGGGTGATGTCGAAAAATTTCCCAGTGACCGGTTGGGCCTTAAGATCAGGGTCTACCGTATTGCTAAAGGAAAGGCTAAAGGTTTTTAGTCCCGCGAAGCCAGAGAGCACCACGAAAAGCGCTGCAGAACCAATGACGATGACCAAAAAAGTAATAAAATTGATGATATTCACCGCATTTTGGCTGCTTTTGGATCTAACATACCGCTGTGCGATGTAAAAAGGAAAATTCAATCTTATGATTTTTTTCTTTTTTCCAACAAATCTGGATTTTCAATCGGGTTTTCCTCCCCTTTCAAGGATTTTTCTATATTGTCTATGTATTCCAAAGAGTCATCCAAGTAAAACGAAAGTTCTGGGATACGTCTCAATTGGTGTCTTGTGCGCTGTGCCAATTCGTGCCTGATCAGGGCCTGATTGCTTTTCATCCCTTCCAATAGTTCTTTGGCATCTTTGGTTGGGAATATGCTCACATATATTTTTGCCAAGGACAGGTCTGTAGGGACGCTTACTTTTGATACTGAAATCAACGTTCCCCTTAACCCACCATCAATCGCTGCGCGCTGTAGAATATCTACAATATCCTTTTGGATAACGCCTGCTATCTTTTTTTGTCGTTGTGTTTCCATGGGACAAAAATACGCACAATATGTGTATTTTAGCGCTATACTTACCAGATACTGATATAAATTAGTGATAGATGAACAAAATTGAGCATTTGGGAATAGCCGTTAAAGATTTGGAAGCATCCAATCTCCTGTTTGAAAAACTACTGGGCGCCCCTCATTACAAGATAGAGGAGGTGTTTTCTGAAGGGGTAAAAACCTCTTTTTTTAAGGTAGGACCCAATAAGATTGAATTATTGGAAGCCACCCATGAGAACAGTCCCATCGCCAAATATTTAGATAAGAAGGGAGAGGGAATACACCATATTGCCTTTGAAGTGGATGATATTGTCTTGGAGATAGAACGACTTAAGGCCGAGGGGTTTACGGTCCTCAACGAGATTCCCAAAAAAGGGGCCGACAATAAGCTGGTTGCTTTTGTGCACCCTAAAACCTCCAATGGTGTTTTGGTGGAGCTTTGCCAAGAAATACGGGAATAAATTCCTTTATGCGTTTAGGGTGCGATTTTGCTTGGAGCGTATCAAAATAAATAGTAATATTGCATCCGCAATTTGCGGGTCCTATAGCTCAGTTGGTTAGAGCACCTGACTCATAATCAGGTGGTCCCTGGTTCGAGCCCAGGTGGGACCACATCAATCAGAAAACCCACACCATCAGGTGTGGGTTTTTTCATTTTCGGAAACATAGCTTGGTATACCCTGGCTTTTGTTCGGAAATGAAAGAAAAGATTCGCGCGTGCGAATCGAAGTTTTCTATTTCCGGGAGTGATCTTTCTCTGGTCCATGAGCATGGCGAACTAACGCAGATGGGACCACAGAAATAGAATCCAATCTAGTCTTCTAGGTCGGACTTTTTTGTTTGGGAAGGTTCAAAAATGGACCTTGGCCATAGTTTATGTTTTTGAAAGAAACTAAATTCCATTTTTAATGTAGCCTCCATCCTTGATCCCATCTTTTTCATCCATACAAAAAGGAGCTCTATCTGTCCATTTCCCATCTTCGTGATAGAAGGTAAAAAATACAAATTTGCCATGGCCCTCGTCCACACAGATGCTAATTTCCAAAAGGTCTCCCTCTTGAGGCTCATACTCAAAATCGAATAAATTTTTACTGTTCAGCTTGTCCAATAAAATCCTGTGGTTCAGGATTTCCTGTTTACTATGTTGAGGTAGTGATGGGTAATATTCCCCAAAAACTATTTGTGGTTTGGTATAGGATTTCAACCTCCACATATTATTGATACTATCCATATGCGTAGCGCAAGAGCACAACTTAATTTCCTCAGATATTTTACACATGACCTCTTCTAGTTTTAGACCATTGAAATTAGTGAAGTTTATGGGCGCTTTGTGTTTTAGAGTAGAAACTTGTCAAAAAGTTTTGAGAATATTCTTCACGCACCGGGATTTTGGGGAGTGTACAATAAATTCGTCATTCAAATTGTTCAGGGACATATTTGGAGTGTGACCTTAATTGGAAGCGAGCCCGTTATTGAAGTTATTAAGGGAATTGGCAAAAGAATGACCCACCTCATGGAAAAAGTCATTGGGAAATACGTTAAAGAAGGAAGTGATAAGGAAAGCAATGGCTAGCAACATTATACCGATACAGATTTTATCTAGTATTATTTTTTTATAGGCATCCATAGAAGTTAATTTAACTCCTGTAAGTTAAGGAAAATCTGAGTTTTTAACAAATTATTAAGAAAAGTGGTCCTTATGTAATTTTTACGGATTTAGGGGCAGTCCGATATTCTTTTAACGGAATAATATGATGACGGCCCCTATGGCTGTGAGTGCCAGGATCATTTTTCGGTAAAAATCGTCCTTAATAATCTTTACCAGGCGTATACCTATAAATAGGCCTATAAGAATACCGGGCAAAAGCTTTAGGTTTACCATCAGTGTATCTGGAGTAATGGTTTCCCATACAAAGTAGTGAAAGGGCAATTTTAAGAGATTGACAATAAAGAACAGCCAGGCCGCAGTGCCAATGAATTCATTTTTGGGAAGACGCATGGCCAAAAAGAAGATATTGGAAAATGCACCCGCCAAATTTCCGATCATCGTGGTAATGCCTGCCAATATGCCAATAAATCCTGCAAATGCCCAATGGGTAGGCACCTTCTTGGATTTCTTTTGATCCCACCAATACATCATAAGAACGCTGCCCAAAATGATAACGGACATTCCAATTTTAAAAGTTTTTGCGGGTAAGTCTTTACCTATATAGACCCCAAAAACAACCCCAAGAACCACCCAAGGCAAAAGTCTTATAATATAGCGCCATTGGGTATGCCTGTGGTAATAGATCACAGCGAAAATATCTCCCACGACCAACAAGGGAACCAGTAGTCCCGTAGATTCCTTTGCGCCAAAAGCGAGTGCCATAAGGGTAACATTGATGATGGCAATCCCTTTAATGCCCGCTTTGGAAATCCCGATCACACAGGCAGCAGTTCCTGCCAATGCCCAAGAAGTAGCTGTAATATCCAAGGATAATGGGAGGATCATGATCGTGGTTGGTTAGGTATGAACAAAAATAGCCGAAAAAAGGCAAACAGATCACCTCCTTGTAAATTCAAGGTTACAATACAAAATGATATGGGTACAGAACGATTGATTAATTGGTGCCAAAAGCCCAATGGGTGAATTTGGGGAATACCTTGGCCCAAGTCTTCAAATTGTGCTTTCCACCGTCCAGTTCAACATAGGTAATATCGCCTGGGAAGGTATAGCCTTTTTCTTGCAGTTCTTTGATCACATCTGTGGTATCATCTATAGAATCTATGATGCCATTGTTGTTCCGGTCTGCAGTTTCGTCCTCAGTGCCACACTGGAACCAAAATTTGAGATGTGGGTTGAAGTTACCTTTTTTGACCACGTCCAGCACGATTCGGCTACGGTCCTCTACATCATTGGCTGCATACGCTTTGTTGCGCCACCAAAAGGAGCCACTAAAAACGCCTACTTTTCCAAAATACTGTGCATTGTTGTACACGATATCAAAAGCCGATAACCCTCCCAAAGACATGCCGCAGTACACCCAGTCTTGGGCATCCGGGGAAACCTTGAACTCCGATCTTAAAAATGGAATAAATTCCTCGATCAGGAATTTGGAGTAGTTTTTGGCCCTGGCGCCGCGACCCTTAAAATCTGGTGAGGAGGCCGTGCCGTATTCTTGGATGCGATTGTTGTTGGCCTCAATGCCCACATAAATAAAAGGCTTTCCCGTTTTGGATGAAAATGCAGTAGGTAGGGTTTTCTCCAATTCCAAATGCACAAAATCCTGCCCATCGTTCATCAATAAAACCGGGAAGGGCGTTTCGGAATCCTTGTAGTGAGGGGGTGCGACCAGTCTAAACGTCACCTTTCGCCCTAAAAACTTGGAATAGAGGTTTCCTTTTAATCCTATAAATTCACTTTCAAACTGCATTTTTTCTTCTAAAGGTCTGCAAGTATAACAATTACCTTAAAAACCATTGCAATACATGCTCAATTGTAAGGGATTTTTAACATTTTTAAAGTATATTTAACTCTATGGCTGAAATTCAACACATTCAATATTATTCTAACACATTGGATAGGAATATCAATGTAGAAATAACAGGGCATTGGGGATATCCTATTTTATTGTTCCCATCATCCGGTGGTCAGTATACCCAAAACAATGATTTTGGGCTCAACCAGTCGGTGATGCACTTCATAGAACAAGGGCGGATCAAGCTCTATAATGTGGAGACCTTGGACATGCTTACGTTTTACGACGATCATTTGCAGTCTGAAATTAAAATTCAACGCTATGAGCTTTATATGAGGTTTCTTCAGACCGAACTGATTCCCTACATCCAAAATCAGTGTAATACGGAGCGTATCGCTGTTGGGGGCTGTAGTTTTGGCGGCTATCATGCCGGAAACACCGCTTTTAGGTTTCCCAGTCTGGTTTCCCACCTGTTCTCCATGTCGGGCGTCTTTAACATTAGAAATTTTACGCCACTTTCAGATGATATGGCCATTTATTTCAATTGTCCGGATGAGTTTATGCGCAATGAGGAACCTTGGAAATACAATCATATGGAGATTGTTCTCAGCACCTCTGATTGGGATAGTTGTAGGCCCAAAAATTTACATATGTCCCATGTTTTGAACGAAAAGGGAATTCACCATTGGTATGATGAAAAGAAATGGATAGAGCACGATTGGCCCCTTTGGAAAATGGCATTTCCGGAATATGTAGGGCGTTATTTTTAAACTAAATACAAACTTAAATACAAAATATTATGGTTAAGAAAGTAGGAATACTGTTTGGGATGGAAGATACCTTTCCCTGGGCATTTATCAATAAGGTGAACGAATTGGGAAATGGCAAGGTGGTTGCCGAACCCGTGAAGATAGATAAGGTGCAACAGGGTATCGATTATGGTTATCATGTCATTTTTGATAGGATCTCCCAAGAAGTTCCTTTTTACAGGGCATATCTGAAAAATGCCTCCCTTATGGGCACTACCATCGTCAACAATCCCTTCTGGTGGAGTGCGGACGAGAAATTTTTCAATAATTGCCTGTCCATCCAATTGGGGGTACCCGTGCCAAAGACCATTCTGTTGCCCTCAAAGGAAAGACCGGACGATACTACCGAAACGTCGTTCCGAAACCTGGAAGCACCATTGGATTGGGATTATATTTTCAATTATATCGGTTTTCCCGCCTACATGAAGCCACATGCCGGGGGAGGATGGAAGAATGTGTACAGGGTGGACAATCCGGATGATTTTTTCAACAAATATGGAGAGACAGGACAGTTGGTGATGATGCTTCAGGAAGAAATTGTCTTCGAAGATTATTACAGGGTGTATTGCTTGGGTCAAAAATATGTACATATTATGCCCTACGAGCCAAGGAATGAGCCCCATTTGCGCTATGACACCACTCCTAAAACAACGGGAGAAGAGCACAAAAAGCTCATGAAAACTATTCACGATTATACGTTGAAGCTCAACAAGGCTTTGGGGTACGACTTCAACACGGTTGAATTTGCCGTACGCAATGGAGTGCCCATAGCCATAGATTTTTGTAATCCTGCCCCAGATGCAGATATCAACTCTGTGGGCCATGCCAATTTTGAGTGGATCGTGGAACACGCCGCCAAATTGGCCGTAGAAATGGCCGCTGCCCACAAGCCACAGCAAAATAACAGCAGTTGGGGATCCTTTGTCAGGAATTCTGTGGCACCACCCAAGAAAACTGCTGCTAAGAGTCCGCTTAAGACCGCTGCGGAAGCTAAAAAGACAGTGGTAAAAAAGGCACCGGCAAAAGCCAAGGGAGCCTTGGAGAAACCGGTAAAAGCAGCAGCCAAAAAGGCGGCACCAAAAAAGACAACTAAAAAATAAGTTGGGGTCCATATCCGCAAAACAGATTGGGCGCTAAAATCTAATCATAAGGCAACGTTCTATGAAAAAGTTCACATTGGGAATTGAAGAGGAATTTCAAATTTTGGATAGCGATACCCTTACGCTAAGGTCGCACATGTCCAAAATATACGAAGGGGGAAAGGTGCTCCTGAAGGAACGAATCAAGGAAGAAATGCACCAGGCTGTTGTGGAAATGGGCACCAATATTTGTGAGAACATTCAACAGGCACGGGATGAGGTTTCTTATCTAAGGCAGCAGGTCATAGAATTGGCCGGAGCGGAAGGACTAAAGGTTGCCGCTGCAGGAACCCATCCTTTTTCCCATTGGTGTGACCAATTGATCACACCCGATCCCAGGTATGATGCCCTAATTGAAGAGATGAAGGATGTGGCCAGGTCCAACCTTATTTTTGGATTACATGTCCATGTTGGGATTCCTAGCAGGGAGGAAGGTCTGCAGATCATGAATGTGGCACGCTATTTCTTGCCGCATCTCTATGCCCTATCTACCAATTCACCCTTTTGGGAGGCACGGGAAACCGGATTTAAGTCGTACCGATCCAAAATTTTTGACAAGTTTCCACGTACCGGGATACCTCCATATTTTGCGAGTGTTGCCGAGTATGACAAGTTTGTTGAGATCCTTGTTAAGACAAATTGTATTGATAACGGCAAGAAAATCTGGTGGGATATACGTTTACACCCTTTCTACCCAACTGTGGAATTCAGGATCTGTGATATGGTCCAGACCGTAGATGAGGTAATCTGTATTGCCGCCATTATGCAATGTATTATTGCCAAATTGCACAGGCTGCACCAAAAGAACCAGAGTTTTAGATCGTACCGCAGGGTATTGATCAACGAGAACAAATGGCGAGCAGCCCGTTGGGGCATGGAGGCCAAATTGATCGATTTCGGCAAGGAGGAAGAGGTGCCATTTGAGGTGTTGATACGGGAGTTATTGGAGTTTATAGATGATGTTGTGGATGAACTCGGGTGCCGCAAAGAGGTGAATTTTGTCTATCAGATGTTGGAGCAAGGTTCTGGAGCGGATAGGCAGTTGAAAGTTTTTAAAGAGACCAATGATTTAAAGGAGGTTATCAAATATGTGGTCGGTCAAACATCCCTAGGTCTATAATTTAACCTGGTTTTCAGAAAGATAAGAAGTAAAATGAGTAATTTTGCCCTCTTGAAAAAGAATGATCTTATGAAGATGAGCTATAATATCGCCGTCCTGGACATGAATGCAGGCCGTGTGAACGAGGGTATGCGCTGCATAAAAAAATTGGTGGAACAATTTTTGTCCCAGGATGATGTTGTTGGACAGTATACTGTTTTTGAGGTGCGCAATTCCAACGAGATACCGGATACTGCCGATTATGATATTTTTATATCCTCAGGGGGTCCAGGAGCACCATTTATTGCCAATGAAAATTGGGAGGAACCCTATTTTGCGTTTTTGGACTCTATCTTGAACCATAATAAGGATCACCAGAACAAAAAGCATCTGTTCTTGATATGCCACTCATTTCAATTGGCCTGCCTGCATTGGGATTTGGCGAAAGTGAACAAACGCAAGTCAACGTCCTTTGGGGTTATGCCGGTACACAAGACAAAAGCCGGACTGACAGAGCCTTTGTTTGAAGGCTTGATGAATCCATTTTTTGCGGTAGATTCTAGGGATTACCAAGTAGTTAAGCCCAAAGACAGGAAAATGGAGCAGTTTGGTGCAGAAATTTTATGTAAAGAAAAGATAAGGCCGCATATTCCCTTGGAGAGGGCGGTAATGGGCATACGTTTTTCCAAAGAGATCTTTGGGGTGCAATTTCATCCTGAGGCCGATTCTGAAGGGATGTTGAAATACTTCAACCGGGATGATAAAAGGGCTTTGGTCATCAAACATCACGGAAAGAAGAAGTACCTTAATATGTTGGAGCACCTGGAGGATGAGGACAAAATTGTAAGGACACACAATACCATGATCCCTGGTTTTCTAAATCAGGCCGCTTTGTCCATAAAAGAATCAAAATTACTTCCCATATGATAGAAAAGGTTCGCGAGGCGTTTAATGAGCATTTTAAACAGGAGAATTATGAAAATCTTAAAAATGATCTTGCGCAGATTGTGGGCGAACCTTGTGCATTCCGAATATCGGAGACTCCCTTTTTTATCAGTAAAAAATTAAAAAAAGAAGTTTTTGATGCATGTGATGCCATTGTAGAGCAATTGTGGGAAATTGACTTTAATGAGATCCGGGAAAGGTTTATTCCCAAAAAGCTACAATCGCCATTGGCCTTGGGGAATCCGCATTTTTTAGCCATAGACTTTGGCATTTGTGAGGACGGGAATGGCGGTATAGCCCCGAAACTGATTGAGCTACAATCATTTCCCTCACTCTTTTTGTACCAGGCCTTACTGGGGAAGACTTTTTTGAAAAATTATCCTCAAATTCCACAAGAAGGGTTCCATTATTTCTTTAATGGTTTGGACGAAGCTGGCTATCTTGAGGAACTAAGAAGGGTCATCGTGGGCGATGAAAATCCGGAGCAGGTGGTGCTTTTGGAAATTTTCCCGGAGAAACAGAAAACAAGAATAGATTTTTGGGTCACAAAGCAGGCTCTGGGTATTGAGGTCCTTTGTTTGACCAAGGTAATCAAGGAGGGCAAAAACCTATTCTATGAAAAGGAGGGAAGAAAAATCAAGATCAAGCGCATTTACAATCGGGTTATTTTGGATGAGCTTTTGCAGATGCCGGACCTTAAAACAGATTTCAACCTTACGGATGATGTGGAAGTGGATTGGGTAACGCACCCCGATTGGTTTTTTATGATCTCCAAATGCATTATGCCCATGCTAAAGCACAAAAACATCCCGCAATCCTACTACCTGAATGATTTTCCAAAAGAATTGGATTTGAGCACTTATGTGTTAAAGCCCTTGTTTTCTTTCGCAGGGAAAGGCATCAATCTAAATCCAACACTAGAATTTATTGAGGGTATAGTGGACAAGCACAATTACATTCTTCAATCCAAGGTAAGGTACGTCCCTATCGTAAAGAC
The DNA here is from genome assembly GCF_037203765.1 of Sediminicola sp. 1XM1-17. Taxonomy (NCBI): domain Bacteria; kingdom Pseudomonadati; phylum Bacteroidota; class Flavobacteriia; order Flavobacteriales; family Flavobacteriaceae; genus Sediminicola; species Sediminicola sp. 1XM1-17. Next base: position 316,390 of record NZ_JBBCAS010000001.1, on the reverse strand, counting down.
CCCAAGTGGTGCAAATTCCAAGGTGGAACTGCGCATCCTGTATACGTGGAGTGAAAAGGAAGGCCGACTCATGCCGGTGATCAACCTTACCCGTATGAACAAGGGGGATTTGATCAATGTGTCCTACCTGTCCAACGATGATTGGGTAGGTTCGTCCATTTCCTTTTTTGAAAAGTAGTCCTTGCTCCAGCCAACATTCCAACGACCTTGGCTTCCGTCTTAAGAAGTAATGGACAGGAAAAATCTATTCCTGCAGTCCCATCAACCTGGAAACATATTTTCCGATGACGTCAAACTCCAAGTTCACCACTGTGCCTACGGTATAGTTTTTAAACCTGGTATGTTCAAAGGTGTAGGGAATAATAGCTACACTAAAAAGATTCTTTTTGGAAGCTACTACGGTTAAACTGGTGCCGTCAATAGTAATGGATCCTTTTTCGATGGTGACATTGTTTGTGGAGGGTTCGTATTCAAAGGTAAACATCCAACTCCCATCTTTTTGGTCAATGGCAATACAGGTGCCGGTTTGGTCCACATGCCCTTGGACAAGGTGTCCGTCCAAACGCGAACCCAGGATCATGGCGCGTTCCAGATTTATGAGCTCCCCCTCCTTTAGAAGGTCCAAATTTGTTTTTTCTAAGGTTTCTTCAATTGCTGTTACGGTGTAATTGTCGCCGTTTAGTGCAACCACCGTTAGACAAACACCGTTATGGGCAACACTTTGGTCTATTTTAAGCTCATGGGTGATGGATGAGTTTACGGTAATATGCAAATTTCCCCCATCTTTTTTCAATTGTTTTACTTCCCCTAAAGTTTCAATAATCCCTGTAAACATGTGTCGTTTTAATTAAGTAGTTTTGTAGTGTAAAATTAGACATAAAGGTAACGATACCATGCAGGAAAGCGAAAAAATAAAACTGGGCATATCCATTGGGGATTTAAATGGCATCGGATGCGAGGTTGTGCTCAAAACTTTTGAGGATGCTAGAATGCTAGATTTTTGTACCCCTATCATTTTTGCCTCCAATAAGGTTATTTCTTTTCAAAAGACCGAGCTGGGCATAGAGATCAACTACAATGGCATACAGGAAGTTTCCAAGGCCCTGGATGGCAAGATCAACGTCATGAATGTTTGGAAGGACACGCCCGAGATCACCTTCGGCGAGGCCACGCCCCAGGGAGGGGAATTTGCCCTGAAGTCGCTCGTAGCTGCCGTAGATGCCCTTAAAAAGGATGAGATAGATGTGTTGGTCACAGCTCCGATCAATAAGAACAATATACAGTCCAAGGACTTCAATTTTCCAGGACATACCGATTATTTGGCCAAGGAACTACAGGGAGAAAGCCTGATGTTTATGGTGACTGACGATCTAAAAGTAGGGTTGTTGACGGATCACGTGGCGGTCAAGGACGCCCCTGCAGCCATCAATTCCAAATTGGTGAAGAGCAAGATAAAGACCATTGAAAATTCATTGAAAATGGATTTTGGGATCCGAAAGCCGCGTATCGCACTTTTGGGAATCAACCCGCACAGTGGGGACAACGGAGTAATTGGCAAGGAGGATGATGAGGTTTTAAAACCCGTTATCAAGGAACTTATGGATGCCGGACATTTGGTTTACGGCCCCTATTCGGCCGACAGCTTTTTTGGTTCTGACGGGTATAAAAATTTTGACGCTATCCTAGCGGCCTACCACGATCAGGGCCTCATTCCCTTTAAGACCCTATCGTTCGGAAAAGGAGTCAACTATACGGCGGGCCTCAGAAAGGTGAGAACATCCCCCGATCACGGCACAGCTTATGAGATAGCGGGGAAGGGAAAGGCAGACCACAGTTCGTTCAAGGAGGCGGTGTTCACGGCAATCCACATTTTCAGGAACAGGGAAGAGTACCGGGAATTGACCAGTAACCCATTGAAAAAGCAAAAATTGAAACCCACGAGATAAACGTATCTTTGGATTTTAAGGGAACCCTTGGGGATTGCGAAAGAGGTAAAAAGTTGTGCCCTTTGGGATTAGGGTCAAAAAATAGGTATATTTAAGGTTTAAAAAGTTTGGAATTATTAAAATAATAGTATCTTTGCACCCGCCTTTTAGGTGGGCGGATACTCTAAACCAGTGTTAAACATGACGAAGCATAAGGAATTTGCTATTCCTTTTTCAGGATTGAAGCAGGGGAAGCATGAGTTTGAGTATAAAATAAAAAATGAGTTCTTTGAATCTTTTGAGTACGACGATGTCAATGGGGCAAATATAAATTTGCACGTAACATTGAATAAGATGAGTACTATGTTGGAGTTGGAGATGCACGCAAAAGGAACGGTTAACGTGAATTGCGATGTCACCAATGAACCATTCGACCAAAAAATCACTTCCTCTTTGGAGTTGGTGGTAAAATTTGGAGACGAGTACAATGATGAGAATGATGAAATATTAATTATTCCCCATGGGGAGCATCAGATCAACATTGCACAATATGTTTACGAGATGTTGGTCTTGGCCATACCGCAGAAAAGAGTACATCCGGGCGTTCTGGATGGCACCTTGGAATCGGAAGCCATAGCCAAATTGGAAGAATTGCAACCAAAAGAGATAAAGGAAAACAAAGGAAACAACACAGATCCCCGGTGGGATGCTTTAAAAAAGTTATTAAAAGATAAATAAGGTTTACAATGGCACATCCAAAAAGAAAAATTTCAAAAACCAGAAGAGATAAGAGGAGAACTCATTACAAAGCAGTAGCTCCAACAATTGCTAAAGACCCAACAACTGGCGAAATGCATTTGTACCACAGAGCTCACTGGCACGAAGGTAAATTATACTACAGAGGTCAAATTTTGATCGATAAAACTGAGGAAGCTGCAGCTTAATTAGGTTTTCATATAATATTGAACTCCCACTTTAAAAGAGTGGGAGTTTTTTTATGGCACAGGTTCAAATTCAAAAACTGAAACTTTTAACCGTATAAGTCGTAAAAAATCACTAATTTTCACCACTTTTGAAGCATTTTTTAATGTTTTTGATTCAAAAATCACATTTAGGATGAGCAAACTATCAGCAGCCATAACCGCTGTGGGGGCATATGTTCCTGACTTCATTTTGACCAATAAGCTATTGGAAGAGATGGTAGATACCAATGATGAATGGATAACCAGTAGGACTGGAATCAAGGAAAGAAGAATACTGAAAAAGGAAGGTGCAGGAACTTCTTATATGGCCATAAAGGCCGCTGAGCAACTTATTGAAAAGAGAAATCTTGACCCTACCGAAATAGACCTGATCATTGTGGCCACGGCAACTCCGGACTTACAAGTTTCTTGTACCGCTGCCTATGTGGCCTCGGAGATTGGTGCCACCAATGCCTTTGGTTACGACCTTCAGGCAGCCTGTTCCAGTTTTTTATACGGGATGTCCACGGCAGCCAGCTATATTGAATCCGGCCGATACAAAAAAGTATTGCTTATCGGGGCCGATAAAATGTCTTCCATTATAGACTATACGGATAGGACCACCTGTATCATTTTTGGAGATGGTGCCGGAGCCGCTTTGTTCGAACCGAACGAAGAAGGACTCGGACTTCAGGACGAATACCTAAGATCGGATGGTGTGGGAAGAAACTTCTTGAAAATTGATGCCGGGGGATCACAGTTGCCCGCCTCTTTGGAAACGGTTAAAAACCGTCAGCACTATGTGTTCCAGGATGGCAAATCGGTATTTAAATTTGCGGTCTCCAATATGGCAGATGCAGCCGCAAAAATAATGGAACGCAATAACCTGACCGATAGCGATGTGTCCTGGTTGTTGCCCCACCAAGCGAATATGAGGATCATCAATGCCACGGCCAGCCGCATGGGCTTGGATGATGCCAAGGTTTTGGTGAACATTCAAAAATATGGGAATACCACTTCTGCGACCTTACCACTTTTATTGGCCGATTTTGAGCAAAGGTTCAAAAAAGGTGATAATTTGGTATTTGCCGCTTTTGGTGGTGGCTTCACATGGGGGTCCATTTATCTGAAATGGGCGTACAATTCATAATAAACTGACTAACTTATAATAGAATTAAAATTAAATCGAATTCCATGGATATTAAAGAAATTCAAAACTTAATTAAATTTGTGGCTAAATCGGGTGCCAGCGAAGTAAAACTGGAAATGGATGATATCAAGATCACCATCCGAACTGGAGCAGCAGGTTCCGGAATGGAGACCACCTATGTTCAACAGATCCCAATGGCTCAGAACCAAATGGCACCAATGCAAGCTGCACCTGTTGCAGAAGCTCCTGCCAAAGAGGCTGCGCCTGCCAAGGCTGATGAAAATTCAAAATATATCACTATAAAATCCCCTATCATTGGAACTTTTTATAGAAAACCATCCCCTGACAAGCCTGTTTTTGTTGAAGTTGGAAGCACAATCAACAAAGGAGATGTCCTTTGTGTGATTGAAGCCATGAAACTTTTCAATGATATTGAATCTGAAGTTTCAGGAAAGATTGTAAAAGTATTGGTGGATGATTCTTCTCCTGTAGAATTTGATCAACCCCTTTTCTTAGTAGATCCGTCATAAGAATTTTTAAATGCTGAATTTTGAATGACAAATTTTTTTGGTCATTTAAAATCATTTAAAATTTAGAATTCAAAATTTAAAACTTCAAAAGATGTTTAAAAAAATACTTATTGCCAATAGGGGTGAAATAGCACTGCGTATTATCAGGACCTGTAAGGAAATGGGCATAAAAACGGTTGCGGTTTATTCTAAGGCCGATGAGGAGAGCTTACACGTGAGGTTCGCCGATGAAGCAGTTTGTATAGGTCCAGCCCCAAGTAGCGAGTCTTATTTAAAGATACCCAATATCATCGCTGCAGCCGAAATTACCAATGCAGATGCCATCCATCCAGGATATGGTTTTCTTTCCGAAAATTCCAAATTCTCAAGAATCTGTGCCGAGCACGATATAAAATTTATTGGAGCTTCTGGAGATCAGATCGATAAGATGGGAGATAAGGCGACGGCCAAAGAAACCATGAAAAAGGCAGGTGTTCCCATTGTACCAGGATCTGATGGATTACTGAAATCCGTGGAGGATGCCAAAAAAACAGCCAAAGTAGTGGGTTATCCTGTTATGATCAAAGCCACCGCAGGTGGTGGAGGTAAAGGTATGCGTGCAGTTTGGAAAGAGGAGGAAATGGAAAAATTGTACAATAGTGCTGTTCAGGAAGCTTCGGCTGCTTTTGGTAACGGGGCCATGTACATGGAAAAATTGATCGAGGAGCCAAGGCATATCGAAATACAAGTTGTAGGTGACCAGTATGGGAAGGCATGTCACCTTTCCGAAAGGGATTGTTCCATCCAAAGACGTCACCAAAAACTGACAGAGGAAACTCCTTCTCCATTTATGACAGATAAGTTAAGGGAGGACATGGGTAAGGCCGCCGTTAAAGCTGCCGAGTTTATAAAATATGAAGGTGCAGGAACCATCGAATTTTTGGTGGACAAGCACAGGAACTTCTATTTTATGGAAATGAACACCAGAATCCAGGTTGAGCATCCCATAACGGAGCAGGTAATAGATTACGATTTGATCAGAGAGCAAATATTAGTGGCCGCGGGAGTTCCCATTTCAGGAAAGAACTACACGCCTAAATTGCACTCCATAGAATGCCGAATCAATGCAGAGGATCCCTACAACGGGTTTAGACCGTCCCCAGGGAAAATTACAACTTTGCACACTCCTGGAGGACATGGTATCCGTTTGGACACCCATGTGTACAGTGGATATACCATTCCACCAAACTATGATTCCATGATCGCCAAGCTTATTACAACGGCCCAGACAAGAGAGGAAGCCATCAATAAGATGAAGCGTGCCTTGGACGAGTTCGTGATTGAAGGGATAAAGACAACCATACCTTTCCACAGACAGTTAATGGACCATCCGGATTATTTGGCCGGTAACTATACCACCAAATTCATGGAAAGTTGGGCCATGGCTCCGCAAGAAGAAGAATAAAACAAGAACTCCGGTATTTGCCGGAGTTTTTTTTTTGAGTAGTTCGGAGTTGAGAAAATGGAATTGTGAAGGGCTTTTAAGTCAATCGATAGTTCTTGCTAAAAGGATATCCCTTATTTTTATGACCGTTAAAAATAGCTGTACGTGAATTTAAGTTACTGGGAATACAAAACTTGGTTGTCCAATATTGATTATACCATTGTGGGCAGTGGTATTGTTGGATTAAACTGTGCATTACAACTGAGGAAACGCTTTCCATCCGCCAAGATATTGGTGCTGGAAAAAGGAATCCTACCACAGGGTGCCAGCACCAAAAATGCTGGATTTGCCTGCTTTGGGAGTATATCCGAGATATTGGCCGATTTAAAACAGCATTCCGAAGATCAAGTCATGCAACTGGTAAAAAAACGTTGGGACGGGGTAGCGCTCCTGCGCCATAATATTGGGGATGCGAACATGGATTTCCAGAACCATGGCGGGCATGAGGTCTTTATGGAAGCCCATGAGGAACTATATCAGAATTGTTTGGAAAATATAGGTATGGTCAACGAATTGCTGGAACCCGTATTTGGGAACGACGGATTTAAGGCCCATCCGAATAGCTTTGATTTTAAGGGAATACAGCAGCAGTATGTTACCAATACCTTCGAATCCCAAATAGATACTGGCAGGATGATGTCCACCTTATTGCAAAAGGTTCAAAACACCGGGGTGGTGATACTAAATGCCATTCGGGTGGAATCCATCGAAGATGCCCATGGGCATGTATCCGTAAAGACAGATCAATTTGAGTTCTCGTCCCGTAAGTTGCTGGTGGCGACCAATGGGTTTGCCGCCCAATTGATCCAGGAAGATGTGCAGCCTGCTAGGGCACAAGTACTTATTACCAAACCCATACATAATTTAAGGATCAAGGGGACCTTTCATCTGGATGAAGGCTACTATTATTTCAGAAACATAGAGGACAGGATTCTTTTTGGGGGCGGGCGTAACCTCGATTTTAAAGCTGAGGAGACCTATGCCTTTGGACAGACCCCGCTGATACAACATAAGCTGGAAGAAATTTTGAAACACATCATATTACCGGAGACCCCATTTGAAGTGGATCAACGGTGGAGCGGTATCATGGGAATGGGGGCCCAAAAGCGTCCTATCATAAAACCTATCTCGGAAAATGTATTTTGTGGAGTACGTTTAGGGGGAATGGGGATCGCCATCGGTAGCCTTATAGGCAAAGAATTGGCAGAAATGGTCTAAGAAAAGGAATTCCAATGGAAATCGATCCCGTAAAACAACAGCTCTATCACCACTGTGAGGCCTTCATCCAAAAAAGGCTGCAACGTGTGCATAGCAATATACAGGGAATACAAGAGGCCCTGGGTTCCGAGACCAAGAGCAGTGCAGGGGACAAACATGAGACCGGGCGGGCCATGATGCAATTGGAACGGGAAAAGCTTGGGGTGCAGTTATCGGAAATCCAAAAGGTGCAGGAACTTTTCAAGCGGGTGCCTCTTTTGGGGACCTCTAACACGGTTTCTCTGGGCAGTCTGGTGCATACCAACACTCATCGGTACTACGTTGCTATAAGCGCTGGAGAAGTGCGTATTGATGGTGTTATTTACTATGCCATTGCCCCCAACACCCCAATTGGTAAATTATTGTTGGGCAAAACGGAGCATGATCAGGTAATATTCAATGGCAAGGTAATTGTCATCGAAGCTATTGGTTAAGTCGGTTGTTGCGAAATTCATTCCAATTTGGGTTTGCCCCTCAAACTTTTCTTCTGCGCGTTCTTTAATTTCAATTTCAAGCGCTTTTCCACGGCCGATCTCTTGGGTTTGGTGGGTCTTCTTTTTTTGGCTACGGTCAGGGCAGAGCGCATAAGCTCCAAAAACTTCTTGACTACCAACGCTTTGTTTTTGTGTTGGCTTCGGCTCACACCGCCATACAATAGCAACACCTTTTCATTGGTAAGTCGGTTTTTGAGTTTGGTATAAACCCTTTCTTTTTCATTTTCCGAAAGGGCAGAGGATGCCGCCACATCAAAATACAGTTCCACCTTGGTGGAAACCTTGTTCACATGCTGTCCACCGGCACCACTGCTTCGTACCGCCTTAAATTCCAGTTCCTTGATTATAGCGTCTTTATCCAAAATACTTAGGCTATTCTTGCATTGATCGTGTCCAGGCCAACATTTAAATATACTTTGGTTTCCGCTTTTAAGTTGTCCTTGTAAGTAAACAAAAGGGTCTCTCCGTCATCGGTAAGACCTTCATGTAAGTAATGGCTCCCTTTGAAGAAGGATTTTTTTACCCGAACCCTCAACCCAGATTTTTCCGACACCTGAAATTCATGAGGATAGATCAATATGGATTTGTTGATCTTGGCATATTGTTTCAGCAGCTGTATAGGCACCACGTTGACTTCCCCAAAAAGAGATGCGGTATATATATATTTTGGCTGACGGTACAGATTTTTTGGGGTATCATGGGCAAGGATCTCTTGGTCCTTCAATACAATCAATTGATCAGCATAGGGCAATACATCATCCATATCGTGGGTGGCCACCAGACATGTAATCCCTTTTCGCTTTAAATAGGTAAACAGGTTTTTTCTAAAACTGTTGGTTCTAAAATTGTCTATGTGGCTAAAGGGTTCATCCAATAAGAGTACTTCCGGCTCTTGGGCCAGTACCCGGGCCAGGGCTACGCGCTGTTGTTGTCCTCCGCTCAGATTCTTGACCTTGGTCTTGGCAAAATCTTCCATCTCTATCATCTCTAATAGCTGGTCTGTCCTCTCTTTCAGTTCCTCCGGATAAAATACGGAAAGATATTTGCTCACATTTTCCTCGACTGTGGTAAAGGGCATGAGGTCAAAATCTTGGGATAGGTATTTCATGTATTTTTCACCGGGTACCAGATTAAAATCGGGTCCAAGCACCTGTTTGTCGTTCCAGGAAACGGTACCCTCATCGGGCTGAAGTAGTCCGTAAATAATCTTCAATAAGGTGCTTTTACCGCAGCCACTCTCTCCAATAATGGAAAGGTGCTCTCCTTTCTCGGCAGTGAAGTTTAGGTCTTTCAGCACCATTTTTGCGGTGTATCCAAAAGAAATGGAATTGACTTTTAACATGGTATAAAATTACGCTAAAAAAGGGTTATGAGGGTGTGGTATTAAAAAATCCGCTCCCAATGGGAACGGATTTATATGATTTGGACAAATTGTTTAGTCCTTAAATTCTTTCAAAACGGCTTGGTTGGGCAATTTTTCAAAGCCCATATTGTAAAGAGTAAAGCCGTAAATATCTGCGTATTGTTCAATGGTCTTGCTTACAGGGGTACCTGCACCATGGCCCGCATTGGTCTCAATACGGATTAGGGTGGGGTTGTCACCACTTTGGTTTTCCTGTAACGCTGCCGCAAATTTAAAACTGTGGGCGGGAACTACCCGATCATCGTGATCCCCCGTGGTGACCAAGGTAGCGGGATAGGAAGTTCCTTTTTTTACATTGTGCACTGGGGAATATGCTTTGAGGTATTCAAACATTTCCTTGCTCTCCTCTGCTGTACCGTAATCATAGGCCCAGCCTGCACCAGCAGTAAAGGTGTGATAGCGCAACATATCCAATACCCCCACAGCGGGTAAGGCCACCTTCATAAGATCGGGGCGCTGTGTCATGGTAGCACCCACCAGCAAACCTCCATTGGAACCACCTCTGATAGCCAAGAATTCTGAGGAAGTATACTTGTTCTCAATAAGATATTCGGCAGCGGCAATAAAATCGTCGAATACGTTTTGTTTTTTGGTCTTGATCCCGGCATCATGCCATTTTTTTCCATATTCCCCCCCACCTCTAAGATTGGGAACGGCATAGACGCCTCCCTGTTCCATCCAAACGGCATTGACAATACTGAAAGAAGGAGTAAGGCTTACATTAAATCCTCCATAGCCATAAAGGATTGTCGGATTTTTACCATTGAGCTCCAAGCCCTTTTTGTAGGTGATGATCATGGGTACTTTGGTGCCGTCCTTCGAGCTATAAAATACCTGCTTGGATTCATAGTCGTTTGGATTGAAGTCAATTTCCGGTTTCCAATAGAGACTATAATTTCCCGTTTCCACATTGTACTTGTAAGAAGAACCAGGAGTGTTGTAATTGGTAAAGGAAAAATAAAAATCCTTGTCTTCTTTTTTGCCCCCAAAGCCGGAGGCACTTCCAATGCCCGGAAGTTTCACTTCCCGAACCATTTTACCATTATAGTCGTACTGGTACACCTTGGAAATGGCATCTACCATATATTCCGCAAAGAAATAGCCACCTCCTTTACCCGGACTGAGCACATTTTCGGTCTCAGGGATAAAATCTTTCCAATTTTTGGGCATGGGGTTGTTGGCATCCACGGTGACTACCTTTTGGTTCGGTGCATCCATATTGGTCCTGATGTACAGTTTGGAACCAACATTCTCTATGACGTAGGTATCCGTATCGGCATGGTCGAGGACCGTAATGATGTTGCTGTTGGGCTTGGTCAGGTCCTTCATCAACAATTTATTGCCAGAAGTAGAGATCCTTGGATAAATGAAGAGGTAGCGCTCATCTTCCGTGACCGTACCGTTGATATAGCGATGTTTCTCTTCAGGGGTGCCTCCATATATGAGTTGATCACTTTTTTGGGGGGTGCCCAATTTGTGGTAATAAAGTTTGTGTTGATCTGTCTTTGCCGAGAGTTCACTTCCTTTGGGTTTGTCATAACTGGAATAGTAGAACCCTTCATTTCCCTTCCAGGAAACACCGCTGAACTTAATGTCCACCAGGGTGTCCTCAACTATTTCTTTGGTTACGGCATTCATGACGATAACCTTGCGCCAATCGCTACCGCCTTCGGAAATTGAATAGGCTGCCATGGAACCGTCTTTGGTAAAATTAAGACCAGCCAAGGAGGTGGTGCCATCTTCTGAAAAAGTGTTGGGATCCAGGAATATTTCTGCCTCCCCGTCACCTTTTTTACGATATACCACATATTGGTTCTGTAGTCCGTCGTTTTTATAGAAATATGTATAGTCTCCCTCATTGAACGGAGATCCCAGTTTTTCATAGTTCCATAATTTTTCCAGTCGATTTTTTAGATCTTGTCGGAATGGTATCTTTTCCAGGTAACCAAACGTTGTTGTGTTTTGGGCTTTGACCCAAGCTTCGGTCTCGGCACTTCTATCGTCCTCTAGCCATCGGTAGGGGTCTTTTACTTCGGTTCCAAAATAGGTATTGGTGGTATCTACTTTCTTGGTGGGAGGGTAATTCACAGAGATCAATTCTTTTTTAGGAGTGTTTTTGCATGCGACGAAGAGTGTTGCCGATGCAAGGAGTACAAATGTTTTTTTCATAGTTTTTTTTAGCCTTATCAGCTAAAAATACCAATAAAAAATCTTGATAATAAATATTGTACTTAGGTTTTAACATAATTTAAGATACACGGGAATAAAGCACAATAAGGATAAACGTGGTTTCTGACAGCTTTGAAATTTCAAAATTTGAACAATTTTTGTATTCACACTGTAATTGTGAAAGAGAATTGTTAAAAATTTTAACTTTTTTGGTGTAAAAAGTTTAAAAAACAAATATTATTTCTAGTTTTAGAAAAACCAAAAACCAAAAACCAACCAATAATGAAAAAAAGTATTTTTAAGGGTACTGCCATTGGTGTCACCATGGCATTGTTAATTGCTTCTTGTTCCGATCAAGAAGATCAGATTATTGACATTGACAACACATCTTTTGAAACAGAGGAATCTATAGTGTCCCAATCTAGCCAAATTATAGAAGGGAGTTATATCATTGTTTTTAATCAAAAGGTCACCGGAGATATCGGTGCAAAGTTTGGCAATGATCATAAGGCCGCCCGCCTTGCGGTACAATCAGCGGCAGAAAAAATGTTTGTTGAAAACAAAGTAGGAGCTTATGAAATAAGCAATAGCTATAGCAAAGTATTCAATGGAATATCCTCCAAATTGACCAAAGAAGACGTGACAAAGTTAAAAACGGATAAGCGAGTTGCATATATAGAAAAAGACCAAATGATCACCCTGGCTCCGCCTCCAGGAAAAGGTCCCGGCAATGGGGGTGGTGGATCCGACCCTCAAGAAACGCCGTGGGGAATTGCTCGGGTTAATGGAGGTGTCCCATATACCGGAACTAATGTAGCATGGATCTTGGACACAGGAATTGATTTGGACCATCCCGATTTAAATGTAGATGCTTCAATAGGTTTTAACGCCTTTTCTTCAGGTAAGGACGGTAGGTCTTTGGATGATGGGAATGGACATGGCTCTCATGTAGCAGGAACCATTGCAGCCATCAATAATGATATTGGTGTTATTGGGGTGGCCCCAGGTGCCAAGGTTATTCCGGTAAAAGTTTTGGATAGTAGGGGTAGTGGCTCGTATTCCGGTGTAATTGCAGGAATAGATTATGTTGCTGCCAATGGAAGTAATGGCGATGTGGCCAATATGAGTTTGGGCGGGCCGGTTTCCCAAGCTGTGGATGATGCGGTATCTGCAGCAGCTCAAAATGGGATTAAATTTGTTTTGGCGGCAGGAAACGATAGCGATGATGCAAACAACCATTCGCCTGCTAGGGTAAATGGGAACAATATTTATACCATTTCTGCTATGAATAGCAACGATGGCTGGGCAAGCTTTTCAAATTTTGGAAACCCACCCGTAGATTACTGTGCACCTGGAGTGGCCATTAAGTCTACTTGGAAAGACGGGGGTTACAATACCATAAACGGTACTTCTATGGCTGCGCCACATGCAGCAGGGGTATTACTTTTGGGTAATGCAAGTGCCTCTGGAACCGTAAACGGTGATCCTGATGGTAGTCCGGATACTATTATTTCACATTAAAATAATAGTATATAAATAACGAAAAAGGGGGGCATTTGCCCCCCTTTTTATAATATCATCGTTTTGAGTTTAAACCAAATCGTTCGCTATTAGGTACTCCCCAATTTGGATGGCATTGGTGGCGGCACCTTTTCTGAGGTTATCGGCAACGATCCACATGTTCAGGGAATTGCGTTGGGTCTCGTCCCTACGGATACGGCCAACGAAAACATCGTCTTTTCCATGGGCGTATATTGGCATGGGATAGGTGTTGGTGTCGGTATTGTCCTGTACTACCACTCCCGGAGTTTCACTTAATATTTTGCGTACCTCGGCAAGCTCAAAATCATTTTCGAATTCCACGTTCACGGACTCGGAATGTCCACCAGATGTTGGGATTCTCACCGCCGTGGCGGTCACGGAAAAAGACCTGTCGTTGAATATTTTTTGCGGTTCTCTGGCCAATTTCATTTCTTCCTTGGTGTATCCATTTTCCAAGAATACATCGCAATGGGGAAGGGCATTTCTACCAATGGGATAAGGATAGGCCATTTCGCCCTGAATGCCAGCAATTTCATTTTCCAATTGTTGTACCGCTTTTACACCGGTACCTGAAACAGATTGGTAGGTAGAAACTACCACTCTTTTCATTTTATATTTTTTGTGCAATGGCGCCAAAACCATGACCATTTGTATGGTAGAACAGTTGGGATTTGCAATAATCTTGTCATGTTTGGTCAATTCTTGGGCATTGATCTCAGGAACAACCAATTTCTTGGTTGGGTCCATACGCCAAGCAGAGGAATTGTCTATGACCGTGGTACCTACCTCGGCAAATTTAGGGGCCCATTCCAAGGAGGTTTCCCCACCGGCCGAAAAAATGGCAATTTCCGGTTTTGCGGCAACGGCATCGTTCAAACCTATTATGGTATAATCCTGTCCGTTATAGGCCATTTTTTTGCCTACAGATCTTTCAGAGGCTACCAATAACAATTCTGTTATAGGGAAGTTGCGTTCTTTTAGAACATTCAGCATTACCTCTCCTACCATGCCTGTGGCACCAACAACAGCTACTTTCATTGTCTATGAATTTTATGCGACAAATGTACTTAAACTATAAGACTGCACAAGTCTTATAGCAAAGAATAATCAAAATATAACAAAAAGTTATATTTATAACAAACATAAAAACATTCGATGCATCCCTTTCCATGCATCGATGATATTGGGTACCTCCAGATTGAAACTGCCGGAAACTTGAAAGTTGTTCTTGCGATAAAACTGAAGGGATTGCTTTTGGGTATCCATGGCCTCCAGCCATAGTAGGGAACTTTGATGGGCCTTACTCTGGTCAATGGTCCAATCCATCAAAAGTTGGCCTATACCCAATCCATGGGTCTCAGGATCCAAATAGATCCTGTGCAGCTTGGTTGCTGGTTGACCGGGAAAGTCAATACATTCCCTGCCATAAACGATACGAAGAATCCCAATAATTTCTGTTTTGTAGCATATAAAATAATAGACCGCACCAGCCTCTTCCAGTTCTTGTTTTAGATTGGAAATGCTATAATTCTTCTCAAAATAGAATTCTCCATTGTCTGTCCAAAGATGGCGATACACGGGAAGGTATATCCTTCTGGAGACTTCCATCAACAGCCCTTGATCTGCCAGTAGAATGGGCTTAAGGGCAACTTCTTTAGAGACTTGGATCATGGTGCACAGCGAAAGCCGTAAAAATAGAATATAAAAAAATAACCACCTAAAACGCCAGCGAAACGCATTAGGTGGTTTTGGTTATACTACAATAGTGTAGCGGCACATCACAATCCTAAAAGGTTGTGGATGGTATATTGTTATTTTTTTGCCAGAATATCCCTTATTTCCATCAGTAGTTGCTCCTGACTTGGTCCTGCAGGCTTCGCTGGTTTGGCAGCTTCTTCCTTCTTTTTGGTGTTTTCATAGGCTTTTAGGAAAAGGAATATGAACAAACCAACGATCACGAAATTGATCAGGGCCTGAACTAAATTTCCATAAGTCATTACCGCTGCACCAGCTTCCTGTGCCGCAGCCAAATTCTCATAATTTTTACCGTCCAAGGCGATAAATTTTTGGGTAAAATCGGTTCCGCCGGTAATGATACCAATAACTGGCATCAGGATGTCATTCACGGCCGAGTTTACAATTTTGCTGAATGCACCGCCAATTACTACAGCAGTGGCCAAACTGACGATGTCACCTTTCATCAGAAAGGATTTGAAATCTTTAAAGAAGCCCATGTAATTTTAGTTTAATGGTTATGTATTGGCAATGTAACCAAAATAGAGGGGCCTGCAAAATTTTTGGAGGTCTCAGGAATCCAAGAAAACACGCTTTACCCGTTGGGAGATTCCGGTCAGCAATTCATAGGAAATGGTATTGGCCCTGTTGGCCATTTTTTCAGCTGAGGATTGTGGGCCAAAAATAATAACCTCATCCCCTTCCTTGCAATCGATTCCTGTGGCATCTACCATGATCATATCCATACACACATTTCCGATGATGGGAGCCATTTTTCCATGGATCATGACCTGCCCCTTCCCTTTTCCATAAGGTCTTCCAATACCGTCCGCATGTCCAAGGGGCAAGGTAGCGGTAACTTTTTTGGAACCTACCTTAAATGCCCTATTGTAACCAACACTTTCATTGGCCTCCAAAATATGAAGTTGCGAAATTATGGTTTTTAGTGTGGCAATAGGACGGAGTTTTGCATCCACCTCTGCTTCATTACCATAACCGTACAGTCCAATCCCGCTGCGCACCATATCAAACTGGGCTTCCGGATAATTGATAATGCCGGAGGTATTCAAAATATGGCATTTGGGTCGGTATCCCAATCGTTCTTCAACTTCCAGGATAATTTCCTTGAACGTACCGATCTGTCCCAAGGTAAATTCACGCTCATCCTTATCCTCTGTAGCCGCCAAATGGGAGAACATAGAGACTACCTTGACCTCATTTCTTGAGGTCAATATGTCCGTAATTTTTGGCACTTGATCTTTTTTAAATCCCAAACGGTTAAGTCCGGTATTGAATTTTAGGTGCACAGGATAATCTTTTTGGCCATGGTTTTTGGCGGTTTCCAAAAAGGTATCCAATATATGTTCTGAATAGATACTGGGTTCCAAGCACCTTTCAATGATGGTGTCAAAACCGGAAGGTAGTGGGTGTAAAACCAGAATGGGCGATTTAATCCCTGCATCCCGCAAAACCACTCCTTCTTTGGCGTAGGCCACAGCAAAATAATCAACACCCAAACTTTCGAGCTTCTGGGCTATCCTGACCGAGTCATTCCCATAGGCAAAGGCTTTTACAACGCCTAAAAACTTAGTCGTGGGATTTATTCTGGATCTTAGGTAATTGTAATTGTGTTCTAGGGCACCGAGATCTATTTCAAGAACAGTTTCTGTGGTTTTAGGCATCCGACTTTTTTTTATCCTGCTTAATTTCCTGTTCTTCCTTGACCTCCATATTCCGGACCCTTTCCTTGAGCATCGCCTTGTAATACGCTGCCCTGCTCAAAGGCTCATACTCGTCCGTCTCTCCCAGGAGCACCAATTTATCATTTGTAGATTTCCTAAAACTGTAATTGGCCAAATTTCCCGTTCGGGTGCAAATGGCGTGTACTTTGGTGACATATTCCGCTGTCGCCATCAAAGCTGGCATGGGTCCAAAAGGGTTTCCCTTAAAATCCATATCCAGGCCTGCAACCAAGACGCGTATGCCCTTGTTGGCCAAGTCATTGCACACCGATACAATTTCATCATCAAAAAATTGAGCTTCATCAATCCCAACAACATCACAACCATCGGCCAAAAGTCGAATGTTTGCCGCTGCCGGTACCGGAGTGGATCTTATTTCATTTGCATCATGGGAGACTACCATTTCCTCGTGGTACCTTGTATCTACAATAGGTTTGAAGATTTCCACCTTTTGTTTGGCGAATTGTGCCCGCTTGAGCCTCCTGATCAGTTCCTCGGTCTTGCCTGAGAACATGGAGCCGCAGATAACTTCTATCCAGCCGAATTGTTCTTTGTGGTTAACAGTATTTTCGAGAAACATTTTGTAATTTTAGACGAAAGTAATGCGTTTTTCGTTCCTATGTTAAAGGACCATAAAATTATTAAAAATTTACACCTTTGGGCTTAGATGTCAAAAAAAGTTGTAAATAAGGATAAAACGGCTTATTATAGGGTTGATAGACAGGGATTTATTCAGGTGATTACGGATATTAAAATATAGAAAGATGAAAAGAAAACTTAAAGAAGAATTGGTTCGCATATCCACAGATATCATTACCTCTAGGGACCTGCACAATATTTCCGATATGTATGAGGCGGCAAGGGCACTATATGAAAAATTGGCGGTCCTTAAATTTATAGACGAACGATTGAACGATCTGGAAGTGGATGTTTCCAAAAATGCCATTGCGGCAAAGTTTGAGAAAATGGCCACTGCGGTCATGGAAGGGAATTCTACCGTCCCAGAAAGCAACCCACATCAGGAAGATATCATTACCCCGGGCATAGATACCATAAAGGATATGGTTTCCGAAATGCCCAATGGAAAAGGCATAGATGAGGTTTTGGCTGAATTTATGGCACAGCCCAATTACGCCAAGAACGACAAAGAATTGTTCGAGCCACAGAAAAAGGAACAGCCAATACCGGAATTTACGGCTCCTGTACAGGCTACGGCCAAGGATAAAACCGCAAGGGAGATCAAGGTGGACCTCAATGACCGGTTGGCATTTGTAAAACATTTGTTCAATAACAGCACGGAAGACTACAATCGGGTGATTTCCCAATTGAATACCATAGCCTCCGAAGAAAGGTCTATCGCATTTATCGTCAATATGGTGAAACCAGATTACAACAACTGGGAGGGCAAAGAGGAATATGCAGCCCGATTTATGTCACTCATTGAACGTAGGTTTGCTTAAATAATACTGAATATCATTAAATACAACAGCCGAAAATTGGGTAATCAGTTTTCGGCTGCCTATTTTTGGACCTTTACACAAGAACATGGGAAAATTATTTATTGTTCCTACACCAATAGGCAATCTCGAGGATATTACCCTTAGGGCATTGAGAATCCTAAAGGAGGTGGATTTGATACTTGCCGAAGACACCAGAACAAGTGGTAAATTGCTCCACCACTATTCCATTGGCACGTCCATGCAGAGCCATCATATGCACAACGAGCACAAAACGGTAGATGCACTAGTGAAGAGGATGCAGGCAGGGGATACTATGGCGCTAATTTCCGACGCCGGGACACCTGCCATTTCCGATCCGGGATTTTTATTGACCAGGGCTTGTGTGGAAAATGGGATTGAGGTAGATTGTCTTCCTGGTGCCACGGCCTTTGTTCCTGCCCTTGTAAATAGTGGCCTTCCCAATGACAAATTTGTTTTCGAGGGCTTTCTGCCCGTCAAAAAAGGAAGACAGACCCGCTTAAAATTGTTGGCGGAAGAAACAAGGACCATGATCTTTTATGAATCTCCCCATAAACTGATCAAGACCCTGACCAACTTTGTGGAATATTTTGGTGAAGAAAGGCCGGTTTCCGTATCTAGGGAACTTACAAAGATGTACGAAGAAACCATTAGAGGTACTGCAACCGAAGTATTGGGACACTACACCAACAAACCGCCTAAAGGTGAGATTGTCATTGTAGTAGGCGGAAAAAATTAGTTCTCCACAATTGAGAGGAATATGCTACATTGTAGGCAATGATAATACCCTGGCTCATTTCCTTGTTTACCGTTATAGCGGTTTATTTTCTTGATCGATGGGAAAATAAGCATATTAAATCTCTTTTTGATTGGGTCCCGGCCATCTTGCTTGCCTATGTAATTCCCGCCCTGATTTCGGTGATCTTGAATGCCGATTTCTCTCAGAGAACTATTCACAATTACAGCAAAGATTTTTTTATACCCCTTGCCATTGTAGCTGTCATGAGCAGTCTGTCCCTTGGGCAATTGAAGTCCATCGGGTGGAAACCTATTGTGCTGTTCGTTGCCGGATCTTTGGTCATAGCCACACTCCCAGTGCTTTTGGTAGTGGGATTTTCAGAGACTAACTTAATTACCTACACCTTGGTTCAAGAAGGATACTGGAAAGGTATTCCGCCTATAGTAGGTAGTTGGATCGGAGGCAGTACCAGTCAGTTGGTATTAAAGGAATTGGTTGAATGTCCCGAAAATATTTTCCTTTCCGTATTGGTCATGGATACCGTTTTGGTGAATATTTGGACCATTCTGATGTTCCAGTGCATTAAAAAAAGCAGGTATTTAAATAATTTGTTCAAAATTTCTGATGTCGCCCTTCCTGAAACTATCAGGACCGAAGAAAGGAAGGTTTTGTCGCCCTTTTGGTGTGGGTGTTTGATGCTCATATTTGTGGTTCTCTGCAATTGGCTGTTTTCCCTTTTTGTGGTTAAGATAGTGGCGCTCTCTATTTTGGGGTTGCTATTGGGTAATGTATTGCCGTCTTGGAATTTTAGATTTGCACTAAGGGCTGGTGGGGTTCTTATTTTAGTGGTTATGGCCATTCTTGGCCTTAAATTGCAAATAAAGACCCTTGGTTTTGACACCCAGTTCCTCGGATTTTTGGTGGTTTGGTTATTGGGTCATTTTGTGTTCATGATGGGCTTGGCAAAGGTATTGAACCTAAACTTGGCATGGGTTCCTATTGCCAGTATGGCCAATGTAGGCGGCATTGCCACGGCCCCGGCAGTCACTGCAGCCTATAATAAAAATTGGATGCCCCACGCTATAGTCCTGGCCATACTCAGCATGGCAACCGGTACTTTTTGGGGGATGCTGACCATTTTTTTACTGGAATTCTCAGTTCAATAAGCTTTCTTGGCGAGGCTGTTGCTATCATTTCATCCTATCTGCAGATCAACAAATTCAAATTTGCTGCCACTGAAAAGTCCCTTGTCCGATAGTTTAAGATCCGGAATAACAAGTAGGGCCATGAAGGATAAGGTCATAAATGGTGCCTTTAAACTACATCCCAAAGATTTGGCCACGCTATCTATTTCTTGGTAGAGCCTTCCGGTTTGCCATCCGTCCCTATCGCTCATGATCCCCGCTACGGGCAAGGGCAGACTCTGCTGCCCATCGGGTCCAATGGCACATATCCCTCCTTTGTTCTCAATGATAAGGTTTACCGCCCTACACAGCTCTTCGTCACTACTTCCTACCACGATGATGTTATGGGAATCATGGGCCACTGAGCTGGCTATGGCTCCTTCCTTCAATCCAAAATTTTTGATGAAACCGATTGCTGGCGGTTGGTCGCCGTATCTATTGACCACGGCCATTTTTAATACATCCGTAGCAGTATTGGAAACCAGATTGCCGTTTTCTACTAGATTTTTTGCCTTGAATTCCCCCGTGATCAACGCGCCATCCAATGCCTCGATGACCCTAATTGAATCCTTGGTGGCCCTGAGGTAAAAGTCGGTTACCGTTTTTGGTTGTACCATAAAATTGTTAGGAGTCCCAAAGGGAACGGCCGCTATCTGAGAGGTACCATTATCCGACACCAATTCTCCATTGATATAAGATTGCAATACCTTGAAATCCAATAAATCCTCCACGACGATAAAATCGGCTGCATCGCCTTCCCTGAGGAGTCCGACCTCCATATTGTAGTGCTCAACAGGGTTGATACATGCTGCCTGCAGTACCTTAAAGACGTCGATTCCCTTGGCCACTGCCCTAGCGCATAGCTGGTTTATATGTCCCAGGATCAGGTCGTCGGGGTGTTTGTCATCCGAACAGAACATCATCCTGTCAAAATGCTCGGACAGCAGGGGTATTAATGCCTCAAAGTTTTTGGCGGCACTACCTTCCCTGATGATCACCTTCATACCCAGATCCAACTTTTCTTTGGCCTCCTCTAGGGTAAAACATTCGTGGTCCGTAGTAATACCGGCGGCACAATATTTTTTCGCTTCTTCACCCCGGAGGCCTGGGGCATGGCCATCTACAGGCTTGTTGTAGTGTTTGGCCCAGGCAATTTTCCTTAAGACTTCCGGATCATTGTACAGGACTCCTGGATAGTTCATCATTTCTGCCAAATAATAAATGTCCGGTGATGCCAATAACGCCTTGATCCCATCCGAATCAATGGTGGCTCCTGCCGTTTCAAAAGAAGTGGCGGGGACACAAGAAGGGGCCCCAAAATGAAATTTAAACGGTACTTTTTTGCCGTTGTCTATCATAAATTGCACTCCCTCCGCTCCCAAGACATTGGCAATTTCATGGGGGTCGGAAACCGTGGCCACAGTTCCGTGCAGGACCGCCAATCTTGCAAATTCTGACGGTACCAACATAGAGCTTTCTATATGGATATGGGCGTCTACAAAGCCGGGAAGAATATAATTGCTACAGTTGTGCTCCTTTTTTTGAATGGAAATGACTTTTCCATGCGCAACGGTTACCTCCGCAGAAAATATGTTCCTATCCTTTATGGAAACGAATTGCCCTAGAATTTTTTTCATTTATACGTGTTTCCCTTTTTCCCATCCATGTTTGCTTAGGTATTGGTTGCCGCTTTCCACGGCTCCGTCCTCAATGGTGGTGCCCATGGAATCGTTCCACCTGTTAAGGTATCCGAAAAGGGAGATAACCCCTAACATTTCCACAATTTCGCCTTCATTCCAATAGGTATACAACCGTTCTTTTATTTCCTGATCCACGGCATTGGGCACTTGGGAGGCCAACAGTGAAAAATCCAATGCGGCCCTTTCTGCCTCCGAGAATGAGGGATGTGTGCGATACTCCCAAATATGGTCCAACTGCTCCTGTTCCGCCCCATAGCGTTCCGCGGCCCTGATGGCATGGGCCTGGCAATACCTACACCCCGTGGCATTGCTGCTCACCCACGCAATCATTCTTTTTAGGGCCGACGTTACCCTACCTTCGTTGGCCATAACTGCTTTGTTCAAATTGATAAAGGCTTTGGAAATGGCAGGCCTGTGCTGCATGGTCAAAACGGAATTTGGACAGAAGCCCAAAGTTTCGTTGAAGAACTTGGCCAATTCCTCGGTTTCTTTATCGTGGGTGGGGTCTAGGGGTTGGACTAGTGGCATATTTGTATATTTATGTTGTATTTTTGAATCCTACAAGAAACAAAAAATTAAGATCATGACAAATCATATTTCTACCAAATGGCTCGGTAATATGGCCTTTGAAAGCACCAACCCTTCTGGATTGCACCTCCGTATAGATGCTGGACCTGAAAACGGGGGCGAAGGAAGCGGATATAGGCCCAAGGCCCTAATGTTATCGGCATTGGCAGGGTGTTCGGGGTTGGATGTGGCCTCCATGATCAAGAAAATGAAATTGGAGGTAGATGAATTCCATATGGAAACCATGGCCAATTTGACCGATGAGGATCCTAAATTTTATGATAAGGTCACCTTGGAATACCATTTTCATGGGAGTAATCTTTCGGAACACAAATTACAGAGGGCTATTGACCTGTCCATAGAGAAGTATTGTGGGGTCATGGAAATGTTCCGAAAATTTGCGGAGTTGGAGATCAAGACCATTTTTCACCATAAATAGCCATTGGAATGACCGAGCCCATCTTTTTAAAGGGGCATACCTCATTCCCCTGAACCAATTCCCTTGATCTTTAGGGCAAAACCAATATAAACGAAACAAACTATATGCGCTGGACGCTTAAACCTAGGCCTGAGGAAACAAAAGTAGTTGCACTTGCCAATGAACTCCATGTAGATCCTCTGGTTGCTTATTTACTGCTACAGCGTGGTATTGATTCCTTTGAAGCCGCTCGGGTTTTCTTCAGACCGGAACTTTCCCATTTGCACGATCCTTTTTTAATGAAGGATATGGATTTGGCGGTGGAACGGATCGAAAGAGCCATGGCCGAAGGTGAGAATATATTGGTCTATGGGGATTATGACGTAGATGGGACAACCGCAGTTTCATTGATGTCCTCTTATCTCTTGCAGTATTACCCCAATGTGGCCACCTATATACCCGATAGGTACGGGGAGGGATATGGGGTCTCTTTTACGGGAATCGATTTTGCGGAGGACAATGGTTTTACATTGATCATCGCACTGGATTGTGGTATTAAAGCGATAGACAAGGTAGCCTATGCCCAAGAAAAGGGCATAGATTTTATCATATGCGACCATCACCGACCGGGAGATGTGCTGCCCAACGCTATTGCCGTTCTTGATCCCAAACGGAATGATTGCAATTACCCTTATGATGAGCTTTGTGGTTGTGGAGTTGGATTCAAATTAATACAGGCTCTTGGATCAAGAAGGGGGGAGACCATTGAAGATCTGGTTCCTTATTTAGATCTTGTGGCCACGGCCATAGGGGCCGATATAGTTCCCATTACGGGAGAGAACAGGGTCTTGGCCTACTTTGGGTTGCAGGTGATCAACCGCATGCCCAGGGCTGGTTTTAAGGCCATTATACAACAAGCCAAGAAACGGGAATTCACCATTACGGACGTAGTCTTTATCATCGCACCCCGTATTAATGCGGCGGGGAGGATGGAGCACGGGCAACATGCCGTAAATCTGTTGAAGGAGACGGACTTGGCGAAAGCAGAAATATTGGCGGCCGGTATTGAAAAATTCAATGCGGATAGGCGGGAATTGGATCAGGAGATTACCCAAGAGGCCTTGCTGCAAATACAGCAAAACAAGGAAGAAGAACGCTTTACCTCGGTTGTTTATAAGGACACATGGCACAAGGGAGTCATCGGGATCGTGGCATCAAGACTAACAGAGACCTATTATAGGCCCACATTGGTCTTTACGAAAAGTGGTAATAAGTTGGCCGCTTCTGCACGATCGGTAAAGGGGTTCGATGTGTACAACGCCCTTGAAGATTGTGCCGAGTGTATAGAACAGTTTGGAGGCCATAAATACGCAGCCGGACTTACACTTTTGGAAGAACAGTATGCGGCCTTTAAGGCAAAATTTGAAAAAGTTGTATCCGAGACCATAGACGTAAACCTGTTGACGCCAGAAATTTTGATAGATGCACAGATTGAACTTGCGGATATTTCGCCAAAACTGATGCGAATACTGAAGCAATTTGCTCCCTTTGGCCCTGGAAACCTATCGCCCATATTTATGACAGATCAGTTAAAGGATACTGGATACGCAAAAGGGGTGGGGCAGGAAGAAAAACATTTAAAACTGGCAGTGACACAATATGGCAATGGTCCCATAGGTGGCATTGGATTTAATTTAGGGGACAAATTGCCCGTTGTGGCCAATCAACAATCATTCAGCGCGGTGTATTCATTGGATGAAAATGAATGGCAGGGCAATGTGAGCCTACAATTGAAGCTCCGTGACCTACGCTAGAGGAAAACACCTGTAGTTATCAAAAAGAATATTTTGATTACTGTTGGGTATTAAAAAAATCTAGAAATTTTCCAAAAAAATCGGACCTGGACACTCCTGCCCAGGTCCTGAAATTAAACTAACTCAAACTTAAACGAACACATTTTTTAATTATTCCAACGTTGAAGATTACGTTTCATGGAATCTTGACTTCTCAAGGATAAAATCCTCTAAAAGTGCTTATTTATGCTGTTTAAATAAACTTAAACAAATATAAGCTATTTTTAATAAATCTAAATAAGCTTTAATATAAATATAACATTTACAGGGAGATATACGGCTGGTATGATTTTGGCCTAATCTTCCTGAATCGACCTTATAAGTGTTTGTTTAAATGTTGTTGTTTATTGGGGCTTATAGGTCTCCAAGGAAAGGGTTTGCCCATCAAAGACAGCATAGGTGAAATAATGGATCCAATCCCCTAAATTTACATAGGTCGATCTATCGTTAAGGGCAATGTTCAATGGGAGGTGCCTGTGGCCAAAAACAAAATAATCGTAATGGTCCTCTTCCAATTTTCGTTTGGCATATTGAACGAGCCATTCCTTGTCTTCCCCCAAAAATTTGGCATCATCGTCACCAGAGATCAATTTGTTCTTTACAGAGAGATATTTTCCCAATTTCACTCCTAGGTCTGGGTGGAGCCAATTGAAAATCCATTTGGAAAGGGGATTGGTAAATACCTTTTTCATCCTTTTGAACCCTTTATCGTTTGGACCAAGTCCATCGCCATGACCAATAAAAAATGAGGTATTGTTCAATGTAAACTGCTGTGGCTTATGAAAAACGGGGATGTTCAGTTCTTCCTCAAAATAACCGCGCATCCAAAGATCGTGGTTGCCCACAAAAAAGTAGACAGGGATTCCGGCATCGGTAATTTCGGCCAATTTTCCCAATGTTCGGGTATATCCTTTGGGAACTACCGTCTTATACTCAAACCAAAAGTCGAAAAGATCTCCCAATAGAAAAATCGCTGCGGCATCTTGTTTCACAAGGTCCAACCATGCAACGAACTTTTTTTCCCTTGGCAGGCTTTCCTCCGAGGTAGGGGCCCCCAAGTGATTGTCACTTGCAAAATATACCTTTTTCCCCTCAGCTACGTTTATCGTTTCCATAGGCCGTATTAATGGTTGTCACTGGCATACCATTCCGCAAAGGAAGTATCGGTTTCCTGTAACTTTAAGGAATGTAGCTGAATATTTTCAGGAAGCCGCATCATTATTTTGTCGGCGAAATCAAGTACCATATTCTCACTGGTCGGCTGATAATCTGCCAAAATAACACTATGTCCGCGCTCCATCAGCTCTTTGGCCAATTCGGTATGGGGCGTATTTTTATTGAACACGGTGGCATGGTCAAATTTATCAACTATCTCCTCCTTAACGATTTTCTTTAGGTCACTAAAATCGATGACCATGCCCAATTTTACATGGGCGGTATCCGTAATGGGCCTGCCTATCACGGTAACGGATAGTTTATAACTGTGACCATGTACATTTCTGCATTTGCCATCATAGCCAAAAAGTGCATGGCCGGTTTCGAAACTAAATTGCTTGGTAATCCTAATATTGCCCATAGTGTTCATTTGCACTGCAAAAGTATGGATTCTAGTACAATCAAACCATTTTTTGTGGGCCATCAAAACGCGTTACGTCTTAATTCTTTAATTCCATGAGGCTCTATCCACTTTTTTTAATAGGACAGGGCTATGGTACTTGGCTCCTACGGAGCTTTCAAAAAATTGTTTGTCAGCATTGGATAAATACCATAGCCTCAATCCATATTTGATTACATTTGCGGACATTTTCAAGCGAAAGTTATGGAGCTTTTTGAACAATTGGAATTTAAGGAAATCCCGCTATATGAAGGGGTTATTGATGATCTGTTGACTCAAAAGTATAGTGTAGTGGACGATTTCTTTTCTCCGGAGGAAATACTGACCCTTAGGAACAGTTTATTGTCCAAGTATGAGGAGGACCAGTTTAAGAAGGCCGCTATTGGAAGCAAAACCAATGAGCTGATTGTGAAATCCATTCGGGGCGATTTTATCCTTTGGATGGATGAAAAAGCGCAGGAAGAGGCAGAAAAACTCTTTTTTTCGAAAATAAACGAATTTGCCCATTATCTGAACAAAACCTGTTTTCTGGGAATACTTAACAAGGAGTTCCATTATGCACTCTACCCAGAGGGCACCTTCTATAAACGTCATTTGGATACCTTTCAGAACGACGATAGGCGTAAACTGTCCATTGCGCTATATTTGAACGAACCAAATTGGCAGCCGGAGGATGGCGGGGCATTGGCGATTTATCTACAGGAGGGCGAGCAAGAAAAAACCATAGAAATATCACCCATACAGGGGCGTATGGTCATTTTTGAAAGCCAGGAATTGGAACACGAGGTAAAAACGGCCAATCAAAACCGGTTGAGCATTACCGGATGGCTGAAGACGAGATAGGCCCTACCTTTTATATTTTCTATTGTTCTTTACTCGGTTCACAAAATAGACCACTACTAAAACGAGTGCCAAGATCGGGAAAATAAAGTTTCCGTTGAGGAATGATAAAATATCCATGCTAATAAATACTTGATAATATTGTTATTGTTTTTTTAGAAAGAGGGCCACAATGGCCGAAGTAACCACACCCATGGTCAAGGCACCAAAAGTACCCTGCACCATATAACTTTTTAGATTGAAATAATTTCGTGCCACTTCCTGTGTCATTTGACCAGTTTCTACTTTGTAGTTGATGAGATTCGTAAATAGGTTTGGGGCTATCCACAAGCTGCCAATATATTGTGTCAGGGGCGTTAAAACCGCTACAACGATACTGATGATGATGCCACTGATAAAACCCTGCTTCCAGGACATTCTGCCGCCAAAATCTTTTTTTCTCTTTTCTTTTAAGGCCAGCACATAAATGACAATGGCTACAATGGCAAATAAGTTGGTATAGATGAGTTGTTGGGCGATCAATTCATCGTGCCAGCCCATGGTTTTTTCAAAATATAACCAAATTAAGGTGGCCATGGAAAAAATGATTCCCCACTTTATTTCTGTTCCGTACTTTCTCATAGTTAAGATCTAATATAAATGTAGCATTTTATTTCTTGAACTTTTCCAATGCTTTTTTGGTGAAATCCGAGAGTACCAATTTCCCTGAAAGCTCTGCCCTTTCCGCCAACAAGGAATCCCAATGGGAGGTCCCTTCCCAAAGGATTGTTTTCATGTCCGTTAAAGCTTGGGGGTTGTAGGAAGCCAAATTGGAGGTAAATACTTGTAATTCCTGGTCCATTTCCCGGCCATTTTCAAGGACTTTGGCAAAAAGGCCCCTTTCTTTACCCCAGTAGGCGTTCTTCCATTCTGTGGGCGCAAGGGACAACTCTGCCAGGCCAGCAATACCTATTTTACGTTCCACCGCAGGAGCGATCACAAAGGGACCGATACCAATGGTAAGTTCAGAAAGTCTAATAGCGGCACTTTCAACTGCAAAGGCATAGTCACATGCGGCTATGAGTCCAACACCTCCCCCTACTGCCTTGCCCTGGACACGTCCGACAATCAATTTTTTACAGGTACGCATGGCATTGATCACGTTGGCAAATCCGCTGAAAAAGGCTTTTCCTTCTTCCAAGTTGGAAACTGCCACCAATTCATCGAAGGAAGCCCCTGCACAAAAGGCCCTGTCTCCTTCGGACTTCAGGACAATTACTGAAACCTCCTCATTTTCAGAAAGATCGCGCAATTCTGTCGCAAGTCTGGCCAATAATTCTGCCACAAAAGAATTGCTGGCGGGATGACCAAACTCTACCGTTGCGATCCTATCCGTGATAGACGTATACAAACTTCCATTTGTTCTTGTAGTACCCATAATCTTCTTTTAAACGATATCAAAATTAGATGTTTTGCAAGAGGGGGCGAAATTTACTTCGGAATTTCCAAACCAGGGCCCCACCGCGAATTGCCATCCAAACCAGAAAGGCAATCCAGATTCCACTGAAACCCCAACCAAAATATTTGCCCAAAAACAGGACGGGAATAAATCCCAAAAAGGTTGCGGTCAACAGTACATTTCTCAAATACTTCATTTCTCCCATTCCCTTGAACATCCCATCCAAAACAAAGGCTACGGTATTTACGGGCAAACTTAAAATAAGGATGTAGAAAACACCGTAAAAAGTATGCAAAACAATACTTTCATTGGAAAAAAGTCGCCCTATGGGTTCATAAAAAACAAAGGCCATGAGCATCAAGAGCCCACTTACGGCCATGCCATAGTATGTTATTTTCTTGGCCAATTTCCAGAGTCCGTCGTAATCCTTGGCCCCCAAGAGTTTGCCACCCATGATATTCCCTGCCGCCCCATAACCATCAATAAAAAATGATGAGAAAAGCCAGAGGTTGATCGCTATGGTATGTGCCCCAATAAAGCGGTCCCCCAAGGCTGTGGCTTCCCTGACGGCCAATATCAGGGCGGCATTCAGCGCCAAGGCCCGTACAAATAAATTTAAACTCATGACCATCAAGTTGCCCAGTTCTGGATGGAGGGGAAAACGAAGTTTTAGACTGATATCGGTTTTAACCATCAGGAAAACAAAGGTCATCAGTGCCATCACCCCTTGGGAAATCAAACTGGCATAGGCGGCACCTTCCAAATACATGGGCGAGATGAAACCTTCCAAACCATATACCAATAAAAAGTCGAGAATAATGTTCAATACCGCCCCTGTTATGGCTATGAGCATGGTCCAATAGGTGTTTTGAAGGCCTCTGAAAATTCCAAATACCGCAAAAGTGAACAGGGTCAATGGGAAGCCCCACACCCTAATGGCGTAGTATTTCACACAGTAATCCAATATTTTTCCGGAGGCGTTCATCAGGCGAAAAATATCCTCAATCACAAAGATGGTAGACAAAAGGATGACAATGCTCAGGGCAATGTTCAAAAATATGGCTTGGGCTGGCAGCGTTTTGACCTCCTCCAACCTTCCCGCACCCAGGTATTGGGATGTAATTGCAGAAATAGCACTTCTAGTCTGTCCCAGTACCCAGATCAGCATGGACAAAAAGGAACCCACGATCCCTGCGGCGGCCAAAGATTCCAGTCCGTCCACAGGAATATTGCCTACAATAGCGGTATCAGTAATGGAAAGGATGGGTTCTGCAATTCCGGCGACCGTGGCTGGAATGGCTAGTTTGTTGATGGTCTTAAAATTGACGGCCGTTTTCAAATAAAAATGGGATTATAGTACTAGTTCGTAGCAATGAAATGGAGCATCACTTTGTTTCGGAAAATAGATATCATCCAGTTTTTGATAGCCCCTTTGTTCATAGAATTGTTGGTTGCGCTTGTTCTGGCTAAAGGTGTCCAACCTGATGGAGGTATAGTTGTTTTTCCTCCCATAGTCTTCCGCAAATGTCATTAATTCTTGGGCATATCCTTTTTTTTGATGATCCGGGTGTACAGCCAAACGATGGATGTAAATATTTTTTTGGGATGGGGTCAGCCATTGAACCGGTATGTATTCTTGATCCATATGGGTCGAAATTACGATGGTGCCAATGATCCTGGCATCAATTTCCAAGACAAAAAGTTCTCCTTTTTCGATATCATTTTGGAAGATCCCCATGGAAGGATAAGAATCATTCCATTGAAAAATATTGTTGGTGATCATGTGCGCCGCACAGGCCCTGGTAATTGCAATTATATCGGTCATTTCCCCTAACTTTGCGGGTCGGATCATGTCTAGATTTTAATTTAGTTGTAAATTTAACCTATAAAATCGAAAAACCTTATTATGAAAAATATTTTGGTTCCCATAGGGACTTCTCCTGAAGCCCATGAAACGTTACAATACGCAGTTGATTTTGCCTCAGAATTTTCATCTCAGGTTTTTGTGATGGAAGTGTTCAATGTAAAGGGCACCGGTGCCGGGACCTTGGCAAATCTTCAAGAGAAGGTGGCCGAAAGCAGTAAGGAACATTTATTGGAGGTCATCAATAAAGTAGATGCAAAAAAAGTAGATATTAAAATTGCCACCTATAATGGAGATTTGATTGATGGTCTGGTGGACATTGATAAGGAATTGGGAATCGATTTGATCATTATCTCTCCTAGAAGCAATGACATAAAAGAGGAGCTCTATTTGGGTCATACCTCGGGCAGGGTAGTTAAAAGAACGGATATACCTACTTTGATCGTACCCAAAGGAACAGTTTTCAAGCCATTCAAGACCGTATTGACGGCGTTTAAGTCGGGTATATTGAAAAGAAAGCGGATTCTCGATCCATTGGTGGATATCCAAAAAAAGTTTGGTTCCAAGGTAAACCTATTAATGGTAAAAACTCCTGGGTATTCCGATGATGATCTAAAGATCAATACGGCGCTTATGGACATCAGTTCGCAGCTGACATTGACAGAAAATTCTACGACCTATCTGGGAGTTTTGGAGCATTTTAGATCGCAACATCCCGATCTACTTTGCGTATTTAGAAGAAAACGTGGATTTTTTAAGACTTTATGGGAAAAGAATACCATTCTTAAGTCTGAGTTTTATGCTCCAATACCGGTTTTGGTGTTGAGTGTAAAAAAAGATTGATATAGGCTGTTTTTTGTTGGGGTAGTATTTTGATACCATGTGAAAATGTATTTTCTTTGCGCCAGCCAAAAGGGGGATTAGCTCAGCTGGCTAGAGCGCTTGCCTGGCAGGCAAGAGGTCACCGGTTCGACTCCGGTATTCTCCACGATCAAGCGCAAATGCGATTGCGTTTTAAAACTAAGAAAAGCCACCGAATTTATTCGTGTGGCTTTTGTGTTTTAATATGCCCCTGTCGATAGGCATGTCCCATTGCATTTGCAGTACTGGAAATTTGCGGAGCAACGCAGTTACTCCGGTATTCTCCACAAACCATCACTTGACACGTATAGTTATTTATCTGAAGTTCTTTTCGGTTAATGGTAACCAAAGAAAGAATTAGTCTAATCCGTTGCCAGTCCACTGCCTTCTAAGCGATTGGGTCATTTAAATCCTTCAATCGCGTCAATCCGTTCATGGTTGTTTTATTAAATTGGAGTTGGAACATTCAATAAGTTTATTTTAATAATATTTAATGCACAAGAACTATGAACGAAGATGTAAAAAAAATCGAAAACAGATTGCAAGAGATCATTGACAAAAATGAAGATGCGATCAAGGGTTTTCAAAAAGCTGAAGAAAATTCGAAAGATGTAGGTATCAGGAATTATTTCTCGGCAAGGGTCAAAAACAGAGAGAATTTTTTGAAGCAATTGAA
This sequence comes from Sediminicola sp. 1XM1-17, assembly GCF_037203765.1. Taxonomy (NCBI): domain Bacteria; kingdom Pseudomonadati; phylum Bacteroidota; class Flavobacteriia; order Flavobacteriales; family Flavobacteriaceae; genus Sediminicola; species Sediminicola sp. 1XM1-17. The sequence goes on along the minus strand of NZ_JBBCAS010000001.1, from coordinate 284,746 downwards.
AAATGCTTCTCCTGAGCTTATCTTGGGAAACGAGAACATTGAAGGTACAACCGCTGGGGCAGCACATAGAACTTGGATGGATGTCAAGGCTTTCTTTTCAAACGATAATGATGAAGCGATGTTGGAAGAAGCGGTACGGGGCGACAAATCGGCCATAGAGGAGTATAGCGAGGTCTTGGCGGAAACACATATCCCTGCGAGGATCAAGGAAATTTTAAGGGAACAGCGTGAAGTAATCCAGAACGATTTGGAGACGTCGGATATTTTGGAGGACTTCAGATAGGCTTTAACAATAGCCCAAATAATCCTATCAAAAAAAGCCTTCCACTGCCATTGGCAATGGAAGGCTTTTTGTTGCCTGTTAATTCTGTTCCGTTATTTGGAATATATGGTTTTGGCGTCTCCAATCATAACATCAACTTCGGTCATATCAGTTGCGTATTTATAATTGTTGTTAAACACTCGATCTGCTTTTTTTCCTACAATAATATGTTGGACATCCAGATCCGGTGCCGTAACATATACCTGGTCTTGTATTCTCATGGTTTTATTGCCAAGGGAAGTGGTCAGGTCCTGAAGTTTGGATATAACATACAACCTATTTTTGGTTGCTCTTATTTCCATGATATTCAATTCGTGTTCTGTTCCAGAAACTTCGGCCTCTACGACCAAACTTCGTTCTTCCTTTTCTTGGCCCGGCATGTCGAAATCTATGACGGGGACTTCAACCTCTTCTTCTTCCATTACCACCACGACTTTGGGCACCTTGATCTTTTTGGTCGTAGTACTGATTTCAATATCGGACCAGGCAATATCATATTCGGGTAGTTCACCAGAATCGGCTTCAACATGTACGTCTACATCCGGAAGCGACCCGGATTCTTCTTTGTTCATTTTACAGCTCTGCAGTGCCAGGGCACCGACCATGACAACAGCCAAACTTTTAACTTTTCCCATAATGTGCTATTTGTTTACAATAAATGCGTGAATGACTCCGGGCAACCAGGCCAGCATGGTCAGTAATATGCTGATCAACAAGGTGGTTCCAATGCCGTGTTTCATGAATACGGCAAGTGGTGGCAATAAAATGTTTAGTATTATTGTTAATAATGACATAGTGTTAATGTATTGGTTAATAGATTACAAAGGTTCCAATTAAGGCCCTATAAGTGTATCATTATCGAGTAAACTTTTAGTTTAAAAGCGATATGCCCTACGAAAATTTACATATGGAGCCCTTGGATGTATATCTTTTCAAAAGGGGAATGCTACCTACAAGATTTAAATGGGAAGCAATGAGCAAAGGGCTCATGGGACATCCCTTATTTTCCTTGGAATTGTAAAATGGCCCGTCCACAAGGAACGGACCTGTCCATCCAAATTTTTTATAGGTTTCCAGGACCGCTTAATTTTTGCCGCCCAACTTTCCTTTGCCTGTTCTGCGTTTTTGATATAAATCCAACATGTATTTGGCGGCTTTATAGCCGACATATAAGAGTCCCAATTTCCGATTTTTAGTTAAAGTCCTATAGAGGAGCAGTTTGTTCAGTGCCATGATCCATTTATTTTAAGTTCTCTGTGTTTTTTTTGAAAAATTAATCCATGCGGGTGACCTCATAATAGCTGACCGACAGGTTTACCCTTACCAGTTGAAAGGGTTTCCAAAACGTTTTCCTGTGGGATCGGCACCGTCTTTGAAAATTTGTGTTGAGCGGAACTTTTAATGGGCTACGTTCACCATCCAGTTAATTCCGAATTTATCGGTGCAACGGCCAAAATGGCCCCATTCGCGCTCTCTAAAATTATGATGGACCTGTCCTCCTTTGGACAATTCGTTAAAGAGTTTTTCCGCTTCGTCAGAACCCTGAAGATCAACACTCATATGAATTTGATTCCCATGATTGATCGGGGTGTCCGGAGAGGCGTCATAAGCCATAAAGTGTATTCCTTTGCCCTTAAGTTCTGCATGTTGTAGTTTATTTCTAAAAGAAGAGGGAACGTCTATTTTCTTGTCCTCATAGGTAATCCTGTTCTGGACCTCGGCATGAAATAGATCTCCGTAAAAATTAAGTGCCTCTTGGCAATTTCCATTAAAAGCTAAATAAGATTGTACTTTCATATCGTTTGTTTTTTATAAAATTATGGCAACCTAATTGGTTGAGTTTGTTCGAAAGATTAAAGTTTTGATCCATTTACACCTTGTGGAATTTGTTGGTCAAGATGTGGTGTGGAGTCATATCCTTGATTAGCCACCAAAATAGCATACATGGGATTCCGGGATCGGAAAGAGCTAATTTCTTAACTTATAGCGCATCCCAAAAGATTTTAGTTTCATTAATATTGACCGTTCCTTTCAACAGATGGAAATAAGGATCCTAAAAATGCGATATGCTATGATGTCAAGGAAAATACTGCTCCGAACTATAATAGGGGTGTTGAGTATCATTGGCATTGCCATCTTGATTATTCAGATTAGGGCCGAAAAAGAGGTCGAGGAATTTTTGAGAAGAAAAATTCCGTCCCATATACGGTTGGATTATGAAAATATATCGGCCAATATTTTTACGGGCTCCATACACATAGAAGATTTTGGGGCAAATACAACCAATAGGCAGGATACCACCGTGCATACCACGGTTAAATCGGATTATTTGAAAATAGAAGGACTGCATTATTGGCCTTTTTTGTTCGAAAAGACCTTGAAAATCAAAAGCTTGAGACTGTCCCGTCCCATTGTCAAGTACTTCCCGGACAAAAAATCCAAAGGATTGGAGCAGGATTCTTTGGGGGTCGTGAAATTATTGAAAACCATCATTGTAGATCGGATAGAAATTGAGAACGGCAGTTTTTTTATTTTCAAGAAAGATATGGACAGTATGTTGTTGGAATCGGATAGGATCAATTTTACCTTGAACGGTTTTAAAACCGATCCCAAAATCATTAAAAGGAAAATACCTTTGGAGCATAAGGAGTATACTTTTTCTGCGGGTAATTGCCATGTTGATTTGGGATCCTTTGAATCAATGGACATAAAAAGAATACAGGTTAGAAACAAAAATTTGGTAATTGATGATATTCGGGTCAAATCAAAATATGGAAAGGAAACCCTGTCCAACTTTCTTGAGCACGAACGTGACCATGTAGTACTGGAAATACCCAAACTGAACGTGTATACCATGGATTTTGGTTTTAGATGGAATAAATTTTTCTTCCATTCGGATAAAATTGAGTTTACCATGCCCAAATTGGAAGTCTTTCGTGATAAAAGACTAGCTGACGACAATACCAATAAGAACATGTACAGCAGGTTGGTCAGAAAATTGCCCATTGATATCAAGGTGCCCAAGATAGAGGTCAAGGGCGGGCGTATAGGTTATGAGGAGCGGCTCCATGGGCATGGAAAACCAGGGCGTTTATATATAGATGACATGAGTACCACCATTCTCGGTTTGGATACCAAGGCCATCAGAGGGGATACCACAAAATTGATGGCCAAGGGGCTATTGATGGGAAAAGCGCCAATAAAGCTTGATTATTTATTTGATTTGAACGATGAAAATGAAGCGTTTCTGGTCATGGGGAATGTCTCATCCCTACAGGCCGAAGAATTGAACCCATTTTTTAAGCCCAACCTGAATGTAGAGACCGAAGGATATATAGACGAGATGTATTTTACCATTTCTGGCGATGCCTATGCCGCAAAAGGGGATATGAAGATGCGCTACAACGATTTTAGGTTTGACGTTCTTCGGAAAGATGGAAAACGCGTAAACAAGATATTGACGGCCATAGGGAATTTGTTTGTAAACGATGGGGAGGACACCAACGATGCAGGATTTAGGTTTGGCCAAATCGAAGCGGAACGCAATATGGACAAGTCGTTTTTTAATTATATATGGCTCAATATAAAGAGCGGTATTGTCAGTACCTTGACCGGTAATGGAAAGAAAAAGGATTGAATAAACAAAAAAATAGGTCATAATGAAAAAAATAATTATTGATTTCATACAGGGAGTAAGAAATTTATTTGCTCGTTTCGGCTCTTACCAACAGAAATCGCCTTATGTGGTCATGATCGCCCTTGCGCTGGTTATTGTAATTGTGGGGATCAACCTCTTCGTGGAACTAACGGCCCAGCTCAAAACGGAAACATTGTCCAACTACGACCATCAAATCACACAATTCATCATTTCGTATCGCAATCCTGTCCTCACCCAATATTTTAAGATTGTCACGGAGGTAGGGGATGTGCATGGGTATCTCATTGTATTGGGAATAAGCGTTATTTTATCCGCTTTTATTTTTAAGAAATGGAAATATATTGCTCAAATTTCCTTGGTGCTGCTTTTGGCAACCCTATCCAATGTCATGTTAAAAAGATTTATAGATAGGGCAAGACCCGGCATTGAACATTTGGTGGTGGTGAAGACCTTGAGCTATCCCAGTGGCCATGCCATGAGCGCGATGGCTTTTTACGGTTTTTTGATCTATTTGGTCTATAGGATCAAAATGAACAAATTCTTAAAAACGGCACTCTATCTTTTCCTTGTGCTCCTTATTCTGAGTATAGGCATCAGTAGGATATATTTAGGGGTCCATTTTCCTTCGGACATTGCGGGAGGCTTTATTGCCGGATTGATTTGGGTGGTCTTTTGTATTTTGATTTTTAACCTGGTTGAGGTTTTTAGAAAAGATCCACTGACCTGATCATTGACAAAGGATGCTTTTATGGAAAACAATATTTTAAATAAGGACACAAATCCACAAAACTATGCGTAAATATATTTTGATAGGTTCCATCTTCATTCTGGCCTTCTTAGCCTTGGTCTATTTTTCGGTATCTGAAACCAAGGAGAGTTTCAGAACCTGTGAAGTGCTGGATATTGCAGATGTGGATCAAATAAAGTTTGGGGATTTTGATTCGGTCACCTTGGCTGCCAATACGCTTTATGAGGCAAGTGAACTCAAAAAAATTATGCAGGGCGAACAATACCGGGACGCTTGGGCAGAACCAATTACCGTGCCCATCGCATTTTTAGATACCCTAAAGGGAGGGTTGAAAGTCATTGAACAAGGTGGGGGAAAGCAGACCCATTCCCTTGAGTTGGAAGATAAACAGGGAATACGGTATACGCTCCGTAGCTTAAGTAAGGATCCCGAAAAATTGGTGCCCGAACTTGCCAAAGACCTCGGACTGGAAAACATCGTCGTGGACGGTGTATCCGCACAACACCCCTATGCCGCTTTGGTGACCGCTAAACTATCAGAAGCCGCTGAGGTCTTGCATACACACCCGAAATTGATGTTTGTCCCCAAACAAAAGTTATTGGGGGAACACAATGACAAATATGGAAACCGACTTTATTTTTTTGAATACGAAAGTGAAGGAAAGGTCAATTGGACGGGCCTTAATGGAATAAAGGAACTCTTGGATACCGAAGACCTTCTTGAGCTAAAAATTGAAAAAGGAGACAACGTGGAAATAGATCAAAACGCCCTGATCCGTGCACGCCTTTTCGACCTGCTAATAGGAGACTGGGATAGACATGCAAAACAATGGGGATGGGCCATTCGGGATAATGGAGGTCGGTACATTGCCATACCGGTACCCACAGATCGAGACAATGCTTTTTTCAATCTTGGGGGCGTCATACCATCCATGGTTGCCAACAAGGTTCTACATCCCAAAGTGCAGACCTTTGAGAAGGATATAGATTTTTTACCCGGCCTTGTTACGGAATTCGATGAGTATTTCCTGCGATCGGCCACCTTGGCACAGTTTAAAAACGAGGCGAACATAGTAAGGGAACTTATGACCGATGCAAATATTGCGCGTTCCTTTGAAAGTTGGCCAAAAGCAATAGATAGGTTGAACGGCCCTGAAATAAGGGAGAAGTTACTTGCGAGAAGGGATAAATTGGTCGAGACCGCAGTAAGTTTCTATGGTATAATCCAAGAAAGACCCAAGAAAGACATTGATATCAAAGGAATGGAAGAGCTTCAACTATCAGGAATGATGAAAAAGTGCTTCGATTGTACGGAGGCAGACTATAAAAATTTGGATCTCGAAGAATAAGGAGGATCATAGATAATGGGCCAACTGCTTGGATTAGTTAAGCACTGTCCCAAGTGGATTCTATCGCTATAGCAGTATCAACAGGTTTAAAACGATTGAAAAATGAAAATTAGCATGTATACCAAAAGAGCACTTCTTGGGGGCGGAATATCCCTTCTGATCATCACGGCCGGTACCTTTCTTTTGGGGCATCTCAGCGGCTATGAAGCCAAAGTGCTGATTAAAAACTCCATAGATGGGTTAAATACCCTGTGCAATACGATTGCTCTTGCATCAGCAACCATCTTGGCGCTGCTATTGACCTTATTGAGCCTTAGCTCCAGTGCAACTTCTAAATTGAAGGAGGAGCACTATAGGCATGTACTGCTGATCGCCAAAGTTGATACTACGGTGTTTATAGCATCGGTAATGGCATTTCTATTGCTTAACTTACCCATTACGGAATCAGATTCGGTACCCAATAATTGGTTTAACACCATCTACTATATCTCGCTGGCTATTTCCAGTGTACTGAGCTCTGCCCTGATCGTTGTTGTGCTGATGCTTTATAATACGGTGGCCAACATAATCAAGATAGTCGGGCTGGGTGAAAAGGACCATCCCCTGGCAATACAAGAGGAGGAAGATCAAACCGAATAATCCATGAAAGTTTTACGGGCAGACCGTGGGGCCATATTTATAAACCAACTATTTTAAAACCAAACAACAGATGGATTCATCCAGTTTAAAGTCAAAATTGACGCTCAAGCTATTCCTCCAAATATTTGGAGGAGTGGCCATTATCCTTACGATATTTCCATTTGTGGCCGTTGACCATTGGTCCGTGAGGGTGTTCGACTTTCCACATCTTCAGCTCACGCTATTGACAATGTTTGCCCTATTGACCTATTTTATAAAATTTAATATTCATAAGGTATCTGATTATCTCTTCGTGACCACCTTGCTCGCTTGTTTTATTTTCCAGGGCATAAAGATCTTTCCCTATACAGCATTTTCCCAATTTGAGATGAACGACAGCTCTGCCAAGGCAGACCAAGAATTCAGCATCTATATCGCCAATGTCCTTCAAAGTAATGATAACGTGCAAGGGGTCATTCAAGATGCCGAGCGATTTCAGGCAGACCTAGCCCTCTTTACCGAAACCAATGCGGAATGGATCCGTCATTTGAAAACCGCTTTTGACGGGAAATACAAGTACCAGATGAAAAAGGCTGAAGAAAACACCTATGGGATGATTCTGTTTTCCAAATTTCCGTTGGAAGATGGGCATGTGAGATTTTTAGTTGAAGATTCAATTCCGTCCATTCATACCAAATTGATACTGCCATCTGGTGACAAGGTTCAACTATATGCGATCCATCCCGCACCACCAACCCCCCAGCACAATCCATCATCTGCCGATAGGGATGCCGAATTGATGAGAATTGCACAACTGACAAGGGATTCTGATCTTCCGGTCATAGTGATGGGAGATTTTAATGATGTGGCGTGGTCGGAGACAACAGAATTGTTCCAAAAGATGAGCGGATTATTGGATTTGCGCAAAGGGAGGGGACTTTTCAATACTTATAATGCAAAGAATTGGTTGATGCGCTGGCCGCTGGACCATATATATTCCTCCGCTGTTTTTCGGGTTGGGGATGTGCAATTGGGAGGGAAGACAGGGTCCGATCATTTTCCGTTCTTCACAAAACTCAGTTTTGAGCCAGAACTGGCGGCAGAACAACGTTTGCCAGCACCATCGCAAAAGGAAATTGAAGAGGCGTTCGAGCAAATCAAAAATGAAAAAAAGGAAGATACTTCAAAAGCTAAAAAATAAAACCGTGATCCTTGGCCAAGGGAAGGATCTTCTGTATTCCATTCCTGGTCAATTTCTCGAATTGAAGTGAATTATCGGGGTTTAAACTTGAGGAGGTCCAAAAAAAAAAGGAGCGATTCAATATTTTTGAACCACTCCTTCCAAAACTAACTAACCAACTATTACTCTAAATCTTCCAATGACTTGATTGTACTCAGATCCTTTTCTATTCTCAATTTTTGTTCGCGAATCAAAACTTCGATGGGCAATGGCAGTACTTGGTCCTCCAATACTTCCTTGTACTCTTCAACAGCTGCCTTTTCCCCTCGAATAGCTTCTTCCATCATGGCCTCATCTTCATTTCCTGAAAAGAAGGTTTTAATGTCCATCCAGGTGCGGTGCATACTTCCTGTAAAACTACCCGAATCATCTACCTCGTTAAAGTTGGCGGCAATTGCACTTTTCAATTGATTGTTAAAGTCACTGCGCTCATCGGACTTTCTCTTGAAATAATTCTTTAATCCCAAGCTTTTTGCATTCTCTGCTGCTTTTGCATAGCCTTTTTCAGCGTCCTTGTTCTTTTGCAGGATCTCTGATAATTGATCTACCAGTGCTTTGCTTTTTGTATTCATGATCGTGTTGTTTTAGGTGTAAATATTAGGTGAATTTATCGTGAATCTATTATTCTGATTGACCTTAAAAATTTTATAATTGATCTAATTGCATCAATAAAAAACACCTTGTCGAGGAGGTGTAATCATTTGTTTTCAATACATGGACAGGCACACTGCGGTTCATTGGGTTTCCGTGCCCTTTAAAGAGGCACGCGAAGGGCAATTGATGGTATGAGTCAATAATTTTGCAATATGAATTATTAAGTATTCATAATTTTGGGGCCATGGAGGCAAAATATCAGAAACAGGAATTTACTTTTAAGGATAGGGAGTTGGATTGGCTGCGTTTCAATGATAGGGTGCTTCAAGAAGCTGGGGACCCCAGTAATCCGATCTATGAAAGGCTAAAGTTTTTGGCAATTTTTTCATCAAACCTTGACGAGTTTTTCAAAGTGAGGATATCTAAACTTCGTCAACTGAAAAAGGTAGACAAGAAAGTAAGGAAGCCCTTGGGTTTGCGTCCCAATAGAACGTTAAAGCTTCTTTATAGGGAAATAGACCGCCAGCAACAAAATTTTGGCACTATCTACAACAATGAAATACTCCCAGAATTGAAAAAGAACAACATTCATATGTTGGAAATTTCAGATTATACGGAAGTTCAGAAATCGGAATTAAGGGCATATTTTGAAGAACATATTGCCGATAGCCTTACAACCTTCCATGGCGATGGTATCTCAGCGGATTCATTTGAAGAGGGACAGCTGTACATGGTGGGATACGATCAAAAAACGGAGGTTTTGGAATTTGTAAAGGTTCCCACGGACAGTCAGGGGAGATTTAGAAAACTCAAGGCAGGTGATGGCGGGGATTACTATACTTTTCTTGAGGACGTTCTCAAACTAAATGTGGAAGAAATATTTCCCGATCGGCATATAAAAACCCTTTGGAACATAAAGATTTCCAAGGATGCAGAACTGTACCTGGACGATGATTACCAAGGGGAATGGGTGCAACAGATTTATGACGCCCTTGCCAAAAGGCAAACGGGGCAGCCAACCCGATTGCTTTATGAAAGGGGAATGCCCACAGTTTTGCGCAAAAAAATAAAAGTGGCCCTAGACTTGGGAAAAATAGACCTGATGGAGGGAGGAAAACGCCATAATTTTAGAGATTTCTTTTCCTTTCCCGATCCAAATAAAAATCCCATGATGAAATTTGAGCCAATGCCTCCTCTTGGCCATAAGGCCTTTGAGCAGTGCGGGAGTATTTTTGATCTTGTCAAGGAGAAGGACCAGTTGCTGCATTTCCCTTATCAAGATTTTAGATATTTGGAGGATTGGATCACTGAGGCGGCAAAGGATCCACAATTAATTTCGATTCATATTTCCCTGTATCGTATCGCCAAGGAATCAAGGCTGACATCGGCATTGATAGAGGCACTGGATAATGGGAAGGAAGTGACGATCTTCGTAGAGGCCAAGGCTAGGTTCGATGAGGAGAACAACATTATTTGGGGCCGGAAATTTGAAGAGAAGGGGGCCAAAGTGTATTACAGCTTCCCCAATATAAAGGTCCATTCCAAGATCTTATATATGGAACGGCAGGAAGAAGACAGAATACGGGCTTATGCCTATATTGGGACAGGAAACTTCAATGCTACCACCGCACAGATTTATTGTGATCATGCCCTTTTCACGGCCAATCCGAAAGTGACCAAAGATCTGAACCAGGTATTTGGAATCTTAAAAAGGGAAATATTGCTTCCCAAGCTAAAAACCTTGCTTATCTCTCCTTTTAACTTGCGTTCTCGGTTCGAGCAATTAATTCTTCGCGAGATGGAGCATGCCAAGAATGATAAGCCTGCTTTGATTATGGCGAAGATGAACAGTTTGGAGGACAAAGAAATGATTGATCTCTTGTATCGGGCAAGCAATGCCGGGGTAAAGATTAAATTATTGGTGAGGGGATTTTGCTGTCTTGTACCTCAGGTCAAGGGCCAATCAGAGAATATAGAGGTTATTAGCATAGTGGACCGGTTTCTAGAACACGCACGTTTGTTTTTATTCCATAACCATGGAGATGAAGAACTTTATATGGGTAGTGCTGATTGGATGACCAGAAACCTGGATAAGCGAATTGAGGTGGTCACACCCATATTGGATGAGGATATTTTTGGGGAACTCAAGGATATTATAAAAATACAGTTCTCGGATAACACCAAGGCACGTATTATAGATAGGGCATCCAGTAATGAATATGTGTTGCAGGACAGGAATTCAGGAAAAGTGCGCTCCCAATATGATATATATCAATATTTGGGCAGCAAAAAGTAGCATGGTATGGTGAGCACCAACGAGTGGTTCTGAGTGTTTGGGACAAAAAAATAGTCCACCCAAGCTTTACCCAAGTGAACTATTTTAAATCATTACTTAGTCTAACAATTCAATTACTGTGATAGTATCCAATTGCTATTTTTACTTCTCGAATTAAAAATAAATATAAATTTTCACAAAAAGCTGCCATATCTATCGTTTTTTTAAGGGTTTTTGCCATGTTATCCTTGCTGAAATCGATTTCGGTTGATAACTTTTCAGCGCTGTGGGCATAGCGAGGTGCACTACTACAAAAATTGCCTGGTTGGGTCAAAGGTGTAATCTCGATAAGGGATTCGATATTTTATGGGAGCATAAATATTGCTGGTCATTATACAATTCTTGGGGATGCCGCCCATATCACTGTGCAATCCTGCATTTAGTTGTTAAATTTTTAAAAAATATCCTATATTTACGAAGATCAGAACTTTGTTTTTTACTTCTCTCCAATAAGTTTTGATTGGATTTTGCTTGTTTACATAGCATTGTTTCATGCACAATGATTCAATAGGGCAAACTGGGTTTCTTGGGGATCCGGCAGATGGGTTTTGGCCTTTGGGATACAAACTTTCTTTGGCCGACAAGAAACCGGAACATATCCAGATTAATGGTTAACGGGTGCTTGCGCTTGTTGGGTCACCAGGGTTGGGATACGCTTTTGGGTCCGTGTGTGGAAATGGTTTGCCCAGTGATTTGAAAATGGTGAGTGATATGTTCAATATAGGTAATATTTGAAACAATTGTTTATGGGATTCCCGGGCAATGATGTGTGCATATAGGCAGACCATGGTCTATTCTGGCTTCTTGTAAATTATGGACATGGTCCTTCTATAGAAGGCCTTTTGTACTTTGTTTGGACAGATCAAAACTTATAAATAGATTATCGAGTACAGAAAATAGCATCATTAAATAATGTATCTTGAATTCCATAAATAACCTTAAGCGCAACTAAACCGAATTAATTATGTTAAGACAACATCGTGTAGTTATAGAAAATGTATCGCCACAATTGGAATGTGGCAGTTTCTTTATAAAAAGGGTCGTTGGGGAAACGGTCACGGTTACAGCAGATGTACTTCCCGATGGACATGATATTATCCAAGTAGAGGTCGTCCACAAGCACCAGGACGACAAAAAGCCTACGCATGATCACATGAGACATTTAGGGAACGATCGCTACACGGCCACGTTCAAAGTTGAAAAGCAAGGATTTTATGAATATAGCGTGCAAGGGTGGGTAGATTATGCCCTGAACTGGCAACATGGCATTGAAGCCAAGATAAAAGATGGTCAACATGTAAAAAGTGAACTGTTGGACGGGATACAGTACCTTGAGTACCTCTCAAAAAAGGTTTCCTCCGGCGATAAAGAACAGGTGCTCCAATGGATGAGGGAGTTTAAGGACGAGCAAGCGTACGATAGCGCGGTAAAAGCGGCCACGTCCAAAAAATTATGCCGTATGTTTATTGAGCATCCTCAGCGCTTATTTATCAACAACAGTAAGACCTTGCAGGTTTATGTAGACCGCAAAAAGGCCAATTTCAGTACCTGGTACGAATTTTTTCCCCGCTCTGCCGCCCCTGACCCTGGCAGGCATGGTACGTTTAAGGATTGTGAGCGCTTATTGCCTAGAATTGCAGGGATGGGATTTGATACCCTTTATTTTCCCCCCATCCATCCCATAGGTGAAAAGAACCGAAAAGGGAAGAACAACGCCACCAATGCCAAGGACGGCGATTCTGGCGTGCCCTGGGCCATTGGTTCCAGATTGGGAGGACACAAGGCCATACATCCTGAATTGGGCACAGAGGCCGATTTTAGGGATCTGGTACAAAAGGCCAAGGGTCATGGTATTGAAATTGGGATGGATCTTGCCTTCCAGGCAGCACCGGACCATCCTTACATTACAGACCACCCCGAATGGTTCCGAAAGAGACCAGATGGCACTATGCAATATGCTGAAAATCCGCCTAAAAAATATCAGGATATCGTCAATTTTTATTTTGAAACCAAGGCTTACAAGGAATTATGGGAAGAATTGCTCAGCGTAACCCTACATTGGGTCAATTGCGGAATCAATATTTTCAGGGTAGACAATCCACATACCAAGCCTTATTATTTTTGGGCATGGCTGATTGCCGAGGTCAAAAAGAAACATCCGGATGTGCTGTTCCTCGCGGAGGCATTTTCACGGCCCAAAGTGATGCAGCAATTGGCCAAGCAAGGATTTTCACAGTCCTATAGCTATTTTACCTGGAGGGTAGACAAAGGGGAGCTCATGGAATATATGACCGAGCTTACACAATCGGAAATGAAGGAATATTACCGTCCTAATTTTTGGCCCAATACGCCTGATATCAATCCCTACCACCTTCAGGGCGCCAACGAGACCATGCACCTGATCAGATATGTTCTGGCAGCTGCCCTATGTGGCAATTTGGGGATCTACGGCCCTATTTTTGAATACATGGTATCCGACGCCATACCAGGAAAAGAAGAGTATATAAACTGTGAAAAATACGAGATTAGGCATTGGGACTGGAACATCCAGAACAAACTCACCTATCTGATCACAAAAATAAATGAGGCACGTAAAAGCCACGCTTCCTTACAGCAGACAAACAACATACGTTTTTGTCATATTGAGAACAGCAATTTGATCGCATTTTACAAATGGAGCGATGATAGGTCCGATGAAACCCTAACGGTAATCAGCTTAGATTCCCACCATACGCAGCAAGGTTTTGTTCAGCTGCCTCTTGAGGCCATAGGGGTAGGTGCCGGGCACCCCCTTAACATGAAGGACGCCATGACGGAAAATAGTTACAACTGGAGCACCGAATGGAACTATGTGGAATTGAGCCCTGCCCTGCCATTTCATATTTTTCATATAAACAAGTAGAACCATGGGAAAAACAAAGAAAGACTCAATAGCGCAACCGCCTTATTCCTTTGATGTGCCCTGGGAGGAGTTGATGGAGGATGAAAAATTCACCAAGGCCTTCCTATCGGACGTACTTGAAAATTATATCGTGCAGCAGCGTTGGTATGGTGGCAAGTCCAGCAAATTAAAATACATTGAACTTCAGAAATATTTCAGGATCCAGCAAAATGAAGAGGTCTATTACGGGCTGTTGCTGGAAGTAAATTTTGAAGAAGCTTTCTTCCAGCATTATTTTTTACCGATTGCCTTTGTTTCAGATGGAAGTTTTGATGAGAAGGAACGCATCTTGCCCTTATCTATCAAGGATCAGCAGGGATATATTGTTGATGCACTAAATTTGGAGGCGTTCAGGAAGCTAGTTTTTGAGCGTATTGTGAATTCCGTCCCCAATGATACCACCAAGGTAAGGTACCATAAGAGTGTTAACTTCCACGATACGGAATATGTGTCCTCACGTTTTATGGGTATGGAGCAGAGCAATACCTCCATCATCATCAATGATAAATCGGTCATCAAATTCTTTAGGCGTATTTATTCCGATAAAAATCCGGACTACGAGATGAGCTGTTTCCTGTCGGAACATAAGGGTTATAAAAACACCCCGGCCTATCAGGGCAGTATCAACGTAGTGGAGGACGATTTCAATATCACAGTGGCCCTAATGCAGGAATTGGTTCCCAATCAGGGTGATGCCTGGGAATATATGTTGAAGGAAGTCAAAAAGATCTTCGGGAACTTGGAATACAAGAAAATAGATATCAACCGCCTACCGGAAGTGCACATCTTTGAAAGCCTTGGCATTAACGATGTGCCACATCAGATTATAGATTGGGCCGGACTCAACGTGTTCCTAAAATTACAGATCTTGGCAAAGCGGACCGCAGAAATGCATATTGCCTTGGGTTCGGAATTCGGGGATACGGCATTTACACCGACCCACTTTAACGGAGACTATGAGGTTTGGCTCAAGAACAGATTGCTCTATCAATTTCAAAACCGCTTGAACATTGTGGAGAACAATATGCACCGGCTCAAAGGTCTTTCCCTTGAACTTGGCAAGGAATTTTTGGAGCGAAAGAATGAAATCCGTAAACGTTTTGTCAATTTCGACTGGACCAAGCTAAAGGGGGAGCGGATAAGAATACATGGAGATTATCATTTGGGACAAATTTTAGTAAAGGATGACGATTTTTACTTACTGGATTTTGAAGGAGAACCCGAAAGCACCATCAGGGACCGAAAGGTAAAACAGCCTCCTTTAAAAGATGTTGCCGGGATTTTCCGTTCCTTTCATTATTCGATCTATTCAACTATTTTTAGCCATGGGGAGGAATATCCCTATAGCCAGGAGGAGTTGTTCAAAGCGGGGGAAATCCTATACCGATACTTTATTGGTGTTTTCATGGGCAGTTATGTAGGTTTGGTACGGCAACATAATTTAAATATTGGGTACTCTCAGGAACGGATCTTTATTTTAAAATACTGTATGCTGGAGAAAGCCGTTTATGAACTGGGATATGAAATGAATTCAAGACCGCAGTGGGCCGTAATTCCACTCCAGGGCATAATGAGTATAATTAACGAGGAAAATTAGAAGGATACATGGGAAAAGTCATACCACACAGTTTATTTTCAGAGTTCGATATAAACTTGTTCAAGGCAGGGAAACACTATAGATTATATGAAAAATTAGGGTCGCACCCCATTGAGGTAAATGGGAAAAAAGGAACCTATTTTGCCGTTTGGGCACCAACCGCAAAATCAGTGTCTGTCGTTGGAGATTTCAATTATTGGCTGGAAGGCGACCATAAGTTAAATGTGCGCTGGGACGGAAGTGGCATCTGGGAAGGTTTTGTGCCCGGAGTGGAGCAGGGAGCCGTTTATAAATATAAAATACACTCCCATAACTACGATATGAAAACGGAAAAGGCAGATCCCTTTGCGAGGTTGTGCGAACATCCCCCAAAAACGGCTTCCGTAGTATGGGATGACGACTACAATTGGAAAGATTCCGATTGGATGGGCTATAGGGCCGAAAAAAACGGTTTGGATAGGCCATATGCCGTTTATGAAGTGCATTTGGGATCTTGGAAAAAGAAAAACGAGAAGGAGTTCTTGACCTATACGGAGATGGCCGATGAACTGGTGGCCTATGTCAAGGAAATGGGCTTTACCCATGTAGAGTTCATGCCCATCATGGAATTCCCCTATGATCCTTCTTGGGGATACCAGCTTACGGGATATTTTGCCCCTACAAGCCGTTTTGGAAAACCTGAAGAATTTAAATTACTGGTGGACAAAATGCACCAAAACGATATTGGGGTCATTCTGGATTGGGTACCTTCCCATTTCCCCGAAGACGCCCACGGACTTGGCTTTTTCGATGGGTCCCACTTGTATGAGCATCCGGATAGAAGAAAAGGCTACCACCAAGATTGGAAGAGCCTTATATTCAATTACGGGAGAAATGAGGTCAAGGCCTTTTTGATCAGTAATGCCGTTTACTGGCTAGAACAGTACCATATAGACGGGCTAAGGGTAGATGCCGTGGCTTCGATGCTCTATTTGGATTATTCTCGGGAAGATGGTGAGTGGGAGCCCAATATGTATGGGGGCAACGAAAACTTGGAGGCTATTGCCTTTATCAAGGAGCTTAACGAAGAGGTCTATAGGAGCTTTGAAGGGGTGCAGACCATTGCCGAGGAATCTACTGCATTTCCGGGCGTATCCAAACCTATTTATTTGGGCGGTCTCGGATTTGGTATGAAATGGATGATGGGTTGGATGCACGATACCCTGACCTATTTTAAGAACGAGCCCATATATAGAAAGCATCACCAGAACGATATTACCTTTAGTATGACCTATGCTTTTACCGAAAATTTTATGCTTCCCTTTTCCCATGACGAGGTGGTATACGGCAAGCAATCGCTACTTTATAGGATGCCCGGTGATGAGTGGCAAAGATTTGCCAATCTGAGGTTGTTGCTCGGCTATATGTACACGCACCCCGGCACAAAGTTGCTGTTCATGGGAGCAGAATTTGGACAGTCTTCGGAATGGGATTTTGAAACAAGTCTGGACTGGCACCTACTTCAATACGAGGTTCATTCAGGTGTTCAACAAATGGTAAAGGATCTGAATGAAATTTATAAGACCCATCCCGCCCTTTACGAAAAGCAGTTCAGTCCGGAAGGTTTTCAATGGATAGATTATGGTGACCATGAGCACTCCGTACTTACCTACACCAGAAAAGGCCATGACAAAAAGAACGATCTATTTATCGCCTGTAATTTCACTCCGGTTCCTAGGGAGAACTATCATATTGGTGTTCCGAAATCTGGTAAATTCAAGGAGGTATTCAATAGCGATGATAAAAAATACGGGGGTAGTGGCATGTTGAACACGACCATAAAAGCTTCCAATACGCCATGGAACGGTCAAGATAAATCAGTGAGAATCGATATCCCACCCCTTGGGATCGTAATTTTTCAATAGCTTCCGTATTGGTGATGAACTAATAAGAGCCATTTACAAAATTGCCCTGCCCTCTTTGCCATTGTTCGCAAAATAGGACAGGGCTATATTTTTTTGGATGGTTTGTTGGGCTGCGGAAAAATCTGCACTTGATTTAAGAAAACAATAACGTCCATCATTTTTATATGATGGTTCTTAATTATAATTTCACGAAAAAAGAAACAGATATGACCGAATTAAAGAATAAAGTAGCATATATCACCGGAGGTTCCAAAGGCATCGGTTTTGGAGTGGCAGCGCAATTGCTCAGGGCAGGAATGCGTGTTGCTATTAGTGGTAGAAATTTGAAGACTGTTCAAAAGGCGGCCAATGACCTAGGAGCATCGGACAAGGTACTGGCCATTGCATCGGATGTCACCAAACACGGTGATGAAGCGGCTGCGGTAAAAAGCATTTTGGATAAATGGGGACAACTGGATGTAGTTCTGGCCAATGCCGGCGTTGGACATTTTGCTCCCGTGGACGAGCTCTCGGAGGACGATTGGCACCAAATGGTAGATACGAACCTTAATGGGGTCTTCCATACCTTAAAAGCGACTGTAGAAGCTCTAAAGGCCTCAAAAGGATATTATATAACTTTGGCCAGTTTGGCGGGAACAAATTTCTTTGCCAACGGAGCGGGATACAATGCCACAAAATTTGGTGTGGTAGGATTTACGCAAGCGGCCATGTTGGATTTGCGTCAGTATGATATTAAAGTATCCACGATTATGCCGGGTTCGGTAGCATCCCACTTCAATGACCACGAACCTTCTGAGGCAGATGCCTGGAAGATTCAACCCGAGGATATCGGAGAGCTGGTTTTGGATCTGTTGAGAATGAACCCAAGAACCCTTCCAAGTAAGATTGAGGTAAGGCCAACAAGACCGGATTTAAAATAATTTTAAACCTCTTTTTCCATAAAGGGAATGTCCGGATTGCAAATCTCCAAAATCAGGGTTTGCAAGGCGGAGTGAAAAAGGGCGATCGTTTCTGGGGTAATCAGCGTATCCTTGTTACGGTCGCCCTTTTTTGATTTTGTCGCGAACAACAGCAGTCCATCCTTCAGGTTTTTAAATGAAATGATGCCTGCCTCCAGTTGTTGTATCGGTTTTTTGCTATGGTACATATAGGCATAGCAAAGCAATTGAAAGGCCTTGCTGAAATCATAATTGGTAATAAGTTCTTGCCAATCGTATACCTCCACATCGGTGGAGGACACTTTTCCCGTCTTATAATCAATGATTCGTAGCATTCCATCCCGTTCATCAATACGGTCCAGTTTACCTTTTAGAACAACGGGGTAATCCAGCCCCTCTATTTCAACTGTGGTGTTCCAGCCTTCCTCAAGCCCCAAAATTTTTATGTCGTGATTTTGGATTTCCCCAAGTTCAGCTTTGATAAAGTTCTTGATGTACTGTATGACCACCTCATATGCTATCAGGTTTTTGCCCCTGCTAATGTCACCATCGGCATAACTCTTTGCAAAATGGCTTTTGACCACATGGTTGATCTGTGGGAGCATGGAATCCAAACCTTCTTTAGTCAGGATTTCACCAATAAAAGGGGTATAGAGTTCTTCCAGGGAATCGTGTACAATGGTACCAAAGGTATTGGCAGCGACATTTTCTTCAACTTCATTGACATCATCAATCTTTAGGATGCTCCGCTTGTAAAAATCTATGGGATTGCGGATGTAATTGGTCAAAGAGGAAGGGGAAAACCCCTTTTCGGCCAAAGCCTTGATCTTTTCCATGAGCAGTCCTTCTTTTTGTATGGTGCATGGTTTTTTGATAGAAGGGCTAATTTCAGGGGCGGCCGTAAGTTCGGTAATATCAGCGCTTCTGTTCTTGTCGGTCAACATTTGTGCTATCAATCTACTCTTTTCACCACCTTCCAAAACGTCTGGTTCGGTATTGTAGATGATATAGACCTGTTTGGCACGCTGTAAAAGCCTGTAGAAATGATAGGTGTATACCGCATCCTTTTCTTTGTAGGTGGGTAATCCAAAAGCTATTTTTAGATCAAAGGGCAAAAAGGAATTATTGCTTTTGCCCGAGGGCAGTATCCCCTCATTGACAGAGGTAAGGATCACCGTTTCGAAGTCGAGGTTTCTACTCTCCAACATCCCCATGATCTGAAGTCCTTTCAAAGGTTCTCCCCTAAAGTCCAACGTCTCTGATGACAGTAGCTCCCTGTACAGTCCACTCAGGGACCTTAGGTCCGAAATAAATGGGTACTGCCTTGTCAAATCGTTCAATTGGTTGAATAGTTCATGAAATCTATAGAGATACTCCATACCCAGATCCTGGCCACCTAACTTGAACGGCTCCTTTAGTCCTGTTATGACTGTGGAGCAGGTCTCCAGAAAATCACGGATAGATTTGTCTTCGCTAAAGAATAGATGGTGTATGTTGGTTATGGCAGGTGGCATGACCGAAACGATTTTCTCTTTGTTTACATACGACCAGTTTTTGGATTTTATGGCCTCACTCAGGATGTAGCCTCCATCAGTGCCGTTTCGGGTCAAATAGATCTTGGTATAGGGATGTGATAAAAAACTGAGCAGGTCCTGAAAATACCAACCTTGTTGGTCTCTATTTAGATAGAGATCAAAGAACTGTGTAAAGAAACCCGCCAAAGGGCTGTTGTGCAAAGGGTAGCCCATGGTAATATTGATCCCTTCAATTTTTTCAGGGACGGAATTCATGATGGGGTTGAGCAGGGTCTCGTCCCCTAGGACCACGGCAGTATTTTTAAGGTGGTTTTGGTTCTCAGCATGAATTTTGTCCAGCAAATGGCCAACATATTTTGCTTGGGATACGCTTTTGGGGAGGCCTACGATTTTAATGTCTTTTTTTTCCAGATAATTTTCCTTGACCCCTTGCACTGGTTTGTTTGTGAAATAGTTCCAAGTTTTCATATGCTGGCGAATGAAATGTCCGGCATCGTGTATTTGGTCCTCCAAAAAATAAGGGTCGATGTCCCAATATATTTCACTGGTGGAATTTTCCAAAATTTCCTGGATTATTCTGGATTCTGCGGTGTTCAGGGCATTAAAGCCTATAAAAATATGGATGGCCTTGGAATGGGCGGTCAAATATGATTTCAGTTGTTCGGTGGCCTTTCTGTATACCAGACCTTGGTGGCCCAACCCTTTTTTCAAAAGGGAAGAGTTGAAGGCATCGTACAGTTCGGGGAGGTTGTTCCAAAACTGTAAATAATCGGTTATCATTTGTGTTTTGCCCTCCTGTAGGGACCAATGGTTGATCTCTTTTATGGCGGAGAGATGGGAAAAGATAGCTTTAGGATCTACCAGATATCGGTCTATTTCGTTGAAGTCCTGTAATAAGGTCTGCCCCCATTTAGAGAAGGCATAAAAATTTTCAGGTTCTTCATGAACGGTTTTGAGATAGCATTCGTACAATTGGAACAACTGTTCCGTATTGTTGGCATAGCCCAGATCGGCCATTTTTTCAATAAAAGTTTCAATGCTGTAGATCTCTGGTGCAAAGCTGGCCCTTGTTGTGGTTTTGGCAATGCTGTTTCTTAAGAAGGTTCCAGCTCTTTTGCTGGGAAGTACAAAAACTATATCCTCGAGGGAACCGTATTTATGGGATACCTCTTCTATAACTTCTTCAAGAAAACTCTTCATAAAGGAACACTTAATTTAGGAGGCTAAATATAGGGATATAAAGTAGTTTTTTGGCCATGAATGGGCTTACGTCATTGTATTAAACAAAAAAAGCCCCGCAGATGCGGAGCTTTTAATTATGATTGAGAGTTTAACTGGATTACTTGATCAAGTTAATTTCAACTCTTCTGTTTTGAGTTCTACCTGCTCTTGTGTTGTTGGTAGCGATTGGCTTATCCTCACCATATCCGATAGCAGTCAACCTGTCAGCAGCGATACCTTCTTTTACCAAGAAGTCTCTTACTGAATTAGCTCTAGACTCAGATAATTTTTGGTTCAATGAGTTACTTCCAACGCTGTCAGTGTGACCTTCAACAGTGAACTTTGAGTTTGGATATTCTTTCAAGATCAAGATGATATCTACCATTACAGAAGTAGATTCAGCTTTGATTGAAGATTTTCCAGTGTCGAACAAGATAGTTCTAGCGTAGTCGTTCAATTTTTTCTGAACTTCTTCAGTTACTTCAGGACAACCTTTGTTAGCAACAGTTCCAGCTACATCAGGACACATATCATCTTTGTCCAATACACCGTCTCCGTCAGTATCAGGCCAAGGACATCCTTTGTTTTCAGCAGGACCAGCTTCGCTAGGACACTCATCATCTTTATCAGCAACACCGTCACCGTCAGCATCAGGACAACCAGCTAAAGCAGGAAGACCAGCCTCGTTAGGACAAGCGTCATCTTTATCAGCAACACCGTCACCGTCAGTATCAGGACAACCGTTCATTTCTTTAGAACCAGCTGCATTAGGACAAGCATCTTTGCTGTCTTCGATTCCATCACCGTCAGCATCAGGACATCCGTTGAACATTGCTAGACCAGCAACTTCTGGACAAGCATCGTCTTTATCATAAATTCCGTCACCGTCTGTATCAGTTCCACCAAATTTAATGGCGATACCAGCTAAGTGTTGGAAATGTTTTACACCGTAATCTTCGAAAGCATGCTTGTAAGAAGTCTGTACAGTTAATCCGATGTTGTCGTTGAACCAGTAGTTTACACCAACACCTCCATTAACAGTTCCAGCACCTATTTCATTCACCCAAGTATATCCACCTCCGATTTCAACGAAAGGATCCAATTTAGTGTTTTTCAAGAATGCGTACTTAATGGTACCATCAGCAGCATAGTGAGAAAGATCATCTACACTAACATCTCCTAATTTGGAAATTCTGTTCAAAGAACCTCTAACTCCAATAGAAAATCCGTCACCAACATATTTGGATACAGAAACGTAGGAAATAGAAGGAAGAATGTTCCAGTGGTCGTTTACATTAAAGTATTCGTTTCCAAATGAGCTTACATCACCAGTTGGATAAACGTCAATCGCGTTAACACCAAAACTAACCTGCCATGGGTTGTTTTCGTCCTGCGCGTGTAAGTTGTTTATACCTACCACAAGTAGGGCCACAACTAATAATTTGCTAAGATGTTTCATGTATTAAAATTTAAGTTTAAGTGTTTATTAGCTGCAAATGTAAGTTGTTAAAAATTATTAACAAAATCAATTTCCTATTTTTTTTAACTGATTTGCTTTGGATTAAAACCTATATTATATGACGTTTAAAGCCTTGCCAACCTCTGTAAATGCTTGGATTGCTTTATCCAAGTGCTCATTTTCATGGGCCGCTGAAAGTTGTACCCTGATCCTTGCTTTCCCTTTTGGTACAACTGGAAAGAAGAATCCAATGACATAGATGCCTTTCTCCAAAAGCATATCTGCCATTTGCTGTGATAGTTTCGCGTCATATAACATGACCGGCACAATGGCTGAATCCCCATCTATGATATCAAAGCCCGCATCCTTCATACCTTTTTTGAAGTACTCCGTATTTCTTTGGAGCTTGTCCCTTAGGGAGGTATCCTTGTCCAACATTTCAAATACCTTGATGGAGGCCCCTACTATTGTGGGTGCCAGGGAATTTGAGAAAAGGTAAGGGCGTGAGCGTTGTCTTAGTATTTCAATGATTTCTTTTTTGCCTGTAGTATAACCGCCCATGGCGCCGCCCAGAGCTTTTCCGAGTGTACCGGTGATGATATCTATCCTGTCCATAACACCTTTCTCTTCAAGGGTGCCCCTTCCGGTTTCCCCGATGAAACCAGCGGAATGGCATTCATCTATCATGACCATGGCATCGTATTTATCGGCAAGGTCACAGATTTTATCCAATGGGGCCAAAAGCCCGTCCATGGAAAATACCCCATCTGTAACAATGATCTTAAAACGTGCCTTGTCTGAATTGGCTTGGATCAACTGGGCCTCCAAATCTGCCATGTCATTATTGGCATATCGGTATCTTTTCGCCTTGCAAAGTCGGACTCCGTCAATAATGGAGGCGTGATTCAGTGAATCTGAAATAATGGCGTCCTCTGGCCCCAACAAAGGTTCAAAGACCCCACCATTGGCATCAAAGGCCGCAGCGTATAAAATGGTATCCTCCGTTCCATAGAAGTCAGCAATCTTCTGTTCCAATTCTTTGTGGATATCCTGGGTTCCGCAGATAAAGCGCACGGATGACATTCCAAAACCATGGCTGTCCAAGGTGTCCTTTGCAGCTTTGACCACCTCTGGATGGGAGGATAATCCCAAATAGTTATTGGCACAAAAGTTAATCACTTCTTGTCCCGTTGAAATTTTGATCACTGCTCCCTGTGGAGAGGTGATGATACGTTCCTTTTTATAAAGACCGTCATCCTTAATGTTTTGTAATTCTTCTTGTAAATGTTTTTGAATACTTCCGTACATATGATTAAGGTATTATATGAATTCTGTTGTTATGGTTTCGTCTATATAAACGATAATTTTATTTTTTACGGTAAAGTTCATATCCTCCATGGCCTGCGCATATTCATTGACTTGGGCATGGTGGGTGCTGCTCTTTGTCCCGGTTTTGTAATCTATAATGGTCGCTCCTTCCTGCTGCACCACAATTCTGTCCGGTCGCAAAATTAACCCGATTTGGGTAATTATATCCCTTTCATTCCAAACAATTACATCGGAACGGAAAAATTCCTGCAGATTCGGGTGGCGGACAATCTGTAGTAGAGTTGCCCTAATCGTATCCAGCTCATCGGAGATAATTTGACCATTTCGTTGCATCAAAGTCAACGCTTCTTCAATATCTGCCTCTGTTTTGATATAACCCAGCAATTGGTGTAGGATATTTCCATGTTCCATGGCAATCCCGGCCCCTGATTCCCAAAGGGATCCCGAGGTGGTGATAAGATTAAAGCTCGGCCTGTCCTTAAAGGTTAGCACATATGGAACGGATTGCTGCCCCATTACCTGCTTTTGGGCCTCCTTGGCAAAATCGAGTTGGCCAAAAGTGTAAGTATTTCTTGATGGGTCCCATAGCCCCTTTTCCTTTAGGTAATGAATGAATAATCCCGAATAATGGTCGGTTTTGTGCTCCCCGTTGGACTTCAGGTCTTTTTTGGTCAGTACATAAAGGGCCTGAATAGATCTTGTTAGGGCTACATATAGAACATTAAAGGCATCCAATTCCAATTTATGTTGCTCTTCCTCATATAGTTGGTTTGCATGCTCCCCGTACGATATAACCTCTTGTTTTTTGTTTACCAGGAGTTCCCCAAAGCCATTGAAGGCATCAGAATCTACGGGAATCCACAATTTTGCATCAATTTCTTTGTACAGCTGTTCATTGGCGAAAGGAAATATCACTATTGGAAACTCCAATCCCTTGCTTTTGTGCACAGTCATGATCTGTATGGCGTTTACACTGTCCGGTGCGGTAATACTGAGCTTATCTTTTTTCTTTTCCCAATAGGCCAAAAAGGTGTGTGGACTGCTTCCATTTTTTTGCTCCACCTCCAGGACGGTATCCATGAAATAGGTAATATAAGCGTCCGATCCCTGAATTAATCCAAATTGTTTGATGGCTTGTTCAAGGCCATCATAAACAGAGTGCTGTTTTAAATAGGTGGTGTCAAAATTATAATCGTTTTTTAAAAGGGAGTCCAAATCCTCCAAATGGTGCGCTATATAATGATGATTGGGTCCTTGGTCGCCTGATAGATAATAGAGTATTTCAAAAACGTTTTCCCTATTGTTGGGGTCAATTGAATGCATCAATAGGGCAACAAGAAATTGAACCTTTGGACTGCTGTTCAGTAAAAGGGTTTCCGATGAAATAATGGGGATGCCCTCGCTCATTAAAAAATCCGCTATCAATATCCCGTGCTTTCGGTTGCGGGTAAGGATACAAATATCCTTGAGGCCAAAATTCTTTTCACGCACTTCATGAACTGTCTTGAGTATGGAGGCACAATAGTGTTCAGCTTCGGTCATTTCTTCCGATTCCTCAATAAATGTTAGGGATACCAGTCCTCCTTTCTTGGAATTGTATTCTTGTTTGTTCCCTTCCAGAAACAATTGGTTGTAAGCCGTATTTTGGAGAAATGGACTTGATATGGTAAAGAAATCGTTGTTGAATTTTATGACCTCCTCAAAACTCCTATAATTGGCAGGTAAATTTTTGGTCTCAGGAGAAAGGACAAACGGATTTTTTTCTAGATTGATAAGGTTCAGGAATTGTTCTGCTTTCCCTCCCCGCCATCTATAAATGGCCTGTTTGGCATCTCCGACCAAGAGCAAAGACCCTTTTTGGCCTAAAAGATCTTCACTTTCCAAGGCGTTTCCGATTAAAGGAATGAGGTTGCTCCATTGCATTTCAGAGGTGTCCTGGAATTCGTCAATAAAATAATGACGGTATTTTTCACCGAGCCTTTCATAGATAAAGGGAGCGGGCTGATTTTTGATTTCTTTGGAAATGATGGTATTAAAGGAAGATATGGGGAGTTGGTCCCTTTCCAATTCCAAGGCTTTCACTTCCTGTTGAATGGCATTCAAAACGGTAAGGGGAACTATGTTAATATAGGCATTCTCAAGAAATAGAATTTGATAAACGTTATGTTTTATCTTTAAATAGATTTCCAAAAGTGGTGGACAAATTTCAGAATCCAATGCAGATTTGGCCTTTTTAAGTATGGCATTATTTTGGAGGTGCTGTTCCAACTGATTTTTATACAAACCAGCGTTTATTTCACCATCTGCAATCCTTTTAAAATGGTTTGGTAGTGTTTCTCTTGGAAAGTCGGTGGTCTCTAGGCCAAAGCTGTCAATTAAAGAAAATATACTGCTGGCTAAAACCTTAGAGTCGTTCTTTAAATTCAATATTTCTGACTGGATTTTTTTCTTCAAGACCAAAAAATCCGTTATTTCCTTATCGGCAATCTGTTTCAGGTGATCCGAGTGGTTTTCATCAAAGAGCAACTTTCCAATTTTTGCCAAATCCAAGCTGATGTCCCAACTCTTGTCCTCATTGGCTTTTTCCAGGGCAAATTCCAACAATACCTTGGTCAACTCTTCATTTGTACCCGCCTTATTTATCAGTCTGGCTATAGCTTCATCCAAAAGTAGGCCGGTGTCCAAAACCACTTCAAAATTTTGGGGCAGCTTTAAGTCCTTGGCGAAAGTTCGAATAAGTCGATGCGTAAATTTGTCAATGGTGGATACATCAAAAAATGCATAATTGTGCAAGATTTCCTTGAGGGTTCTTTTGGCTTTCTTCTGTAGGTCTGCTGGACTTATCTGCAACTCCTCGGAAATGGCCAAGAACATGGGGGATGCTTCATCTGTGGAAAGGGTCTCCCCAAATTCGAACAGACTTCCCAGAATCCTTTGCTTCATTTCATTGACCGCTTTATTGGTAAATGTAATGGCCAATATCTGACGAAAACTGCGCTTTGAACTGGAGGACAGAATAATTTTCAAATACTCTTTGGTAAGGGTATAAGTTTTTCCCGAACCGGCGGAGGCATTATAGATTTTATAGGAGGTGTTCTGCACTAATTTTATTTGCAAATTAAGGATTCTTGAACAGTTCTTAACAAATTATTAATGGAAATTGCATCTTAAAACCCTAAATTTGGGAAACTTGAACAATTAACATTAAAACACTATAATTATGGCTTTTGAATTACCAAAATTACCATATGCACATGATGCATTGGAACCTCATATTGATGCTAGAACCATGGAAATACACCACACCAAGCATCACAATGGTTATACAACCAACTTGAACAACGCAATTGAAGGAACTGACCTTGCCGGCAAATCCATTGAGGATATCCTGAAAAATTTGGATATGTCCAATGCGGCGGTTCGTAATAATGGTGGGGGGTTTTACAATCACTCCTTGTTTTGGGAAATCATGTCCCCAAAAGGAGGGGGAGAGCCAACGGGCGAGCTGGCCGATGCAATCAAAGCTGCTTTCGGATCTTTTGATAGTTTCAAGGAAACCTTTACCAAGGCGGCCGGAACAAGATTTGGATCAGGTTGGGCGTGGTTGTGCGTTCATAAGGGCGGAAAGTTGGAAGTATGCTCAACACCAAATCAGGATAACCCATTGATGCCAGAGGTTGGCTGTGGAGGGTTCCCAATTTTGGGACTGGATGTATGGGAGCATGCCTATTATCTATATTATCAAAATAGAAGACCAGATTATATATCGCATTTCTTCAATGTAATCAATTGGAGCAAAGTCTCAGAACTTTATAAAGCCAACAAATAAGATTACAACAAATTGTTTGTGGACCACCTTGCTTTTCGGTAAGGTGGTTTTTTTATGCTAAAAAAGTAATGTTGAAATGCTTTAGCTGTGGAGTGTTTTGGCTCGTTAATCTTCTGTGTGTTAGTGGTATACTTCGTTGGGAACAAACAATGTCTGATGGGTGTAAATAGAAAAGGGTGGAGAAGTCTCCACCCTTTTCATCCCAAATCTTACCATAAACTTAACCTACTTATGCTATGGCGGTACTAAATTACTGGTATTGTGAGAAATAACAAAGAAAAAGTAATAAATTTTCCAAAGTTTGATTTTTGAAATTTTTGGTTTGGGGAAGGGATTGGCGCTAGTGGATTGATTATCAGAAATAAAAAAGGCGGAGTTGCCTCCACCTTTTTTCCCCAAATCTTACCATGAACTTAACCTACTTATGCTATGGTCCTTCAAATGTAGGGCAATAGGCAGGGAACGAACAATCTTTTAGACTAATTCCATCTAAAATGGGATGAAACGCTTTTTTATCGATGAACGGGAAATGTCAGAATAGATGAAAATATTTGGGCAGGTAGGTGCAAAAATAAAAAGGTGGAGTTTCCTCCACCTTTTTCCCCAAATCTTACCATGAACTTAACCTACTTATGCTATGGTCCTTCGAAAGTAGGGCAATAGGTAGAGAACGAACAATCTTTTAGACTAATTCCGCTTTAAATGGGATGAAACGCTAAATAATCGATGAATGGTACCCTGAGAGATATTATAAATGAAAGGGGAGGTAGTGTGTATAAATAAAAAAGGTGGAGAAGCCTCCACCTTTTTTGCCCCAAATCTTACCATGAACTTAACCTACTTATGCTATGGTAGCCCTAAAAATACTTGGGTATTGGTCCTTTTAAATTAAAAGCCCGCCAAAAGACGATTATTATCGATGAAATGCACAATTGGATGCATTTCATCGATAAAAATGTTAATAAGCTCGTTCGTTTTTGCCCTCAAAGAAGTTGATGAATGCCCTATTCACCACCCGGTTCCCACCTGGGGTAGGATAGTCTCCTGTAAAATACCAGTCGCCTAAATTTTTTGGGCAGGCCTGGTGTAAGCTTTCCACCGTTTGGTATATGATCTCAACTTCTGCTTTGATACCTGCCGGGCATAATAGTTCCCCTATTTTTTTGGAAATTTGCTCCGCTGTAAAAGGTTTATAAAATTCCTTGACATAGTTGATGATGTCCTTGTCCAAGGTGGTTACTTGTTTCAGGCACTTTTGGTAGATCTCCTCTACCAAATGCATGGTATTGTTTTCTTGATGTAGGGCCAATGCAGCCCTAAAGGCGATAAAGTCTTCCAATTTGGCCATGTCAATCCCGTAACAATCTGGGTATCGTATCTGAGGTGCAGAGGATACCACAATTATTTTTTTAGGTAAAAGGCGGTCCAAGATCCCAAGGATACTTTTCTTTAAAGTGGTCCCCCTAACAATACTGTCATCAATAATAACAAGGTTGTCCCCTTCTTTTACAGACCCGTAGGATATATCGTAAACATGGGCAACTAGATCGTCCCTACTGCTATCCTGGGTGATAAAGGTTCTTAGCTTGGCATCTTTGATGGCAACTTTCTCTATTCTTGGTCGTACCTCTAAAATTTCATGTAGTTGTTCAGAGGTAATTTTTGAGCCAATGGCCAATATCTGTTTTTCCTTTTGTCTGTTAAGATCGTTTTGGGCTTCCTTCACCATTCCGTAGAAGGAAGTTTCTGCCGTATTTGGAATATAGGAAAATACCGTGTTTTTTATGTCCCCCTCAATGGATTTCAGAATTTGGGGATACAACAATTTACCCAATTCTTTGCGCTCCTGGTATATCTCCTTGTCGCTTCCCCGTGAAAAGTAAATGCGCTCAAAAGAGCACGCCTTTCTTTCCTTGGGCTCCAAGATTTGTTTCAGTTTTACTTCCCCGTTTTTCTTGATGATAATGGCTTTGCCCGGATCCAATTCCTGAATATCCTCATACCTGACATTGAAGACGGTCTGAATGGCCGGTCTTTCTGAGGCGATGGCCACCACTTCATCGTCCTGATAAAAGTAGGTGGGCCTAATGCCGGAAGGGTCTCTAAGGACAAAGGCGTCCCCGTGGCCCAATAGACCGGCCATGGCATAGCCTCCATCAAAGTTTTTGGCTGCTTTTCTCAAGATTTTTGCCACATTGAGTCGTTCAGCGATCAAAGGGGAGGCTTCGCGTTTACTATAGCCCTCCTTTTTAATGTCCTTGTACAGTTTTGCAACGGCATCGTCCAAAAAGTGTCCAATCTTTTCCATTACCGTTACAGTATCGGCAAGTTCTTTTGGGTGTTGTCCTATACGGATCAGGTTATCAAACAATTCATGCACATTGGTCATGTTGAAATTCCCTGCAACAATGAGGTTACGGTGCATCCAGTTGTTCTGTCTTAAAAAAGGGTGAACACTCTCTATGCTATTTTTCCCAAAGGTGCCATAACGAACATGTCCCAATAGAACCTCACCTATGTAGGGAATGTGTTTCTTTTGTGCGGCCACATCATCCTTATATTCCGGATGTTCCAACATGGTGGTGTTGATACGATCATTGATTTGGGCAAAAATGTCCTGAATGGGCTGCTGGGCTATGGAACGTACCCTGCTCATATAGCGTTCCCCGGGAGTCATGTCCAGCTTTATACTCGCAAAACCAGCCCCGTCCTGTCCACGGTTGTGCTGTTTTTCCATCATGAGGTACATTTTATTGACCCCATAAAAGGCAGTACCATATTTCTCCTTATAGTACTCTAAAGGTTTTAATAATCTGATAAGGGAAATTCCACATTCGTGCTTAATGGCATCACTCATGATAAATAGGTATTAAAAAAGCCCTGAAAAGACAGGGCGAATATTATTGTAATTCAATATCAAACTGTGTCAATTCTTTGAATTGCATCAGTCGCTTTGTAACCTCTTTCCTTTCAAGACCTTTCATTCTTTCTGTTCCAAACTTTTCAACACAAAAGGATGCGAGATTGGAACCGTGTATAATGGCGCTCTTCATATTGTTAAAGGATACGTTCTTTGTTTCGGCCAAATAGCCGGCAAAACCTCCTGCGAAGGTATCTCCGGCCCCAGTTGGATCAAATACTTCTTCCAAAGGCAGGGCAGGTGCAAAAAATACATTGTCATCCCTGAACAACAGGGCTCCGTGTTCCCCTTTTTTGATCACCACATATTGAGGGCCCAATTTGTGGATGGCGGCGGCAGCCTTGACCAAGGAATATTCATTGGTCAACTGTCTGGCCTCTTCATCATTGATAGTAATGACATCAACGTGTTTTATCACGTCCAAAAGTTCATCCAAGGCATGGTCCATCCAGAAATTCATGGTATCCAACACAATAAGCTTTGGCTTGGTTTCCATTTGTTCAATAACACTTTTCTGCACGCTTGGGTGCAGATTTCCCAGCATAACCACTTCGGAATTCTTATAATTTTCGGGAACTACCGGTGAAAAGTCGGCCAGAACATTGAGTTCTGTCGCCAAGGTATCCCTTGAATTTAGGTCATTGTGGTATTTGCCTTTCCAGTAAAAGGTCTTTCCGCCTTTTACAATTTCAATGGCGGAAATATCAATGTTTTTTTCTTCAAGAAGATCTAGGTATTCTTTGGGGAAATCTTCCCCTACTACAGATACGATTGCGGCGTCCACATCAAATTGTGAAGCGGCAAGGCCTATAAAAGTTGCTGCTCCCCCAAGTATCTTATCGGTTTTCCCAAAAGGTGTCTCAATAGCATCGAAGGCCACAGTGCCCACAATCAGTAATTTGCCCATTTATTAAAATTTGCTGCAAATATAAGGGTATCTTTTCAAGAATTAATTGAAGTTTCAAAAAGATTGCCTGTGCGAAAAATAGCTACGGATTATTGTCTACAGTTTATGGTGCCAAGGAATTTTCGAAACCTTTGTCCACAGGCAGGTTCGTTTCCTTGGAGGCCTCCACGGCCAGCTGGTCGCAACGTTCATTTTGAGGGTGGTTGTTGTGTCCTTTGATCCATTTGAAATGGACCTGGTGCTTTCGGTATTCCACGAGGAAAAGTTTCCATAGATCGGGATTCTTCTTGTCCTTAAAATTGGTGCGTTCCCAACGTTCCAGCCATTTTTTCTCCACGGCGTCCACAACATATTTGGAATCTGTGAAGACCATAACGTTGAGTCCCGCAACCTTAAGTTTCTTAAGGGCCTCAATGACTGCCAGGAGTTCCATCCTATTGTTGGTCGTGTGCCGGAAGCCTTGTTTGAATTCTTTGCGATAAGGTTTGCCAACCCATTCCATAACAATACCGTATCCTCCGGGACCCGGATTGCCCCTTGCCGCCCCATCGGTATATATATGTACATCTGCTTTAGCCATTCAAAAGGGATTCTATAATCTTGGGAAAGTGTTCATATTCCAGGGCATGGACTTTCTCGGCTATGCTTTCTGCCGTATCGGAAGGGGCAATACTGGTTTTGGCCTGATGTATAATGGCCCCTTCATCATAGTTTTGGTTCACATAATGAATTGTTATGCCAGTTTCCTTTTCCTTATTCTGCAGAATAGTCTCGTGAACTTTCATTCCATACATCCCTTTTCCACCATATTTTGGTAACAGGGCAGGATGAATATTGATTATTTTATCTGAAAAATGAAAAATTAATGCATCTGGTATTTTCCATAAAAATCCGGCCAATACAATTAAATCTGGCTGCAATGCCTTGAGGATATTTAGTACGCAATCACTTTCCAAAAAGGCGGTCTTGTTAAAGTAAAGGGCATTGATCTTTAATCGGTCGCAACGTTCCAAAACCTTGGCATCCCTTTTGTTTGTTAACACCGCTGAAATAGTCACATTGGGATTGTCCTTGAAATAATCGGCGATGTTTTCAACATTGGATCCAGATCCAGAAGCAAATAGAACGATACGTTTCATGAAAATTTTTTTCTTTCTGAAGGGTAAAATTTATGGGCTAAATTAACACTCTTGAATTTAAATTCATTAAATTGTTCTACATTTTACCGGCAAATAGTGTAATTAATCCAAAGTTTTTTATTTTTGCCATCAATTAAATATTTAAACCAGAATAATTATGTCAGACATTGCATCAAGAGTAAAGGCTATCATCGTTGATAAATTGGGTGTTGATGAAAACGAAGTTGTTGCGGAAGCAAGCTTTACTAACGACCTAGGAGCAGATTCATTGGACACTGTTGAATTGATAATGGAATTCGAAAAAGAATTCGATATCCAAATTCCAGATGATCAAGCCGAAAATATAGCAACAGTTGGTCAAGCAATTAGTTATATAGAAGAGGCAAAGTAATTTTATGATATCTTGAATGAGATTTAAAATATCCATGTGGTAATAGTGTCGCATGGATATTTTTTTTTAATTTACACTTGTCTTAGATACTAAAATAAAAATTGGTTCAATGCAATTAAAACGAGTTGTGGTTACTGGATTGGGTGCTTTGACCCCCATAGGCAACAATATTCAAGAATATTGGGAAGGCTTAAAAAGCGGGAAAAGTGGTTCTGCACCTATTACCTATTATGATACAGAAAAATTCAAGACAAAATTTGCTTGTGAACTAAAGAACTTCAACGCAGAAGATTTTTTCGACAGGAAAGAGGCGCGTAAACTGGATAGGTTTGCGCAGTACGCTTTGGTGTCTTCTGATGAAGCAATTATGGATTCTGGATTAGACCTTGAGAAAATAGACAAATTTCGTGTGGGTGTAATTTGGGGAGCCGGAATAGGGGGCTTGGAAACCTTCCAGAACGAGGTGATGAATTTCGCTGAAGGTGATGGAACACCAAGGTTCAATCCTTTCTTTATTCCCAAGATGATCGCTGATATTGCCCCTGGCAATATCTCCATAAAGCACGGATTTATGGGTCCAAATTATACAACGGTATCCGCTTGTGCCTCTTCGGCCAATGCGATGATCGATGCGCTTAACTATATCCGTTTGGGACATTGTGATGTGATTGTTACCGGTGGTAGTGAAGCAGCGGTCACCATTGCAGGTATGGGTGGATTCAACGCCATGCATGCCCTTTCAACCTTGAACGATAGCCCTGAAACCGCCTCTAGGCCATTTGATGCCACCAGGGATGGTTTTGTATTGGGTGAAGGAGCAGGTGCTTTAATTCTTGAGGAATATGAGCATGCCAAGGCCAGGGGAGCAAAGATCTATGCGGAGGTTGCCGGTGGTGGGATGTCAAGTGATGCCTATCATATGACCGCACCGCACCCGGACGGTATTGGGGTAGTGCGCGTCATGGAAAATTGTTTGCGCGATGCCGGATTAAAACCTGAGGATGTTGATGCCATCAACACCCATGGAACATCCACTCCTTTAGGGGACGTGGCCGAGCTAAAGGCTATTACCAAGGTGTTTGGAACCCATGCAAAAAATATTAATATCAATTCCACCAAGTCCATGACTGGGCATTTATTGGGAGCAGCAGGGGCTATTGAAGCCATTGCCTCGATCTTGGCCATGGAACACAACCTAGTGCCACCTACCATCAACCACACTACGGTGGATGAGAACATAGATCCTAGCCTAAACCTTACCCTGAACAAGGCACAAAAAAGGGAGGTAAACGTGGCCATGAGCAATACGTTCGGTTTTGGGGGTCACAACGCTTGCGTTGTATTTAAAAAAATAAGTTAATAGCGAATGAGCTTTCCTTCCAATATATTCAATTCCCATCCTAAAGAGGATGGGGATTTTTTTGGGGGGATGAAAAAAATTCTTGGATTCAAGCCCAAGAATTTGGACATCTACAAAAAGGCCTTTCTTCACCGCTCCGCCAACAAAAAGGACTCCAAGGGAAATCCGATGAATTATGAGCGTCTTGAATTTCTTGGCGACGCCATGCTCGGTACCATTATATCCCGTCACCTATACAATCAGGTGCCCGAAGGGGATGAGGGATATTTGACAAAAATGCGATCAAAAATTGTGAGCAGGGAGCATTTGAACGAGTTGGGAAAGGATTTGAATCTTATCGATTTTGTAGAGAGTAGAATTCCCAGATCACATTTTGGCGACAACATCCACGGGAATGTTTTTGAGGCCCTGATCGGGGCCATATACTTGGACAGAGGTTATAAATATTGTGAAAAATTCATACATAATAGGGTCATCATCCCTTATGTGGATATCGAACAATTGGAGGGCAAGGTAATCAGCTATAAAAGTTTGGTCATAGAATGGTGCCAAAAACAGAAAAAGACCTTCAATTACCACGTGTATGAAGATACCGGTAACGATGTGCTGAAGCATTTTGCGGTGAAACTCACCATAGGGAACAATGTGGTGGCAAAGGCCAGGGCAACCTCCAAGAAAAAGGCGGAAGAAAGAGCTTCCAAGAGAGCGTATTTCGCTTTGCAGAATAAAATTGAAAAATCCGAATAAAATTAGGTCAACTCAATCGTTTTCGTTGATTTAAAGGCTCTTAAACCTTTTGTAGGGCTATGTTTCTTGCGTTATAAGTCATATATTTACCTTTTGCTTACAAGTTATGGCGGCCATACACAAAATTTCCGATGACTTTTTTGAGGATTCGTTTACATTGATCGCATTGCACAGTAGTTTGGAAGATCACGCTATGGTTTACGCCCTTAACTTGTACTTAAAATCAAAATTGAAAAGGTCCAGCATAGACTTGGATATTGCCAAGGACATTTCTTTCCCCCTATTCGAATGGAAAGATGTGGTACATGATACCAATTGGACCCTCTTAACAAATTATAGCACCAGAGAAGAAAACTTAGGTCAAGCTGACCTGTTTGGGAACGAGCCATCCTATAGAACCCATTACTTGGTGCCCGAGTACAGGGATGTCGATTACTTCCTAAAGGTAGAGATGGATGAGGAGTATGACTGTCATCCCATAGTCAAGGGATTATTGAAAATTCCCAAGGTAATCACAGCTTACACCGTGGATAACAAAAAACTAAAGTCAAAAAATAATTTAATTTTTTAAACAATGCCAAGCAACAAAAAGACAAAGATAGTCGCAACTCTAGGGCCTGCCACTAGTAAGAAAGAAGTGCTGAGAGAAATGGTCGAGGCCGGGGTAGACGTCTTTAGGATTAACTTTTCACATGCCGATTATAAAGATGTTTCGGAACGCATAAAAATGATCCGTGAATTGAATGAGGAGATGGGTACCAACACCGCTATTTTAGGTGATTTGCAAGGTCCTAAACTTAGGGTGGGTGTCATGGCCGGGGAGGTCGTGGTAGCTCCCGGTGATGAAATAACCTTTGTGACCGGAAAGCCTTTCGAAGGCAATGCGGAAAGGGTGTACATGAATTACAGTACTTTTCCACAGGATGTGAATCCGGGAGAGCGCATATTATTGGATGATGGTAAACTGATGTTCGAAGTGTTGACGACCAACAAAAAGGATGAAGTTCGTGCCAAAGTTATCCAGGGTGGTCCCTTAAAATCCAAAAAAGGGGTTAACCTGCCCAATACCAATATTTCATTGCCTGCCTTGACCGAAAAGGATATCAGGGATGCCAAATTTGCCATACAGGAGAAGGTAGATTGGATCGCCCTTTCCTTTGTGCGTTTTAGCCAGGATTTGATTGATCTTCAAAATTTGATCGCGGAACATTCCGATGTTAAAATACCGATCATAGCAAAAATTGAAAAGCCCGAAGCGGTGGAGAACATCGATAAAATTGTTGCCTATTGCGATGGTTTAATGGTTGCGAGAGGTGATCTGGGTGTGGAAGTTCCGGCTCACGAAGTTCCTTTGATCCAGAAACAATTGGTTCTTAGGGCCAAAAAAGCCAGGATCCCTGTAATTATTGCGACACAGATGATGGAAACCATGATCACAAGCCTTACGCCAACCAGGGCGGAGGTCAATGACGTGGCCAACTCTGTAATGGATGGTGCGGATGCCGTTATGCTATCCGGGGAGACTTCCGTGGGGAATTACCCAGTTCAAGTGATTGAAAAAATGACAAGTATTCTGAAAAGCGTGGAGGGCTCAAGCCTTATTAAGGTTCCACAAGACCCGCCACAGATCAGAACCAAGAGATATATAACGAAGTCCATCTGCTATCATGCATCCCTTATGGCCAATGAGATCAAAGCCAAGGGGATATCAACGCTGACCAATAGTGGATACACGGCCTTCCAAATTTCGGCTTGGAGACCCAGTGCCCATATTTTGGTATTTACCTCCAATAAAAGAATATTGACACAGTTAAATTTATTGTGGGGCGTTAAAGCATTCTATTATGACAAGTATGTTTCTACGGATGAAACCATAGAGGACGTGAACAAATTGGCTGTTGAAAAGGGCTTTTTGGAAGAAGGCGATATGCTTATTAGTTTGGCCGCTATGCCTATTAAGGACAAAGGGATGGTCAATACCCTGAGAGTTTCTGAGATAGGAGCCTGATAAGCGCAATACATGAACATAATAAAACCCCAACCATTTTATACTGGTTGGGGTTTTTTATTGAGGGCTGAATAGTTTAGGCAACCTCCCGCTCGTAGGCAATAAAATTGACCACCTTCCCTTTTTGGTTGAATAGTGGGTGTGCTTTGATGTCGCACCAATACTCGCTTCCATCTTTTCTGTAATTCAAGACTCTAGCCTCAAAGGGCAGGTTGTTTTTTACGGCCCGTGAAATGGCTGCTATCGTATTTTGGTCAGTTCCCTTGCCTTGGAACATCTTTGGCCTTTTTCCAATGATTTCATTGACGGTATAACCATTCATATCAAATATATTATTGGTGGCATGTACGATTTTCAAGGTAGCATCGGTCACTACAATGATCTGCTCCTTATCCTGCAATTCTTCCTTGAATTTGGGCTGAAGGGTCCATTGGTTGCTAAAGGCAATGGCAGACAGAATATCAATGTCCTTTTGGTATTTACAAATATTGCCAAAATTGAGTAGGGTAAAATCCCATGAAAGAATGGGTATCGTATTAAATTGTAGGGAACTGTAAAATTTAGATATCGCTTTTTCGTAGTGTTTCATAAATTATGGGATTAACTTGATAGCCATACTATCCCCCTATTTAATTATTCCAATAAAAATAATATACCAGGGAATTAAAAGGTTGGGATAGAGAATTTTACACCAATAGTAAAAAAAGTTTGGTTGGTTTGGAAATTTCAAGGAATGATTAACATTTTTGTTTAAACAATGAACATTTTAAGGGTGGTGTAGATTGTAAAAATTCAACAGAATTTTCATTGTTTTAAGATCCATAGACAAGATTAAAGTCCTTTTTGGTAACTTTTAAATTCATCTATTGGATCTTTTTGTGGGGAGATCAGGCTCAAAAATCAAACTGAAGTTGTACGGATATGGTCTGTTCCTCGTGTTTCTCCTTTTTTTCGGTATTTAAATTGGAAAGCGATATTCCAAGTAAGCGTACTGAATTTTCCAATTTTTCTTGATACAAAAGCTCTTTTGTGGTTTCCAGTATAAGGGCATGGTCGGCAATAAAAAATGGAAGTGTCTTGCTCCTGGTCTGTAAGGTGAAATCGCTGAATTTAATTTTTAAGGTCACCGTTTTTCCCGCAATAGTTGATTTTTTCAGTCTTTTTTCCAGTTCCCTGGCTATATTGTCCAAACGTTCCAACATAAAGATCTCACTGCTCAGATTTTCATCGAAGGTGCGTTCTGCCCCAACGGATTTAGGGATTCTATTGGGTTTTACTGGGCTGTGATGTATACCCCGCACCACATTGTAATAGAAAGGTCCACTTTTTCCAAAATGCTCCTCCAAAAAGGACTGGGATTTGGCTTTAAGGTCCAGCCCAGTAAAAATACCCAGTCGGTACATTTTTTCGGCCGTGACCTTGCCCACACCATAGAACTTTCTAATTTCCAAACCTTCCAAAAAGGATATGACTTCTTCGGGGTTCACGGTTTTCTGACCGTTTGGCTTATTGATGTCGCTTGCTACCTTGGCAATAAACTTATTGATGGAAATTCCGGCCGAAGCGGACAGCTGTAGTTCGTCATAAATTCGCTGTCGGATTTCTTGGGCGATAAGGGTGGCAGAGGGGTTTCCCTTTTTATTGACCGTGACATCCAAGTACGCCTCGTCCAGGGACAAGGGTTCCACCAGATCGGTATATTCCAAAAAGATGTTCCTAATCTTTTGGGAGATTTCCTTGTATCGGGCAAAGCGCGGTTTAACAAAAATGAGATCGGGACAGTTTTTTTTTGCCAAATAGCCGCTCATGGCACTGCGTACACCAAATTTACGAGCCTCATAACTGGCAGCGGCTACTACGCCCCTAGTCTCACCACCTCCTACGGCCAAGGGTTTTCCTTTAAGTTCGGGATGGTCCAACTGTTCCACGGAGGCGTAGAAGGCATCCATATCAACATGGATAATTTTTCGCAATGGGAAATCATAGGACATAGTGCAAAATTAAGCTATATTTAACTGGATGGAAACAAAAGAAAAAACGGCAATAATCCTGGGAGCAACGGGATTGACCGGAAGGTTGTTGCTGGACATGCTACTGAAAGATGACCGCTATAAAAGTGTAGTCCTTTTCTCTAGGTCTGCCGTGGATATCAAGCACCCTAAGTTGAAGGAGTATTTGGTTGATGTCCTCAAGCTCGATACACAGAAAAATATATTTAAGGCAGACGAGGTATTCTGTTGTATTGGGACCACTAGGGCAAAGACTCCAAATAAGAAGCGTTACAGGGAAATAGACTATGGTATTCCCTTGAGCGCAGCCAAACTATGTACGGAAAATAGCATTCCAACCTTGATCTTGATTTCTGCCCTTGGGGCCAATCCCAATAGTAAGGTATTCTACAACCGGATAAAGGGCGAAATGGAAACAGATGTGATAGCGTATAATATTCCTAAAACACACATTATGCAGCCATCTTTAATAGGAGGAAAAAGAGAAGAAAAAAGATTGGGAGAGTGGCTCTTTAAGCAGCTGATGCGGGTCTTTAACCTTTTGTTGGTAGGGCCATTGGAAAAGTATCGTTCCATAGCGCCAAAGACGATCGCCACGGCCATGATCTGGTTGGCCAACCACGATTATCATAAAATTAGAATTGAGTCAGACGAGATCCAGGAACTTGGAAATTAAAAGATGCCATGAGCGAATAGATGATAGAAATAGAACGTAAATTTTTAGTGATTTCCGAAGGATATAAGAAGGAGGCCCAACAGAAAAATAGGATTGTCCAAGGTTTTTTGAATACCGATCCATTTCGTACCGTAAGGGTGAGGATCAAGGGTAACCTAGGTTATTTGACCATCAAGGGGAAGGGCAATCAAAATGGGACCACTCGCTTTGAATGGGAACGGGAAATACCGTTGGATGAGGCAGAAGCACTATTGCAATTGGCTGAACCAGGAGCAATAGACAAGGTTCGTTATGAGGTCAGGGTAGGAGACCATGTATTTGAAGTAGATGAGTTTTTTGGGGACAATGAAGGGCTTGTTGTGGCCGAGGTAGAATTGACCACAGAAGACGAAAGATATCAAAAACCCTCATGGCTTGGCGCAGAGGTCACTGGCCAAACAAAATATTATAACGCACAATTGAGCAAAAATCCCTTTAAAAAATGGCAAGCAGAAAAGTAATAGGCACTTTTTTACTACTTATGTCCTTGGCTGCATGTCAAGAGCACAAACAGCATGTGAAGGAAAAGGATTCTGGTATTGTTGTCGACCAGCCTTCCAAATCACAATTGAAAAAAGAGCTGGAGTCAAAAGGATTTCAAATTTTTGACTATGTGGATGAAAAGACCAAGGATACGGTATTGATGCAGCAATATTTTATCGCCTTTTTAAAGGCCGGACCCAACAGGGATCAGAACGCCAAAGTATTGGATAGTTTGCAAAACTTGCATTTGGAGCATTTGGGGCGGATGTACGAATTGGGATATGCCGATATTTCTGGACCCTTTGGGGACGAAGGAGAAATTCGGGGCATAACCATCTATAATGTGCCCACACTTCAAATGGCAGACAGTCTCGCCCATTTGGACCCTATGGTCAAGGCGGGCAGATTGCTGATAGAGATGCACCCATGGTGGGCAGCAAAAGGATTTTCGCTGAGGTAATTATTTGGCAAGAACGCCCTCTTTTTCGATGATGGGTATATGGACGAGGTTCTGTTCGTTTACCGTGTTTTTCTCAAATATAAACCGCCTTTCATATAGTTTGTCATCAGCGAAAAATGTCACAAAAAACTCATTGTCCAACTGCAGTACATCCTCTTGGACCAATTCTATTTTCTCAAAGGATTTAGCCCCTACAAGGCCTATTCCATGTCTCATGGTGGAGGTTTTCTTGTCCTTGTCAAAACCTTTGGAAACAATCAGGACCATATCAATGGGGGTGTTTCTATTGTTGATAACATAGGCATTCCAATCTTTGGACAGGAAATCGTCGTTCCATTCATGGACAGGAGCTACAAAGACCTCTTTGGCAATCGGGATTTCAATATCTTTTTTCATCGACGTTCTTAGGGGATTAATGAGAATAAAGATTCGGTAACTAACAACTACTTTATAAAAAGCTAGTAAGAACTTTTGAATTGCTCCAAGAATCGGATATCGTTTTCACTGAGTAATCGTATGTCTGAAATTTGGTGCAACAAAAGGGCAATCCTATCTATGCCCATCCCAAAAGCAAAACCTGAGTATTCATTGGGGTCGATTCCACAATTTTTCAACACATTGGGATCTACCATGCCACATCCCATAATTTCCAACCAACCTGTTCCTTTGGTCATTTTATAGTCGGTTTCAGTTTCCAGTCCCCAGTAAACGTCAACCTCCGCGCTAGGTTCTGTAAAGGGGAAGTAAGATGGTCTTAGACGAATTTTTGACTTCCCAAAAAGTTCTGTGGTAAAAAACTGAAGTGTTTGCTTTAAATCGGCGAAGGATACATTTTTATCAATGTAAAGTCCCTCAACCTGATGAAAGAAACAATGGGAACGGGCAGAAATGGCCTCGTTTCTGTATACCCTTCCCGGGGAGATGGTCCTAATGGGAGGTTTGTTGTTCTCCATATAGCGCACCTGAACCGAAGAGGTGTGTGTCCTCAATAATATATCTGGGTTTGTCTGTATAAAGAAAGTGTCCTGCATATCCCTTGCCGGGTGATATTCCGGTAGGTTCAGGGCTGTAAAATTGTGCCAATCATCTTCAATTTCAGGACCTTCAGAGACATTGAAACCAATTCTGGAAAATATCTCAATGATCTGATTTTTGACGATGGAGATGGGATGTCTGGCACCCAGTTCCAAAGGATCACCGGGCCTTGTTAGATCACCATAAACTCCGGTCTCCAGCACATTGTTCTCCAAAATATCTTTCAAAGAATTGACCTTATCAGTGGCAGCATTTTTAAGTTGGTTGACGACCTGGCCAAATTCCTTTTTCTGGTCATTGGGAACATTTTTGAACTCAGCGAAATAATGGTTCAGGATCCCTTTTTTGCCTAAATATTGGATACGGAAGGCTTCAATGGCTTCCAAATTGTCGGAAGAAAATTTTTCTACTTCCGAAATATGCTGCTTTAGTTGATCTATCATGGTCATTTTAATGGCTTATGGAGACGCATTGCCTCACATTACCGGTTGTTCGGTGATCTACTTAACCTATTGCGCTGGTTAAGCAGGACACAGTTCAACAAGTGATTGTAATTACTGTCTTAAAGATTCCCAAAGCGTACCACTTGCTTTGGCTGGCAAATTTAAAACTTTTATTACAGTCCAAATAGAATAATGCAGCAAGTTTACTTATTTATTCTTGTTATTGCTATTTTTCACAAATTGGACACAGGAGTTAAATGAACTGAAAATGTGTTCATTAGGTATCAAATCTGGAATAATATCAATACGTTCCATCATATAACGCGGTTGTCTAAGTACATTGACCAAAAGAACAACTATATTTTCCTTTTTTAGCTCTACCAGAACGTCTTCCATGGCGTAAAGTCCAGATTGGTCCATATACTGCATTCTGCCCATTCTTATGATCACAGTTGACGCGGAATTTGGAATTTGTTTGGCCAATTGCTGAAAATCGCTTGTAGAACCAAAGAACAGGGGTCCTTTGATGTGTTTGATAAATACCCTCTCCAATAATTCTTTTGGAAAATTATCTTCATCTGCCCATGCCTTCTCCTTCAGCAGGGTTCGTACATTGGAACGTTCTGCGGTAAGGTCCCCCATTTTTTTCATGAACATCAAAGAAGCAATGATCAAACCGATACCAACAGCATATACAAGGTTCCAAAAGGTAGAAAGAACCAGTACCACCAACATCACCATAACTTCTGAGCTCAGTTTTAAAGGACCTAACTTAATATCCTTTGGCAAGCTCGGGATGGCCTTAAGGCCTTTGTAGTCCATAACACCTATTCCCACGGTAACCAATATCCCGGCCAATACTGCCGCAGGGATCTGAGAGGCCACTGGGCCTAAAGCCAATAAGATTATCAATAAAAGAATACCAGCGATCATTCCCGATAACCTTGTTTTACCACCAGCACTAATATTTACTACCGTCCTGATGGTTGCCCCTGCTCCTGGAATTCCTCCGAATACGGCTGCTATACTGTTGCCTATTCCTTGACCAACCAATTCTTTGTTGGGTTGATGCTTTGTTTTGGTCATGTTGTCTGCAACAACTGAAGTTAATAGGGAATCTATTGCCCCCAATAAGGCCAATGTAAAAGCGGTAAAAATATATGGGGTTATAGCGGTCAAACTAAATTTGGTAAATATTTCCAAGTTGGGCAGGGGAAGGCCACTAGGGATCTGTTCTATGGGGCGATAATCCAAGCCAAAACCAAAAGCAACACCGGATACCACCAGTAATGCCACCAAAGTACTGGGAACGGCAGTGGTGATTCTTTTAAAACCATAAATGATCGCAATAGTGGAGAAGGCCAGTATCAATTCCAACCAATTGATATTTTGCAGGGCATTTGGCAATACTCTTAAAGCCCCCATGACTCCTGAGGCATCTTTGGCTGCCAAGGTCTGTGCCTCTTCCATGATTTGTTCTTCGGAAACGGCTTCAGCACGTTCTATGGTTGTTTTAAAGTCTTCGAGGACCAAAATACCCTCACCTGCCTCTTCTTTTAGGATGTTCTCCAAAATCAGCTCTTCGGCTTGGGGCTTAAAATCTTTTACAAAATCCATGTCCTCCCTGGGGTAATATCCTAAGGAAGGCAATATTTGGGTGATCAAGATAATCACTCCAATGGCCGTCATAAATCCTGAGACCACGGGGTATGGGATATATTTGATATATTTTCCAAGGCCCACCAGACCCAATCCTACCTGCATTAGTCCAGCCAAAAGAAAGACAGTCAAAATGGCCGGAAGGGCTTTTTCCAAATTTCCGTCATTGACGGCAACAATACCGGCTATGATGATCATACTCACCGCGGTCATCGGTGCCGTAGGGCCCGAAATTTGGGTATTGGTTCCACCAAAAAGGGCGGCGAAAAATCCAATAAAAATTGCTCCGTATAATCCTGCGCTTGGGCCCA
Organism: Sediminicola sp. 1XM1-17; assembly: GCF_037203765.1. Taxonomy (NCBI): domain Bacteria; kingdom Pseudomonadati; phylum Bacteroidota; class Flavobacteriia; order Flavobacteriales; family Flavobacteriaceae; genus Sediminicola; species Sediminicola sp. 1XM1-17. Next base: position 240,543 of record NZ_JBBCAS010000001.1, on the reverse strand, counting down.
TTCCTGAACTTACGCCAAAGGCAAGTGCCAAAGGAAGGGCTACAATTCCTGCCGTGATGCCGCCAAAAAGATCTCCTTTAAAATTTGAAAACAGCTTATTCATACCTTAGTTTTTAACGAAATCCGGTAAAAAGGTAAGATTAATTGGGGATATTTGAGTAAAAAAAGAAATTTAGTAATTTTTTTTTAAAGGGCATTTTCCTAAGGTGCCCTGTACATGATTTGGTAAAATAAAGATAAACATTCGATGCTTAAATAAAAAAGGGCCTAGCTTCTAGCTAGGCCCTTTTTTCACTTGATTTTATTTTAACTAGAAGTTAAGTTGATAAACGGTATCCAATTGGGAGTCGTTCTCTACGGTAACCCCAAGGTCGTTCACAATTCCAGTGCTTAGGCCATATACCCATCCATGAAGTGATAAATCCTGCCCTACATTCCAGGCATTTTGAACTATGGATGTCTTGGCCAAATCAAAGACCTGCTCTTTAACATTGAGTTCTACAAATTTATCAAAGCGCTTGTCCTCATCATTTATGGCATCCAACTCGTCTTTGTGCAATCTGTAAACGTCTTTGATATGTCTCACCCAGTTATCGATCAATCCAATAGACTGGTTGCCCATGGCGGCTTTAACGCCCCCACAGCCATAATGACCACAAACGATCACATGCTTTACCTTAAGTACATTAACGGCATAGTCCAAAACGCTCAACATGTTCATGTCGGTATGCAATACCATGTTCGCAATGTTCCTATGAACAAATACTTCTCCAGGTTGTGCTCCGATGATCTCATTGGCGGGAACGCGACTGTCCGCACATCCGATCCACAGTAGAGGTGGACTCTGGCCTTTGGAGAGTTTTTGAAAGAATTCAGGATCCAGATCCAATTTATTCTTTACCCATTCCTTGTTGTTTTCGATTAGACTTTTGTAAAAATCTTGACTCATAACTTTAATTTTAGTTTGTTTAAGCTTGTGTAGCCGCCCCGAAATAGTCTTTAAAACTTTCAGGGTTTTCTACACGCCCGCGGTTAGAAATTAATTTAATATTAATGCCTTTACTTTTGGCTTTAAATGCAAATTCATCTAGAATTTCTAGAATATCATAATGTAAACGTACTGTATTTCGAACATCCAATTCCAAAAGTGTATTGTTAGGTAGACTATTCAATTCCCTTAAAATAGCCCCCTTGTTCAAGAATGAAATCTCCTCTGAAAGAGTCATTTGAACGCGGTGTGCGTCTCCATCGCTTTCCAAGATATGAAGGAAGTGGGAATTCTTGTAGTTTTGGATCAAAATTGTAGTAATACCAACAGCAAGTCCAAGCCCAATTCCCATTAATAGATCGGTGAAAACAACCCCTAACACTGTAACAATAAAAGGAACAAATTGTGTTTTCCCTAAAGAGTACATCTGTTTGAACAGCGCAGGTTTTGCCAACTTATAACCAACAATAATCAATACAGCCGCTAAAACGGCCAATGGAATTTTGTTAAGTAATGTAGGAATTAATATAACGGAAAGCAATAGGAAGCCTGCGTGAATTATAGCAGATAGTTTTGTTTTTCCTCCAGATTGTACATTGGCGGAACTTCTAACAATAACTTGGGTAATCGGCAGTCCACCAATTAGTCCTGAAACGATATTTCCCGTTCCTTGCGCAAAAAGTTCGCGGTTGGTTGGTGTTGTTCTTTTTTCAGGATCCAATTTATCTGTCGCTTCTACAGATAGCAGGGTTTCCAAACTGGCCACAATAGCTATAGTTGCCCCAATAATCCAAACTTCTGGATTCATTGCTGCCCCAAAATTGGGGAATGTGAACTGGCCTAAGAACATGGAGAAATCTTCAGGAATGGGAACGGTAACCAAATGATTTGGCGAAATTGCGTATGCCGAGGTTACAGGAACACTCATCTGATAAACAATTCCAAAGACAACAGCGGCCAAAGGTCCGGGGATAATGGAAAATATGGCGTGTTTTTTGGACAATATTTTTTCCCATAATAATAAAATCAACAAAGAAAGGGAAGCAACAATTATAGCTCCAGGGGAAATAAAATCGAACATTCGGCCCAAGGCAGAAAATGTAGTGGCTCCATCGGATTGAAAGAAATTCATATCTCCCTGGTAATTGGAATCATACCCAAATGCATGGGGTATCTGTTTTAATAAGATTATAATTCCTATAGCCGCCAACATTCCTTTGATAACTGAAGAAGGAAAATAATAGCCTATAATTCCGGCTTTTAAAGCGCCGAGCAATATCTGAATGGCGCCTCCAATGACCACGGCAACAAGAAAGTTTTCATAGCTGCCCAAGGTGGTAATGGCAGACAATACAATTACAGCCAAACCGGCAGCCGGACCACTGACTCCCAAGGAGGATCCACTGATACTACCCACAACGATACCGCCAACAATTCCGGCAATTAACCCTGAAAATAAGGGTGCTCCACTTGCCAGGGCGATACCAAGACATAAGGGCAGAGCTACAAAAAATACTACGACACTAGCAGGTAGGTCGTGCTTCAAATTTTTAAACATAAATAAATAAATTAAGTCCTCAATGATTATTGAAGATGGTTAGGTAAATAAAAAATAAACGGGTAATTAAACGTACTGTTCTGGAGGGGGAAGGACTATTTGCCTAATGCAATCAGAAAAACCCAATGTGTAAGTGTCAACCTTGTGAGGTTCGTTTAAACCGCAAAGGAAAACAAAGTCTATAGAGCTATCTGATATGATTTTTTCCTCTTCATTGTTTTTTTTGCCTTGTTGTTCTTTGTGTTCCTCTTCATTCAAATTATTGGTAACAAGAGGTTTTCCGTCATCAAAAATGGTGACGATTGGTTGCCCCAGACAAGTGAATAGCCAAAGAGCCAACATGGTAATATGAATAATGTATCTTTTTTGAGCCATACCTTTGAACACAAATATAAAAGTATCAAACCCATACTCCGTTAAAAATAGTTAAAAATCTTTCAATAATTTAATGTCCTGTGAAGGGAGCCAGCCTGTTTTTCCATCGGCAAGTCTAATTTTGTTCCAATCACTCAGGGTATCCAGGACGAAGACTTTGGTGCCTTCGTGGATCCTAAAAGTTTCTTGACTTCTAGAATTGGGTTCAGATTTTACGACTACCTCATTTTCAAAGACTATGGCGGGCTGTTCAGATTTGTAATTGGCATATTCAGTGTAGGCTATGAGCACTGCGAGCAGGGAAACCACCAGGGAAATAATGCTCCCAATAAAGGCAATTCTCTTTTGGGACGAATAAGTGAGAAAATAGTAGCCTAGGTATCCCAGCACAAAAAGCAACATGAATATTATGGCTGTATAGGCCCATTGGTCATAAGACATAAAACCTGTGATGTTGCTTAAAATACGTCCAACACCTGTTTCTGGCATTTGTTCAATAGCATCCAAGGTCATATTTCTGGCGAAGCCCAAATTATTCTTGACCTCCTGATCTGAAGGGTCCAGTAATAAGGATTTCTCGTAATAGTAAATGCTTGGTGCAATTTTGTTCAGTTTGTAATAGGTATTGCCCAAATTGAAGTATACCGCCGCAGAGTGTTCGCCATTTTCAATAATTTTCTTGTAGTTTTCTATGGCTTGGTTGTACTTACCTTCGTTGTAGGCTTGGGTTGCCTGGTCAAACAGTTGCTCGTTTTGGGCCGTCCCCCAAAAAGAAATCATTGTGATAATCAGAAAAATAATCTTTCTCATGGCTTATAACTGTTTATCCATTTGTGATATAACCTCACTGGCCCGATTGTAATCTTCCTGCATTTGAACATCTGAAAATGGACTATAGCGTGCCAGCTCACAATTCTTCAAAAGGGAAATAAAATCCTCAATAGAACTTTGTTCAATCTGTTTTTCTGCCAATAGGGCCTCGATCTTGTCCTTGCTGAATTCGGAGGTCTCAATTTTTAATTTAGCCTTCAGGTAATTGTGAAGTGCTTTTTCAAGTGCGATGTAAAATGCATCCTTGTTGCCCAAGGTCTTCTTTGCCGCCGACAAATACTTTCTTGCCAGTCTATTTGCTTTTTTAATCCTATTGCCTGCGTGGTCACTGGCAATAGCCTCCCGTTTTTTGCCAAAAATAATGGCCATGGGAATCAACAAAATGGGTAGCAGGAGCCAAAGAAAGAATGAGGGGGAACCAAAAAAGGACTTGGAGCTCAAAGCTTTTAGCCCTGGTTTCGTTTTGATGAAATTAAACTGGTCACCGGTCAGTTCAACGTTTTTCTGGTTGCTGTAGTTGCTGGTAACCCCGGTAGTTCCCGAACCGCTATTTGGTCCGTCCACCACATTGATCATAATTTCGGAAGAATTCAAGGTCCTGTATTTTTCCGTTTTGGGATCAAAGTAACTGAATGATATCCCTGGGATGGGATATTTGCCTTTAAATGATGGGACAATCGTGTAATTGTTGCTCACCGTTCCCTCCATCCCCTCTGTGGTTGTACGGACCTCTTCATTGAACTCGGGCTCGTAAACTTCTAGGGCGCTCGGAAGGACCAGTTCGGGCAATTGGAATAATTTCAAATTTCCCTTTCCGCTGACCTGTACCTTGGCCTGGAGAGATTCTGAGGCATTCAATTGGTTTTTTGTAGTGGTCACGGAGAAATTGAAATCGCCCACGGCCCCACTAAAATTCTCCGGTTTCCCTTCGGAAGGAAGCTCTTTTACATTAATATTCCGCTGACCTGCAGATACGGTAATGTTGGTCGAAGTGTATATCTTACCTCCAAAAAAGTCGCGTTTGTTGGTAGGCACGTCCACGGTTACTTCCAGTGACAGGGGCTCTATTTCCAATTCTCCGGTCTTTTGTGGATATAGTACCACCCGTTTGAGAATCACATACCGGTACGATTTCCCCTCATAGACACCATTTTGGACCGAGTATTTTGTAACGGGCATATCTTGGCTCCAAAAGTTGTTATATTTCGGATTGTCCAAAGCCCTAAAGTTCGAAACGTTGATGGATGGGCTGACAAAAAGCTTGTAAACCACACTGATGGCTTCATTTAAATAAGGCCCCGTTTTGGAAACTTCGGCCACCAAATGCAGATTGTCATCGGCTACGGCATCGGCACTGGCCTCTTCTCCTGGCCTTTCCACCGCTGCCGTTACCTCTACTTCTTGTGGTAGGGACTTGTAGGTCCTGCCATCTATGACAATGGTAGCTTGGTTGATGGTAAATTTGCCCCTTGCTGTGGGCATAAGCACATAGGAGTACGTTTTGGAATAGCTGCGCACCCCATTGACCCATGACGAGCTGATGGATTGTGACGGACCCATAACAACATTGAACCCTTCAAAATTGGGAGGGTTGAAATTATCACCATCCTTGTTCATGGAGAAATCTATCCTGAGCCGCTCATTGATACCCAGTTTGTTTTTGCTCAGGGTGGCCTCAAATATTATGGCGTCGGAATCCTGTGCCCCAGCTGTAAAGGCAAAAAACAAAAGTGCGGCAAGGGCCACAATATGTTTAACAGTTACGTGCATTACCAATCTTTTTCATTTTTTACTTTAACACCTTTTGCCTTTTGAGCATCTATTTTTTCTTTCACCTTTTTTTCTTCGTTCTGCATGGCTTCCAAAAGGTTCTTCACTTGTTGGGGAGATAGTTGGTTGGGGCGTGGTTGTTGCTGTTCGTTTTGACCACTTGGTTCTTTTCCCTGTCCAGGCTTGTTTTGGTCATCCTGCTTTTTATCGCCCTCACCTTTTTTGTCTTCTTCTTTCTTCTGGTCCCCTTTGTCTCCTTCGTCTCCTTTGTCCTTGTTTTTATCGTCTTTTTGGTCCCCTTTATTGTCCTTGTTGTTTTCCCCGTCTTTTTTCTCGTCCTGGTTCTTATCTTTTTTGTCCTCTTCCTCTTTCTTATCCTGATTTTTATCGTTCTTCTTGTTTTCGTCCTGTTGTTTTTTCAACATTTCTTTTGCCAGGGCAAGGTTATAACGGGTCTCTTCGTCACTGGGATTGTTTCTCAAGGCTTGCTTGTAGGCTTCAACGGCCTTCTCGTATTCCTTGCTTTTCATGAATACATTCCCCATATTGTGATAAGCGCTATGCTTTTCTTTTTTATCCGTTGCCATTTCGCCTGCTTGCTTAAATCTTACAAAGGCTTCATTATAAGTTTCCTTTTCGTAATAGGCATTCCCCAAATTATAGGGAGCCACGGCATTTGCATCACTTTTGGCAATAGCTTTTCGGTAATTGGCTTCGGCTTGGACAAAATCATTTTGGGATAGTTCCTTGTTCGCCTCCCAAGTCAAATTTTTGGAGGTGCGAAGCGCTTTGTTCTTTTCTTTGTCCTGTTCTTTATCAGTGGCTTGGCCATAAGTGTAGGCTCCCATGATCAGGGTCAGTATGGTAATTGTTATCCTAAGCATCCTCTTTCTCATTAAATAAATTCAATTTTTTGAGCCATTTTGTTTTCCTTTCCAGAAGGAATATATCCAAGAACAGGAACAGGAGGCCTATTCCCAAAAACCATTGGAATTGATCTTTGTACTCTGCAAATTGCTTGGCTTCAAATTCTGTTTTGTCTATTTGATTCAGCTGTTCTTTTATAAATTCTACGGCCTCATCGGTATTGGCGCCGTTAATATACTCTCCATTTCCTTCGCCTGCAATCTCCTGCAGGATATCTTCATTCAGCTTGGTTATGACCACCTCCCCCTGAGCGTCCTTTTTCAAGCTCTGTACCACACCATTCCTTTTGATGGGGATTGGCCCTCCTTTGACTTGGCCTACCCCAATGGTAAATATACGAATGCCTTTATCTACAGCCGATTCTACGGCATCCAAGGTTATTCCCTCAGAATGGTCCTCTCCGTCGGATATAATGAACAATACCCTATTGGTCTGTTGTTCATCGTCATAATAGGAGGTTGCCAGATCAATGGCCTCATTGATGGCTGTCCCTTGGGAGGAGAGCATATCGGTATTCATGCTTTGAAGAAACATTTTTGCCGCTCCATAGTCTGTGGTGATCGGTAATTGTGGAAACGCTTGTCCGGCATAGGCAATGATTCCAATGCGGTCACTTCCCAATTGGTTGATGATCTCGGATACCAAGCGCTTGGCCTTCTCAAGCCTATTGGGAGCTATGTCCTCGGCCAACATACTTTTGGAAACGTCCAATGCAAAAACGATGTCCACACCCTCCCTTTTTACCGTTTCCAATTTGGTTCCTATCTTTGGGTTCACAAGTCCCAAAATTAGAAAGGAGAGTCCCAGTAACAGCAATATGAACTTTAGGGTCGACTTGAAACTCGATTTATTGGGGGTCAATCTTTTTAAAAGTGCTTGATCCGCAAATTTCCGTTGTGTCCTCTTTTTCCAAATTTGTAGGGCCACAAACATGACGATCATCACCGGAATGATGAGCAACAGATAAAAATATATTTTTTCGTCTAACTGGACCATAACTATATAAAACTCCTAAAAATTGTATTTCTCAATATCCATTCGAATAGCAGTAAAAAACCTGCCAACAGTACGAATGACCTAAATTTCTCTTCGTATTTATAATATTTGAACTCCTCTACTTCGGTCTTTTCCAATTTATTTATTTCCTCATATATGGCTTCCAACTTGGTATTGTTGGTTGCCCGGAAATATTGACCTCCTGTGGCATCGGCGATTTCCTCCAACAGTTTTTCGTCTATTTCCACCTGCCTCATGCCATATCTAAAGGTCCCGTCGGGATTGTAGGCAATTGGGGAAAGGGCATTTCCATTGGTCCCCAATCCTATGGTGTAGGTCTTCAAACCAAACTCCACGGCAAGTTCCGCAGCAGTTTGCGGCTCTATAAACCCTGAGTTGTTGACACCATCAGTCAAAAGAATGATGATCTTGCTCTTGGCCTTGCTTTCCTTTAACCTATTGACCGAAGTGGCCAAGCCCATTCCAATGGCGGTTCCGTCATTGAGCTGTCCGTAGGTGATGTCCCTCAGGGCGTTCAGGACAATAGTCTTGTCACTGGTTATTGGAGTCTGGGTAAAACTTTCCCCGGCGTATACCACCAAACCTATTCGGTCATTAGGGCGTTTTCGAATAAAATCTGCTGCTACCTCCTTAAGGGCGGACAACCTATTGGGCTTTAGGTCCCGGGCCAACATACTTGATGATACGTCAATCGCCATAACGATATCTATCCCCTTGGTCGTTTTGGTTCTGGAGGAGATGTCTTCGGTCTGTGGCCTTGCCAAGGCCGTGATAATGGCAGCCAATGCCAATAAGCGCAATCCGAAAAGCACGGGTTTCATTTTGGCCAGAAAATTGTCCGTTGAGAATCCTTTGATACTCGATATTTTTAGGGAGGCCGTTTCATCTTTCCGTTTCAAGAAATACCACACTCCCGCTACTGGCAGCAATAATAGCAACCAGAAGAATTGAGGGTTCGAAAATTGTATATTCTCTAACATTAAGCTCCTGTTTTAACTTCTATGGAATGAGTGATCCTATCCACAATTTTTTCTGCATATGGGTCATCTTCCAACCAATTCAGAATAATCTGCTGTTGGAAACCTTTCCCGCCAAAAATAATAATGGCGTACTGTCCATTTACCTCCTTACTTGATTGGGGTAGGGTGAACTTGCCACTTCCGTACACCTTAACGCCCAGTGTTCCGGATATGGTCCTGAATTCTTCTTGCTTGGTCGTTATATTTTTGGCCCCTTTGGCTTCAAAGCTCTTGAGTACCTGTTCCACGGAATTCTGAAAATCTGGCTCCGTGTCCTGGGAAGAAAAGGTCGTAGAACTCACACCTATGGAAAACATGGCATCCGGGTCACTAAAGGCAAAAGCCTGTGCCTCCTTAACGGTTGCCTTTACCTCGGGAGGCAATTTTAAGTCCTGTCTTATCAAAACATTGGGAGTTTCCAGGCTGATAGGGGGATAGCCATAGGTACTGTTAAGCCAATCCCCTTCCAATAATTCTTTGGTAGGGTGGCCCATTACGGTATCCTTCACAGGTGTCCAGCCATAATATGCAATGGCCAAGAGCGTCGATAGAAAAATTATACCAACGGTCACGGCAGCCGCCATGGTCCATTTTTTTCTTTGTTTTTTTCTGGAAATCTCTTCCAAATATTCTTCATCCTGCATGAGATCTTCTTCATCCGGTTCCGGTAGGGCTTCCTTGGTTTTGATCACAATTTGTTCGATGACTTTCCGGTCCTGTTCGGCCACCGAGGTTTCCGGTTTCGATTTCGCGAATTTTACCAAATCCGCCGTTTGCAGCACTTTTTTGAACTGATCTATGGTTTCGTCGTCCAATTTCAGTTCCCCCGCATCTTTCATCAGTTCCAGTTTCTCTATCAACTGGTCGGTTGTACTTTCCAAAGCGGATACGTGAACGTCTTCCTCCAAATAGGACCTAACAATGTCTGTCAATTCCGAGTAATACTGTTTGTACTCGTCCTGAATGATATATTTGGAATTTTCCAATCGCTTCAATTCTAGGAGCGCACGATCGAAAGGGGGAAGAAGGGCTACTTTTTCCTCTTCGGTAAGCGGTTTTTTTCTGATCAGAAACCAATACACCAAACCACCTAAGATCAATAATCCCAACAATATCCACAAGGCATTTTTCCAAAGATCAATATTGCTTTTTTCTACTTCAAGCAAGGGCTTGATGTCGTACATCTTTTGAGCCAAGGTGTCCACAGGAACGTTGGCAACCGCTATGGTTACGGAATCCGTAAAATAATTCTTTCCGTCGATCACAACTTGCTGCCTTGGAATGGTGTAGGCGCCAGAATCGAACTGGGTTAGTGCATAAATTTTCTGGAGGGTCATCCTGTCCAATTTGCGCACGGTATCGGACATTATGGCTTCCACCATTTCCAAAGGAGAAAAAGTCTGGCCTTCTGGAAATACTATTTGGGCCGTGGAGTCTGCTTCCACCTTAATTGTATAGGTTACCTGTTCTCCAATTTTAATGCTGTTGACATCAATTTCTGAAGCTACGGAGGGAGTGGATTGGGAAAATGCCATTCCACCCAGGAACAGTGCTATTGCCAGGCAAAATTTTGAGGCCATGCCCTTGTACAATGAAGTTATTTTTAATCTATTGTTTTCCATTCGTATTATCCCCTTCGCTTAAAATAGCCCAATAATTTCTTCACATAGCTCTCATCTACCCTACAGCTCAGTACCCCACAGCCCGATTTGGTAAAGACATCTTCAAAATATCGGACACGTTCTTGATGGAACTTCCCGTAGGCCATTCTCACGCTTTTGGATTTGGTGTTTATAAGTCTAATTTCCCCTGTCTCGGCGTCCTGCATTTGCACCATGCCCAAATTGGGAATGGTTTCTTCCTTTTCGTCATACACACGGATCCCCGTTACATCGTGTTTTTTTCCTGTGATACGGATAGTCTGCTGATAATCTTCATCTATAAAATCCGAAAGCATAAATACAATGGCTTTCTTTTTCATGACGTTTGTCAAGAATTTTAGGGCCGCTGCTATATTGGTCTTGTTGCTCTTTGGCTGAAATTCCAAAAGCTCCCTGATGATCCTTAGAACGTGAGTCTTTCCCTTTTTGGGAGGGATGAACAACTCTATGTCATCAGAAAAAAGGATCAAACCCACCTTATCGTTGTTTTGGAGGGCGGAAAAGGCCAAGGTGGCCGAAATTTCTGTAACTACTTCTTTTTTGAATTGATTGGTGGTACCAAAAAGCTCTGATCCGCTGACATCCACCATGAGCATCATGGTAAGTTCCCGCTCCTCTTCAAAAACTTTTACAAAAGGTTCGTTATATCGCGCGGTAACGTTCCAATCAATGGAACGGACATCATCTCCAAACTGATACTGCCTGACCTCGCTGAACGTCATTCCCCTCCCTTTGAAAGTAGAGTGGTATTCCCCTCCGAAGATATGATCGGAGAGACGCCGGGTCTTTATCTCAATTTTTCGAACTTTTTTGAGTAATTCTTTAGTATCCATTGGCCTAATTAGGGTTTTGTCCAAAAGATGGACGGTTCCAGTTTACAGTTTAAGAACAAGAAACTTGGAACAAGGCGCTAAGGCACTTCTATCTCATTTACTATTTTGTTGATGATGTCAACAGAAGTGACATTTTCTGCTTCTGCCTCATAGGTAATACCAATTCTGTGCCTAAGTACATCGTGAACAACAGCTCTCACGTCTTCCGGGACAACATATCCTCTTCTCTTTATAAAGGCGTAACATTTGGCGGCACTTGCCAAATTGATACTACCTCGGGGAGATGCCCCAAAACTAATGAGTGGTTTTAGGTCTTTTAAGTTGTATTTTTCCGGGTAACGGGTCGCAAAAATGATATCCAGAATATATTTTTCTATTTTCTCGTCCATGTACACCTCGCGAACTGCTTTTTGTGCACTTAATATCTGTTCCAAGGAAACTACTGGGTTGACTTTTTCAAAACCACCTTGTAGGTTTTGGCGCATGATCAACTGTTCCTCTTTTATTTTCGGGTAATCAATAACCGTCTTCAACATAAAACGGTCCACCTGGGCTTCGGGAAGTGGATAAGTTCCCTCTTGTTCCACAGGATTTTGGGTAGCCATCACCAAGAAGGGTCTGTCCAGGATAAAAGTCTCGTCCCCAATGGTCACCTGCTTTTCCTGCATGGCCTCCAATAGGGCAGATTGCACTTTTGCAGGGGCCCTGTTTATCTCATCGGCCAAAACAAAATTGGCAAAAATTGGACCTTTTTTAATTGAAAAATCGTTGACCTTCATATTGTATATCATGGTACCAACCACATCGGCTGGCAAGAGGTCTGGGGTAAACTGTATTCGGCTAAAGCTGCCGTGCACGGCTTTTGATAGGGTGTTTATGGCCAATGTCTTGGCTAGTCCTGGAACACCTTCCAGTAAGATATGTCCCTGGCCCAAAAGTCCAATGAGCAATCTTTCTACCATGTATTTTTGACCGACGATGACCTTGTTCATCTCCAGCATTAAAAGGTCTATAAAAGCGCTTTCCTTTGCAATCTTCTCATTTACAGCGCTGATATCAACAGTCGTATTTTCTTCCATAAAACATTTTAATTAAAACCCTGACAATAATACTCTTAAATTCTCATGCAAATTGAAGATTTATTTATTTAATGGTTGTTAATGATTGGTTAAAAGTTGCGCAAACCCCTTATTTTTATGAAGTATTTAAGGGATTTATTTTCTATTTTCACCAACCTATGGAAAAATCTACGAATTATTCAAAAATCATAGCAGGGACTATGACTTGGGGAAGTTGGGGAAAGCAGCTGACCACTGGGGAAATGATCGATTTGATGCAGCACTGTCTGGACATTGGGATATCTACTTTCGACCATGCAGACATTTATGGCGATTATACCAACGAAATAGAGTTTGGCAATGCACTGGGTAAAAGCAACATTGACAGAACAAGCATACAGCTGATCAGTAAATGCGGGATTCAACACACCGGGAAAACAAGGGGCAATAAGATAAAACACTACAATTATTCCAAAGAATATATAGTTTGGTCAGCCGAGCAATCCCTAAAGAAGCTAAAGACCGATTATCTGGATCTTTTTTTGTTGCATAGGCCAAGTCCCTTAATGCAGCCGGAGGAGGTTGCAGAAGCTATTGGACAATTGCGCAAAGATGGAAAAATAAAGGATTTTGGGGTCTCCAATTTTACACCCTCGCAAATAGCCTTGTTGGAAACAGCCATTCCGGTAATGGGCAATCAGGTAGAATTTTCTTTGACCGCCAATAAGGTCATGTACGACGGAACTTTGGACGATATTTTGGCCAACAAGCGTTTTGGAATGGCATGGAGCCCATTAGGGTCCTATTTTAAAGGGGAAGGTGATCAGAAACAAAGGATCAAAAAAGTCTTTGAACCATTTAGCGCGAAATATGATGCAGACGCAAGTCAATTGCTCTTGGCGTGGTTGATGCACCATCCTGCAAAAATTCATCCGGTAGTGGGTACATCCAATACAAGTAGATTGAAAGATGCTGTTGCGGCTACCGACATACACTTGGAGTTGGAAGATTGGTTCGAATTATTGGAGGCAAGCCAAGGACACGTTGTGCCATAAATTTTATAAAGATAGGCAGTAGGGAAGACCGGACAAGAATATTTTGAATACAGATTATGGGATCTAAAACAGCATTGATAACTGGGGCAACCAGTGGAATTGGAAAGGCGACCGCACAAATTTTTGCGGCAAACAAGATCAACCTGATTCTTTGTGGACGAAGACAGGACAGACTTGAGGCTTTACACAAAGAACTGGGGGCACAGACCAAGGTGCATATCTTAAATTTTGATGTCCGCGATAAGGAGGCTGTATCCTCGGCCATGGAATCATTGCCAGAGGAATTTGCGCAAATAGATATTTTGATCAACAATGCCGGGAATGCGCACGGGTTGGAACCCATCAACGATGGGAACCTGGAGGATTGGGATGCCATGATGGATATCAATGTGAAGGGACTCTTGTATGTTTCCAAGGCAATTATCCCGAAAATGGTCGCCAAGAAATCCGGGCATATCATCAATATTGGTTCCACGGCGGGCAAAGAGGTGTACCCGAAGGGCAATGTGTATTGTGCCAGCAAGCATGCCGTAGATGCCATCAACCAAGGAATGCGTATGGATCTAAACCCATATGGCATACGGGTGGGGGCAGTGAATCCCGGCTTGGTAGAGACAGAATTCAGTAATGTTCGTTTTAAAGGTGATGAAACAAGGGCCAAGACCGTTTACAAGGGATATCAGCCATTAAGGCCGGAAGACATAGCGGATATCATCCACTTTGTGGTCACCAGGCCGTACCATGTAAACATTGCCGATCTGATCGTGATGCCCACAGCCCAGGCTAGTAGTACAATTATCAATAAAAAAGAGGCATGATCAATAAACGCTTATTGGTAAAAAATCTTCTCGCCCATAATGACGAGAACAGCTTTTACGATAAAAAGCGTTTTATAGACATAGGGCAAAGGGAGGGCAAAGGCAAATTTTTGAAACATGTCTGTGCCCTGGCCAACAGCAATCCTGCAAACAATTCCTTTATTGTTATTGGAGTGGAGGATGAGGACAACAAGATTGTGGGGGTCGACTTCTTTGATGACAGTAAGATTCAAAATCTGGTGAACGCCTATTTGGATAACCCCCCGCTGATCTCCTACGAAAATATACCCTTCCCACACTTACCGGAAGGGAAAGTGGTAGGTCTGGTCACCATAAAATCCAACGGCAAGGTCTGTGCGCTGAGAAAAAATATCTGGAAATACTACGGGGGCTCTGTTTTCTTTAGAGAGGGCAGTATAAGCATGCCCAAAGCGTTTGATGTGCACCTTCGGGACATCAATTCGGAAACCGTGGCCACCTTGGAGCTTCATGCCAGAAACAATATTGAGTTCACCCTGGCCGGTGTTATTGATTTTATCAACCATAGGCACAAGGATCTTAGCAGTAATTACAAAGTCTTTAAAGAACAATTTGTGGTCTGTTGGGCAGGAAACGAAAAAAGGGTAAATAATGAAACTTATTATTCACGGGTCGATGTGGAATTGATCAATGAACAGGTGAAATTGTTTTATTCCGCCTTGGATGAGATCACCATAACTTTTGATGAGCATTCATTTTCCACCATGGAGTATGTTCAATTGGGCCTGGGGTCCCAGCAAAAATATTACCCTTTGGAAAAAGTGGTCATAACTTTCTCGGAAAATGGGACCTACCAAATACAGAGCGATCTTATCTTTGAACCACCCCAGTACGACAAGAAAACATTGCACCATATTTTCAATGCCAACAATGCCCTCCTCCAAAAACTTCAGAAAAGGTTGGATCTGACCAATAGCGAAAAAACGGACCTCAAACAACTTCCGGCAACCTACCTTATTTGTTACCTCAATGGCTTTGAAGAAGCGAAGGAGCTGATGGAGGACGCCAGGCCATTGTTGAGGGAATACGACACCAAGGCGTACCTGTCCCTTAAAGAATCATTGCGTATTTTGAGAAAGGTTCGTTACAACTAATTGCGCACTATCCAATAAAATTCATTGGCGCCGATTTCCAAATGGTTGCTCTGAAAATGAATGGGTTGTTCGGTGACCAGATCCCCAATACCAGTTTCTTCTCCGTAGCCGACCCTTTCCATCCATGATTTCTCAACCCCATGTATATGGTCATCAAAATTACAAATGACCAAAAGGTTTTTATGATCTGCGGAAGTACGCTCATAGATCAAAAGGTGAGGGTTGTGATGCTGGTGCAAGATGAGGTTATTTTGATCTGCAAAAATGGGGTTGTTCTTGCGGATTCCTATCAATTTCCTCAAGGAATGGTAGATATGTGATTGAGGGGTGCTTCCTTTCTCTAAATGGGAAATGGCATCCCAATCCTGTTTTGGCCTGTTAACCCATCTGCTATCATCTTTTTTACTGTTCTCTTTTTGGTAGCTGTAATCGTTGAGGGTTCCAATTTCATCTCCGGCGTAGATCAAGGGCATGCCACCATAGGACAAAATGATGCTGTGCATGGTGATGATTTTTGCAATGGCTTGGGAAACCAGTTTTTCATCTTGCTGTTCCAAGCCTTTTTCAAGACCTAGCAAGGAGGCTGCACTTCCCGTTATCCTACCATCGCCATTTTTTGGATTGTACATGAACATAAGTCCCTTGGCAGGGGACCAATCCAGTTTCTGGCAGTAATAGTGCAGCAAAAATTTACGATGTTCCTTTGCGTCCCATCCAATGCTGTAAATGTCATTATCGTCAAACCCCAGGCCAATATCATCATGGCACCGGATATAATTGATCCAAGTGGCTTCCTTTGGTTTTTGCGGCAGGTATTGCAGGCTTTTATACAATAAAACCGTTTTTTTTGTTGCCATGGAATTCCACAACAGTGCCATCAGGGTCGCGTTGTAGGCTACTTCACATTCATTGCCCTTCATGTCGCCCTCCCCAAAATATTTGATGATCTGGGTGGGGGATACGATGGCCTCTGCCAATAATATAACCCCTGGGGCTACGGTCTGCAGGCACATACGGAATAACGCTATGAGCTGGTGGGCCTCCGGTAGATTCTGTGAATCGGTTCCCATTTTTTTCCAAAGAAATGCCAGCGCATCAAAGCGGACCACATCTACCCCCATATTTGTCAATTTCATGAGGTTGCCCAGCATTTCCAAAAAAACCTCCGGGTTGGCGTAATTGAGATCCCATTGATAGGAGTTGAAAACGGTCATTACCCATCGCTTCATATCGTGGTTATAGGTGAAGTTGCCTGGGTTTGTCTCCGGAAATACCTCGGGGAGCGTTTCTTCAAATTGATCTGGAATGGTCCTATCGGGAAAGGTGTAATAATACTCCTGATACTTTTTATCCCCTTTCATGGCCTTTTTGGCCCATTCAAATTCATCGGAAGTATGGTTCACTACAAAGTCCAACATGAGGTACATGTTCTTGGACCGCAGTTTTTTGGTCAGCGTCAAAAGATCTTCTTTGGTGCCGTATTTTTTGTCTACCTCATGGTAGCTGTTCACGGCATAACCCCCATCATTTTCTTCCTTAGGTCTTTTGGTAATGGGCATTAAATGAAGAAAATTCACCCCCAAATCTTCAAAATAACCAATTTTCTCAGACAGGCCTTTAATGTCCTTATTAAAGTGGTCTACATACAATTGCATCCCCATCATCTGTTCGGATTGGTACCAATTTCCGTTTTTCAATCTTTCCAGATCTATTTTTTTCAGATCCTCAGGCCTCTCTTGAAACAGTTGAGTCAAAAGCGACAATAATTTTTCAAAAGTAGCCGTATGTTCACTCTCCGGATAAAGGGAAAAAAAGAGGTTCTTGATCAAGGTTGAATTGGTGGCCAATCGAAGGTCGAACAATTCATTTGGACTTGTCGTTTTCTTTTTTTTCAATTGGTTTGTGGCCAATAACTGATGTAGTGATAACTGGTTCATTTTATTGCTGCAGTTGTTTCAGATTGGGCAAAGATTCAATGGCGCCATAGTTAGTGGTTGTTATGGCACCTGCTTTATTGGCGGTAAGTACCATTTTGCCCAAGAGTGTATCATCTTCTAAAATTGGTCGGAAATCCTCCAATGCAGCGATTTGCTGAAGGAGACAGCCAATAAAAGCATCTCCGGCCCCTGTAGTATCCACGGGAGTTACCTTGATGCTTTTGATATTCTGTTTTGTTTTTGATGTGCTCAGCAACGTGCCATCTCCGCCCAAGGTGATGGTTATGGCTTTGGCTCCAACATTGTGCAAATAATCACATGCTTCGTGCAGATCCTCCTTACCGGAAAGTAATTGAGCCTCTTCCTTGCTGAATTTGCACAGGTCAGCTTTTTCTATATAGTGAAGGCACTTTTCTACAAATACATTTTCTTTCCCTTTCCAGAGGTCCCCCCGGAAATTCGGGTCAAAGCATATAAAGGCACCTTGGGAAAGCGCATCAAAAAAATAGTGCTTGTAAGCATCTTCAAGATGGCCACCAAGTAGTGCTGTGGCGGCTCCTAGATGAATGATATTGTCTTTGAACTTTTTTCTATAGTCCGGATTGTACTGTAATTCCTTGTCTGCTCCCCTACTAAACATAAAATCCCTTTCCCCGTCTTCTGCCAGGGAAACAAAGGCCAAGGTTGTAAACGTTGAAGATCGCTGTGCCATGGATATATCCACACCGTGTTTTTCCAGAATATCCAATAAGAAAGTGCCAAAAGGATCCTTTCCCACACAGCCTATAAAAGAACTGTCACCGCCCAGTTTCGAAATTGCACAGGCAACATTGGCAGGGGCGCCTCCGGCTTTTTTGGTAAAATCTGTGGCTTTTGATAGATCGCTGCCCTGCTTTTCGGCAACGAAGTCGATCAACAATTCTCCTATGCAATATACCTTCTTCATAATAGCTAGTTGGTTTTGGTTCTCAAAGTAAACGCAAATCCTTTCCGATTCAAAATTTCGTGCTTAAATTAATGAATATCCCTTTTGGATGTTACTTTTTTAAAGGGATACTGACCCATTTGAATAAAATGGCAGGAATTTTAGGGTATTGTTCCAAATAGGTACCATGTTCAATTTCTTCCTTTTTATAGGATCATTTTATCTTGTTTTTAACGAATAACAATATTGTAATTGCGATTTTTGTAGCATGAGGACATTAGTAATTGGAGATATACATTCAGGATTAAAAGCATTGGTCCAAGTTTTGGAAAGGGCCAAGGTGACCCAAGACGATCATTTGGTTTTTTTGGGAGATTATATAGATGGTTGGAGCCAGGCCGTGGAGACCGTTAATTTCTTGATTGAATTAAAAGATTCCCACCAGTGCACCTTTCTGAGGGGGAATCACGATGAGTTGTGCTTTGAATGGCTGAGTCAGGGAAAAGACAATCCGTTGTGGTTCCAGCATGGGGGTAGGTCCACTACAGCGTCTTACGCTGAGGTTGATGAGGGTATTAAAAGGATTCATATGGACTTTTATAGAAATTTGGAGAATTTTCATCTGAACCCCCAAAACCAACTGTTTTTGCACGCAGGGTTCACCAATTTAAACGGCATAGAACACGAATATTTCTCCAAGACCTTTTATTGGGACCGTACACTTTGGGAATTGGCCCTGTCCCTCAATCCCAATCTGAATTCTGGGGATACATTATATCCCAAGCGACTTACCCATTATAGGGAAATTTTCATTGGTCATACACCTGTCACTAGAATAGGGAAAACTTTGCCCCATAGGGCGGCCAATGTATGGAATATTGATACCGGTGCAGCCTTCAAGGGGCCCCTCTCCATAATGGATGTGGATACCAAAGAATACTGGCAAAGTGAACCGGTGCATACATTTTATCCGGAAGAGACTGGTAGGAACTAAAATTAACGCCCTTTTATATGTCTTTTAAAATAATATTAGAGATATTTGTAAAAAAGAAATTATGTCCGCAAAAAACGTTAGAATAGAAGTGATGAGGGCCATTGAGAGCAAGGTAGATTCGTTTATCGATTCTTACCTTATTCCCATTGAAGAGATATGGCAGCCAACGGACTTTTTGCCGGACAACAAGAGTGATAAATTCTTGGATGATGTTACCCAATTAAGGGAAGAGGCCAAAGAATTGGGCTATGATTTTTGGGTAACCATGGTGGCAGATACCATCACTGAAGAAGCATTGCCAACCTATGAATCATGGTTGATGGATGTGGAAGGTATAGACCAGCACGGAGAAAATAAAAATGGATGGTCCAAATGGGTGCGTCATTGGACGGCCGAAGAAAACAGACATGGGGATGTCCTGAACAAGTACCTATACCTATCAGGTAGGGTAAATATGAGGGAGGTGGAGATCACTACCCAGCATCTTATAGCTGATGGCTTTGACATTGGAACCGACCGTGATCCCTACAAAAACTTTATCTATACCAGTTTTCAGGAACTTGCAACCAACATATCGCACAAAAGAGTAGGTCAAATGGCCAAGAAAAAGGGAAATCTTTTGCTTGGTAAGATGTGTACCATCATAGCAGGTGACGAAATGCGCCACCATTTGGCATATAGGGAATTTGTCAAGACCATTTTTGAGCATGATCCCAGTCAAATGATGTTGGCCTTCGCCGATATGATGAAAAAGAAGATTGTGATGCCCGCCCATTTTCTAAGGGAGTCCGGTGGATCCATAGGAACCGCATTTGAGAACTTCTCCAATTGTGCACAGCGATTGGGTGTTTACACGGCTCAGGATTATGTGGAGATTCTTAAAAAACTAAATGCCTACTGGGAATTGGATAACATTAGAAGCTTATCCGATGATGCTGAAAAAGCACGTGATTATTTGATGAAATTACCTGCCAGATTGGAACGGATTTCAGAAAGAATGAAATTCCCTGAAGATCAGTACCATTTTAAATGGGTTGAGGCAAACGGAACATTATAATAAAAAAAACCGGTTCAATTTGAACCGGTTTTTTTTTGATGTTATAGTTTCCCTGCTTTGTGCTCTTCCTGCCATCTGGCCAAGGCCTTCCATTTTCCCTCGGAAGCCATTTTTGCTTGCATGGGCCAAGATCCGGGGTTGTGGATTCTATATCGGTCCCCTCCAGAATCCAATACTTCTTGGCATTTGTGCACGGATACTTTTGAAAGATCTTCCCATGATCTAATCTCATGGTCGTGGAACAATTTTTCAATCTTGGGTCCAATTCCTTCAATTACTTTTAAATCGTCCAGTTTAATTTTTTTGCCAAACGACTCCTTGGCCAGTTCGGCGTTGAACGAAACTCGGACATTTTGGGGGGGTGGTATTTTTACTGGTTTGGAAGCAACCTCGGCCTCCGACATGGAGGTCAATTGTTTGTTGCAGGTCTCTAGTTCCAATTGCAAGTTTTTAGTGCGCTCCCGCAAGGTACTAAGCTCTCTGGATAGGGAAGGATCCTTTGGGGCAGTTTTGCCCCATACGTATCCAAAAATGGTACAGATGATACCAAACATGGCCAATAAAAGCCAACTGGAGGTGGTCAGGTGTTCAAAATTCATATTTTTAAGTTTAGGTGGTTGGTATTGAATGGCAGGTCAGGATATGGTTCCTGTGATGGTTGATTACGGCAACCCGCCATTTCATCCTATTGGGTGCAAAGGCCGTAGTCATCATTTAAATGATTTCTAGGGATATGAAAAGGGTTCTTTGTTGGTCATTTGGTTGTGGGTTTGGTTATTTGACCTAAAGTATTAAAAAATCCATATAAAATGTGGATAAACAAGTTTAATTATTGTTGGTCAGATACTTATGTGTTTCTTCATCGGTAGAGGTGGCCAGGGTACATAAAGAGAATATATGCTATAAATTGTCATTTGTACAATTTTTCCTTCCAATTATGTAATGCCGGGATGTTTCAATGATGATTTTGCGGAAATTACTACTGTTTTTTCGGAATAAGACCCTATTCTAATAACCAATAAACTTTGGATGGAGTAGGGTTTTTTAATTCCAATTCAGGAACCGGGAACATCTATTTGAAATTAGTTGCAACGAATAACCCACCTTACTTTCAGGGGATCTCCAGAAGGCAAGGTGGGTTTATTTTTAACGGATAGGGGTGATGGCTATAGATCGAATTTTATCCCTTGTGCCAATGGCAGTTCCGTGGTGTAATTAATGGTATTGGTCTGTCTTCGCATATATATTTTCCAGGCATCGGATCCAGATTCTCTGCCTCCGCCGGTTTCTTTTTCACCTCCAAAGGCACCGCCAATTTCAGCTCCTGAGGTACCTATGTTAACATTGGCTATTCCACAATCGCTTCCATTTACGGACAGGAATTTTTCGGCTTCTCTGAGGTTGTTGGTCATGATTGCTGATGAAAGACCTTGAACCACCCCATTTTGAATGGCAAGGGCGTTGTCCACCTCCCCAGAATATTTAATAAGGTAAAGTATGGGGGCAAATGTTTCATGTTGGACAATTTCAAAGGAATTTTCGGCTTCCGCTATGGCGGGCTTAACATAGCATCCGCTTTCGTAACCTTCTCCTTCAAGAACGCCACCTTCCACAATAAGTTTTCCTCCTTCTTCCACTACTTTTTTAAGGGCATTTTGATACATTTTAACGGCATCGGTATCTATCAAAGGTCCTACGTGATTGTTTTGGTCCAAAGGATTTCCTATGCGCAATTGATTATATGCTGCAACAATAGCGTCTTTGACCTTGTCGTACATGGATTCGTGCACGATCAATCTACGGGTAGAGGTACAGCGCTGACCAGCGGTACCTACCGCACCGAATACGGCTCCGATCACCGTCATTTTTAGGTCGGCATCCGGAGTAACGATGATTGCATTGTTGCCGCCCAATTCCAAAAGTGATTTGCCCAGTCTAGCTGCAACAGCTTGCGCTACAATTTTACCCATGCGGATAGACCCCGTAGCGGAAACCAAAGGTATTCTTGAATCTTTTGTCATGAATTCCCCAACGCGGTAATCCCCATTGATCAAACAGGATATGCCTTCTGGCAAATTGTTCTTTTTAAAAACGGCCGCCGCAATATTCTGACAGGCGATCCCAGTTAGAGGGGTCTTTTCAGAAGGTTTCCAAACACAGCAGTCACCACATACCCAAGCTAGGGCGGTATTCCAGGCCCATACAGCTACCGGAAAGTTAAAGGCAGAGATGATCCCAACAACCCCCAATGGATGGTATTGTTCGTACATGCGGTGCCCAGGACGCTCGGAATGCATGGTCAGGCCGTGCAGTTGTCTGGATAGTCCAACGGCAAAATCGCAGATATCGATCATTTCTTGTACTTCGCCAAGACCTTCTTGATAAGATTTGCCCATTTCATAGGAAACCAATTTTCCCAGTGGTTCTTTAAGTTCTCTCAGTTTGTCTCCGAACTGGCGAACAATTTCGCCACGTTGGGGCGCAGGCATGGTCCTCCAAGTTTTAAAGGCAGAGGTAGCCGTTTGCATCACTTTTTCGTAATCCTCCTTGGAGGTGGTTTTTACCTTCGCAATCAACGCACCGTCTACAGGGGAATGTGAGGCAATTACGTCACCTGATGAAAAGTTATCGGAACCTGTAGAGGTTCCTAGGTTTATATCTTGGACTCCAAGCTGTTTTAGAGCTTCTTGGATCCCGAAAGTTGTAGCTATTTTTGACATTTTATAACTTTTTTTACAATAAATGTTAGAATTTCACAAAGTTATGCAATTAACCTTAGTATGAAAAGGAAAGGAAAACTGATTTTTGGGGAAGTTAGATGATATTCTTCAGATTTTTTACTGAAAGGATAAAACTTGTCCCTTGGCCGTTACTGGTATAGTTAAGTTCACCGGAAATCTGTTTGCAAAGGGAGTTGATTATTTTAAAACCGATCCCGTCGGTTTTTGCGGGGTCAAAATTTTTGGGCAGACCTTTGCCATTGTCTGTAAGTACAATGGTTATTATGCCTTCTTTTTTTGTTTCTTGCGTGACCACAATATGTAATTGATTGTCCTCGGAAGATATTTCAAAGGCGTGTTTCAAGGTATTGGTAACCAACTCTGAAAGAATGAGTCCAATAGGCACTGCCACGTCGAGATTTAGGGAAATTTCAGGACAAATGATGGAATATTTCACTGTGGGCAACAATTTTCTTTGATACACCATTAGGTCCGTTAAATAGTCTTTGAGATCTACAGTTTTTGAGTTCTCATCCTGGTAGATTTTTTGGTGGGTCAACGCAATGGCCATAATTCTCGACTGGCTGTCCTCCAGCGCTGTAATGGCCTCTTTATTTGTCAGTTTTCTCTTTTGGATATTGATAAGACTGGAGGTCATCTGTAAATTGTTCTTTACCCGATGGTGGATTTCCTGAAGCAGGTTTTCTTTTTCCTTATTGGAATTTTCCAGCTCCATGGTCCTTTGGCTTACCCTTGCCTCCAGGGTATTTTGGTAGCTATCATTCTTATACACTATAAAACCCAACATGGAGGTGATCATGAAGCCGAAGAGCAAAAGAAAATAGGACTCCCTAGTGTGGGGAAAAGTAGCGTATCCTTCTTTAGCAAAATATTGTATGTGCCATTTTCTGTTGGCTACTTTCAATGCTTTTTGTCGCAAGGCGGCCGGAATGTCTATTTTTTGGCTTTGGTCGAAACTGGTAAATAACGGGGTTTTGTTTTCATCCTGATCCACGATTACTATATCCAAGATTTTAAGTTCCGTGTCCAAGATTTTCCCGATGTAGTCGGTCATATCGTACACCCCCAGGACGTAACCCTTTACCTCATTTTCATTGTTGCCATACACGGCTTTTAATACCAAGAAACCATAATGATTGTTCTTTTCGGCAGTAATTAGATTAATGGGCTGGGAGAAAACGATGTTTCTGGTCCTGTTGGCCAGTGCAAAAGTGAAGGCGTTCCTGCTGTCTGATGATAGATCAACACCCACAACATTTCTGAGATGCGAAACGGGATTGGCAAATTCAATTGGAAAATAGAATTCTTTTCTATCGACCTCCACCAATCCCAGGACGCTGTCCAATTTAGAAATACGTATCGTACTGTCCATTACCTTTTGTTGTGTTTTCTCGAAACGCAATTTTTGGTCATATTTGATACGGGGCGCCCATTCCAATGCCTTTATTCCCGGTAAGCCTATGATAAAGGGGTTGGTAAACTCTTCAAAATGTTTTAGGGAAACGCTGTCATTGTTTTTGAAAAAGAAAGCCATGGACTCTATCACAATATTGGCCTTGCCCAATTCTTTGTTGAATTTCAGGTTCGCCCTTGCAATAGCGTTGTTGACGATAAAATTATTTTGGGTGATACGCCTTTGGTTGGCGGAATAAAAAAGAAAACAGGAAGCTAGCCCCCCTAAAAATATAATAATAAGGTACTTGAAACTTTCCTTGCCAAACATGAGATAATTTACTCATTATTTAATTTAATATCAAATATAAAGAAGATTTTTCTGACAGGGTACAATATCTGGCGATTGGGTTAATCTTTGGCGATATAGCGTTCATCCACAGGCATTACCGTCCCGCAATTATCACATGTCCTCAGCTCCTTGGAATTATAGAATGTTTTAAAGTGTTCCAAGAAATCTTTTTCGATGTTGTGCAATGGGAAACGGACCTCGTATAATTTATGGTTGCAATTGTCGCAAAACCAAAGCAGACCGTCCTGAAGGTCCATGGCCGATCTTTTGCGCTCTATGACCAGACCAATGGATCCTTTTTCGCGAACAGGGGAATGGGGCACATTGGCTGGGTGGAGGTACATGTCCCCAGGCCCTAATTTCATGGTCTTTTTTATACCGTCTTCCTGTATATGTACTTCAATATTGCCCTCCAATTGATAAAAAAGTTCCTCTGTCTCGTTGTAATGGTAATCTTTTCGAGCATTGGGCCCGGCAACTACCATAACAATATAATCACCAGCATCCTTGTAGAGATTTTTGTTTCCCACAGGAGGTTTTAACGTATCCCTATTCTCTTCAATCCATTTGTTCAAATTGAACGGTTGCTGTATGGCCATAATGTTGCTTGTATTTATTGCTCGGCCCTTTCCGTACCCTTCGTTTGGATACTTCAAAAGACTCCTGCTAATTTAAGAAAAGTTAGTGGCTTTCTGGACGGCTACTTGTAGAACAATTGGGTAAAATAAAAATTGCCGGCCTTGT
Organism: Sediminicola sp. 1XM1-17; assembly: GCF_037203765.1. NCBI lineage: Bacteria > Pseudomonadati > Bacteroidota > Flavobacteriia > Flavobacteriales > Flavobacteriaceae > Sediminicola > Sediminicola sp. 1XM1-17. The sequence continues at coordinate 215,358 of NZ_JBBCAS010000001.1, read as the reverse complement.
CTTTTTTAACGCTAACCGCGGTATGGGAAAAATCGCCCTCAATATTTTTTCTGTGCCCGGCACTTGCCATCCATTCATCAAATGCCTTTTTTGCAGATGCATAATCCTTGGCTACGTTTTCGGCAACGACAGAGGCATTCGCTTCCGTAGAAATTTTGGAGGCTCTTGCACTAAAGTTGTCATGGTTAATTTTTCCCATGGCAATCATATAATCGGTATGGTCATTGGCATAGTCATAGGCCACCTCACTAAAATTAAGGCTAGGGTATCCCAATGAGCTCCTGTAGTCATTGACCATGACCAGTAACTCCTGTTCTACGCTAACTGCATTTTCGGCTTTTGGGACGTAATTTTCGTCTATGGATTCCTTGTTACAGGAAGATAACAACAAAACGAACAATACCGTCACAGCCAAGTGTAACCTTGTTTTCATAAAGTGCTCAATCGCAAGTAGGTATGTTCAGTCGCTAAGTAGGTAGTGAGGAATGGGGGCCTTTCTGTTCTGTTGATTTGGGGTCAACAACAATGTAATAATACTAAAAATTTTTAAGATAAGGGATAAATGGGCTCATTATTTCGGCGAAAGGAGGCCTTAATTTAAGGGTTGTAATAGTGTTCTTACATTTGTTCGGAGTTCTGATCAATATGGATTTGAGTTTGGGTTATTGTAAAATTGGGAGGGGTTGTAATTTTTCTGATTAGCACAAAAATGATAACTTTAAAAAATAACCTCAACGTGTATTAATTAGGATCTTTATTATGTGCTACGATATAAAAGCCAGTTTGGAAGCCCAGCTCAACCGCGCCAGAAGAAGTGGTGATAAGAAAGCTATGGAAGAAATCCTCGAGGAGCTGGTGCCAATGACAGATCTTCCATTGCACCATGCTACCGGTTTCAACCACCCAAAAATCCTCATCTATACCGATCGCTCCCCTGATTTTCCGGAAGTGTCCTCTTGGGGGCTTGTGCCGCATTGGGTAAAAGACCGGGTACAACTGACCAAGCTTTGGAACAATACCCTCAATGCCAGGGGGGAGACCATTTTTGAAAAACCCTCCTTTAGGGAAGCTGCCAACAACAGTCGCTGTCTCATTTATATTGATGGTTTTTACGAGCACCATCACTTCAAAGGAAAAACATATCCTTTTTTTATTCGATCAAGGGATCACAAGCCCATGGCGTTGGCTGGATTGTGGAGCGAATGGTACGATAAGGAATCCAAAACGTCAATGAACACTTTTTCCATTGTCACCACCAACGGAAATTCCATGATGGACAACATCCATAATAATCCAAAATTGAAAGGTCCAAGGATGCCACTCATACTGCCCCCTGCATTGGAAGATCAGTGGTTGAACCCCGTCCATGGGGAATTGGACAAAAAACAACTGGAAACCTTGATCGTCCCATATCCTGAAAAAGAATTGGAGGCCTACACTGTTGGGAAATTAAGGGGCAAGGAATACCGAGGGAATATTCCTGAAATTTCCGAAGAGGTGGTGTATGAGGAACTTCAGTTTTAGGTTTTTAATCTAAATTTAGCGTAATGTGGTCTTAGCTGAGTTATAGGGGCTAAAAGGATCAAAAATGCTTTAAGAAAGTGTCTAATATCCTATGATATACCTTGAATATTTTGGCAGGAGTCTCTTCACAATCAATGAGGTCCAAACACTAATTAATAATAGAAATAATGAAATGAAGAGATAGGCTATCCAAGGGTATGAAAAATGAATGCCAAAATAGGATTTGGTGTAATTCAGGATCCATAAAAAATATCCATGAAGGAAAAATATGGTAAAACTGGTCGTAGCAACAATATTTACATGTTTATTTGAAAAGTGCTCATATCTGTGCAACCATACCATAAAAAATAGACAAAGTAGTGTCTTTTGGATTAGCATTAAATCAACTCCATTAAATACAAAGAACTCTTTAAAATAATTCCCCTTGTTTCCAAAGTAAACTTCTAAGGCAGCAAAACCTAAAGCACAAGTGAGAAGCATCAAATCTTTTCCTTTTAATTTGAGATAGATCAACTCTTTATGGATTGAACATAAAATACCAAAGAGATAAACTGGCGTAAAATAGAGTAAGGAATGAAATACCATTAAATATTCAGACGGCCTGTGAATCAATGAAGAAATGACAAACAATAAAGATAAAACACCAAGCTGAATTTTTACATTCAATTTTATAAAGGCAATATGTGCTGGTGAAAATAAAAACAAGAGCAATGCAAATGGAATATACCAATAGGCTACCATATGCTCTCCGCTAAGAAAATACTTCAAGGCAGGGATAGCATAAACATGTAGTATGCCAGTAGTAAAAGTGGATGAACCATCAATCCAGAAATTTGGTTTAAACTTAAAACTTAAAATTATCGGGGCTATGGAAAGAATGGTGTACGGTAAAAATAGCCTTTTAAATTTGGACTTTAAAAAGCTATTGAATTTGTATTTTTTATAAAAAAGATGATGAAATAGAAAGCCCGAAATAAATACAAAAAAAACCGTCCCTCCATTGATTAGATTGTAGATAATTGGACCCCAAATATCTCCAAATTGAATATTGGAAATATAAAAGCAGTGTCCTGCAACAATGAAGAGAATGGCTATTGCTCTAAAATTGTTAATTGAATTTAAGAACATGTGTATTGGATTCGGTTATGTTATTTTAATTTTTTGTTCCATCCGATGAAGATGTATTGACCAACAATTATAGAACTTCAATTAAATTTTAATAACATAAAATCCAATTTAACTCAGGGGGAATTGTTAAAAAGCCATTTTAAAAGCTACAATATAAATTAATTTTTTTTAATGGTTTAAGGGGAGTACTGTTGATAGACCAAACGGATACGATGAAGAATGGTTCATTTAATACATATGATGTTTTGAAAATAAAATGTAAATCCAAAGGTTTGGAAAAATAAGCCGAGATATATATCCATGAAAAAATTCCTGAAATTTCCGAAGAAGTGGTGTAATAGGAACTTCAGTTTTAGGTGTCTTTTAATACGATGAGTATAAAAAAAGAATAACACCCCCTTAAATAGTGATATGTTCTTGGGATTCATCCAATGTTTTTTCCGGTCTCAGCACCTTGCTAAAAACAAAGGCTCCTATTTCCTTGACAGGTTCATAAAGTACCGATGACTCGAGGGCCTCTTCTTTGACAAGGCCAAACTTAAAAACGGAGTTGTGAAAAAAAATAAAAAAGGCACCGAGAATCACAGCGACCTTGAGTATGCCAAAAATACCACCTGCAATCCGGTTAAGTAGTCCGAGCATGGCAAAATCCACTATTTTGGTCAGTAGTCTTCCTATCATGGAAACCAATAGAATAATAATGATAAAGGTGATGATAAAAGCTGTAAGGTTTATATAGTTTTCATTCCAATGAAGATGTTCCGAAAGGAATTCCCCTACAATATAAGAAAAGTGAATAGCGCCATAAAGTCCGGCGACAAGCGCCACAAGGGAGGCTATTTCTATTAAAAGGCCGTTCTTGAGCCCTTTAAAAAGTCCGAAAAGTAACAAAAGGCCCAATACGATATCCAAAAAACTCATATGACTGTGTTTTCACAAATATAGAGTTTTGATTTGTACCTTTGGGGCTACAAAAAAAGTCATGGCAAGAGATATTGAATTAAAAGAGCGGTGGGAGCTGTTGGTGACCAAGTTATCGGCACAATTTGCGGATGGAGACCCACTGGAACTGGATGCAATCATATATTTGGTTGGAGTTCAGGAATTGGGGCAATTGCATAGGTCGTTCAAGAAAGATGAAAAGGTAAATTTGATGCACATAGCCATTTGTAGGCTGTTGGAGCCCTATGGCTATTATGAGTTCGATTATTTTGACGAGGAGGGGTGGCCGCACTACATTGTCAAAGAAGAACTACCCACCTTAAAGGCAGGGGAGCAATCGGTCTTGATGAAAGAGGCCTTGGTAGGGTACTTTACGGAAAAGGAATATTTGACCTAGAAATGCAACCACAGACTCCATATTATGCGGTTATTTTTACCTCAACCAGAACGGATGGGGACAAAGGCTATGCGGCAATGGCCAAAGAAATGGAGCAACTCGCCCAAGGACAACCTGGTTTTCTGGGGCTCGAAAGTGCACGGGAAGAAATTGGAATTACCGTGAGTTACTGGAAGGATCTACAAGCAATAGCCCAGTGGAAAAAACATACGGATCACCTGATGGCCCAGAAAAAGGGAATTGCCAATTGGTATAGTTGGTACAAGGTCAGGGTTTGTTTGGTGGAGCGGGAGTACGATTTCACCAAGTAAATTTGAACGTCCTTTGTGGTTACGGTCACGTTATAACCCCTGATCAATCCAATTTATCAGTTAGTTTTTGAAAGACCACCTTGGCATTCTTGTTCTCGTAAAGTATTTCGTAAACAGCATTCATAATTGGGGTCTTCGACTTCTTTTTGTGCTTTTGGTTCAATTGATAGGCACTTTTTGTGGCATAATACCCTTCTGCCACCATGCTCATTTCCATCATAGCACTCTTTACGGTATATCCCTTTCCTATCATATTTCCGAACATACGGTTACGGCTGAATACGGAATATCCCGTTACCAATAGGTCCCCCAAATAGGCCGAATTGTTAATGTTGCGCTTCATGTGGTGTACCCGCTTGATAAAGCGTTTCATCTCCCGAATGGCATTGCTCATTAGCACACTTTGAAAGTTGTCGCCATAACCCAAACCGTGGGCAATACCGGCCGCAATGGCATATATATTTTTGAGCATCGCTGCATATTCCGTTCCAATGATATCATCAGATATTTTGGTCTTGATATATTCACTGCTTAGGTGCTTGGCAACCAATTGTGCCTTGGATTTATCGGCACAGGCGATAGTGAGGTAGGACAATCGCTCCAAAGCAACCTCTTCCGCGTGACATGGCCCCGTGATAACCCCTATATTTTCAAATGGAATGTCGTATTTTTCATGGAAATGTTCCCCTACAATCAATCCCGTTTCGGGCACAATACCCTTAATGGCAGAAAATATTATCTTATCCTTTAAGGATGTGGTAAGATTGGATAGCTCGGAATTTAAAAATGCGGAAGGGATGGCGAAGATCAAAACATCAGAGTGTTTTACCGCAATATCAATGGAACTGGTTAGATTGAGTTTTTCCGTATGGAATTCCACTGAACTCAAATAATTTGGATTGTGTTTTTGTGTTTTTATATGGTTTATGGCATCTTCATTACGCATATACCAATAGACCTGATCTGAATTTTCGGTCAACATTTTCACAATAGCGGTAGCCCAACTACCCCCTCCTAAAACAGCAAACTGTAAATCTTTTTTCATTGAAAAATTATTCTTTTCAAATGTACTTAAAAAAATGAGTATCGCCCTACACGCAGAAACCAACAGTGTTTTGAACAGGGAGAAAATGGTAAAAAAATGACGGTAAATCTGATTGCTGTCTGTTAGGTTATCCCTTGTGGTGCGACCAATGGGCTGTACGAGAAATACTTAAAATTCTGGTTGTTTATTTAATTGAAAATTGCCCCGTGTCTGCTACCGGGGCTTTTTTGTGCTGTATCTACTAAGTTGGCAAAGCCGATCATTTAAAGTATTGCGAATTAAGCATACTGTCCTTCCCTTTTTTGACGCTGGAACTCAGTGGTGATCGGGATAAGGTTTTAATATTGAATTCTTTAGGGTGAAAGGTTGAGGTATGCTCAAAATGTTATGCTAAATCTTCAACATTCCATAAATAAGGAAAAAATCTCCCTATTAAATAGAGAATAATGGCTTTAACCAGGTAAAATTGGTATTTTTGCCCGCTTAATTAATAATATCATTCCATAATCAGCAACGTCATTTTACAAGAAGACGCTGCTTTATTTGGGAATGCTCAAAGTGGCTTATTCAAAGATGTTTGTCCGCTTGCAATAAATCATTTATTCAAAGATTGATGAAGAAGTATTTAAATCTATTTGATTTTTCCCAGAAGGTTAATTACAGAACAGAAATATTATCGGGACTTACGGTTGCTTTTGCCCTGGTTCCGGAAGCAATAGCCTTTGCTCTTATACCTGGGTTTTCTCCCTTAACCGGTCTATATGCGGCCTTCGTGGTGGCTTTGATCACTTCTATTTTAGGGGGTAGGCCGGGGATGATCTCCGGAGCAACGGGGGCGGTAGCGGTAATTTTTGTGGGACTTATCCTAGAGCTTAAGGACAATTTTCCGGACATAACCCCGGGATCTATATTGAACTACGTTTTTGCCACGGTGATCATTGCTGGATTACTGCAAATATTGGCAGGTGTACTGAAACTTGGGAAGTTTATCCGATTGGTGCCCCATCCGGTAATGTTCGGGTTTGTAAATGGTCTCGCCATAATTATTTTCATGGCCCAGTTTCCCAATTTTTATGAAAAGGGGACCACGGACCTATTATCTGGCTCCGCCTTTTGGACCATGTTGGGTCTAACCCTATTGACTATGGTAATCATATGGGGTTTTCCCAAGATTACCAAGGCCATTCCTTCTTCACTTTTGGCGATTGTTGTAGTGTCTTCCATAGTTTTGGGATTTGGCATAGACACGAGGACTGTTGCAGACACCATTGCGGTGGGAGAGAGCATCAAAGGTGGTTTCCCTCCTTTGTCCATTCCCAATATCCCTTTGTCCCTGGAAACATTTAAAATCATCTTCCCATATGCGGCCATTGTTGCGGGAGTAGGATTGATTGAAAGTCTTTTGACCTTGAATATAATTGATGAGATTACGGATACCCGTGGTAGTGGTAACAAAGAATGTATCGCCCAGGGTACGGCCAATATTTTTTCAGGGTTCCTTTCTGGAATGGGGGGATGCGCTATGATCGGCCAAAGTTTGATCAACACCTCTGCGGGTGCTAGGGCTCGATTGTCCGGTATAACCGCGGCTGTCATGTTGTTGGTGTTCATCATGTTCGGATCTAGCCTTATAGAACGTTTGCCCATGGCGGCCTTGGTAGGATTAATGTTTATGGTGGCTATTGGTACCTTTGAATGGGCCAGTTTTAAGACCTTCAAAAAAATGCCTACCTCAGATGTGGTCGTTATGGTTCTGGTTACTTTGATTACTGCAGTAACCCATAATTTGGCCGTAGCGGTATTATTGGGTGTTATCATTTCTGCACTGGCGTATTCGTGGGAAAATGCCAAACGGATCAGGGCACGTAAAAGTGTGGATGAAAATGGGGTGAAGACCTACGAGATATACGGTCCTCTATTTTTTGGTTCAACTACAGCGTTCGCTGAAAAGTTCGATATCCAAAACGATCCCTCCGATATCATCATTGACTTTCAGGAGAGCAGGGTTGCGGACATGTCCGGAATTGAAGCTTTGAACAAGATTACAGAACGCTATGCCAAGGTGGGCAAAAAGGTTCATCTAAAGCATTTGAGCAAAGATTGTAAGCGACTATTGGCAAATGCAGATGCCATCATAGAGGTAAATGTTCTGGAAGACCCAACCTATAAGGTCATGGCAGGAAAATAAAAAATTGATGATCATCTGAGTTTCCGTAACCCTTCATAGACTACGATCCCTACCGCATTGGCCAAGTTTAGGCTTCTTATGCGCTGATTGTATATGGGGATCTTAAACAAACGGTCTGCATTGGCTTCCAAAATATCTTTGGATAGGCCGGAAGATTCTTTTCCAAAGACAAGGAACATATCGTCTTCAAAATCAATGTCCCAATGGTCTTTGGTGCCGTGACTGGACAAAAAAACCATTTTTTTATGCTGGTTCATCTTAAAAAATTCCTCTTTGTTCTCATAGATGGTCAGGGTGAGATATTGCCAATAGTCCAATCCGGCCCTCTTTACCCGTTTGTCGTCCAATTCAAATCCAAAGGGCTTGATCAAATGTAGATGGGATCCTGATGCGAGGCTCAACCTTCCTATATTGCCTGTATTGTTGGGTATTTCTGGTTCTAGAAGTACAATGTTCAGCCCCATAATTAACTATTTCTTATCTATAAAAATAAAAGTGCGCTTATCCCAAAACATGATTAAGATAAGCGCACCAAAAATATACTCTAAATGAAATTACAGCGTTCGTAAATACTCTGCTACCGCTCTTGCTTCCTGCTCCGTAAGATTTTGGTTCAACATTTGGGCGTTATTGTATTCTTTTAATAAGGCTTTGGCAATAGGATCTTCCTTGAGCATGCCATCAGGGTTAAGGATCATGTTCATGACCCATTCAGGGCTTCTCCTGTCGTACACCCCTTTAAGGGCAGGGCCTATCATACGTTGTTCAGCCATATGGCAAGCGGTACAGATAGCATTGTATTTTGCTTCCCCTTGTGCTGCCAGATCGGCATCTATAGTGGCATCAAAAGTCATGGATTTTATGGGGCCAACTCCTTTGTTGCTCAAATCAACCGGAACTCCTGCATCATCATCGGCTGTTTTCGCTTCTTTTTTCGTACGGTTCATTTCAAAACCATCTTTTTTTTCTTCTTTCTTCTCCCCGCATCCAACGATTAGGGCGCCGAGGGCTAAAATTGTGAGTACCTTTTTCATTTGAGAATGTTATTTAAACCACTAAGATAATAAATAGGACAATTAAAGTACGTCTTCCAGGAAAATTGTACTTCTTTTTTCTGTGTAGGTCAAATTATCTGGGGCGTAGAAACCTACATGGCCCCCAAATTTTGGTATTTCAAGGAAAAGAGCTGTGTTTTTTTGGGCTTCTGGTGTAGGATAGCATTCCGGCCCTAAAAAGGAGTCGTTCTGGGCATTGATCATTAATGTGGGGATATTTATGTTCTCCAACAGTGGTAAACAACTACATTTTTTATAATAGTCCAACGCATCCTTGAACCCATGGGCCCTACTGGTGTAGATATCGTCAAAATCTTTGAGAGTTTTGATTTTGCTGATATCTTCATTAGTGATCTCTTTTGGAAACAAAGTCTGTTTCTGTACCAACTTTTCAATCAGGTGTTTTTTAAATCGCTTGGCATACAGAAAATTCCTAGGTTTCAATAATTCCTTTAGGGAACTATAGAGGTCGCAGGGAACAGAAACCGCAATTGCGGCCTTAAGTTCATTGGGCAGATCCCGGCCTTTCTCTCCCAAATAACGGAGCGCTAGGTTGCCACCTAGGCTGAAACCCTTTAAAATAATTGAACGGTATATTTGTTTGGAAATCAGGTGGTCGATAACCGCTTCCAGATCTTCCGTGGCCCCAGAATGATAGGATCGGAAAAGTCGATTGGCCTCCCCACTGCAGCCCCTGTAGTTAACGGCGCAAACGTCAAAGCCATTGTCGTTCATAACTTTGGCGCTCCCAGTAATATAAGGTCTTTGGGCGTTTCCTTCCAAGCCATGCAACAATATAACCACCTTGTTGGTTTTCTTGGAAGCAAAGCTCCAATCCAAATCCAAAAAATCTCCATCAGGAAGGGAAATCCGCTCTCGTTGCTGAACTATCCCATCTATTTTCCGAAGCACTCCGGCATAAATGGTGGCCAGGTCTCCACTTTGAAATAGGATGGAAGGCTTGTATTTGGAAGTGACAATGGGCATGGATCTATCTTATGGATAAATAGATTATACGTTATTTTGGATAAATTTCCAACAGTTTTGCTTGTTCTTCTATGGCCGATCTAAATTCAGTTTTCAATCGGTTTACAAGTGTTCCTACCGATACCGTATCATCTATGGTGGCTACTCCTTGGCCCGCGGACCAAATTGTTTTCCAGGCTTTTGCCTCTGTATCGAGCTCCTTGCCAAAATCTATCTTTGTGTCCTTTTTTAGATCCTCTTGGGTTATCCCGGCAGCTTTAAGGCTATCTCCAAGGAAATTGGCATGCACCCCAGAAATAGCGGCGGTGTAAACTACATCACTTGCTGTTGAATCCTCAATCATCTGTCGGTAGTTATCATTCGCCAGGCTCTCGGTAGTGTTGATGAACCGTGTTCCCATATAGGCGAGATCTGCGCCCATTTGCAAGGCCGACGCAATGTCCCTACCGGTGCTGATGCAGCCCGATAAGATTACGGTCTTATCAAAGAAACGTTTGATTTCGGCTACCAGGGTCATTGGGTTGATGGTCCCTGCGTGTCCGCCTGCCCCTGCGGCTACCAAGATAAGCCCGTCAACGCCAGCTTCTGCGGCCTTCTCGGCATGTCTTTTCTTGATGATATCGTGAAATACCAGTCCGCCGTAACCATGGATGGCATCCACCACCTGGGATACTGCCCCTAGGGAAGTAATGATCACGGGTACTTTGTGTTTGATGCACAGCATAAGATCTGCCTGTAATCTCGGATTCGTCTGGTGTACAATAAGGTTCACACCAAAAGGGGCAGGTTTTTTACCGGTCTCCTTTTCAAATTTCTCCAATTCAGTTTTTATTTGAACAACCCACTTCTCAAACCCTTCACTCGTTCTTTGGTTTAGGGCAGGAAAGGTACCCACAATGCCATTTTTACAACATTCTATGACTAATTCAGGACCGGAAATTAGAAACATGGGGGCGGCAATTGCAGGGAGGGCCAAATCTTTGATGAAAGGAGCTTTTGAATTCATGTGATTCCTATTTTGGTGTAATAATTGATATTTTTTAGTCTTGGAGGAGCTCTCCTTTTCAAAACTATGGTATTTTTACAATTATTATGCGTGCATAACAAAAAAATATTCCATAAAAACATGTATTTAAAAGAATTTGAAATCCGATGGAGCGATATTGATGCCAATAGACATTTGGGAAATACCGCCTATATCAATTATATGAGCCACACCCGTATGGCATTTCTGAATGAACTTGGCTTCAATCAAAAATCTATGGCGGATCACCACATTGGTCCTGTCGTTTTTTACGAGCATATGTATTACTTTAAAGAGGTGTTTGCCGGAAAGCCCGTAAAGGTTTCCCTAGAGTTGGTAGGGATGAGCGAGGATGGGATGTTCTTCGAATTCCACCATAATTTTTACGATGGAAAGGGAAGAAATTTTGCCCATTGTGAAATGATGGGGGCTTGGATTGATATGAACACCCGTGCCTTGACAGGGTTGGGATCTGAATTTTTGAAAAATTTCAATGCAGTGGAAAAGTCTCCGATTTTCAGAACCCTGACCAAAGAAGATACGCGCAAATACGCCAAAAAACCTATGGACCTGGTTTAGGCTTCTTGGTGGCCAAATATACCCCTGCCAAAACCAGGCCTATGGCCAAAATTTTGATTGCGGTGAGGTAATCCTTGCCCGTGACCAAAGCAAATAGAATGCCTATCAATGGCTGTATATAGACAAAAGCTCCCAAAGTGGATGCTTTTAGTTGTGTGAGCGCATAAATGTTGAACAAATAGGTAAGAAAAGTGGTGCCGATGACCACAAATGCGATGACCCCGATAACCTCAAGTGGCATTTGAGCCCATTGAATCTCGGTGAATTCGGCAATGGTAATGGGCAGATTGATGACAACCGCCAAGGTAAAAAGCCATTTCATCAGGGTAAAGGGATGGTACTTTTCAATTAGGCTTTTAGCAACGATCAAATAAGTCCCATAACTGGTAGCATTTAAAATAAAGAGGGCATTCCCCAATGGAATATTGGGGGCATCTTGCCTAATTTCCGCTCCAAAGAGCACGAGAGCCAAGGCCCCAATAAAGCCCAGGAAGACTCCGGAACCTTTTAGAAAGGTAATTTTTTCCTTGATGAGCAATGCGGAAAGGACTACCACGATAATCGGGGTAATTGTCATCAAAACGGCGCTGTTGATGGGGGTTGAAAGGTCTAGCCCCTTGAAAAAGGACAACATATTGATGACCATGCCCAAGACGGCGCAGACCAATACACGCAGCCAGTCCCTACGCTCTATGGTTTCTTTGGGACCAAAAAAGGATATCCCCCAAAAAAGAATGGCGGCCCCGGTGACCCGAATAAATATAAATCCAAAGGGTTTTACATAGGTAGGCATAACCCCTTTGGCAACGGTATGGTTAATGCCATATATTATGGTAGCCCCAATGGCAGCCAAGATGGCAAGGGTTCTTTTGCTCAAGGGTTCAAAGCATCTTTTGCGGCCGCAATTTCTTTTATGCTGTTGCCGATGAAAATTTGATTGTCGAGAAGAATTACGGGGCGTTTTAAAAAGGTATAATGTTCCAAAATCAAGGATTTATAATCCTCCTCGGTAAGATTTTTGTCGGCCAGACCCCTTTCCTTGTACATCCTGGCCCTTTTACTGAAGAGACTTTCGTAACTGCCCGAAAGATTTTTCATTCCCTCCAATTGTGCTGGACTTATGGATACGGTTTTGATATCCTGTAGGGTAACGTCGTTCGGCGGCTGCAGTTCTTTCAATATTCTCTTGCAGGTATCACAAGTGCTCAGGTGATATATTTTTTTTGTCATGACCAGAAACAATTTTAATAGGTAAATGCACTACAAAGAAACCTAAATCAAATGGATTGTACTATTTTTATGGAAAATTCAAGACTTTGGAATACTTACTTGACATCACCTTACAGAACAGAAAACTATTGCACAAACTCCTTACAGAAACACCGCGGGAGCAGTTGTTCGAAATCCCCCAAGGCTTTAACAACAACATATGGTGGAACATTGCCCATGTGGTGGTCACCCAACAGCTATTGGTCTATAAATTGAGCAATCTTCAGATGCGGGTCGATGATGACATGGTAGAAGCCTATAGAAAAGGAACTTTTCCAAAGGGTGAGGCTTCCGATGAAGAAGTCAAGATGGTTGCCGCACTTTTGTTTTCCACATTGGAATGGTTCAAAGAGGATTACGATAATGGGCTGTTCAAGGAATTCAACAGTTATACTACCAGTGTAAATGTCACGTTGCACAAAGTGGAAGATTCCATCGCATTCAATACGTTTCACGAAGGTATCCACCTGGGAGCTATCCTTGCATTAAAAAGGGCGGTACAGCAGTAATCAATCTGCCTTTTTAATAAATTTAAAAGCCATATATTCCTTGATCTCTTCAAAGGGCAGGTTTATTACAATTGGGCCATCGGCATAGGAAGCAACTTCATATTGGTCGTAAAAAAGTTGAAGGCCATCTTTGGTAAAACCAATATTTTCGGAGAGGTAAAACATGTTGTTGTCGAACATAAACCCCGTGCTGTTGATAGGTTTACCCATGGGCACCTGCTCTTGAATCCTGAATTTGGTTTCGGCAAAACGCAGAAAAGCATCCTGATCCTTGAACAATTCCAAGTTTTCCATTTCCAAGCCTTTCTTTTTGTCGAAGTTGAGAAAGCGGGTCGGGGCATAACCATGGGCCCCTCCCGTAAAAATATAGGACTTTAGTTGAATGGTCACCAAATTTTCGTCCTCATAGGCGACCTCTCCCTCTACTTTGGCTTCCCAGCCTATTGTTTCATCAGGGAATTTGGATTTCTGTAAGTCATATCCATTTTTAAAGGAAGCAATGGCATCTTCTATGTTCGAAACATCCACCCCATCTTCAAAGGTCAACAAATAAATGATTTCCTCTTTTAGTGAATTGTTGATGGTTTTGGAGATTTTAGAATCTTCCAATGCATTGGGAATGGTTATTTTTACTTTGGGACAATTTGCACAACTATCGCTCAGGTAATTGATGGGGGCAAAAGCTAATTTTTCTTCTTTTTCACAGCTTATAAGTGCCAATGACCATAAAATTAAAAAAAGAAATAGCTTCCTCATAGGATTCGGATTGAGTTAGATCACAAAAGTAATGCATCATTGCATTCATCAAAAGATAACGATACATTTGTGAGAGAAAATTTTAATATGGGCGCAAAAGGCTTAAGATTCAACAGTAAAACAATCCACGGAGGACAGCATCCTGATAAGGCCTATGGGGCGGTAATGCCCCCAATATATCAAACTTCAACGTATGCCCAGGCCACGCCGGGCGGGCACCAAGGATATGAATATTCCAGAAGTGCGAACCCAACGAGGACCGCTCTGGAAAACTCCTTGGCGAGTATAGAAAACGGTAACTACGGTTTGGCCTTTGGAAGTGGATTGGCGGCAATAGATGCTGTAATAAAATTACTGTCCCCTGGTGATGAGGTCATTTCGACCAACGATCTTTACGGAGGGAGCTATAGATTGTTCAAAATGGTCTTCGAAAAGTTTGGCATTACCTTTCATTTTGTAGGTATGCAGAATGCGGATAAAATTGCTGATTATATCAATGGGAAGACCAAATTGATCTGGGTAGAGACCCCAACAAACCCAATGATGAATATCATAGATATCGTTTCGGTTGCCCATCTGGCAAAAAAGCACAGTGTTCTATTGGCGGTAGACAATACATTTGCCACGCCTTATTTGCAACAACCATTGGATTTAGGGGCAGATATAGTAATGCACTCGGCTACGAAATATTTGGGAGGGCACAGTGATGTGGTCGTTGGGGCATTAGTGGTAAAGGATAAGGCATTGGCGGACCAATTGTATTTTATACAGAATGCAAGTGGTGCGGTTTGCGGACCTATGGACAGTTTCTTGGTGCTTCGAGGAATCAAGACCCTTCATATTAGAATGCAGAGGCACTGTGAGAACGGAAGGGCCATAGCCCAATATTTAAGGAGCCATCCAAAAATAGACAAGGTCTATTGGCCGGGCTTTGAGGACCATCCCAACCACCATATAGCCAAAAGCCAGATGAAGGATTTTGGAGGGATGATTTCTTTTGTGCCCAAAGGGGCAAATTACGAGGATGCCGTGGCCATTGTGGAAAAACTAAAACTTTTCACCTTGGCAGAATCTTTGGGTGGGGTGGAAAGCTTGGCCGGACACCCGGCAAGTATGACCCATGCGAGTATCCCAAAAGAAGAACGCGAAAAAAGTGGGGTAGTGGATGCTCTGATACGCTTAAGTGTTGGTATAGAAGATGAAAATGATCTAATAGCCGACTTGGAACAGGCGATAGGATAGTATTTTGTCAAATTTTTAAAAAAATAGGGTATAAATTGTTGGAATAATATAATTTTGCCCGTATATTTTCAATTCATCAAGATTAACATTATCAAGTTTTTTTATGGAAGCAAAGATTAAAGCGTTTATGGACGAGGTAAGGTCTCGTAATGGACACGAACCAGAATTCATACAGGCGGTTCATGAAGTAGCTGAAACCGTAATACCTTATATAGCAGACCACGATATCTACAATGGGAAGAATATCCTATTGAGAATGGTAGAGCCGGAAAGATTGATTTCCTTCAGGGTTTCTTGGATTGATGACGATGGGGAGATCCACGTTAACAGAGGATATAGAATTCAAATGAACTCTGCTATTGGCCCGTACAAAGGAGGACTTCGTTTTCACCCGACAGTAAATGCCAGTATCTTGAAGTTCTTGGCTTTTGAGCAGGTCTTTAAAAATAGTTTGACCACATTGCCCATGGGTGGTGGTAAAGGTGGATCTGATTTTGATCCAAAAGGAAAATCTGATGATGAGATCATGCGCTTTTGCCATGCTTTCATGGCTGAACTTTGTAGGCATATAGGCCCTAACACGGATGTACCTGCTGGAGATATCGGTGTTGGTGCAAGAGAAATAGGATTCTTGTTCGGAATGTACAAGAAAATAAGGAATGAGTTTACTGGAGTTCTTACCGGTAAAGGTCTTTCATGGGGTGGGTCCCTGATACGTCCGGAAGCCACTGGATATGGAACCGTATATTTTGCACAAAGTATGATGCAGACCCAGGGGAAAGATTTTTCAGGAAAGAATGTAGTCATCTCTGGTTCTGGTAACGTAGCCCAGTATGCAGCTGAAAAAGCTTTGCAATTGGGTGCGAAGGTTCTTACCTTATCGGATTCTGAGGGCTTTATCCACGACAAAGATGGTATCAATGAGGAGAAACTTGCCTTTGTTATGGATTTGAAAAATAACAAGAGAGGTAGAATCTCTGAATATGTTGATAAGTACAAATCTGCTACTTTCCATAAAGGAGAAAGACCATGGGGGATCGCTTGTGACATAGCGCTACCATGTGCTACTCAAAATGAGTTGAACGGTGAGGAGGCCAAAACGCTTGTTAAGAACGGATGTATCTGTGTGGCGGAAGGAGCTAACATGCCTTCTACTCCAGAAGCCATCCATGAGTTCCATACGGCAAAAATTTTGTTCGCACCAGGAAAGGCTTCCAACGCCGGTGGTGTTGCTACCTCTGGACTGGAAATGTCCCAGAACTCTTTGAGGATCAGCTGGACTAGAGCCGAAGTTGATGATCGATTGAAAGGAATTATGGAAGATATCCACGATTCTTGTATTAAGTACGGTAAAGACGAGAATGGATACTGTAACTATGTAAAAGGGGCAAATATTGCTGGCTTTGTTAAGGTTGCAGATGCCATGCTGGCCCAAGGGGTTATTTAAGGATAACAACATATAGAAATAAAAGGCTTCCCATATTTTGGGGAGCCTTTTTATTTTGGACCTACTTTTTTATGATTGAACCATTATCTTTAGGGTTCCTAATCACTATAGATGCAAGTTACGACCAAGGCAATAGTTCTTTCAGGGCTCAAATACGGGGACACTAGTCTGATCGTCAGGGCGTTCACGGAGCAGAGCGGCTTAAAAACCTATCTGTTGAAAGGTGTTCTGGCATCTAAAAAAGGAAAAATAAAATCGGCCTATTTTCAACCCTTGATGCAATTGGAAGTGGTTGCCTATCATAAGAACAAGGGAACCATGGAGCGTATTAGTGAGGTGCGCGTAAATTACCATTACGAATCATTACATACCAATATCACCAAAAATGCGATGACCCTGTTTTTGGCGGAAATGTTGGCCAATAGTATTTTTGAGGAAGAGGAAAACCAGGAATTGTACCAATTTATTGAGGCGTCCCTGCAATGGTTGGATACCCATGATGAGATCTCCAATTTTCACCTGTACTTTTTACTTCGATTGACCAAGTATTTCGGCTTTTTTCCACAGATGGGCAGTACGGATGCCCCCTATTTTAATTTATTGGCTGGGGAGTTTGTCTATAGCACATCCTTGGACCCTATCCTGTACGGCGAAAATTTAAAATTCTTTAAGATGTTTTTGGGCATAAATTTTGATGAGTTACATACTGTAAAAATGAAGAAGGTGAACCGGCAGGAATTGCTGAAATCACTGATTCTATATTTTGAATTACATTTACAGGGATTTCGAAAACCAAAGTCCTTGGCGGTCTTAAATGAAGTTTTCAGTTAGTATGCATAAATTAATATTTGTTGTCTGTTTCTTAATTTGCCAGATAGTTTCGGCCCAAGATGTTTTTATTTTGGACACGGACAGCAAAGAGCCTATTCCCAATGTGGCCATTTATAACCTCGACAAGAGTAAAACAGTAATTTCGGATATCTATGGAAAGGCCAACTTGGATATTTTTAGCCCCAACGAGAGGATTATTTTTAAGCATATTGGATATCAGATTAAAAAGGCCTCCAAGTCCCTTTTGACCAAAAGGGGGAACAACAAGGTATTCCTGACCATGAATGCCGAGCAGTTGGATGAGGTGGTCATGTCCATTTCTAAATGGGAACAACAACGGAAGGATATCCCACAGAAAATAGCATCCATAGACGCCAGAAATATAGCGTTTACCTCTCCCCAAACATCTGCTGATCTTTTGCAAAACAGCGGAAAGGTCTTTGTTCAAAAAAGTCAGTTGGGAGGGGGTAGCCCTATGATAAGGGGCTTTGCTACCAATAGGTTGCTGATTACCGTGGACGGTATCCGTATGAACAATGCCATTTTTCGGGGGGGCAATATCCAAAATATCATTTCTATCGATCCTTTTGCCATAAAGAACACAGAAGTCATCTTTGGGCCCGGATCTGTTATTTATGGGAGTGATGCCATTGGCGGTGTCATGAATTTTTATACCCAGACCCCTCATTTGGCCATAGGGGACAGCATCAGGGTCTCCGGGAATATGGATTACAGGTATTCCACGGCGAACAGTGAAAATACATGGCATGCAGATTTGAATTACGGGAAAAAGCAATGGGGTTTTCTGACCAGTCTGTCCTATTCGGATTTTGGGGATTTGAAAATGGGAAAATATGGACCTGATTCCTATTTGAGAAAGAACTATGTTATACCCGCTGTAGATGGGGACCAATTGGTCCCCAACCCCAATCCAAGGAAGCAAATTCCGTCTGGTTATGATCAGATCAACGTCATGCAAAAAGTAACTTATAGGCCCAGTAATCTGTGGGATTTGAATATGGGACTTTTTTACTCGGAAACCTCGGATTATTCCAGATACGACAGATTGATAAGACCTACCAGGGCCGGCGATGGATTGCGGTCTGCCGAATGGTATTACGGCCCTCAAAAATGGTTTCTCGCGAATGTACAGGCAGAACAAAAGGGGAAAGGGAAGTTTTATGATGGGTTAAAGATCACCAATGCATACCAGCATTTTGAGGAAAGTAGAAATGACAGGGGTTTCCAAGATGCTATATTGTATTCCACTGCCGAAAAGGTAGATGCCCTTTCTTCCAATATTGATTTTGAAAACAAACGCATGGGAGATTTCCGCTTGTATTATGGTGGGGAATATGTTTTCAACAAAATTAATTCCTACGGTAGCCAGAAAAATATTCAGACCGAGGAGATTTCGGGTTCTGCGGCACGATATCCGGACGGGTCCACGTGGCAAACCTTGGCTGGATATCTCAATGTTGAATATAAGATAAAACCGAATATGACCATGCTAACGGGTATGCGATACAGCCATGTGTGGATCAATGCCGATTTTGATAGTACTTATTACGATTTTCCTTTCCAAGAGGCAAACCTGAGTACTGGGGCCTTAACGGGAAGTCTGGGTTTTAGTTGGTTGCCCAAGCCAGACCTACAGGTCACCTGGAATGGTTCAACAGGATTTAGGGCACCAAATATTGATGATATAGGGAAGATTTTTGATTCGGAACCGGGAGCGGTAGTGGTACCCAATCCAGATCTTCAGCCAGAGTATGCCTATAATATGGAATTGGGCATCCAGAAAAATTTTAAAGATAAGGTAGTTTTTAAAGGTGCCACTTTCTATACCTATCTTGTAGATGCTTTGGTAAGACGTGACTATCAATTCAATGGGCAGGATGAAATTCAGTACAATGGTGAGACCAGTAGGGTACAGGCTATACAGAATGCCGCCAAAGCTTATGTTTATGGGTTCGAGTTCGGATTGGAGGCATTTTTTACAGAAAATCTTTCCCTGCAGTCAAACCTTACCATCACAGAAGGTATCGAAGAAGAAGAGGATGGTACAGATTCTCCCGGAAGGCATGTGGCCCCCACTTTTGGGGATGTGCACATACTTTGGAAAAACCAAAGTTTCAAGGCCGACCTGTTCCTTGCCTATAACGGAGAGATATCCAATGATAATTTGGCCGCGTCGGAAATCAGTAAGGACTATATTTACGAGTTAGATGCCAATGGGGACCCGTATTCCCCTTCTTGGTATACCCTTAATTTCCGTTCACAGTACCAATGGAACCATAGTTTAAAACTTACGGCCAGTTTGGAGAACATCACCAATCAGCGCTACCGCCCCTACTCCTCTGGAATAGCTGCAGCGGGTATCAACCTAATCCTTGGAGTTGGGTATCGTTTTTAAGTAGAACCTGGATGTAGCCGGGTTTAGGATGTAAAGGATATCGGCATCAATCTTTGATGGCCTGTTTGGTTTCTTCAATAGCTTTATCTGTAGCTTTCTTTATGTCTCTACCGGCCTCTTTTGCCGCATCTACGGCATCTTTTCCGGCTTTCTTCATGTCGTCACCTATTTCTCCCATCTTATCAGCAGCATCTTCCCCTGACTCTTCCATGGCGTCCCCTGCTTTTTCCAGTTTTTCCTCTGCCCGTTCCGAAGCTTTTTCAGCTTTATCGGTTGTTTCCCTGCAGGAAACCAAGATTGTTCCTATAGCAACGGCGAGTACGGCACTCAAAACAATTTTTTTCATTATGTTCATTTTTGGATTTATATCATAATGAATGTAATCAATTTTTAATAATGAAGTTTGTGATGATAATTTTAATTTTTTAACGAACTGGTCTTTAGGAGGATATAAAAAATATCAACTTCTTTAATATGAATTTAACATTTTTCGGTTAGGGTAAAAGAGGGTTTGCTTGTTATATAACCAAACGAACAAATTTCAAATCTTATGAAGAATTATTTAAAAAATGCAGGAATTATCTTAATGTCAGTCTTCGCTTTCGTTTCGTGTAGTGATAACAACGATGATACAGGAATGGACGCGGAATCCTATGACACAACTTTTAAAATTACAGATGCCCCCATAGACAATGCCAACGTGGAGGCTGTAGTGGTAACCATCACCAATGTCAAGGTTGATGGAAAGGCACTGGAAGCTTTTACTGCCACAACGGTCAACCTGGCTGCTTTGGTAAACGGTAAAACAGAAACCTTGGGTAATTTGGATTTAAAGGCCGGTTCTTATTCCAATATTGAGTTCGAGCTGGACTTTGAAAAGGACGTAAACGGTAATGCACCGGGATGCTATGTTGCCATGGCCGATGGAACCAAAGATGCCTTGGTGGCCACATCAAACAAGATCAAGATCCAAGACAAGTTTGAGGTTTTGGCGAAATCTGCCAACGAAGTGGTTATCGATTTTGACCTAAGAAAGACTATCAAGGAGGAACAAGGTACACTTTCTACCGATTTTGATTTCGTGACCATGAGCGAGCTTTCAGCTGGAATCAGAGTTGTGAACGAGGACTTGTCCGGTAGGATTTCTGGTACGGCAAACGATGCCAACAACACCTCCGATAAGATCATTGTTTATGCATATGAAAAAGGTAAATTCAATGCCGATGCAGAAACAAAAGGCAGTGGGGCAAGCAACGTTACTTTTGCCAATGCCGTAACAAGTTCAGAAGTTAGCGGACTTAGTGGTTCTTATAACTTGAGCTTCTTGAAAGAAGGTGAATATGAATTGGTTTTCGCCTCTTACACAGAAGACAACAAAGAATTCTTTTTCAACTCCATGTTGAATGCGGAGTCCTCTACAGGATTGAATTTAGGGGCCATCAGTGTTTCTTCTTCCATCCAAATAGATGCAAATGTGACCATTACGGGAAGAAAATAGTAAAGTAATAATTTCATCTTATTCAAAAGCCCCTTGTTCAAGGGGCTTTTTTTGTTTTTCAACGGAAAGTTTTCTAGTGAAAAATCACTAGTTTTGCAAACTTAAAATAATGCAATAGAAGCTGTTATTATGAAGTTTGCAGAATACAAAGGTTTAGATTTACCAAAAGTTGCCGAGGAGATATTACACTACTGGAAGGAGCATCAGATTTTTGAGAAAAGTGTAACAAGTAGGGAGGGTAAGGATAACTACGTTTTTTATGAAGGACCCCCTTCTGCAAATGGTATGCCCGGGATCCACCATGTTATGGCAAGAACCATAAAGGATATTTTTCCCAGGTATAAGACCATGAAAGGATTTCAGGTGAAGCGAAAAGCAGGATGGGATACCCATGGTCTGCCCATTGAATTGGGTGTTGAAAAAGAATTGGGTATTACCAAGGAGGATATAGGCACCAAAATTTCTGTAGAGGACTATAATGCTGCATGTAAAAAAGCGGTGATGCGCTATACGGATGTATGGAACAGCATGACTGAAAAAGTTGGGTATTGGGTTGATATGGAAGATCCATATATCACCTACAAATCCAAGTATATGGAGTCCGTATGGTGGCTGCTCAAGCAAATTTATGACAAAGATCTCATCTACAAGGGCTATACTATTCAGCCCTATTCGCCCAAGGCCGGAACGGGATTAAGCTCCCATGAGCTGAACCAGCCAGGGACCTATCAAGATGTGACAGATACAACAGTAACCGCTCAATTCAAGGTGAAATCAGATTCACTTCCTACGGCCATGAAAGGCATAGAGGGCGAGTTGTTTTTCTTGGCATGGACAACAACACCTTGGACATTGCCATCCAATACGGCTTTGACCGTGGGACCCAAAATAGAATATGTTGTGGTAAAGACCTACAACCAATATACCTATGAGCCTACGAGCGTAGTATTGGCAAAATCGTTGGTTGGCAAACAGTTTACGGGAAAATTCGAAGAGGTGGAGACTTTGGAGGATTGGGCGAATTACAAACAAGAGGACAAGAAAATTCCATTTTTGGTACAGGACACCTATTTAGGAAAAGATTTGGTGGGCATACGATATGAGCAGTTATTGCCATACGCTTTGCCATACCAAAATCCGGAGCATGCCTTTAGGGTGATTACAGGCGATTTTGTAACCACCGAAGATGGTACCGGGATAGTTCATACAGCACCCACCTTTGGAGCAGACGATGCCTTGGTGGCCAAGCAGGCAGAGCCAGAAGTACCGCCTATGCTGGTGTTGGATGAGAATGGAAATCCAGTACCATTGGTTGATTTACAAGGGAAATTTCGCTCAGAAATGGGGGAGTTTGCCGGTAAATATGTGAAAAACGAATATTATAAGGATGGCGAGGCCCCAGACAAATCTGTGGATGTGGAGCTTGCCATAAAATTGAAGGAGGAGAACAAGGCCTTTAAGGTGGAGAAATATGTACACAGTTACCCCAACTGCTGGCGTACGGATAAACCCATATTGTACTATCCGTTGGATTCCTGGTTTATCAAGGTAACCGATATAAAAGACAAGATGTTCAGTTTGAACCAAACGATCAACTGGAAGCCAAAGGCGACTGGAGAAGGTAGGTTCGGAAACTGGTTGGCCAATGCCAATGATTGGAACCTGTCCCGTTCCAGATACTGGGGAATACCCCTGCCGATTTGGAGAACTGAGGATGGGAAGGAAGAGATTATCATCGGTTCCGTTGCGGAACTGAAGTCGGAAATGGCCAAGGCCGTTGTGGCAGGAGTATTGGAGAAGGATATATTTGCCGACTTTGTTACTGGCGATATGTCCGAAGAGAATTATGACAAAATTGACCTTCACAAGAATATTGTTGATCAGATAACCCTGGTTTCTGCTTCGGGCAAACCGATGAGGCGCGAGAGTGATCTGATCGATGTTTGGTTCGATAGTGGATCTATGCCCTATGCACAATGGCACTATCCTTTTGAGAACAAGGACCTGATCGACCAAGGAAAGGCATTCCCTGCAGATTTTATTGCAGAAGGGGTAGACCAGACCCGGGGGTGGTTCTATACCCTCCATGCAATAGCTACCATGGTCTTTGATTCCGTGGCTTATAAGAATGTGGTCTCCAACGGTCTTGTGCTGGATAAGGAAGGCAAAAAGATGTCCAAGCGTTTGGGTAATGCGGTGGATCCATTTGAAACCATGGAAGAGCATGGAGCAGATGCCACCCGTTGGTATATGATCTCCAATGCCAATCCTTGGGACAACCTTAAATTTGATATTGATGGTATCGCTGAGGTGAAACGTAAGTTTTTTGGCACCTTGTACAACACCTATTCCTTTTTTGCACTTTATACCAATATAGATGGGTTTAAATATGAAGAGGCAGATATACCTTTGAAGGAACGTCCAGAAATAGATCAATGGATTTTGTCGGAATTGCACTCCCTGATCAAAAAGGTGGATGAGGCCTATGCCGATTATGAGCCCACCCGTGCCACGAGGGCCATTTCTGAATATGTTCAGGAGAACTTGAGTAACTGGTACGTCAGATTGAGCAGAAGACGTTTTTGGAAGGGCGATTACCAGCGCGATAAAATATCGGCCTACCAAACTTTATATACCTGTTTGGAGACCATTGCCAAATTATCGGCACCAGTGGCCCCATTCTTTATGGACCGACTGTACAAAGATTTAACCGCGAGAACGCAGAGAGAACTTTTTGAAAGTGTTCATTTGGCGAATTTTCCTACATTTGACCAAACCATGGTGAATCCTGAATTGGAAAGTAAGATGGCAAAGGCCCAGACCATTTCGTCCTTGGTACTGTCCATCCGCCAAAAGGAAAAAATAAAGGTGCGGCAGCCCTTACAGAAAATTATGATACCCGTATTGGACAATCGCCAGCGAACCGAGATCGAGGCAGTTGCAGATCTGATCAAATCGGAGGTGAACGTAAAGGAAATTGAACTTTTGGATGATGCATCGGGTGTTTTGGTGAAACAGATTAAGCCCAATTTTAAAACTTTGGGTCCAAAATTTGGCAAGGATATGAAGGCAATTGCAGCCGCTGTAGCCAAAATGGGACAGGAAGATATCCAAAAAATTGAGCAGGAAGGCGAAATATCACTTGAAATTGAAAATAAAAACCTTATTTTACAGTTACAAGATGTAGAGATTTCTTCCCAAGACATTGAAGGTTGGTTGGTAGCCAGCTCGGGTTCATTAACGGTAGCCCTAGATGTTACCATCAACGAAACCCTTAGGAAGGAAGGAATAGCAAGGGAGCTTGTAAACCGAATCCAAAATTTGAGAAAAGATTCGGGGTATGAGGTGACCGATAAAATAGATGTGAAATTATTGAAGGACGGATGTGTAGAATTGGCCGTGGCGAGTAATATAGATTATATAAAAACCGAAACCTTGACCGCAGAGTTAATTTTTGAAGAAAAATTGGAAAGTGGGACCGACATCGCCTTTGATCAAGTGAATACAAAATTGTTTATCCAAAAACATTAAAACTATGGCAGAAGATTTAAAAATAAGATACTCAGATAAGGACCTGGAAGAGTTTAGAGTATTGATCGAAGAAAAAATGGAAAAAGCAAAGAGCCATTTGGAATTGCTTAAAAGTTCATATATGAATGATGGTAATAATGGTACTGATGATACCTCACCAACTTTTAAGGCATTCGAGGAGGGCTCCGAGACCATGAGCAAGGAGGCAAATACGCAATTGGCGATCCGTCAGGAGAAATTCATTAGGGATCTTAAAAATGCTTTACAGCGTATTGAAAATAAGACCTATGGTATATGTAGGGTTACGGGCAAGCTTATCAATAAGGACCGATTAAAATTGGTTCCCCATGCCACATTGAGCATAGAGGCAAAAAACATGCAGAGTTAAATTAAAAACGCCTTAACGGGCGTTTTTTTATGAGGCCTTATGAAAAAAAATCTGCTGCTGATCTTACTGTTTTCAATCTGTTTCCTACAGGCTCAAAAAACGGTAAAAAAGACCATTGTCAATCCTAAAGGTTCCTTTGTCCAGATAGATGCCGAAAATTGTTTTGAGGTGAAATTGGAAACCACCAATTCCTCAGACCTTATTGTGAACGCTGCTATGGATGGGGAATACAATCCCAACCTAATGGTCAATGTTTCACAAGAAGGCGCAACCATTTTTGTCAGTGCGGGCTTTCAGCCCAATTTTATTGTTCCAAATGACAAGCTCAGTGCTCATAAAGTGGTTTCCATCGCCTTGCGCATTAAAGTGCCCCAATATGGCAATGTCAAGGTTTTTGGTTCCAGCTGTAATGTTATTGCGGGTGGACGGTATCAACATTTGGAGGTCGTCTTAAACGATGGGAGGTGTGAGCTGGACGACGTTGGGCAAAACAGTACGGTAAGGACCCAAAGTGGTGATATTTTAGTCTCTAGCGCCAAGGCTAGGGTTTCGGCAAGCAGCGCGTATGGCGAGGTGAGCGGGGATTCCATTCCGCCCGGGAATCATAATTTTAAACTTCAGACGGTGACAGGCAATATCGTGCTTAGGAAAACCGAATAATATGTCTATTTTTGACAAAACCTAGAAACCAAAGAATGAATTTAAAGAAGTCTATGCTGCTTGTAGCAGTGATTTTATTGGTGGACCAACTAAGTAAAATATATATCAAGACACATTTTGTTTTGGGTGAATCCGTTACCGTTTTTAACTGGTTCAAAATATTGTTCATAGAAAATGAAGGGGCCGCATGGGGCACCAAATTGAGTGATATTTTCCCTATCTCCGATGAACTGGGCAAGTTGATCCTTACGGTGTTCAGGCTTTTTGCTATTTGTGGAATAGGTTACTGGTTGTATGACACGATTCAAAAAAAGGCTTCTACGACTTTGATCGTGGCGGTTTCCCTTATATTCGCAGGTGCCCTAGGCAACATTATTGATTCTGTTTTTTACGGGGTCATCTTCGATGATAGCTTTAACCAGGTGGCCACGTTGTTCTCCAAGGATCCTTATGGGACAATTTTTCACGGGAAGGTAGTGGATATGCTTTATTTTCCGATGATCGATACTACATGGCCCTCCTGGATTCCGGTTATAGGAGGAAATAATTTTCGATTTTTTGAACCGGTGTTCAACTTCGCAGATACTACCATCAGTACCGGAGTTGGTATCTTGATTGTGTTCAATAAAAAGGCTTTTGGTAAACCTGAAGAGGCTTAAAAGGTATATATCTTATTGGGGGTGATGCAGTAATCCAAGGATACATCCTCAGGCGTAATGTCATCAATGTTTTTTTCTGCTTCAAATAGGGAAAGACCTATTTTTACGACATTGGGTCTACATTCTTTTAAAAAAATATCGTAAAACCCTTTTCCGTAGCCCACCCTATTGCCTTTTTCGTCAAAGGCCAGTAATGGGATAAAGACTACATCAATTTTGTTGGGTGGTACTTCCAATCCATCCAATGGCTCTGGTACGCCCCATGAATTGGGTTTTATTACCGTATTGTCCGTGAGAAGAAAATGTGTCAATCTTTGATTGTCAACCATTTTCGGGATGACCACATTCTTATCTTTTCCCTGTAAGATAGAAAGTATGTAACTGGTGTCTATTTCCTTTTTTTTGGCTATGGGAAGAAATAAATGGTAAAAAGAAAAATTCCAGATGGGTATGTCTAAAAGGGTATTGGCTAATAGTAAACTTTGATCTTCAAGTTGATCAAGTGTAATTGAATTTCTAAGGGAAAGATATTTTGACCGCAATTCCTTTTTCAACATGTTCTGTCATTGATTTAAGAATGCGCAAAATAGTTAAAATATAACGGACCTATTCTTTACTGGCAACAGCAAAATATATTTTGAAGAAAAGCATTAGTATAAGATAAGTTCCAAGGGTGATAATGTAGTTTTCCATGCGTTGTACATTTTGTTCACGCTAAAAATAACTAAATATTTCTAATAATCTCCATGAAATGCACTTTTTTCCGATGAAATGCATCTTTTTTATAATTCTATTAACAGTTGTTTAAAGGCTTTTTAATTAAAATCTATAAAAATATTTTACAATACACTGTAAATCAAATAGTTGACATGAATTTATAATTCAATAAGATAGAACTGCTTAAACCAAAATAACAATAATTATTTTAATTTTTTTATAGAATGTAGTTTTTATGCTATAAAAAAATGGCCATAAATGTTAATAAGCGCACAATTCTGCAATAAATGATCCGTGAAATTGTGAAATGCACAAATTAAAGCATGCGTATTTCAGAAGATTTCTTTTTAATTGATCGATTATTTTTCTTTCGTAATTACAGATTGTTGTAATGTTATATTAGGTGAGAAGATAAAAATCTCGATTTATTTATATTCCTAGGGAGTAGATTATCTTTGTAGGGAGCATAATTCAAAACAAGCCGAAAGCCCATGTCGGAGATACCAATTAAAGTGCAACTTTCAACACTGCCTTCCAGTCCTGGGGTCTATCAGTTCTACGATAGTAATGACAAAATCCTTTACGTGGGAAAGGCCAAGGATTTGAAGAAGCGGGTATCTTCCTATTTTTCAAAAAATCATGAGGTGGGCAAAACCAGGGTACTGGTTAAAAAAATAAGGGACATAAAACATATTGTGGTCCCTACAGAGTCTGACGCCCTTTTGTTGGAGAACAATCTTATTAAGAAATATCAGCCCCGCTATAATGTATTGCTCAAAGACGACAAGACCTATCCGTGGATCTGTATAAAGAATGAAAGGTTCCCAAGGATCTTTCCTACACGAAGACATATTAAAGACGGGTCGGAATATTTTGGTCCCTATACAAGTATGAAAACGGTGAAGACTTTGTTGGAACTTATAAAAAGTGTTTATCCATTGCGGACCTGTAACTATGACCTGTCCAAGGAAAAAATAGAGGCCGGGAAATATAAAGTTTGCTTGGAGTATCATCTCGGGAACTGTAAAGGGCCTTGTGAGGGGTACCAAACACAAGAGGAGTACCATCAGGAAATTCAGGACATACGGGAAATTATCAAAGGTAATTTTAAGTCCTCCCTACAATACTTCAAAAACCAGATGAAGGCCTATGCGGCTGAAATGAGGTTTGAGGAGGCGCAGCAGATCAAGGACAAGATTGAAGTATTGGAGAATTATGAGGTAAAGACCACCATTGTAAATCCCAATATCAACAATGTGGATGTTTTTTCCATTGTCTCCGATGAGCTGTACGCCTATGTGAATTTTCTACAGATTTCACACGGATCTATCATAAGGTCCCATACCCTGGAAATTAAAAAGAAATTGGACGAGGAGGACAACGATCTTTTATCCTTGGCCATTGTTGAAATTAGGCAACGTTTCAATTCCCTTTCCAGAGAGCTGTATGTTCCCTTTGAGGTGACTTCGGAACCTGGTATAAAGATAACCGTTCCAAAAATGGGGGATAAAAAGAAAATATTGGAGCTATCGGAGCGCAATGCAAAATTCTTTAGACAGGAGCGTTTCAAACAGGAAAAAATAATAGACCCCAATAGGCATGCCAATAGGATAATGGCCCAGATGCAAAAGGACCTAAGGTTGTCAGAAGAGCCCAGACATATTGAGTGTTTTGATAACTCCAATATTCAGGGAACCAATCCGGTGGCGGCATGTGTAGTTTTTAAGGATGGCAAACCCTCAAAGAAAGATTACCGACACTATAATATCAAAACCGTGGAGGGTCCAGATGATTTTGCCTCTATGGAGGAAGTTGTGTTTAGAAGGTACAAGCGACTTTTGAATGAGGACGAACCTTTACCTCAGCTCATTGTGATTGATGGAGGAAAGGGTCAGTTGTCATCTGCCCTGAAAAGTTTGGATCTTTTGGGACTCAGGGGAAAAATTGCCATTATCGGTATAGCGAAGCGTTTGGAGGAGATCTATTTTCCCGGAGACTCCATACCCTTATACTTGGATAAAAAATCCGAGTCCTTAAAAATTATCCAACAATTGCGCAATGAAGCCCATCGATTTGGAATTACTTTTCACAGGAACAAGAGAAGTAAAGGGGCCATCAATTCAGAATTGGAGGGCATTGATGGTATTGGGGAGAAAACAGCACAGGAATTACTAAAAACCTTTAAGTCGGTCAAACGCATCAAAGAGGCGTCAGTGGAAGATCTGGCCAAAACGGTAGGACTGTCCAGGGCAAAGAAAATTTATGAAAAATTTCATTAAAGACTTAACTTGTTCACATGAAAAATACAATACTACTTTGCCTAATGCTACTTTGCTTTGGAACAGTTGTTTCCCAAGAAAATGAGGTTAAGGTAGGTTTGGTGCTCAGTGGGGGCGGTGCCAAGGGGCTGGCCCATATTGGAGCACTAAAGGTGATAGAGGAGTCTGGCGTAAAAATTGATTAT
The DNA here is from genome assembly GCF_037203765.1 of Sediminicola sp. 1XM1-17. Lineage (NCBI taxonomy): Bacteria > Pseudomonadati > Bacteroidota > Flavobacteriia > Flavobacteriales > Flavobacteriaceae > Sediminicola > Sediminicola sp. 1XM1-17. The sequence continues at coordinate 185,791 of NZ_JBBCAS010000001.1, read as the reverse complement.
ATTGGAGGTACCAGTATGGGGGCCATCATTGGAGCATTGTACGCTGCGGGATACTCTGCTTCGGAACTGGATTCTATATTTCAGAATACCAATTTCACCAATCTGATCCAGGACAATTTGCCACGTAGTGCCAAAACATTCTATGAAAAAGAGGATTCCGAAAGATACGCCCTCACCCTTCCGTTCAATGATTTCAAAATTTCGTTTCCACAGGCGCTCTCTGGGGGGCAAAAAATATACAATGAGCTCGTAAGGCTTTTATACCATGTCAAGGATATTAGGGAGTTTGATAAGTTGCCCATTCCGTTTATGTGTGTGGCCACCAATGTGGAGACCGGGGAGGAGGTATTGCTGAAGCAAGGGTATTTGCCCGAAGCCATTTTAGCCAGTGGAACCTTCCCGTCCCTTTTTGAGCCTTCCGAAATTGGCGGGGCCATTTTGATTGATGGAGGTGTAGTAAACAATTATCCCATCAAAGAAGTCAAAGAGATGGGGGCCAATGTTCTTATTGGTGTTGACGTTCAGCACGGACTGGCCAATAGGGAGTCATTGTTGTCGGCAACGGAAGTTTTGTTGCAGATCAATAATTACAGGACCGTTAAGGATATGGTTAAAAAGTCCAAAGAAACAGATATTTATATACAGCCGAACATTGAAAAATATTCTGTGATCGCCTTTGATTTGGGAAAAAGTATTGTCCGTAGCGGTGAAATCGCCGCCAATCAAAAATATGCCGAATTAAAGGAGCTTGCCATTAGGCAAAACAGACCGGAGACCACCAAAAAGAGGGTAGTGATCAAGGATTCATTGACCATTAACGGGCTTATTTTAAAAGGGAACAACGACTATTCAAGAGGGTATATCAAAGGAAAGCTGCGACTTAACCTTGAGGATGAAATGTCCTTTGAGAAATTACAACAGGGGATCAACAACCTCGCTGCAACAGGCAATTTCCAATCCATTAGGTATGAATTGGTCCCAGATGGACCCGAAGCTGTGGATTTGATCATGAACCTTCGTGAAAACCCTAACAAGACCTTCCTGAGGATGGGGCTCCACTACAATGATCTGTACAAGAGCGGGGCCTTGATCAACCTCACCCAAAAGAACCTTTTTTTGGATGACGATGTTTTTTCATTTGATTTTATTTTGGGGGATAAGCTCCGTTATAATTTTCAATACTATTTGGACAAAGGGTTTTATTGGAGTTTTGGTATAAATTCCAGATATAACGATTTTGATCACGAAATAGGGACAAGTGTTATTGCGTCCAATTTCAATACATCGGATATCAGCAACGTGAACACCATCAATCTGGATGTGGCAGACTTGACCAACCAAGCCTATGTGCAAACGGTCTGGGCGGAAGAATTCGCCCTGAGTCTGGGGATTGAGCATAAATTCATAAAATATAGTACCAAAACCATCGGGGAGCCTTTAATGAATGAAACCTCTTCCAATAGGATTATTTTTGACAAGAGCAACTACTTCAGTACCTATGGACAGCTCACATTGGATACCTATGATGACAGATATTTCCCCACCAGAGGGCTGTTTTTTGATGGAGATTTTCATGTGTACCTATATTCAACGGATTTCAATAATAATTTCAAAGAGTTTTCCATCGCAAAGGCCAGAATGGGTGCTGCCTTTCCTATCGTAAAAAAAGTTTCCCTTAATCTGGAGACGGAGGGCGGTTTCAAATTAGGGAAGTCAGAGGTGACGTCCTTTGATTTTGTCCTTGGCGGCTATGGGACCAATCTTATCAATAATTTTATTCCGTTCTTGGGATATGACTTTCTAAGTTTGGTAGGAAACAGTTTTGTAAAGGCCCATGGGCGGATCGATTATGAGTTTCTCCCCAAGAACCATGTGCTGGTAGCTGCTGATTTTTCAAGGGTGGACGATGATATTTTTAGAACCGGCCAATGGTTCAAGAGGCCTGATTATTCGGGCTATGCCCTGGGGTACGGTTGGGAATCTTTTATAGGCCCGGTCCAAGTGATGTATTCTTGGTCTCCTGAAGTGCGAACAGCCAACATATTTTTTAGTATCGGTTATTGGTTTTAAAGCGGAATTATCAAAAAAAGTCGTTGTTTTTTACGATATTTGTAATTCAGAAAGTAAAATAAATGCTTCAATACAGAATTGATATAACTGCCCATCTCCGGGCCATGTGGTAACTGCGGAATCTTTCGCTTTGGTTACCCTATTATTATCAAAACATTTTAATTAAAAATATTCAATACTTATTATGGCACAATTAGATAAGACTTCATTTCAATTACCAATAGAAAATCCTGCAGCGGAAGATTTTTTACCGCTACTGGGTACAGATTATGTAGAACTATATGTGGGCAATGCCAAACAAGCGGCACATTATTATATGTCTGCCTGGGGTTTCCAGCCTTTGGCTTATGCCGGTCTGGAAACAGGGTTGAAGGACAGGGTTTCCTATGTGTTGCAACAGGATAAGATTAGATTGGTCTTGACCTCCCCTTTAAAATCTGGAGGGGATATCAATAGGCACATAGATGCCCATGGCGATGGGGTTAAAGCCATTGCACTTTGGGTAGATGATGCAGCCAAAAGTTATCAAGAAACTACCAAAAGAGGTGCTGAGAGTTATATGCAGCCCAAAACAATGGAAGATGACAAAGGCAAGGTTGTAGTATCCGGGATCCATACCTACGGGGAAACTGTCCATCTCTTTGTGGAAAGAAGCGATTATAAAGGAGTTTTTATGCCTGGATTCAGAGCTTGGAACCCAGTATACCAGCCCAAAGACGTAGGGTTGAAATATATTGACCATATGGTGGGAAATGTGGGTTGGAACGAAATGAACAAATGGTGCCAGTTCTATGAAAAGGTCATGGGGTTTGCGCAGTTGGTCTCCTTTGATGATAAGGACATCTCTACGGAATACACCGCCCTGATGAGCAAGGTGATGAGCAATGGAAACGGCAGAATTAAATTTCCGATCAACGAACCGGCAGAAGGAAAGAAAAAATCACAGATAGAGGAATATATAGAGTTCTATAACGGAGCAGGGGTGCAGCATATGGCTCTGGCAACCGATAATATTATTGAAACGGTAACTGCCCTGCAAAATAGGGGAGTAGAATTTTTGACTGTTCCCGCATCGTATTATGAGGATGTGTTGGACCGTGTGGGTGAAATAGATGAAGATTTGGCGCCTTTATCGGAGCTGGGGATCTTGATCGATAGGGATGATGAGGGATATCTCCTTCAAATTTTCACCAAGCCCATCTTGGACCGTCCAACCATGTTCATTGAGATCATCCAGCGAAAAGGAGCAAAATCGTTTGGAAAAGGAAATTTCAAGGCCCTGTTTGAGGCCATAGAAAGGGAGCAAGAATCAAGGGGAACCCTTTAGGAAATCCCATTTTTCTTAATGATTTCCTAAAATTATTTTAAAATACATAAACAACTGTTAAAGGTAGAGTTAAAGTCCGTTAAAACGGATTAGCATACAAGAGTTATGTGATAACTTTGTCCTCAGTAAGGGGTGGTTCCCTTACAACTTTAAGTATTGGTTTTTCATAATTTAAAGTTTGGTTGGTTATTTAGGAAAAGCCCAGTTTTAACACTGGGCTTTTTTTTGTGTTCAAAAGTTTGGAACAACTTTTGTTTAAATAACAAAGAATCAAAAATAGGATACACTAGTTTTTGCTATTTTTACCTCAATTCGTAATAATGAGAAACATTTGTTTTGCACTGGTAGCGTTGATCACCTTCTCGGTAAACGCACAAAAAGACAATTCGGCCTTCGCGGTTGGCGAATGGCTTAGATTTCGTATTCATTATGGCATATTGAATGCCAGTTATGCCACCTTGCACGTGAAATCCGACACCATGAACGGTGTTCCTGTATACCACGTGGTAGGGAATGGAAAGACCACGGGTTTTGCAAGTATTTTCTTTAAAGTGGACGACACCTATGAAAGTTATTTTGGGATGCAGGATGGCAAGCCTTATAAATTTATCCGTAAGATAGACGAAGGTGGTTATACCAAGGATATTGAGATCAATTTTGACCATAGTGACCATTCCGCGGAGCTAAACGATAAAAAGAATAATAAAAAGTTTAATTTTGCCATCAATAACGATATCCAAGATTTGGTCTCGGCCTTCTATTTCCTGAGGAGCAACTATAAAGCGGAGGATTTGGTGGTAGGAAAGTCCATAGAGCTGAACATGTTGTACGATGATGACGGGGTCTTCAAGTTTAAGTTAAAATATCTTGGAACGGAAGTGTTGAAAACCAAATATGGCAAAGTTGAATGCCTCAAATTTAGGCCCTATGTTCAATCGGGCCGGGTGTTTAAAGAGCAGGAGAGTTTGGCACTCTGGGTGTCCAACGATCTCAATAAAATTCCTATCAGGATCAAGGCAGATCTGGCAGTAGGATCGGTCAAGGCTGATTTGGATGGCTACAACGGCCTAAAGAACCAGTTCAAAATTATAATGGATTAATGATCTAATGAAGAACAAAGAGCAAATAGAATCCCAAATATTAAAACTTGAAGAAAAATATAAGGATTCTGGCCAGGATTTGAGCTCTTATTTGGATGGCTTGCTATATCAACGCTATCTTACCTATTGGGATTATATTCATTTGGATACCCTTTTAAGTCTGCAGGTGCCCCGCACCCACTTTCCTGATGAAGAGATCTTCATCATGTACCATCAGATCACGGAATTGTACTTTAAATTGATCCTTCACGAACAGAAACAGATTGTGGATGACAAATCCCAGGAAGTCGACTTTTTTTTGGAAAAGGTAAATAGGATCAACAGTTATTACAAGGTTCTTATTTCCTCCTTTGGGATCATGATAAAGGGTATGGAAAGGGAGCAGTTTCTGCAATATCGGATGGCCTTGTTGCCCGCAAGTGGTTTTCAATCTGCCCAATATAGGATGATAGAGCTTTATGCTACCCCTTTGGAAAATTTAGTACATCACACAGAAAGAGAAAGTTTTTCTGCGGAAGATGGCATCAATGAGCTTTATGAGCATATTTACTGGAAAAAAGGTGCCACGGATAAAGCCACCGGGGAAAAGACCTTGACCCTTAAGCAATTTGAATATAGGTATACTCCAAGGTTGATCAGAATTGCCAATGAAGTAAAAGGTATTACCATTTATGAAAAATACCGCAATTTGGGAGCGGAAGCAAAAGGCAATAAGGCTTTGGTAGAGGCGTTAAAAGCATTGGATGTCAATGCAAATGTGAACTGGCCCTTGATGCATATGGGTTCTGCCTACCGCTATTTGGACAGGGAAAATGGTTCGGTAGAAGCTACCGGAGGAACCAATTGGAAGGAATACCTCCCGCCTAGTTTTCAAAAAGTAATATTTTTTCCTGAAATTTATTCTAAGGAAGAGTTAAATAATTGGGGTAAGCAATGGGTGGACCATATCTTTAACCCCCATAAAAAATAGGAGAACATGAAATTATATTTGGGCTTTATTCTGACCTTCCTTTTGTTGGCATCCTGTAAAGACTTAGGATCGTCAGAAAAGGATTTGGCTGAAGAGGTGACCATTAAGAAACCAAAAATTATAAAGCAGTTTGGTTTTAACTTGGACGAATTCAATGTGCTTCAGGACACCGTTAGAAATGGCGATAGTTTCGGTGAATTAATGCTCCGTAATAATGTAGAGTATCCAAAAATCCATAAAATATCGGAAGAATTCAGGGACACTTTCGATGTTCGCAAGATTGTTGTTGGAAAGCCATATCTAATATTAAAATCCAAGGACACCTTAGAGAAGGTTCAGGTATTTATCTATCAGAACGACCTTATCAATTATACGGTTATCGATTTGCGGGACTCCGTTACCGCCTACAACAAGAGAAACAAGATTAAATATGTTCAAAGGGAGGCTTCTGGAGTTATTACTTCCTCCTTGTCAGAAGCAATATTGGAACAGGGGATAGATTATAATATTACCAACAACCTTTCTCAGATCTATGCATGGACCATAGATTTCTTCAGGCTGCAGAAGGGTGATAAATTTAAGGTGATCTATAGGGAAAAGTACATCAATGATTCCATATATGCGGGTGCAGAGCCTATAGAGGCTGCCTATTTTGAGCACAATGGAAAAACAATATACTCCTTCGGATATGAATCCGACACCATTAATAAGGTAAAGGAGTACTATGATGAAGAGGCCAAGAATTTGAGGCGGGCATTTTTAAAGGCCCCTGTTGAATTCAGTAGAATATCTTCCAGATACAACCTGAACAGGAGAATTGCCTATTATGGTTACAAGGTAAGGCCGCACAAAGGAACAGACTATGCTGCTCCCATAGGAACCCCAATTTTGGCTACCGCTAACGGTACTGTGGAAGAATCCACCAGAAGGGGTGGCAATGGAAAATATGTAAAGATTAAGCACAACAGTACCTATAGCACGCAATACCTTCACATGAAGAACCAGAACGTGCGCAAAGGTCAGTACGTACAACAAGGAGATGTCATTGGATGGATCGGTATGACGGGAAACACCGGTGGGCCTCACGTATGTTACCGTTTTTGGAAAAATGGACGTCAAGTAGATCCATTAAGGGAGGAGCTGCCCAAGGCCGAGCCCCTGTCCGATGCCTTGAAGCCAGATTACTTTGCATTTATTTCTCCGTTAAAGGAGCAATTGGACTGCATTGAATTTATGGAGTTGTCAGAAGAAGAACTATTAACAGAGAACGATTAGAGATGTCATTAAAAAATATCAATCCTACCGGAGCGAAAGCATGGAACGCGTTGGGAGATCATTATAGGAAAATTGAAAATAGCCATTTAAAGGAGCTATTTGCGACCGATAAGGAGAGGGCAAAGAAATTTACCTTGCAGAGTCAAGGTTTTTTTGTGGACTATTCCAAAAATAGAATTACTTCAGAAACCAAAGAATTATTGTTGTCCTTGGCGGAAGAAGTGGGCTTGAAAGATGCTATCGACAAATATTTCGCCGGTGATGCCATCAACGAAACCGAGGGCAGGGCTGTGCTTCATACGGCATTGCGTGCAAATAAGGGAGATGACATCAAGGTTGATGGTGAAAATGTGATGCCAGAGGTCTATGCTGTTAAAGAAAAAATCAAATCCTTTACGGAAGGTATTATCTCTGGAAGTAAAAAAGGGTTTACTGGCAAAGCATTTACCGATGTTGTGAATATTGGTATAGGAGGTTCGGATTTGGGTCCGGCCATGGTGACCGAGGCCTTGAAGTTCTACGGGAACCATCTAAGAATGCATTTTGTAAGTAATGTGGACGGTGACCACGTGTATGAGACATTGAAGGGATTGGACCCCGAAACGACGCTGTTCGTTGTGGTTTCAAAAACATTTACAACCCAAGAGACCTTGAGCAATGCCACGACCATAAAAAAATGGTTCCTAAAGCATGCCGGACAGAAAGATGTTGCCAAGCATTTCGCGGCAGTATCTACCAATACTTCCAAAATAGAGGAGTTTGGAATTTTGGATGAAAATGTTTTCCCGATGTGGGATTGGGTAGGAGGTAGATTCTCATTGTGGAGTGCGGTTGGATTGTCCATTGCTTTGGCAGTTGGGTATGACCACTTTGATGCACTTTTGATGGGGGCCAATGAAATGGATGAACATTTCAAAACTGCCGATTTTGAAGAGAATTTACCTGTGATTTTGGCCTTGTTGAGCGTATGGTATAATAATTTTTATGGGGCCGAGACCGAAGCTATTATTCCTTATACCCAATATTTGAGTCGCTTTTCTGCCTATTTGCAACAGGGGATCATGGAAAGCAATGGCAAGAGCGTGGATAGGAACGGCAATCGTGTTTCATATGAGACAGGGACCATTATCTGGGGTGAGCCGGGAACCAATTCACAACACGCCTTCTTCCAATTGATCCATCAAGGAACGAAACTTATTCCGGCAGATTTTATTGGGTTTAAACATGCTTTACATGGAGACGCTGATCACCACAATAAATTGATGGCCAATTTCTTTGCCCAGACAGAGGCACTGATGAATGGCAAGACCAAGGAAGAAGTAAGGGAAGAGCTAGAAGGAAAGAATACACCCAAGAATGAAATGGAAGCCTTATTGCCATTTAAGGTTTTTGAAGGAAACAAGCCTACCACTACTATTTTGATCGATAAGCTGACCCCTAAAAGTTTGGGAGCGCTGATTGCGCTATACGAGCATAAGATTTTTGTTCAGGGAGTTGTTTGGAACATTTTCAGTTATGACCAATGGGGTGTGGAATTGGGGAAACAATTGGCTTCAACAATTTTAAAGGATATTGAGAGCTCAGAAATTGCCAATCATGACGCCTCTACATTGCAGCTTCTGCAATATTTTAAGAGTTGAGAGTATAAACTGTAAATTCTTAATAACTAGGGGATAACTTTTTGTTTTGGAAATGTTGTTTATTAAACTTAATGTTAAATTTGTCACAATTAATTTAACATTAAGAAAATGCTCTAAAAGGAATTTTTGTTCACTTTTGCGCATTAATTACAAACTAAACAACATTTGAAAGAATGAAAAAAATGTACTTCGTACTTGCCGCATTTTTATTTACGGCAATCGCATTTGCACAAGGGGTTACGACATCCTCTATTGGGGGGAAGGTAACCGACAACGCCGGCGAACCATTGCCAGGTGCCAGTATTGTAGCTGTCCATACCCCTTCGGGTACGGTATATGGGGCTGCAACGGATTTTGATGGCTTTTACAGAATATCCAACATGAGGGTAGGTGGGCCATACAAAATTACGATAACCTATATAGGTTTCAACGAATATGTGGAGGATGGTGTAAATCTTAATTTGGGACAAACCTCGAGATTTAGCCCAACTTTGACCGAATCTTCAACAGCTTTGGAAGAAGTGGTGATCACAGCAACAGCTTCCGGCATTTTCAGTTCCAATAAAACAGGAACTGAAACTAATGTTTCCAGTAGAGAAATTGCAACGATTCCTTCAGCATCAAGATCGATTGCTGATTTTGTAAGAATTACACCCCAAGCTCAAATTTCTGAGGGGAATGACGGATTTTCTATTTCCTTGGCAGGTCAGAACAATCGTTATAACGCAATTTATATTGATGGAGCTGTGAACAATGATGTATTTGGCCTTGCAGGATCAGGTACTAATGGTGGTCAAACTGGTGTTAACCCTTTTTCTGTTGATGCTATTGAAACATTTCAAATAAACATTGCGCCTTTCGATGTTAGACAGTCAGGTTTTTCTGGAGGTTCTATCAACGCGATTACCCGTTCAGGTTCCAATGAGTTCGAAGGATCCGCTTATGGTTTTGTAAGAAACCAAAGTCTTGTAGGTAAAACGCCACCGTCATTGGTTGGTGATGGAGAAGAAAGAGAAAAAGTAGCAGACTTTAGTGCCTTAACTTACGGTGTTCGTATAGGTGGACCACTGGTAAAGGATAAATTGTTCTTTTTCTTAAACTATGAAAGACAAGACGATGAAACCCCTCAGCCATTCAATTTTAGTAACTATAGTGGGCGTGCCTCTAGAGCTGATATTGATGGATTGAGTAGCTTTTTACAATCGAACTATGGTTACAATCCTGGTATTTTTGACAATAACACAAGAACTTTGGTTAGTGATAAGTTAACTGCAAAAGTAGACTGGAACATCAATGATAGCAATACATTGTCTTTAAGGCACAGTTATGTAAAAGGAGACAACCTAGAGGCGAGAAATTCAGGTAATAGAAACATTGGATTTATCAATGGTTCTGAGTCTTTCTTGACCAAAACCAACTCTTCAGCTTTGGAATTAAATACTAGGTTTGGAAATAAATTTGCTAACAGTTTAATATTAACTTACACTGCTGTAAGAGATGATAGGGATCCACTAGGTGACCCTTTTCCTACCGTTGATATTCAAGATGGTGGAGGTTTTATATCTTTTGGATCTGAACCATTTTCAACTGCCAACCTTTTAAATACGGATGTAACTACAATTACGAATAACTTTGAAATCTATTCAGGTAGGCACACTGTAACTCTTGGGACAAACCTGGAATTTGCAACCATTAAAAACTTATTTTTCGCTTTTAATTATGGAGACTATACGTTTGAAGATCAGTTTGATGATGCAGGTAACCTTACATCTTCTGGTTTAAACCAATTTCTGACAAATCAGCCTGCCGACGTATATCAACATGGATATTCTCTACTCGGGAATGGAACTGTTGGAGATGAATCTTCCGGTTCGGCAGATTTTAAAACTTTTCAAGCTGGTTTTTACATCCAAGATGATATTCAGGTAACGGATAATTTTAAAGCTACACTTGGTGCTCGTATAGACATCCCTTATTGGGCAGATGGTAATGAAAATCAAGATTTCAACACCCGCACAGTAGCTTTATTGGAAGCCAATGGGAAAGATTTACAAGGTGCACGTGTTGGTCAAGGAATTGATGCCACTCCTTTGTTCGCACCACGTATAGGTTTTAACTGGGATGTAAATGGAGATCGTACTACCCAAATACGAGGTGGTATTGGAGTTTTTACTTCTAGATTGCCATTGGTATGGCCAGGGGGAACCTATAATAATAATGGTTCTGTTGGAGGTTTTGTTTTTAGAACTGGTGTGCCATTTGAAGCTGATGTCAATAATCAATTGGAGGACCCAATACCAGGAAGTGGTGGCGTTGGTGGTAATATCGATTTGATTTCTAAAGACTTTAAATTGCCCCAGGTTGTGAAATATAATATTGCTGTAGATCAAAAATTACCTTTCTGGAATCTGATAGCTTCAGCGGATTTTCTTTATACTGATGTTATTACGGATATCTATTACCAAAACCTAAACCTAAAAGGCCCTACAGGTAATTATGAAGGGGCTGACAACAGACCTTTTTATAATAGAAGGGATGAGATTGATGATACCTATAATGGTATTTATTTAGCATCTAACACTGGTGGAGGAGACGCAACAAACGTGTCGTTTACCTTAAGAAAGCCATTCCAGAATGGGTTTAGTGGTCAGGTTTCCTATGCTTATGGAGTATCCAATAAGATTTTTGATGGAACTTCATCACAGAACAGTTCTCAGTGGAGGAATATTCAATCTGTCAATGGTAAAAATTCCAACTTGCCTGTAACTAGGTCAGATTTCTCTATGGGGAACAGAATAACGGCCAATGTATCTTACGAATTGGCATGGAACGATAACATCAAAACAACTTTTGGTTTGTTCTATGAGGGATCACAAAGTGCACCTTACAGTTTTACATATAACGAAGGACGTGATCTATTGAATGATGACTCAAGGGACAATGCCTTGATTTATATTCCGGCCAACGCCTCCGAAATTGTATTTGCAGGTGATGCTGCTGAGCAAGCAGCACAATGGCAACGTTTGGATACTTTTATCTCTAGTGTTGATTATCTTAACGAAAATAGAGGTGAATATGCCGAAAGAAATGCTGTTCAAGGGCCATGGAGTCATATTTTGGATTTGAAATTACTTCAAGATTTCTCATTGAATGTAGGATCTAAGAAACATACGTTTCAGATCTCTGCGGACATCTTCAACTTTACCAATTTGTTGAACAAAGATTGGGGGATTAAAAGGTTCACCAGTTCTAACGTAAGTCCATTGACTACAGTTTCAACGGGATCTACACCTACTTTTAGTGTTAACAATGCAATTGTTAATCCAGATGGATCTCCAAATATTGATCAATTGGATGATTTTGGACTTCAATCATCTAGATGGCAAGCACAACTTGGTTTAAGATATATCTTTAACTAGTAAAAGAATTGGAATATTTTAAAACCCCGCCTTTATGCGGGGTTTTTTTATACCCAAAAATTAGTACTTTAGAGGCTTAAAAAATTTATCCTATGTACGATATCATACAAAGTCTACACTCTTATTTGGCATACATTGTTTTACTTATATTGATCCTTGCGGTGGTCAATGCCATATCTGGGCTCTTTAGCAATAGAATCTTTAATTTGGAAAAGGATTTCCGCTTAAGCCTATTTGCATTGATCCTAACGCATATTCAGTTGTTGGTAGGACTTATCCTTTATTTTGTTTCAGCTAATGGTTTACAGGCCATCCAGACATTGGGTATGGGGGGATTAAATTCGGCAGCTAGGTTATTGGCAGTGGAGCATCCCTTCATCAATATTGTTGCCGTGGCATTGATAACCATAGGTTGGTCCAAACATAAGAAGGTCATGGAAGGCAAGAAGAAATTTAAGACCATCGCTATATTTTATGGCCTTGGGCTATTGCTGATCCTGAGCAGGATTCCATGGTCACAATGGTTATAGGCCAAATCCAAGGCATGTTTTTCCAAGATCGCCAAATGTGGCATTTATTTGGCGCTTTTGATTAGATACAGAACTACTGGGAAATGGTCACTGTAGCCTCCCGTATAATTTCCTCCCGAATACGTCCTGAACGGATAACCCTTGTAGGGACCTGTTGGGGTAGATAGATAGGGGGGGTGGTAAATCCCAGCCTTCCAAAATTGGAACGTATTATTTTGGCCATTTAGAAGTGTGGGAGTCATTAAAATTTGGTCAAAGAGATTCCAACGGTCCCTGTAGGCCAGTGATCCCAGACCTTTTTTATGTAAAAGTTCCATAGGATTATGAAGGGTCGTGAGGTTATGGGGCGGTCTTACACCAGCTTTTTTTAAGATCTTTGTGATGCTTGTGTCCGTTGGGTCATCATTGAAATCTCCCATAGTTATAATTCTGGCCGTGCTATCTTCTCTTAATATGGAGTCCATGATCCGCACATTGAGATTGGCTGCGGCAATTCTATTGGGTCTGCTCCGGGCTTCCCCACCACTACGTGAAGGCCAATGGTTTACAATCAGATATATTTTCTCGGTGTCCAAGTATCCCTGTACTACCAACTGGTCACGGGAGTAATCCCTTTCACCTTCATTATTGAATAGCAATAATCGCCTGCTCATGGAATTGGCAGGTATAAAAGCGCTTTGTTTGTATAATAATGCCACATCAATGCCTCTTTCATCCGGGGAGTCATAATGAATAATTCCATAGCCTTTGTTCTTTAGGTTCGGATGGGCTATCAGGTCTTCCACAACCTGCCTATTTTCTATCTCACATAGGCCTATAAGATCAGGTGAAGTGGAAGTTTTATCTGCTCCTATTTCTGATATGACTTTGGAGATATTTTCAATCTTTCGCTGATATCTATGGGATGTCCATTGGTCTTTTCCAGAGGGAGTGCGGTCATCATCAAAAGAGTCTGGATCGTTAATGGTATCAAAAAGGTTTTCAACATTATAAAATGCAATCGATCTTACCTTATAATGATCTTTGGCCTGTGCAAAAAGTAGCATAGGAAGACAGATTGTAAAAAGAAACAGATACTTTAACGACATTAAAAATCGATTATAAGCTCAAATTAATTAAAAATTTTAGAATTAACTTAATTAATTATCGTATATTTTCTATTTTAATTGCGAATTTGATTTTTCGCCAATTCGATAACCATGCAATCATTTTGGCTTTTTTGCTTCCTTACGGCCACGACCTTTAACCTAATGGCACAGGAAAACTATACCATTGCCGGACGTATATTGGATGAAAGCACCAAAAAGCCATTGTCCAATGCAAGGGTCTATTTGGAGGACCGGGGAGAGGTCTTTGTATTGTCGGATAAAATGGGCTTTTTTCGGCTTCCTATTGGGCAAAAAGAATTTGTCCTCGTAATATCAATGGTTGATTATAGGGTAAAAAAATACCCATTACAATTGGAAAGAGAAACACTTGACCTGGGTGAAATTTATATGTCGAGGGACATTACCATGGAAAAAACGGATAATCTGATTTCCCTTACGGAGACCGATTTGGCGGATGATGAGGACAGTATGGGTACTATGGGAATCTTACAGGCTACCAAGGATGTTTTCCTTAATAGGGCGGCCTTCGATTTTGGTCAGGCATTTTTTAGGGTCCGTGGATACGATGCCGAAAACGGATTGGTGCTCATCAACGGATTGCCCATGAACAAAATTTTTGACGGTAGGCCACAATGGAACAACTGGGGGGGCTTGAATGATGTGGTTCGAAACCAAGAATTCTCTAATGGACTGGATGCTTCTGACCATAGTTTTGGCCGGCTTTTGGGTCTTACCAATATTGATACCAGGCCGTCCTTGATGCGGCCGGGAACTAGACTCTCCTCTTCGGCATCCAATCGGACCTATGCTGGAAGAATAATGGCAACCTATAATTCGGGTGATAATGGCAGCAATTTGTTTTACAGTATTTCAGCATCCAGACGGTGGGCAGAAGAGGGATATATCCAAGGGACTTTATACGATGCCTATTCCATTTTTGGGGTATTGGAATACCAAATCAATCCCAAAAACAGCCTGCTGCTTACTGCTATGCTGGCCCACAACAGGAGGGGGCGCTCTTCCGCGGTTACAGAAGAAGTTTTTGAATTGGCAGGAAGAAAATACAACCCCTATTGGGGAATGCAGGATGGTGAAATCCGCAATTCCCGGGAACGAAGCATTGCAGAGCCCATCATCATGCTCAACCACATTTTTACAGCTGATAAAATACGTATCCGTTCCGGGATGGCCTATCAGTCCGGCGCCATGAAAAGAAGTAGGTTGGGGTACTTCAATGCCCCCAACCCCGATCCTACCTATTATAGATATTTGCCGAGCTATTATATCAATAGTCCTATCGGGGCCAACTTTGAGAGTGCAGGGATTGCCAGAGAAGCTTTTTTGGAAAACCCCCAGATTAACTGGGATAATCTGTACAGAGCCAATTCAAACAGTGTTCCAAGTGGCATGGCCTCCTATATGTTGTATGATGACGTGGTCAGGGACGATCAAATTACGTTGAATACCATTATCAATCTCCAAATAAATGGACATTTTAAATGGGATGTAGGGGCGACTTTCAAAAGGTTACGGTCCCATAATTACGCCGAAATCGATGATTTGCTGGGGGCAGAATTCCACCGTGATGAAGATGCCTTTTCAAAAACCCGAAATGATGTTAGCGGTGCCGCCGAAAAGTTAGAAGGCGATAAGTTCAATTATAGTTATACGATGGAAGCTGTAGATTGGAATGCATTCGCCCAGATTAGATCAAAATTTAAAACTTGGGAAGGTTTTATATCACTTCAATTGGGGCAAACTGAATATCTCCGGGACGGCCTTTTTTTAAATGAACGTTTTTTAGATTCGGAAGGGAAAAGTAATACAGTTTCTTTTACTACCCTTGGCGTCAAGGGAGGGGCTACCTATAAGTTCAGTGGGAGGCATTGGCTGAGCACCAATGGAATATATTCGCAAAAGGCACCAACCCTTCAGAATTCCTTTGTTAATCCTAGGGAGAACAACCAGATAGTTTCAAACCTAAAAGAGGAAAGCATTAGTTCGATCGACTTAAGTTATTTTCTGAGGCTTCCGAAAGTAATGGGGCGCTTTACGGGATTTTATACTCGTTTCCAGAATACTACAGATATCAATTTCTTTTTTGTTGATGCCGGGGTGGGCTCCGATTTTGTTCAGGAAGTGGTCACCGATCTGGATAAGTTACATTTGGGCTTGGAGCTCGGTTTGGAATACCAAATATCACCTACGGTAAAATTATCCGCTGTTGCGGCCATAGGAAAATATCTCTTTGCAAGTGACCCTTTTGTGAGCATTAATTTTGACACTTCAGGTTCAGAGGAAGAGGTATTGGATGAAGAGGGATATATCGATTTGGGCATTGCAAACATTAAGGATTACAAATTGGGCCAAGGCCCCCAAAAAGCATTTGCATTTGGCATAGAATATAGGGACCCCAAATATTGGTGGGTTGGGATGACCGCCAATTATCTTGCAAACAACTACAGCAACATTTCAACGATCACCAGAACACGCAGTTTTTATTTGGATCCGGAGACCGGTAATCCTTTTCCTGAGGCGACCGAAGAAAATGTTTTACAAATACTTAAGCAAGATCCCTTGGATAGTTTTTACCTGCTGAATTTGGTGGGCGGTAAGTCTTGGTTGGTGAATTCAAAATACATCAGTGTATTTGGGAGCATTAACAATGTCTTTGATACAGTTTTTAGAACGGGGGGCTATGAACAGAGCAGAAACGGTAATTATGGACAATTGGTAAGGGACAATGCCAGTGGCAATCCTTCTTTTGCCCCAAAATATTGGTATGGGTATGGCCGCACCTATTTTTTAAATGTGGCCATTAGTTTTTAAATCGGAAAAATGGATAAATTGAAAATCAGGACAGCCTTTATTCCAATGCTTCTACTATCTTTTGTTATTGAAAGTTGTGTTGCGGATAGGTCTTTTGATGTTCCAAAAATTTCTTGTGGAGAAAATCTGGTCGCCAATATCGGTTTTGGAGAGGTAAAGGAATTGTATGTTGACGAGGTTTTTCAAATACAGGACGATTTGGTTTTGGAAGGATATGTGGGTTCTTCGGATGTAGCAGGAAATTTCTTTGGGACCATTCATATTCAGGATACGTCCATTAATCCTGTGCATGGATTGGAGATAGAAGTGGACTTAAGGGATTATCACCTCTTATATCCTGCGGGTAGTAAAGTATTCATAAGATTAAAAGGTCTTTATCTGGGAAAGAGCCATGACAGCTACAAATTGGGAGCGGTATTCAGTTCATTTGGAAACCTTTCCGTTGGCAGATTGCCAGTCCTGGCTGTCCAGCAACATTTGGTCAATTCTTGTGACCAACTAGTCGAAATACAGCCCACTTGGACTGGATTTGGTAATATTGACGAGGCTCCACTGAATACCCTGGTAGAGTTCCGGGGCATGGAATTTGTAGCGGATGATTTGGGCAAGACGTACGCACAATACCAAGAAGAAACAAAAAGGAACATCAATGATTGTGAGGGACTTGCGGTGGTTCTTTTGAATAGTGGGTATTCCGACTTTCAGTCGGCTTCATTGCCCAATGGCAACGGGAGTATTAAGGGTATTTTGATCAAGGAGAAAAATGAATTCCAGTTGGTCATCCGTGATTTGGCAGATATAGACTTTTCTGGTGAGCGGTGTATCATTGCGCCTACAGCATTTACGTCTGATGCTATTTTTATATCCGAACTTGCAGACCCCAATAATAATACAGGGGCAAGATTTGTAGAGCTTTTCAATTCAGACGCACAAATCTTGGACCTTAACGGTTGGACCTTGAGGCGATATACCAATGCCAATATTGAGGTAAGTTCAGTGTTGGACCTATCGGGATATAATATTGGAGGTTTGCAAACATTGGTCATTTCGCCCAATGCGGCAGAGTTCGAGGCGGTATATGGTTTTGCTCCGGATATAGGTGTGTCCACCAATAGTCCGGCTGATTCCAATGGGGATGATAATTTGGAACTGGTGGATCCCTTTGGTAAAGTGATCGATGTTTTCGGAATTCCAGGGGAAGACGGATCGGGAACCAAGCATGAATTTGAAGACGGAAGGGCTGTTAGGATAGGTGGGGTTGTCCAGGGAAATCCGATGTTTACATTTTCTGAATGGTTGATTTACAATGATACCGGTGCTGGTGGGACAATCAATCAACCCCAAAATGCACCGGAGGATTTTAACCCAGGGATACGGGAATGACAACTACAATACGCCATCTTCAAAGGTTAAAGATGGCGTTAGGATTTCAGGTTGTATTTATTCCATGGGAAAGCCACTACTGGCCATAACCTCTTGCATTTGTTTGACATGGCGTTCCGTATGGCCGGACATAAATAATAAGATCTGAAGGCCGTCTATGGTGCCAAAAGGTAATTGGCCATAATGATTTCTCAAATCGTCATCAGTATTTTCAACATAGGTAATATGCTCTGCCCTTTTCGAATGGAATGCCTGTAGCGTTTCTTCATGTGAACCAAATTTTCCGCTGGGTTCAAAGGGTTCAGGTGTTTTTACCTTATTGGAGCGGTCCGTTATAATTTCCAAAAGAGCCTCATCGGATAACTTTACTTGATCTCGTTTCGAGGCATCGGCCGGAGTTTGGAGGGCGCCTTGAAGCATTTCGGAGAAACTGTTTTCTGAAATGGCCAAATGTTCCACACATTCGGCAATGGACCAGGTCTCTGGCGTCGATTTAAAATTTAGTTGCTCCATACTGAGATTTTCAATAGTCTTTTGGACCATATTTTTGGTCCTTGTAAGCTCGGAAACTGCAAATGCACGTTCTTCCTCCGTGATCCCATTGGAAGGGGCCATAAAATTGAAAGGGGCGAAGAGTAATACGGTAAATAAGATATATTTCATATTGTTGCAATATTAAGGTTAAACATTGTCCTTAAATTACAATTATTTTGGGGATAATTTCAACGAGATAAATGATTTGTTGTTGGTGTCTAATTGATATCGTTGAGCACCTTTTCCAAATCGGTAATCCTAATGGGTTTCAGGATATAATTGTTCACCAGGCTATACAACTGGGCTTTCTGTATGTCCATGGGATCAATTGAAGAACTGATAATATAGATGGTGACGTTCTCCCTATTATTGTTGGGGATCTTTACGAAATCCTCCAAAAATTCCCATCCATCCATGATGGGCATATTGATGTCGAGAAAAATAACGCTTGGCAAGGTTTTGTTTTGTGCTGCCAATTTTACCAATCCGTCCAAGGCTTCCTGTCCATTGTTGAACACAAGGACTTCATCAGAAAAATCGATTTTTTTCATGATTTTCTTAGTGCCATAAACGAATATGGGATCGTCATCAATGATACAACTGCTATTTAACTTGCCCATAGTTTTATGCCTTTACGAGGTTTTTCTTTTTTTGGGATACCATTAGGGTTACCCTAAATGTAGTTCCTTGGTCCACTAGGCTCGCCACACTTATCTTCCCGTTCATGGCCTCTACCTGATTTTTGGTGATAAAAAGTCCAATACCCTTTGCGTCCTTATGTTTATGGAATGTTTTGTACATGCCAAAAATTTTCTTGCCGTGCTTCTTTAAATCGATACCAAGACCATTGTCCTGAAATACAAGTGTGAAATGGTCTTCTTTCAATTCAGATGTAATGGTGATTTTGGGCAATCGGTTTGGAGAACTATATCTAATGGCATTGGTGAACAGGTTTAAAAGAATACTATCCAGATAAGCCGGCAAAGCCCTTACTTGGAGGTCTTTGGGGATATCTATACTGCAGCTCACCTTTTTCTCCAAGATAACGGCCGATAGTGTTTTTTCCACACTTTTAATTCTTTCATGGATATTGATGTCCTTAAGATCATTGGAGCTTTGGGTTTTGGTCTGTACAACATCACTTAAATGCAGGATGGTTTCATTTAAGCTTCCGGCAGAATTTGCCAATAGTCTCACTATCTGTTTTTTCTCTTCTTCATTTTCTTCTTGGCTCAAAAAGTCGATCAACATAGAGAGGTTGGCTGCGTGTGACCTTAGGTTGTGGGAAACAATATGGGCAAAATTGAGCAGGCTATCATTTTGGTTTTTGGTAATCTCATAGAGCAGCTTTGCTTCTTTTTCCGCCTCTATACGTGATGTGATGTCCATTATCTGGGATATAAAATGTGAAAGTTTCCCATCAATATTTTTTATGGCGGATACCGTCAGTACGGCATATATGATACTTCCATTTTTATGGAAATACCGTTTTTCCATTTGGTAACCCTCCCGTTTTCCGGCTACTACCTCATTTAATAGATTTAAATCCTTTTCCAGGTCTTGGGGATGGGTGATATCTTGAAAGGTCATTTGTAAAAATTCCTTTTTGGAATATCCGAATCCTTGGCAAATACTGTCGTTTACATCTATCCATTTTCCGTCAACCGCGACTATGGCAATTCCCATGGCAGAATTTTCGAATGCTCCTTGGAACGATTCCTCACTACTGGTTAATTTTAACTTGGTATTTCTAAGTTCTGTAAAGTCCCAATTGGTTCCCACCACCCTGACCGGTTTGCCATCTTCACTTTTTAATACCTTGCCAATAGCCCTAATGTGCCTGATATTGCCATTGGGCCAAAGAATTCTGAAAGATGTATCAAAGGCTCTTTCACCAGCTATGGCCATTGCCAAATGTTGGTCTACGTGATCCCTGTCATCAGGATGAATAATGCTCTCGTAAGCTTGATAAGTAGATGAAAAATCCTCCTCTTTGATACCGAAGAGCCTGTACATATTACTGTCCCAAATTGCGGTATCCGAGGCTATATCGTAATCCCAGATGCCTATTTCCGCGGCATCATTGGCTATTTCAAGACGCTGTATGGTTTCCAGATAACGAATTTCGTCCGTTTTGCGCTGGGTAATGTCTTTTATGGTGCCAAATATCCGAACGCATTTGCCCTCCAACATTTCGGCCTTTCCTGTTGTTCTGATCCAAATGTCCCTTCCGTTTGCCGTAGTGACCTGAAAATCTTCGCTCCATGATAGCCCCTCGTTCAGGGCATCCATGATAGCGGAAGAGATCCTTTCCCTGTTGGTTCCTTCCTTGTAGAACAAAAGGGTATTGTCCAGAGTGGGTTCAAAGTTAAAAGGTACTTCCAAAATGGTTTTGGTTACGGAAGTCCAATAGATCTTACACGTGGCTGTAATGATTTCCCAGCCCCCCAAAAGGCTATTATCTTCTGAATTTATGGCAATCGCTTTTTTGGGGTATGTGCGCGATATTTCTTCAACACTTATGATAATGCCGCCGTTGGCACCTTGACTGTCCTTCCATGGATTGGCTTTCCAAAGGAGTTTTTTGAGTTGGCCCGTATGGTCCATATATTCATGGCCCAAATTTGTGCTTATATCCCCATAAAGGCTAAGTTCAAAAGTGTTTAGAATATTATCTGGCACAAAGGGAAAAACTTCCAAAAATTTTTTACCCAAGATGTGCTCCTCCCGCAGGCCATATTCATTTCTCAACACCTTTGAACAGCGGATAAATCGCAAATCGTTATCCAGTATAGCTGTCGCATTGGGGGAAAATTCGATCAGTGATTTAATAATTTCCGTTTTCAAACCTCAAGTATGTTAAACAATTAAAAACTAATAACTTAATACTAAAAGTAGAACTAAAATTTTGAATTTTAACTACAATATGGAATTTTATGAGAATAAAATCTACTAATTGGTAATTATTGAGGAATGTTATGGAAGAATACAATTTTATTATGGTTTTGAGAATATTACTTTAAGCGTGCTTTTGTAATTTGGAACCTCAGATACAATACCTGAGATCGAAGTGTTGGTGAAAATTGTCAACACCAAGGTGCCTCAATAAATAGGGTAGTGTTTAACTTTTGAAATATGAAAGAAATTGTAGAGCGGTTATTTATGGCCATCCGAAACGGCAACGTGGATGAAATTAATAATTTGGTTACTGAGGATCCTTCACTCATACATATGAAGGATCAAAGGGGGTCTACCCCATTAATATTGGCCACCTACTACGAACATGGTGATGTTGCCCAATTATTGTTGGATAAGGGGGCCGACATAGATGGAATAGATGGTACTGGAAACTCGGCCTTGATGGGTGTTTGTTTTAAGGGGTTTACGGCCTTGGCAAAAAATCTCATGGACAAAGGTGCCAATGTGAATATTATCAATAGCATGGGAGCCACTGCCTTAATCTATACGGCCATGTTCAACAAAGTGGAGATTGCCAAAATGCTCTTGGACCACGGGGCAGATTTGGACGTAAAGGATGCCAGGGGCCACACGGCCTACGACCATGCCAAGATGCAGGGAAATACAGAGCTGATGGCCTTGTTGCAATAATATGGACAAGAAGTACCGCTATTAGGTGTCGCAGTGAACTTAATAATTGACACGTATTTTTTTAATCCTATTTTTGAAATAGAAAATGAATGGTATGAAGGAAGAATTGAAGGTAGCGTTGATACAGAGCTTCTTGGTTTGGGAAAATCCCCAGGCCAATAGAAGTGCTTTCGGTGAAAAAATAAAGGAATTGACAAAAAAGGTAGACCTTATAGTGCTTCCTGAAATGTTCCATTCCGGGTTTACCATGACCCCGGATCATCTGGACCGGACCGAGGGTCAAAAATCCTTGGAGTGGATGCTGCAGATTGCCCAACAAGAAGAAACAGCCATTGTGGGAAGCATTCCTTTTTATGAGGGGGAGGCCTATTTTAACCGGTTGTTCTTTGTAGAGCCCAATGGAAATTATCATTCATATGATAAACGGCATACCTTTACCTTGGCAGGTGAGTCAGAGGTCTATCAAGCTGGTACTGAAAGACTGGTCTTGGAATATAAGGGATTCAAGATATGTCCTTTGATCTGCTATGACCTACGGTTTCCTGTTTGGGCAAGAAATACGGTGGATTATGATGTGTTGCTCTATGTGGCCAATTGGCCCAAAACCAGAATTTATGCCTGGGATACCCTTTTGGCGGCACGGGCCATAGAGAATATGGCTTATTGTATTGGGGTCAACAGGATCGGAACTGACGCTGGGGGGTATGAATATCCGGGACATTCTGCCGTATACGATTCCCTGGGAAAAAGGTTGGCTTTTTCAAAAGACGATACCATTATTTATGCCACCCTGCACAAAGATCATCTTGATGATACTCGGGGCAAGTTGAAATTTTTGCAGGATAGGGACCGTTTTATTCTAGAAGATTAAAAGTCTCCGCCAATTCCCAATTGGCCCTTACCTCAAGGATGGTAGGGTAGTAGATGACTTTTTCGGGTCGTAATTTTTGTAAGTAATTTCCAGTATCCCATTGTCCATTGCCATTGGTATCATAGACCACGCGAATCAAATACTTTGCAGGTTTGAGATGATTGAATTGGAAATCTCTTGGCTCCGTGGCATAAATTTCCCTTTTCGTTTTTCCCGCTTCATCGGTTAACTGTACAATCAACGGATAGGAGGGATTGCCTACCAGGCTTAATCCAAGATTGCCATAATCGGCATAACTATTGGTTGAAAGTTTATAGTTTAGGGTATCATTTTCGGTACCAAAAAAATCCAATATGGCACCTGGCAATAGATCCATGGTGTACTTTTCATTGGGCTGCAGTTCAAAATTCACGTTCACCCTATTGAGTACGCTATCCAAATCTGCCATAAATTTAACAGGGATGGAGTCTTTGTTCATTAAAGAAATCTTTGAAGAATCTATTTGAACGATTGGTGTATTGGCGCCAATAAAAAATGGTTCCTCAAAAGCTAGGTTTCCTTTCTGGTTTGGGGTTAGTGCCAAGGTGTCTTTGGCAATTTTTCTACTTTTGACCGTAAAGGTATCCTTCACCTTCCATTTTTCATTGGTCACCTCAAAAACAATAGAATCTGTTTGAAACGGAGTAAACCAATAATTCAAAGTGTCTTTTTCTGCCTCTTTTAGCACTCTGGTTTTTAGGGTATCTGGCAGTCTTGTCAATGGCTTTATGGCTATGTTCCCTGCTTCGCCCTGATAGCCAAAGATAATTTTATTTTGAGCGGCATAGCTTGGTACAGCAGCCTTGTAATCAGGAATTTCTTTGAATAGCGATAACACATAGGTGGTATCGGTGGGTAGTGTTATGGTGTCCGTCAAAAAACCAATTTTATCCACCTTTTGGTCAAAAAGGTTATTGTTTCCTTCGTCCTTGACCCCAAAGATGGCATATTTGCCTTCTTTAAGGTAATTGAGTTTAAAGGAGGTAGTGCTGTCCAAAGTATTGGTAATGTAGTTTGGAGGTCTTTTGTAAATGGTAGAGTCCGTATAGGTGCTATCCAGCTCATAAAGCATCACGCTGACAAATTCATCAGATTTTTTGTTAAAAGCGTCCTTCACCACTCCGGATACGGTCAAAGAATCAATGTAGTCCCCTGTCGAGAAGACATAGGTTAGGAAACTGTTGGGATTGCCCTCGTTATTGTCCGTGATGCTCTGTCCGAAATTGAAGGTATACGTTGTGTTTTGCTTTAAGGTGTCCTTTATGACGATCTCAATGAACTTGCTGGCGGAACCCTGAGGGGTTATCAAAGGGTTGTATTTTAATGGAGGGGAAACTATCAGCTGTTTTTGTACATCCTTTAACTTGATGTACTCATCAAAATAAAGACGAATTTTTTTCGACTTAAAGTTAGTGGTCATATTCTCGGGTTCTGCCCTGAGCAATTTTGGGGGCGTACTGTCTTTTTCACCTCCTGAAGGTGTTCCTCTTTTGGCACACTGAGAAAGGGCTAGCACCATTATCACAATAAAAAGGGAACATAAAATCCGTTTAACCATATCTTGGACCATAGAATACACGCAAAGAAACAACTAATTTGTAGCATTTAAAAATTATGGAACCACTGCCATGGTGGCAATATAGATTTTAACTCCTTCAACTTGTTTTAAGGCAATGGAGCAGGCTTGGAGGGTGGCTCCTGTGGTAATCACATCGTCTACCAAAAGCACATTTTTGTTGCATAAAATTTTAAGGTCCAGCACCTTGTAGAGGGCTTGTTTGTTTTGGGATCTGTAAAACCGGTTTTTTTTGGTCTGTGTTTTGGTGTTCGCAGTTTTTACAAGGAGGTTGTCCTTAAAGGTGGCATCTAAATGTTGGGCCAGTTTTTGGCCAAAGGTGGTCACCTGGTTATAGCCCCTTTTTTTGAGTTTTTTTTTGTGCAAGGGAACAGGAATGACGTAATCTATACGAAAAGTAGGATTATTCTCGTTAATGATATAGCCGAACCAGTCACCAAGAAAGTCGCCGATCTCTTGTTGATTTTTATATTTAAGATGATGGATTATGTTTTTAACGATGCCGTTTGGGGTAAAAAACAAGAGGGAATTTGCCTTTTCTATGGGCACAATTCCGTAAAAAATACGGTCAATTGGGTTTTCATCGATAAAATTGTACTCGGTGAGTGGTATTTGATTTCGACAAAAGGTGCATAATAATCGTTCACCTCTACCTAAAGGTGCCATACAACCAAAACACACCCTAGGAACTAGGATGTTGACTATATCATTCACTATATTTGAAAGCTTGGAATACTGCAAATCTTAATGAAACCTACTTTAATCGATGGATGTTCAAGATAATAAATTTAACTATAAAATAATCCTAGCTGCATTGGTCGCCGTTATCATCGGTGTATTGATAGCATTTTACTTTAGTTATGCCCAATCTAGAGGTCAGATCGATTTTTTGGAACAGGAAAAAGGTTTGTTGGTAAAGGATCTCACACTGATGCGTACCGAAGTGGACCGACTCTCGGCCCTTAACGAAGTGAATGAAATAGAACTGCAAGATTCAAGGTTCAAGGTTCAACAGTTGTTGGATTCCGTAGGGCGACTTAATTTTTCAGTGGCCAAATTAAAGGAATACAAAAAGGAACTGCGTAAACTGGAAGCCAAACACGACAGTTTGAAATTGAAGAACAACTTCCTGAAATACAACAATATGTTGTTGACAGACAAGTATGACGATACCAGGAAGAAAATAGAGGAGCTACGGGGCAAGAGCAGTACCTTGGCAGAGCAGGAGGCCTTGTTGAGAAGGAAGAACAAGGAACTGAACCAACAGCTAAGGATAAAGAGTTATCTAAAACTTACCAATGCGGAAGGAAGTGGATTTAGAATGCGTACCGGAAGCAAACCAGTAAAGACCACGAAGGCCTCAACCATTGCAAAATTGAGGGGATGCGTGACAATCGTGGGCAATCCCAATACAAAAAAGGAGGAAAGGGTACTGTACTTTCAGTTTTTGGGTCCAAACATGCAGATTATAGAGGACAATGCCAATACCATTTCCGTAAATGGGAACACCTACAGCAAAAGGGTGGAGCTAATTTTTATGGGAGAGGAATTCAGTGTTTGCGACTTTATCACCATACCCGAAGGTTCCTTGGATGAAGGTACCTATACCCTTAATGTTTTTGAGGATGAAAAATTACTGACCACCACTGAATTTCAGCTGAAATAAATTACTTCTTTTAAGGCTAAAATTCTATTTTTGCGCCATGGCAAAGCAAGAAGACGATTTTAAGAAAGTAATATCCCACGCCAAAGAGTATGGGTATGTTTTTCAATCAAGTGAAATTTACGATGGACTCAGTGCTGTTTATGACTATGCTCAGAACGGTGTAGAGTTAAAGAACAATATAAAGGAGTACTGGTGGAAGGCCATGGTACAGATGAACGAGAATATTGTGGGGATAGACTCCGCAATATTGATGCATCCTACAACATGGAAGGCTTCCGGCCACGTTGATGCCTTTAACGATCCCCTCATAGACAACAAGGATTCCAAGAAAAGATATAGGGCAGATGTTCTTATTGAAGACCATGTTGCCAAAATTGAGGCTAAAATTGACAAAGAAGTTGAAAAGGCGGCCAAAAGATTTGGTGATGCTTTTGATAAGGAACAATTTTTGGCCACCAACCCACGAGTTGTGGAATATCAGGAAAAGGCCACGTCCATTTTAAAACGTATGGGCCAATCTTTGGAAAAAGAAGATTTGGAGGATGTGAAAAGCCTGATTGAGGAATTGGAGATTGTATGCCCCTTGTCCGGTTCCAAAAACTGGACGGAGGTAAAGCAGTTCAACCTAATGTTCGGCACCAAACTTGGGGCCTCGGCAGAAAGTGCCATGGACCTGTACCTGCGTCCGGAAACAGCACAAGGGATCTTTGTCAACTTCTTGAACGTTCAGAAAAGTGGCCGTATGAAAATTCCCTTTGGAATTGCGCAGATAGGAAAGGCCTTTAGGAATGAGATTGTAGCAAGACAGTTTATTTTCCGTCAGCGGGAGTTCGAACAGATGGAACTTCAGTTTTTCATTCGCCCAGGATCACAAAAAGAATGGTACGAACAGTGGAAGGAAACACGAATTAAATGGCATCTTTCCTTGGGAATGGGACAGGACAACTACCGTTTCCACGATCATGAAAAATTGGCTCATTATGCCGATGCCGCTTCGGATATAGAATTTAAATTTCCCTTTGGGTTCAAGGAATTGGAAGGAATCCATTCCAGGACCGATTTTGATTTGGGGAGCCACGAAAAATTTTCCGGTAAAAAACTGCAGTATTTTGACCCGGAACTGAACGAGAGTTATGTGCCATATGTGGTGGAGACATCCATTGGCGTGGACAGAATGTTCTTGGCCGTGTTCTCCAATGCATTGCAGGAAGAGGAATTGGAAAACGGAACTTCAAGGACCGTACTGAAAATACCGGCGGTACTGGCACCTACCAAAGCTGCAGTATTGCCATTGGTCAAAAAAGATGGTCTTCCAGAAATAGCCCACGAGATCATTGAAGATCTTAAGTGGGACTTTAAGGTGATATATGACGAAAAGGATGCTGTAGGACGTCGCTATAGAAGACAGGATGCCGCCGGAACACCATTTTGCATCACAGTGGACCATCAAACCTTGGAAGACAGAACTGTTACCATACGTCATAGGGATACCATGGACCAGCAAAGGGTTGCCATTTCGGAATTGAATGCAATCATTTCCAAGGAGGTGGACATGAAAAATTGGCTTAAAAAAATGTAGGAAGTTTTACAGCTTGTAACTAAGCTGTAAGCTTCCATAATAATTTCTGGCATTGCCAGGGTAGTAGTATCTAGGAGCTGCCCCGCCAAAGCCTACCGCATTGATCAGCACGGATTGTGCATATTGACTGTCGCCGATATTGTTGATTCCAAAATCTATCCCGATCACAAAACTACGGGCAATCTCTTTCGAATAGCCCAATTTCGTATTTAAAAGGGTAAAGCGGTTGCTGAACAATGTGGAAGCGTCGTTCAAGGGAATTTCATCTATGTGCTGCAGCGTCGTATTCCAATAAAAGCCAGAAGAGTGCTTTAACTGAAGGCCCGCATTTATCTTGTTTTTAGGAACCCCCGTGAGCGGATTGCCTGAATAATCATTGTCCCCGTCAACGAAATCTTCAAATTTGTGGTGGTTGTACGTGTAGCTTATGAAAGGGCTTATAGCCAGATCTGGATTGATCTTGATCCTATAATTGGTTTCCAATTCCAATCCTTGGTGTTTGGTCCTTCCCGCATTTTTACCAATAAACTGGTCTTCACCAACACGTTGGGCAACCAATAGATTTTTTATGTCCATTTGATAAATCGCGACGCTGAGATTGAGTTTCTTACTTGCCAAAAGCAAATCGGTGCCCAATTCATAGTTGATTCCAGTCTCTTGAGCGATCTCTGGATTGATAACCCCATCGGGGGTCAATGTTTCCTCCAGACTGGGATTGGAAAACCCCTTGCTGATATTCGCGTATAGGGAGGCATCCTCCGAAAGGGCATAGCTGAGATCTACATTGGGAAGAAAAATAGTCTTAAAATTTCTTTCTGCGCTTTTATTGTCCTCGGCGGTATTGAAGATGTCCCGGAAATCGTAAGATGTATTATTGATATTAAAGCCCGCCTGTACAAGAAAATTACGTGATAATGGCAAAGTGATGGTGCCAAACACGTTCAATTGATTTCTAAACTCCCTGTTATTGCTAATTTGGTTGCCTTTTAGGCTTCCATTTCCGTTATTGTCCCTGTATAGATTCTCATAAGTACCCCAATGATATTCATCTTTGTACAGCTCTGACCCGAATGAATACACAGCCCCACCGGCAGGGATATCAAAACTCCCGCTAAAGTTGGTCCTAAATCCAAATCCATTGGTGAATTCGTCCAAGATATTAAAAGGCCTTGGCTCATAATGATCCAGATAGCTGTAAAAAATACTAGTGCTGTTTTTAAATTTTTGAGAAAACATATGGCTGTAGGTCAACCCCAGTAAGGTATACTTATTGGCCTCAAAGCCTTGTGCCTGTTTCCAGGTAAATGCCGCTTGTCTTGGATCTTCTTCAAAGGCATCCTGACTAAGGGAACTGGGGATCTGTGCAAAGTAGTCAATGTAATTGACCAGAAGGTCAATCTTGTTTTGGTCATCAAAAGCATAGGTGGTATTCATTAATATTGCCTCCCTTTCAAAACGATTGTTTTCCCTATAACCGTCTGTTTCCATATGGCCATATTTAAGGCTTAGGTCAATCTTGCCCTCCTGATGTGACAGGTCCAGGTTGTTCTTAATGAGATTATAGGAGCCCAAGGTGAAATTATTGGTAAGTTGTGAGCCTGTTTTTTTTAAGTGCTTGGACTGCAATAAAATGGCCCCGCCCAAATTGGAGCCATAAGAACTGCCTTTTGGACCTTTGATTACCTCAATAGAGCCCAAATTTTCCAGATCAAATGCCTCTATGGTAGAGAATCCGGAACCGTTGGTGATCGGAATTTCATTGTAGTAGAGTCGCAATTTGTCCGTGCCAAACGGTGTTCTGGCGCCAACGCCCCTTATAGTGATCCTATTGGTGTTCAGGGCTCCGGACAGTAAATAGACTCCAGAGATCTGGTTGATGGAGGAGGCGATATCCAACGGGCTGTAATTCTCAAATGTAGTGGCGCCAATGACATCGGTGGCGGTAATTCCTATTACTGGATTGGATACCCTTTTCTCTGAAATCACAACTTCCTCCAGTTGGGTTATGCTGTCTTTTTTAACTTCCTGTGCCAATATAATTTGGGCACATAGTACTAATGGCATTAAATACTTATAATTCATCAAAATCTATAACCTAATGAAATTCCTCCTCTACCTACAATTTCCGGTGCAGAATCACCGCCCAATAAATTTCTTCCCAATCCGGTATATATTTCTGCTATAAAACCTCTTTGTGTAACAAATTTGCCACCTACGGAGACGCCAAGAGCAAAATCAGTATAGTTTTCCTCTGTTCTGGATTCGTTCCCTTGGTTGTCAAAAGTGTAATAAAAATCCTCCCCTGAATTCAACATGCCAAAACCTTCAACAAAAAAACCTTCCGCATATTGCTTGGAGAAGTACTGTCGATAGTAGGGCGTAATGGAAAAGGTCCTAAAATAGTCCAATACCTCATTGTCCTCCCCTACATTAAATAGAATGCCAATGCCAAGGGAGGCCTCTTCATGCAATAATCGTTCATAGGATAAATCCACATAGGTGAATGCAATTAGATTGAATGCATTGATTTTGAATTCATCCATGGGCTGTGGTTCATTTAAGATTTCCTGTGATTGGCCTACCAACAACATAGGCATGATCAAAAAGAAGGTCAGTAGTTTTTTCATATCCTGATTCGTTGAATTTTAGGGAAAGATAAGAAGGATTTGGATACAGTTTGCGGTCTGTCGAAAAAAGGAATGAGGTAATCATTTTTTGTGAGGCCGACTATGGTGTTTGTTCCGTTGGAGAATATAGGTAGATGCGTGTAAATCCAAATGAAATGTTAAATGGGAACAAATAAAATTCCTGCCTTTTGCTTCTTGCAAACATTGCCTATTTTTAGCCTTTGTTAATTTGAACAAGGGGTATTTATTTGAAATTCTGCCCTTGTTATAAAAGTAGTGATTTGAAAATAGTTTCATACAATGTAAATGGTATTCGTGCAGCGCTCAACAAAGGTTTCTTGAACTGGCTACAGGCTGTTGATCCCGATGTGGTTTGTCTTCAGGAGATCAAGGCCAATAAAGAACAGTTGGACTTAGAGGTCTTCGAAGCTGCGGGGTATCCTTATCATTATTGGTACAGTGCCCAAAAGAAGGGATATAGCGGAGTTGCCATTTTATCAAAACATAGGCCTGATAATGTGGTTTATGGAACCGGAATAGAATACATGGATTTTGAAGGAAGGAATGTTAGGGCCGATTTTGATGGGGTATCTATTATGAGCCTCTATTTGCCATCTGGGACCAATATTGCCAGATTGGACCACAAATTGCAGTATATGGCCGATTTTCAGGATTATATCAATAGTTTGAAGAAAGAACGCCCCAATCTTGTGATTTGTGGCGATTATAATATTTGCCACGAGGCCATAGATATCCATGACCCGGTACGGAATAAGAATGTTTCGGGCTTCTTGCCGGTGGAAAGGGAATGGATCGGGGATTTTATGGGGAACGGATTTATAGATAGTTTCAGGCATTTTAACAAGGAGCCCGACAATTATACCTGGTGGACCTACAGGGCCAATGCCAGGGCCAATAACAAAGGGTGGCGCTTGGATTATGGAATGGTCAGTGAACCGTTACTGGGAAGATTGAAGCGATCAGTGATCCTATCGGAGGCCAAACACAGTGACCACTGTCCCATTTTGCTAGAATTGGAGCCTTCCCATAAGGGATAATTACCAGCATTTTTTTAATACTCAACATTGATTTTTTATGGAATATAATATCCTCCCACATACAGATATAGAAGTAAGCAAGATTTGCCTTGGCACCATGACCTGGGGAAAACAGAATACTGAGGCCGAAGGTCATGAACAGATGGATTATGCCCTGGATATGGGGGTCAACTTCTTTGATACTGCAGAACTATATCCTGTCCCCGCCGCCAAAGAGCGTTATGCGGATACCGAAAGAATCATTGGGAACTGGTTCAAGAAAACCGGGAATAGGGATAAGGTGATCCTAGCTTCCAAAATAGCAGGGAAGGCCGAATTTACAAAGTTTATCAGAACAACGGGTTTTGATAAGTCGTCCATTATAGCCGCGGTGGAAGGTAGTTTGGAACGACTGCAAACCGATTATATCGACCTGTACCAATTGCATTGGCCGGAGCGCAAAACAAACTTTTTTGGGCAAAGGGGCTATACCCATGATATAACAGACCACTGGCAGGATAATATCCATCAGGTACTTGAGACATTAAGGGATTTGATGCGGGAAGGTAAAATAAGGAATGTCGGCCTTTCCAATGAAACTCCCTGGGGGACCATGCGTTTTTTAGAGGAGAGCAAAGTGCACGCCAGCCTGCCAAGGATGATTACCGTTCAAAATCCATATAGCTTGTTGAACAGGACGTATGAGGTGGGCATGTCTGAGATTTCCATGCGTGAGGATATTGGATTGATCCCATACTCACCGTTGGGCTTTGGGGTTTTAAGCGGTAAATATCTGGGTGGGCGAAAACCGGAGAACGCTAGAGTGACCCTTTTTCCAAATTACAATAGATATAGTGGAGAAACCGCAGTTAGGGCTACTGAAATGTACCACAAACTGGCTCAGGACCACAACTTGTCCTTGACCCAAATGGCATTGGCCTTTGTGAACACGAGACCGTTTGTAAAAAGCAATATCATTGGGGCCACCAGTATAAACCAGTTGAAGGAAAATATCGCCAGTATAGATGTACAGCTTTCTGAGGAGGTATTGGAGGGTATAGAGGCCATACACAATCAAATCCCCAATCCAGCCCCATAAATGTTGGCAGCACAAAAAATACAATTTTTGGCCATAGGAACCGGGCAACTTGTCCTTATCCTTATGGTTGTTGTGATTTTATTGGTCTATCTAAGGGTAAACCGTGGAAAGAACTAATCGAAGAGACTTGAAGCTATATCTTCTATTTTGGCAACGAGTTCAATCTTGATCTTGGTGTTCTTAAGTGTAATCTTGTTGTTTTTGGAGACATAAATGGTGCTAAAACCCAATTTTTCGGCTTCCAAGATCCGTTGCTCAACTCTTTGCACAGGTCTTATTTCACCTGCCAAACCTATTTCTGCTGCAAAACAGACCCCTTTATCTATGTAAATGTCCTCATTGCTGGACAAGATGGCTGCCACAACGGCCAGATCAATAGCTGGGTCGTCCACGGAAATGCCCCCGGTAATATTTAGGAATACATCTTTGGCCCCTAATTTGAAACCTGCACGTTTTTCCAAAACGGCCAACAACATATTCAAGCGCTTGGCATTGTAACCTGTAGTGGAACGTTGTGGTGTGCCATAGACCGCAGTACTGACCAAGGCCTGTATTTCTATCATTAGTGGCCGCATACCTTCTACCGTAGAGGCTATGGCCGTACCGCTCAGGCCCTCGTCATTTTTTGATATCAATATTTCAGATGGGTTGTTCACCTCCCGCAATCCACTGCCCTGCATTTCATAAATTCCAAGTTCTGCCGTAGATCCAAATCTGTTCTTAAGGGCCCGAAGGATGCGATATACATAATTGCGGTCTCCTTCAAATTGAAGGACCGTGTCTACCATATGTTCCAAAATTTTGGGCCCTGCAATGGTCCCATCCTTGGTAATATGGCCTATTAGAATAACAGGGGTATTGGTCTCCTTGGCAAATTTTATGAGTTCTGCGGTACATTCCCTGATCTGGGAAATACTTCCGGCGGCCGATTCTATATAGTCCGAATGAAGGGTCTGGATGGAATCAATAACTACAATATCTGGCTCTGTAGCTTCAATTTGTTGAAAAATATTTTGGGTTTTGGTCTCTGTCAGGATATAACAGTTGTCGCTGTTGGGGTGAATCCGGTCTGCACGCATTTTTATTTGTTTCTGGCTTTCTTCCCCAGAAACATAAAGTGTCTTGTAGGGTAGTTTTAAGGCAATCTGGAGAAGAAGCGTGCTTTTTCCAATACCAGGTTCCCCTCCCAAGAGGATCAGAGAGCCGGGTACGATCCCGCCACCAAGCACATTGTTAAATTCCAGGTCATAGGTGTCCAAACGAAGCTCCCTTTCCGTATTAATTTCATTGACACGAAGAGGTTTTGAGACTTTTTTTGCCGTGTTGGAAGGTGTTTTCCAGCTCGATTTCTCTTCCTTTTGTACCACCTCTTCCACAACCGTATTCCATTCCTTGCAACCGGAACATTGTCCTACCCATTTAGCGTATTGCGTTCCGCAATTCTGACAAAAAAATGCTGTTTTCGTTTTGGCCATTACCCTCAATTAGATTCTGGCTAAAGGTAACAAGATCTTTGAAAATTGCAGGTTTGTTTTATAATGTGTTTGTTATAAGATTGAAAGAAATTGGTTTTAAAAACCATCAACCAATCCTGTCTAATAACCAAAATCAGCTTTCAGGGCATCCATTTTTTCCATTGCCATATCCTTGGTCAAAAAGTCTATTTCTTCCATACCAAAGGCTTTCTCAAAAGTACGGAGCGCTTTTTTGGGTTCTCCCAATTGCTCATAGTATTCCCCTTCAAAATAGAAACCAAGCATGGTCCCAGGGAATTCCTTTTGGCAGAGCTCGGCAAGGTCTTTAAGGGATTCCAGATCCTCCTTTTTTCTAGAGGCGGCATAGATAGCCATTACATCGTTGAGCTCAACAGATTTGTCGAATCCGAATAGATTGGTAATCATACTATACTTGTCCTCCAGGTATTTAAAAACAGGTTCTTCCGATGTCAAGATCTTTTCCTTGTATTCTTTCTTGCTGATAGGTTTGAACATATTGAAAATATTGTCCAAAGATTTGCCAATGCCATAGGTGGCCACTGATATATGGTCAGCATTTTCATAGGCATCGAAGTAATAGTGGAGGGACTCCTTATTGAGGCCCTTGATGGCTTTGTCCATGGCTAAAATTCTGTTCTTGTCGGAACTGTTTTCACCTTCTACGATGAGACTGTAAAATATTTTTTTGTCCATAGCTCCCAAACGTGCTGGAAGTCTGTTTTCCATTTCCGGAGCCAATGTTGGAGAAATACTGATATAGGCATTGAAAAGGGAATCGTCCTTGAAAAGATAAAAGTTTCCAAAATTGGCAGTGATATCATAGCCTACAAATGTTTTGAAAGGGGCCGTGCTGTAATTGGATTCCAAATAAGGTATCAATTCCATTCCCAAAAATTCAAAAAATGATTTTCCTTGGTCTGTAGGCAGTCCGGAAGCTTCATCAAAACCACAATCATTATAGCGCTGACCATTTTTACCTTGTTCCACACCTACTATGATAGACTCTGGCATGCCGCTAAATTTACTGTAGTATTTGGCATTGGCCACAACATTGTCAAACAGGTATTCTGCATCCAGAACAACGATCAGCGGATATTTTTTTTCGGCACTATAGTTTTCCGGAATGTAATATCGAACATCCCTTTTTTCCTGTAGTTTGTAAGATTCAAATACATCTTGACTCACCTGTCCGTTGGCGCCAATACATATGAGCAAAGCAAAAATTGCGGATAACCGTTTCATAAAATTGAATTTAGGCAATAGCAGTAGACTATTGGTTTCTGTTCAATAACGGTAAGACAAGAAAAGATATTGTCCCAAAGACGACCACCATCATGGTTTGTGAAATCCACATGATCCATCCGAAGGCATCTCCAGAAACCTCACTGATCCCAAAAACGGCCAAAGCGGAGCTCACGGCAATAGGGTATAGCCCGATTCCCCCGTTGGTGGCCGACATGGCAAAAGCCCCAGCGGTAAATGCTACCAATAACTGACTTAAGGTGAGTTCTATTGTTTCTGGTACGGTGAACTTGATGACCCAGAACATGGCTATATAGGCAGCCCAGATGAACAAGGTGTGTAGGATGAAAGCCCATTTGTACTTCATTTTAAAGATACTCAGAACCCCTTCCACCAATCCCTTGACAAATTTTTTTATCTTTTGGGCAAACTGGAATTTTGATTTCTTGATGAACAGTAAAAACAATGCCATGCCAAGGAGTCCAAGCCCGAGTAATACAAGCAGGCTCATAGGGTTGAATCCCCTTTGTTGCAAGATGTTCAGAATAACATCGGTCTGCAGAAAAAGTGCTGTGATTACCACGACCAAGAGCATAAACAGATCAATGACCCTCTCCGTAACTATGGTGCCAAAGCCTTTTTCAAAAGGAACCTTTTCGTAGGTGGTCAAAGCGGTTGCCCGTAAAATTTCACCGGATCTTGGAATGCCCAAATTGGTAAAGTAGGCGATTAAGATAATCAAAGCATTGTTGGTGACTTTGGGCCTGTAACCCATGGGTTGCAAAAGGTAGTTCCAACGGATGGCCCTTGAAATATGGCTCAAAATGCCGATTAGCACAGAAATACCTACCCAAAAAAGATTGGCTTCCTTTACGTAAAATATGATCTGCTCCCTATCCTCCGGGGAGGTGTTATGGTAGGAATACCAGACTAAAAAAACTCCCAAGGCTATTGGGAGTAGTGTCTTTAATTTGTTTTTTAAAGCGTTTTTCAAAATTAGGTCAACAAATTAGTCTCCTCGTTGGGGAATACCAGGGCAGGATTGAATTTTTTTGCATCTTCAATATCCAACCTTCCGTAAGCGATTAGAATAAGAACATCACCAACGGCAACTTTTCTGGCTGCGGCTCCGTTCAGGGTAAGTTCGCCACTTCCCCTTGGACCTGGAATGGCATAGGTCTCCAATCGCTCACCATTGTTGTTGTTTACGATCTGTATTTTCTCGCCTCGTATGATATTGGCGGCATCCATTAGATCTTCATCAATAGTGATGCTTCCTATATAGTTAAGGTCCGCACCAGTAACTTTTACTCGGTGAATTTTAGATTTTACTACTTCTACTTGCATGGGGCAAAGATAATTAGGCTGCAAAGTTAATTAATTTAATGCGATATTGTCTATTAGTCGTACACCATCGGCAAAAACTGCAATAAAAGCCCGATATTTTTTATTTTCTTTTTTTGAGCCTATGGGATTTAAGGTTTCCTCATCGGATATTTGTAGGTATTCCAGGCGGAGCTGGGGATGGGCCTGGAATTGTGCAGTGGCCCATTCCATAATGGATTCAATACTTTGGTCGGCAAACTTAGTGCTTATGGTCTTCAGGGTTTCGTAAATAAAACCAGCTTCTCTTCTCAATTCCCTGTTCAGCCTTTCATTTCTGGAACTCATGGCCAAACCGTTGGGCTCCCTTAATATGGGACAGCCTATTATTTCTACGGGTATATTTTGGAGGGCCACTAATTTTTTGATGATTTGGAGCTGTTGAAAATCTTTCTCCCCAAAGTACGCCTTGTCAGGGGCTACAGTAAGCAAAAGTGATTCCACAATGGTTCCTACGCCATCAAAATGACCTTCCCTGAAGGCTCCTTCCATAACCTTGTCCAAGCCTTGAAAATCATATTTTTTTGAGGTGACCTCCGTGGAATACATTTCCCCTACCGATGGGGCAAAAATGATAATGTCCTTGGAAAGGAGTTCCAAAAGTTCCGAATCTTTTTCAAAGGTCTGCGGATATTTCAAGAGATCCTCCTGATTATTGAACTGGGTTGGGTTTACAAAAATACTCACCACCGTTATCTCATTTTCCGAAATAGCACGTGCAACCAGAGAGGCATGACCCTGGTGCAATGCCCCCATAGTGGGCACCATGCCTACTTTTTTGGCATCACTCTTGATGGAATTAAGATAGGATTTAAGTTCGTTTTTGGTTTGGAATACCAACATGTTTTTAGTTTAAAAGCTAGCAAACTTATATAATTACAGCTAATCTGCATAATTTTTGTAATTTTGCAGCTACGCTTACACGATAAATAAAATATTGCTTTTATGAATGGTAAAAAGATATTGTTTGTATCTTCAGAATTAGTGCCCTATCTACCAGAGAACGAAGTTTCCTTAATGTCTTATGAAACCCCTAGGATGGTCAACAGCAATGGTGGCCAGATTAGAATTTTTATGCCAAGGTTCGGAAACATTAATGAACGCAGGCACCAGCTGCATGAAGTTATACGTTTATCGGGAATGAATTTGGTCATCAACGACATGGATATGCCGTTGATCATTAAAGTGGCCTCCATCCCGAGAGAGCGCATCCAGGTATACTTTATAGATAATGAAGAATATTTTAAGCGTAAGGCCACTTTTACGGACGAAAACGGAAATCTGTTCTCAGACAATGACGAACGTGCCATTTTCTTTGCCAAAGGGGTAGTTGAAACAGTTAAAAAATTAAATTGGTCCCCAGATATCATCCATGTGCATGGATGGATGGCTTCCCTACTTCCATTGTATCTCAAAAAATACTATGCCGATGAGCCGCTATTTGCTGAAAGCAAGATAGTGACTTCCGTCTACAAGAAGGGATTTGAAGAAGAGCTGGACAAGGATATGATCAAAAAAATCTCCTTCGATGGCGTTGCTGAGGATAGTATAAACGCCTTGACCACACCCAATTATAATAATTTGTTAAAAGTAGCGGTAGATCATTCTGATGCGGTTATTTTGGCCTCCGAAGATGTGCCTCAAGAATTGCAGGAGTACATCGCCCAATTGGAAAAACCTGTTTTGTCCTATGTGCCCATACAGGAATTCGAAGAGGCTTATGCAAATTTTTATAACAACGAAGTCTTAAAATAATTTTCATGGTATTTTTCAAAAAGATATTTTTTCCTGCATTTGCGGGGGCAATGTTCGTAATGGCCTTTGTTTCGTGTGAGGAGGACATCACCACCATTGGTGAGGGTGTTATAGGCGGTGAACCTTTCGAAAGTGAAAGTGCTTCCTTTGATGTTTTTGCCTTTAATAAGAAAATAGAAGCGGTGCAGACCAATAAACTGCCCATTTACCAATTGGGGATTTTCAATGATCCGGTTTATGGACAGACCCAGGCTTCCATAACGTCACAAGTTAGATTGCAAGGTGGTACGAGTCCTACTTTTGGTGCGTATTCCCAAGCTACGGAAAATAAATCGGCAACGGACAATGTCACAGCTACCATCCCAGAAAATGAAACCGTTAAAGAGGTGTATCTGTATATACCCTATCTTGTCAAAGGAGCCACTTTAAGGGACTCCGATAGTGATGGGGTGGATGACGAATTTGATGCGGATCCGAATGATCCAAACAGTGATTCTGATGGTGATGGTCTTACAGATAACGAAGAAAGAGTTGCAGGGTCCGATCCATTGAATGTGGATACGGATGGTGACGGAAAAAATGATGCCGAAGATGACAGCACGGCCTCAGGGACATTTCCCAAAAAATATGATTTGGACAGTATTTACGGAAATAGAAACAATCCCTTTAAATTAAAAGTGGCGAGATCTACCTATTTTCTGAGGGACCTAGATCCTAACACCAACTTTCAGGAAGCTCAAGCATATTATTCTTCACAGCAATTTTCACCATCCTTTGTATCAGATGTATTGTTTGATGGGGAGGTGACCATTGATGATAAGGAGATTCTATTCTTTAAAGAAGATGACCCGGATACTGCGGAGATAGATGAGTCAGAGGAAGTTGAAACCAGACTGGCACCGGGAATCAGGGTTCCGTTGAACTCTGCCTTTTTTCAGCAGAATATATTGGACAAGGAAGGTGCTTCGGAATTGCTGAACCAAGGGAATTTCAGCGATTTCTTTAGAGGAATCCATATTTCCATGGATCCAAGTTTAGAGAATATTTTGATGTTATTGGATTTGACCAAGGCCAACATCACCATCAACTATGATCATGATAGTGTGGATACGAACGATACTCCGGATGATCCTTCAGATGATACCATTGTACAACTGAACAAGAATTATGTTTTGAACTTGCTGACAGGTGGTGGCAATGCTCCAATTGTGGGCAATGCCGTAAATACGTTTGTCAATGAGAGCTACCCTGCGGATATCATGAATTCAATGGACACTGGGAGCAATGCCTCCAGAATCTACCTCAAAGGTGGTGCCGGATCCTATGCTCAAATCAAATTATTCGATGAGGTGAATGGAAGGGAAATGATCAATCAGGTAAAGGCCAACAATTGGGTCATTAACGAGGCGAACCTTGTATTTTATGTAGACAGGAACACCTTGGATAATGCCGGTAATGTTGTTGAGCCTCCGCGACTTTATTTATTTGACGAAGAGACGGGAGCACCATTATATAATGCTTTAATTGAAAGATCGACGTCCCAAACCGCTTTAGGTTCGTATTTAAACCATGATGGTATATTGGAAAAGGGAAGTAACGGTAAAGGTGTGAAATACACGGTGAGAATCACGGAATATATCAACAACTTGATAATTCGTGATGCTGCCAATGCTACTTTGGCCCTGTCATTAACGTCAGATATTAGGGTGCCGAACGTTTCTAATTCGATATTGAAGGATGACGAGACCGGTTTACAGCCGGTCATGGCAACCGTTACTCCACTTGGAACTGTACTGTATGGTAGTTCCGATACCGGTGGGGAGGAGGATAAGAAACTCAAATTGGAGATTTTTTATACCAAGATAAATTAAAGGTCTTTTGTAGACCATTTAAAGGATTATTACGTTTTATAACTGATACTTGTAAGAGTTTTCAGGTTGTAAAGTAAATTTGCACTACAAATAAAATAGAATCATGTGTGGAATAGTTGGATATATTGGACATAGGGAAGCTTATCCCATCATTATAAAAGGATTGCAACGTCTGGAGTACAGGGGTTATGACAGTGCTGGAATTGCACTTTATGATGGATCGGGGATCAATCTTTCCAAAACAAAGGGTAAGGTCGAGGACCTGAAGAATAGGGCACAGACTGAAATTTCCTTAAAAGGGAATGTTGGGATTGGCCATACCAGATGGGCAACCCACGGAGTACCCAATGATGTAAACTCTCACCCTCACTATTCCAACTCCGGTGATTTGGTGATCATTCACAACGGTATCATAGAAAATTACGACTCCATTAAAAAGGAGTTGATCAAAAGAGGGTATACCTTTAGTTCAGAAACGGACACAGAGGTATTGATCAATCTTATTGAGGAAGTTAAGAAGCAGGAAGATGTAAAACTTGGAAAAGCAGTGCAGATTGCCTTGAACCAAGTAGTTGGCGCCTATGCCATCGCTGTTTTCGATAAGAACAAGCCTGACGAAATTGTCGTGGCCAAATTGGGAAGTCCATTGGCTATAGGTGTTGGTGATAAAGAATTTTTTATTGCCTCTGATGCCTCTCCTTTTATAGAATTCACAAATAATGCCATCTATCTGGAAGATGAGGAAATGGCGGTTATCAGGGTTGGTAAGGAAATAAAATTAAGAAAAATAAAGGATGATGCTGTAGCCTATCCCAAGATCCAAGAACTTCAATTGAATATTGAGGAAATTGAAAAAGGAGGCTATGATCATTTCATGTTAAAGGAAATCTACGAACAGCCTAGGGCTATTTTGGATACTTACCGTGGAAGGTTGCGAGCCAGTCAAGGTATAATTAAAATGGCTGGGGTAGACCAAAATATTGAAAAGTTCCTGAATGCCAACCGCATTATTATTGTTGCTTGCGGAACTTCTTGGCATGCTGGACTTGTTGCAGAATATATTTTTGAGGATTTGGCTAGAATTCCTGTAGAGGTTGAATACGCTTCTGAATTCCGTTATAGAAATCCGGTAATAACCGAAAAGGATATATTGATCGCTATTTCCCAATCTGGAGAAACGGCAGATACTTTGGCGGCAATTAAATTGGCCAAGGAAAAGGGGGCTTTTGTATTTGGAGTATGCAACGTTGTGGGTTCTTCAATTGCTAGAGAGACCAATGCAGGTGCCTATACCCACGCTGGGCCGGAAATCGGAGTTGCATCTACCAAGGCCTTTACCACACAAATTACTGTCCTTACTTTATTGGCATTGAAGTTGGCCAAGGAAAAAGGAGTATTTTCTGAAACAAGATTTCATGAATATTTGGCTGAATTGGAGACTATCCCTACAAAAGTGGAAAGAGCTTTGCAATCCAATGTCTTGGTGGAAACCATTGCACAGGTTTACAAGGATTCAACCAATTGTTTGTACTTAGGTCGCGGTTACAATTTCCCGGTAGCCCTGGAAGGTGCCTTGAAACTAAAAGAAATCAGTTACATTCACGCGGAAGGCTATCCTGCTGCCGAAATGAAACACGGGCCTATTGCCTTAATTGATGAGCAAATGCCCGTAGTGGTGATTGCAACCAATAGAGGGCATTATGACAAGGTGGTCAGCAACATACAGGAAATAAAATCCAGAAAAGGTAAAATCATTGCGGTAGTAACAGAGGGAGATGAAACGGTAAAGGATCTTGCCGATCACGTGATTGAAGTGCCGGATACTTTTGAAAGCCTTACCCCGTTATTGACAACGATTCCATTACAATTATTATCATACCATATTGCCGTGATGAGAGGGTGCAATGTGGACCAGCCGCGTAACTTGGCAAAGTCTGTTACCGTGGAATAATAAAGTTATAACAATAGCATATATCCCTTGGTGGCCATCCTTTAGAATATGGCAATCAAGGGATTTTTTTATGAGTAAATTTTGAGGATATCATCATTTTTTGGCTGGTGTTTTGTTAAATTAATATTATGCATGCATAATTTCTTTTGATTTCTTTAACAAGAAATCAAAAATATATATATCTTGTTCTCCAAATTAACTAAACTCAAACTTAGAATGAGAACATTGGTACTTATGTCCTTTTTGTTGTTGGGATTGACTTCTTTCGCCCAAACAACCGTAAAAGGTAAAGTGGTAGATCAGAATAATGAGCCTATTCCAGGGGCAAGTATTGTCATTGTGGGCAAGGCTATAGGAACGGTAACCGATTTTGATGGATATTTTACCTTGAGCACTGCGGAAAACCCTCCGTTTACATTGAGTGTTACTAGTATTGGATTCGTTCCGTCGACCTCAAGAATTACCCAAAACAATCAAACTATTGACGTAATCTTGAACGAAGAACAGACCCAACTGGATGAGGTGGTCATTTCTGCTTCGAGAACGCCTGAAAGAATATTTGAATCTCCCGTTACCGTGGAAAGATTCGGGTTGGCCGATATTAAAAATACAGCAGCCTCAGATTTTTATGGCGGATTGGAAAGCTTGAAGGGAGTGGATGTCAACACGAACAGTTTAACCTTCAAATCTATCAATACCAGAGGTTTTGCGACCTTTGCGAATACTAGGTTTATGCAATTGGTGGACGGAATGGACAATTCTACACCAGCATTGAACTTCCCTATAGGTAACTTAGTGGGGATGATCGAGACAGATGTGCAAAGTGTGGAATTATTGCCAGGAGCATCATCGGCACTTTATGGTGCTAACGCTTTCAATGGTATCCTATTTATGAGAAGTAAGAATCCTTTTGATTACCAAGGGATAAGCTCGCATATAAAAAGAGGTATAACCTCACAAGAGGCTGCTGGAGATAACTATTACACCGATTTTGGTATCAGGGCTGCCTATAAATTCAGTGATAAATTCGCTGGAAAGGTAAATTTTGGCTACCTGAGAGGAACAGATTGGGCTGCCAACAGTGAGGTGGACAAGACCAGAGTTGGTGGTACTAGGGCAGATTTGAACTATGACGGGATCAACGTTTATGGTGATGAGGTTTCTGCCGATATAAAGGATGTGGCTGTTACGCTTGAGGGGCTGGGGATATTGCCAGCCGGTGCAAATGCATTGGTGCCTTCCCAAGAAGTGAGTAGGACCGGATATAACGAGCAGGATCTTACCAACAATAAAGCAGAAAGCATCAAGGCCGATTGGGGATTGTACTATCGCCCATGGGAGAATGATTTCGAAATCTCCTATGTCGGGAAAGTAGGAACAGGATCCACCATATACCAAGGAACAAACCGCTATAATATCAATGGGTTTTTCCAGGAACAGCATAAATTGGAATTAAGAAATGACAATTTCTTTTTAAGAGGGTACCTAGTAGCAGATAAGGCTGGGGACTCCTATGATATGGTTTTCACAGGGATCAATATCAACAGAGCTTGGAAAGATGATAGGACATGGTTCGGGGAATACACAGGGACTTATGTGCAGGCTACTTTGCAAGGGGCAACAGACGAACAGGCACATGCGGCTGCTAGGGCACGGGCCGAATCGGGGAGATATTTACCGGGATCGTCAGAGTTTGAAGCAGCATTCAATAGGAGTATCAATGATCCGGACCTATCTACTGGATCTAAATTTCAGGATGCCTCCAAATACTATCACTCAGACGCCAATTATAATTTCAGCCATTTGATCGATTTCGCCGAAATCCAAGTTGGTGGTTCGTACAGGCAATACAGCTTAAATTCCTCCGGAACTATCTATACTGATAACGATGGGCCAATCAATTATTCTGAATTTGGGGTATATACGCAAATCCAAAAAGGGTTTGATATGTCGGAAAGTAGTAACCTTAAGTTAACTGGTTCG
The DNA here is from genome assembly GCF_037203765.1 of Sediminicola sp. 1XM1-17. Classification (NCBI taxonomy): domain Bacteria; kingdom Pseudomonadati; phylum Bacteroidota; class Flavobacteriia; order Flavobacteriales; family Flavobacteriaceae; genus Sediminicola; species Sediminicola sp. 1XM1-17. The sequence goes on along the minus strand of NZ_JBBCAS010000001.1, from coordinate 141,821 downwards.
GTTCGTTATGATAAGTCCGAATTCTTTGATGGTTTCCTTTCCCCAAGATTGTCGGCAGGTCTTACCGTAAACAGAAACCACAATATTAGAGCCTCCGTACAGACCGGATTTAGGAACCCGACGACACAAGATTTATTCATAGGATTGGATGCGGGTAGGGCCATATTGGTTGGTTCTGCTCCAGAAAATTTGGATCGATATTCCAGAGATTTTGAGGTCAGTGGTGGTGGCCAATTATTGGGACAGCCATCCACAATAACCCAAACTGGCGCTGCCGCTTATAACAACTCGTATTCCTTGAGTTCGGTACAAGAGTTGGGCAGAACAGGTAATCCTGCTGATTTGGTTGTTGCCAATCCTGATATTGTGAAGCCAGAACAGGTGACTTCTGCAGAAATCGGATATAGGGGGAAAATAAAAAGATTGGTGGTAGATTTCAGTGCCTACTACAATCAATACAAAGATTTCATCTCACAAGAGGTGGTTATTGCTCCATATTATGGAACAGCAGGAGATGGGGGCCTATCAGTTGCGGCCATTTCCAATGGAGATTTCCAAGCGTATAGTGCTTACACCAATTCAGATGTGAACATTGGATCTTATGGAGCGTCCCTAGGGTTGACCACAAAAGTGCTTGGCAATTACGATTTAAGTGGTAGCTATACATTTGCAAAACAAGATTTTGATCAAGAAGCCAATCCAGACTTCATGTCGAGCTTCAACACTCCAGAGCACAAATTCAAAGCGTCTTTTGGAAACACCAATTTGTTCAAAAATTTCGGTTTCAATGTGGCGTACAGGTTTAGTGATGATTATTTCTGGGAAGCAACCTTCGGTAATGGTGTAGTTCCAGAATACCACACTGTGGATGCGCAGATCAATTATGATGTGCCAAGTATTAAGTCGTCCTTTAAGATTGGAGGAACCAACATAGGAGGAGAGGAATACTTTACGGCATTTGGTACCGGATTTATTGGATCCATGTATTACATTTCTTGGACCATAAACAACTTGTAAAAATTTAAATAAGCTTATAATGAGAACTATAAAATATATTTTATTCGCCTCTGTACTTTTAGGTTTTGCTTCCTGTAATACGGAAGAGGATTTCAATATGGTGGAGGTTGCTGAAGAGGTGCCCGCTCTTACCGCAGGTTCGGCAGATTTTTCCAACTATGTGGCCATAGGGGCTTCGTTTTCGGCAGGTTATACTGACGGTGCATTGTTCAAAGCCGGTCAGCAAAATTCCTTTCCTGCATTGTTGGCTCAACAGTTTGCCCTTGCCGGTGGTGGAAGTTTCAACCAGCCGTTGATGAACGACAATTTCGGTGGACTTTTATTGGGCGGTACCCAAATAGCCGATAACCGTTTGGTTTTTAATGGTAAAGCTCCTGTTCGCTTACAGGCTTTTGTAGGTCCAGTAATGCCAACAACCGATATCTTGATCAACAATCCAACAGGTCCTTTTAACAACATGGGGGTTCCTGGTGCCAAAAGTTTTCATTTGGTGGCCAATGGCTATGGTAATGTTGCGGGAGTACCATTGGGTCGAGCAAATCCTTACTATGCAAGAATGGCAACCAGTGCTACTTCTTCCATGTTGGCTGATGCTCTCGTTCAAGGTCCTACATTTTTTACTTTATCGGAGATCGGAGGCGGAAATGATGTTTTGGCTTATGCTACCTCTGGAGGAGTGGGTGTAGATCAAAAGGGGAATTTGGATCCAACCACATATGGTTCCAATGATATTACCGATCCTAATGTTTTTGCACAGGTAATGACAACTGCTGTTGCAGGTCTAACTGCCAATGGTGCTAAAGGAGTAATTGCAAATGTGCCGTACATTACCAATTTGCCTTATTTTACCACCGTGCCTTTTAAACCTTTAAGTCCCACAAATCCTTCATTTGGTCCACAAATCCCAACGCTTAATGGGGTATTCGGACAATTGAATTTGGTTTTTGATTTTTTACAGGTTCCTGATCGTAAGATTGTCTTTTCCCAAACTGCGGCTAGTGCCGTAGTTGTTAAAGATGAGAGTTTGACCAATTTATCAGCCCAGATTACTGGAGTATTAAATCAGAGTCCAACCTTTCCCGCATTTGTACAATCTTTTGGTTTGCCAGCTCAAGCTGCTCCTGTTGTAGCTAATCTTTTCGGGGTTATTTACGGGCAGGCAAGACAGGCAACGGCAGAAGATTTATTGGTCTTGCCAAGTTCTTCTGTAATTGGTACTGTAAATACAAGCTCAGTGGCATTTTTAATGTCACAAGGATTATCACAAGCTTTGGCGGGACAGTTTTCTGTAGAGGGTGTTTCATTGCCATTGGAAGATAAATGGGTGTTGACCCCAGAGGAGCAAACGTTGGTGCTTAACGCTACCGATGCTTACAATGCAACCCTTAGGGCTATTGCTGATGCAAATGGTCTGGCCTTTGTTGATTTCAAGGCCATTCTTCAGCAAGCGGCCTCGACCGGAATCAAAGACGGGAATTTCACCTTGAACACAAAATTGGTTACCGGGGGTCTGGTAAGTTTGGATGGCATACATTTAACCGCCAGGGGGTATGCGGTTATGGCCAATAAATTTTTGGAGGCCATTGATGCTACCTACGGTTCCAACTTCATTGAGGCCAAGGCCAAAGTGAGTGTGGGAAGCTACCCTACCAATTATTCTCCCGCATTACAATAAGTTATAATGATACTGAATAAAAAACGCCTTTCCATGAAAGGCGTTTTTTGTATTTAAAAAGGGTGAAAAACCACTTTATTTTTAAATTTAAAAGGTATATATTTGCAGCGCGAAAAATCTGGACCCTTATAAAAGGAGAAAAGGTTGTTGTTCGTTATTTATCACGCTAAACAATAAACATTTAAGTAATGTCAAAAGTTACAGGTAAAGTTTCTCAAATCATCGGGCCAGTGGTCGATGTGGAATTCCAATCAGGAGCAGCCCTTCCAAAAATTTACGATTCTCTTGAAATCAACCAGAAAGATGGTTCCAAATTGGTTCTTGAAGTACAATCACACATTGGTGAGAATACGGTAAGGACTATTGCAATGGATGCTACGGATGGTTTAAGTAGAGGAGTTGCGGTTGAGGCCACAGGAAGTGCGATTCAAATGCCAGTTGGAGATGATGTGTACGGACGTTTGTTCAACGTTATCGGAGATGCTATCGATGGTCTAGGGAATTTGCCTAAAGCGGGTAAAGACGGACTTCCTATTCACCGTGAAGCACCAAAATTTGAAGACTTGTCTACCTCTACAGAGGTTTTGTTCACAGGTATCAAAGTTATTGATTTGATCGAGCCTTATGCAAAAGGTGGTAAAATTGGTCTATTTGGTGGTGCCGGTGTTGGTAAAACAGTATTGATTCAGGAGCTGATCAATAACATCGCAAAAGGTCACGGTGGTCTTTCTGTATTTGCGGGCGTTGGAGAACGTACACGTGAAGGAAACGATTTGTTGCGTGAGATGTTGGAATCAGGTATTATAAAATATGGTGACTCTTTCTTGCACTCTATGGAAGAAGGCGGATGGGATTTGTCCAAAGTGGACAAAAAAGTAATGAAAGAATCAAAAGCGACATTTGTTTTCGGACAAATGAACGAACCTCCAGGGGCTCGTGCTCGTGTGGCACTTTCCGGACTTACCATTGCTGAATACTTCCGTGATGGAGCAGGTGAAGGTCAAGGAAAAGATGTATTGTTCTTCGTTGATAACATTTTCCGATTTACACAAGCAGGTTCTGAGGTATCGGCACTTTTGGGTCGAATGCCATCTGCGGTAGGTTACCAGCCAACTTTGGCAACAGAGATGGGTGCCATGCAAGAGCGTATTACATCAACAAAAAGAGGTTCCATTACTTCTGTACAGGCGGTCTACGTTCCTGCGGATGACTTAACGGATCCAGCACCGGCAACAACTTTTGCCCACTTGGATGCTACAACCGTATTGTCCCGTAAGATTGCAGAGTTGGGTATTTATCCTGCTGTGGATCCATTGGATTCCACCTCAAGGATTCTAACCGCTGAGATCTTAGGAAAAGATCACTATGCTTGTGCTCAAAGAGTAAAAGAGCTTTTACAGCGTTATAAAGAGCTTCAGGATATTATTGCCATCCTTGGTATGGAAGAATTGTCTGAGGAGGATAAGCAAGCCGTAGGTAGGGCAAGACGTGTACAACGTTTCTTGTCACAGCCTTTCCACGTAGCTGAGCAGTTTACAGGTATCCCAGGAGTTTTGGTAGATATTAAGGAAACTATCAAAGGTTTCAATATGATTATGGATGGTGAATTGGATCACTTGCCAGAATCTGCCTTTAACCTTAAAGGAACCATTGAAGAGGCTATTGAAGCTGGAGAGAAAATGTTGGCTGAAGCATAAATAGTTGATAGTTGGCGGCTCATGGCCTTTGTGCATAGCAAAAGCGATCAGTCCATAACTAACAACCAACAACCAAAGAAATATGTACTTAGAAATTGTATCACCAGAAGCTACATTATTTGCAGGAGAAGTTACCTCGGTAACAGTTCCTGGAGTAAACGGTGAATTCCAACTTTTGGAAAATCACGCGGCTATCGTTTCCTTGCTACAAGAAGGCAATGTGAAGTTCAAAGGCAATAATGTGGTGGTGGAGAATTCCAATAAGGATAAATTTTCAAAGGGAGCCAATGGAGAGATGGTATTGCACATCAACAGTGGTACTTTGGAAATGAATGATAATAAAATTATTGTGTTGGCCGATTAATTAGCCTCACTTGTAATATAGAAAAAGCCAAACTGAAAAGTTTGGCTTTTTTATTTCCTCTATTGTAAACTGATCAAGACCCAATCCCTATCATCGGAAAAGTAAGTTTTCAATTCCTTGAACCCCACAGCATAATGTGCTTGTAGGGAACGGGTGTTCTTGGCATCAACTTCCGTTATTATACTGTTGAATTCAGGCTGAACATGGGCTTTCATGGCATTGTACAAACCCCGGAATATCCCTTGATTCCTATAATTTTTGCCCACACAGATCTGGCCCATGGCGATGTATTTTTCGTCTTTTGGGACCACGGTTTCAATCTCATCGAACATCGGTTTTAAAATATCGATCTTATCGGCAAAAATAGGGTGCATACATAGGGCATATGCGGCTACGATATCTCCATCTTTGGCTATAATATGGGGACATACTTCGTTCATTTGGTGAAGGATATCATAATTATGTTCCACGGTGACAAATCCTTCTTTTTGTTTTTCCTCTTCCGTTACATTGGCCAATAAATTTGCCTGTTGAAGCGCAAGGATCTGCTCCAGTTCTTCCCTGGTGGTGGCAATACAATAGGTAATGTCCATAGCTATTCTGTTTTTAACCATGCCTTTCTATTGGCCAACACTCCTTTGCTGGGTTTCTGGCCCTGTTTTTCTGTAAGCTGAATGCTATAGGCAGGATCCCCTTGTAAGGTTACTGAGGCCGATTTTTCAGTGCCGTGCCTTTGGAAAGAAATCTGTAAAACGTCCCCAACCTTGAATTGGCGGATCATATCGGAAAAGCGTTGTTCTTTCGTCATGGGCATATTGTTTATGGCGGTGATAACATCACCATAGTCTAAGCCAGCTATATATGCCGGCCCGCCTATGGTTGGATTTCTGTCAATTACTGCCGTGCCATTCCCCTTCATAGATACCGTTGCTCCAAAATAAGGTCTGGATTCATCCTGCATCATGACAACGCCCATGGTTGTAAAAAGGGCATTATAGTCGGGCATATTGCCTTGGTATATATAGTTGTCAAAGAACTGGTTGCCAAATTCTTTGCCGGCGTATTGGATCAGGCTATTTTTAAGATGCTCCACGGTATAGGGTATTTCCTTTTTGCCATAGGTTTCCCATACCAATTTCATATAATCATCCAGATTTAAGTTCTTCTGACGCAAGGATAGGTCCAAGGCAAGGCCCAAAACACTGCCGTAGGAGTAATAGGATATAAAAGTATTTTCCCTGTTCACGGGATCCACCGAGGTGGCTGCATCCACAAATGGCGCCTGATAGCTCATTTCTATGGGATTGTAAAATTGACGTGCAGGAGAGTTCCATACATAATTGAACGTGCCCGTCAGCCCTTCTATGTACCCTGTAGGCGTAATGATACCCGCCCTGCATAGGATAAGATTGGTGTAGTAGCTGGTAAAACCTTCTGCAAACCATAATTCGCCACTCATATTGGCCTCTGTGAAGTCGAAAGGCTCCAGCGATTTTGGGCGAATGCGTTCCACATTCCAAGCATGGAAAAATTCATGGGAAACGGTTCCAATATTTCCTTCCATTCCGCCTTCGGCCAATCCCTCCCTATCGGTAAGTATAGTAGAGTTTCTGTGTTCCATGCCATCCCCAGAGGCATTTGGGATATAACAGGCCAGAAAGGTATAGGTGCCAAAATCAAAATTTGGCAATTCCCCAAACACTTCTTTTTCTGCCAGAACGATTTTTTTGACTTGTTCCCAGTAGGTATCAAAATCGGCCTCGGTGCCATTGTGGTGCAACACAAATTGGATGGTCTGTTTTTTATTGTTGGATGCCACTTCGAATTCCCTTAAGCTGTAATTGCTTATTTCGGTGGGACTATCCATAAAATATTGCAAATTGGGGGCCGAATAGGTATTTCCGGAAACCTTTGGCATTTGGGTGGCCACTTTCCAATTCAAATCTTCCCGAACCTTATAGGTAACCTCGATGCTCCGATCACTCAATTCTGGCACGAACATAAAAGTGGCTGGGATATTCAAATGGGCATGGGTCTCATCGATCTGTGAATAGGTGCCGTCCGCACGATTGGCAAATAAGGTATAGCTCATGTTGATTGTGCCATCGTGACCTGAAACGTTCCATTGGTACGGATTGGGGCGTGTTATGTTCAAAAGGTTTCCCTTGCTGTCTGTGGCAGAGACATTATATACATTTTTTGCAAACTCGTGAAGGGCATATCTTCCTGGGGAGGTGCGGCTCATGCGAATCCCAACCGTGTCCTGTTCCAGGTTTTGAAATGTAGCCTTTACTTCTGCTTCATGGTGGCCCGCATTTTCAAAGGAAATGCTATAGGTGTTCGTTTGAGCACCTAGGGTACCGGTAAGTAAAATCAGGAATAAAAGCGAGAGGAGTTTTTTCATTTTTCTTGGGTTTATCGTCACGAATATAACATTTAAAAACAGGATATACTACATTTGTAATATGGACAAATTTCCTCAAAAACTGAGTCAGAAACTAGCCGAAAGAGCAGCAAGCAATGCCCTTAGGAAATTGACCATTTCTAATAATCCCATTGATTTATCGTCCAATGATTATTTGGGGTTTGCAAGGGACGCCCGAATTTTTGATCAGGCTTCCAAAGTGTTGGAGGAAAGAAGCTTTAAACATAACGGAGCCACGGGATCCCGATTGTTATCTGGGAACAGTGCGCTGTATGAAGCTTTGGAAAACGACCTGGCAATTTTCCACGATTGTGAAGCAGCACTTGTTTTTAATTCGGGCTACGATGCCAATTTGGGATTGTTCAGCTCGGTCCCGCAAAGGGGCGATATTATTTTATACGATGAATTGGTACACGCCTCTATCAGGGATGGACTGGGAAAGGGTAACGCCAAGGCCTTTAAGTTTAAGCACAATGATCTCGCCGATTTGAAGAAGGTGATGGAGCTCAATAGGCCGGCCACACATACCGGGGAGGTGTATGTGGTAACGGAATCTGTTTACTCCATGGATGGTGACCGTCCGGATTTGGTGGGATTTGTTCAACTGTGCAAAGACCATAAATGCCGATTGATAGTGGATGAGGCCCATGCCGTGGGTGTTTTCGGTAGTTCTGGGGCAGGGCTGGTGCAGGAGTTGGGCTTGCAAGCTCAGGTTTTTGCCAGGATTGTGACTTTTGGCAAAGCACTGGGCTGCCATGGTGCCGCCATTTTGGGAGGCAACATATTAAAGCAATACTTGGTAAACTTTGCGCGTAGTTTTATCTATACCACTGGCGTGCCCCCCCATTCTTTGGCAACCGTGTTAGTGTCTTACCAGGAATTGGCACGTACGGCCCATTTGGCCAAACTGCGTGAAAATATCAGTTTTTTTAGGGAGCAACTGGCGCACCATGGTTTGGACTTCATTGAAAGTACCTCGGCCATCCATTGTTGTATAGTGCCAGGAAATGATCGGGTAAAAGAAATTGCCCAGCAGCTGCAAGAAAAGGGTTTCGATGTAAAGCCCATAGTATCACCTACGGTAAAAGAGGGGGAAGAGCGACTGCGATTTTGTCTGCATGCGTATAACACAAAAACAGAAATAGCCGAAGTTTTACGTTTATTGACTATATTCATTTAAAAAATACCATGGGTCATCAATTTTATACATTGGGGGCTTTTGAATATGTTGCCGATGTCCAAATTATTAAAGGCCGACTGGAAGCTGAGGGCATAAAGGTTTTCTTAAGGGATGAAAATACCCTGAATTCGGATCCTTTGATCAGCAATGCCATTGGAGGGGTGAAACTGATGGTCTATGCCAGTGACAGGGAAGAGGCCCTTGAAATCTATAATGAAATAAGAAGCTACGCTACAGATAGATATGGTGATCTAATAGTGTGTCCCAATTGTAAAGCACGAAGATCTGAAACATATTATAACAGAAAGAACCTATTTTATAAACTTTTTCCATTTTTTGAGAAGAAGAAATACAAATGTTTAAATTGTAATATAATTACAAAACCATAGTAGATCAGCATTTCATGAAAAGAATATTTGTAACAGGAATTTCTACGGAAGTGGGAAAAACCATTGCTTCGGCCATTATCACGGAAGCCTTGGAAGCAGATTATTGGAAACCCATACAAGCTGGCGACTTGGATCATACGGACAGTCATAAAATATCGGAGCTGGTATCCAATAAGAAAACAGTGGTCCATAAAAACAGTTACGCCCTAAATACGCCAATGAGCCCACATGCGGCAGCGGAATTGGATGGTATCACCATTGATGTCAATAAGATCTTGGAACCCAAGACCCAAAACCACTTGGTTATTGAAGGGGCCGGTGGCTTATTGGTGCCATTGAACGATTCAGATACCATTTTGGATATAATCATGCCGTCCTATAAGGTTGTTGTGGTCTGTAGGCATTACCTTGGAAGTATCAACCATTCCTTATTGACCATCAATTGGCTAAAAATGAAAGGGTACGATGTCTCTATTATCTTTAGTGGCAAGGAGCATCCCAGTACGGAAAGTATCATCGTTAAAAAGACACAGGTTCCGGTAATTGGCAGAATTGATGAGGAAAAAACATTTGATAAGTCGACCATAAAAAAGTATGCCTCCCTTTTCAAATCGAACTTGGAATCAATTTAGGCGCTGCCAGATCTCCGCATGGTCAAGTTTTTTTATGATGCTATAGTTTTGGTTTAAATAGTTCCTTGTATAGGCATTTTCAGTGACATTTTCCTTGGCGAAAATATTTTCCTTATCCCTGGTGATGACCAAATTGGGCTTGATGTCCTCCAAGAGATATGTTATTTCTTCCATAGCAGTTTTTCTGGTTGTTCCGCTGTAGGGAAACATTTCCACTTTACAGATATTACTGGGATGGGTGGAAATCTTGGTCAGTGGTTTTTTATCCAAAAGCCAGTAACCAATATGATATTCCAAAAACAGGATATTGGAGGTGTCCAAATTTTGAGCCTTAAGATACTGGGGCACTGCTATTCCCTCCCCGTTAAAGAATGTGCCTTTTTCCACTTTATGTTTAATAATGGCGTAATACTCCAGATAGCTTTCCATGGGTACCAGTAGTAGAACGAATAGGTAATAGGGTTTCCATGTAAAGCGATGGACTAGAGGAATGGAAACAAATATAAGTCCAACCAGAACAAGCAAGACAGGATAAATCTGGATCAGGTAATGACCATTGATTTTTCCACCTCTCACAAAGGAGAACAGTATCCCGATGACGGTAACGAACAAAACCTGTACGTGCCTATTTTTAAAGTCCAGAAAATTCTTTTTCCAGGCCCAAAGGAAGAAGGCCATGATGATAATGCAAGTGGGCAATACATCCAAAAGTGAGCCTCTATTGGCTGCGGCATATTCCAAGGGGGCCAATATGACCGATCGCCACCATAAAGCGGTGAGGCCGTTTTGATAATAGGGCAATATGGTGAGCAGGATGACAAGAATCGTCCCAAATCCCAGAAATATCAAGTTCCGAAGCCCTTCTTTTAATTGCTTTTCAGCAAATGATCTATAGAGCAGGAACAGCCCCAGAATCAATACCGCATAGGCCAGATTAAGCTTGGTCATGACTGTTAGTCCCAGTAAAATACCAGCCAGACCGTACCAATAGTATTTATGGTATTTCAGGATAATAAACAGTGCAGGCGTTAAAAAGGCAACACTCAAATGTTCCGACATTACCCCTTGAAGGCTCCCAAACAGACTCTGTAAAATAGTACAGGCTATGGCTGTCCAAATTCCGAGTTTGCTCCCCCCAATTTCCTTTCCTATTTTGAATGTAAAAAAGGAAGTGATAGCGACAACTAGGGTGCCAAAAATGCGGATGGCGACAAAACTTTTGCCAAAAGCGTAAATGATACCGGCAAAAAAAAGAAAGGTCATAGGTGGTTTAAGGTCCCAAAGCTCTGTATATGGCAAATGGCCCTCTACCCAGGATTGACCCATCAGGATAAAAGTGCTTTCATCCCTATCTATATAATCCCTGAAGAAAAATGGAGCCCTGATCACAAAGGCCAAAAGAAATAAGAAAAGAAAAACTGTCCTGCTCTTGAGGTCAATGAAAGTGGTGTTGCGCAAATCAAATACCATGGTAAACACAGGAGTTTTTAAGTTTATTTCCCATCTTTGCAAGATATATAAAAAGCCGGTTCTTTAAATTTTATAGTATTGAAAAATATTTCGGAAAGAGATGCAAAACATGTGTGGCACCCGTTGACACAGCACAAGCTGCATCCCAGAATGTTGGGGATTACCAAGGCCAAGGGAGCCTTGTTGTTTGATGAAAGTGGAAAGGAATACATAGATGGTATTTCCTCTTGGTATACCAGCGTCTATGGCCATTGCAATGACTATATTTTGGAAAGGGTATATCAGCAGATGCAACAGTTGGACCAAGTGGTCTTTAGTGGGTTCACCCATGAACCTGCTGTAAAATTATCGGAGGAGCTCATCAAAATATTACCTTCCAACCAAGAAAAACTTTTTTTCTCGGACAACGGATCCACTGCCACGGAAATTGGAATTAAAATGGCGCTTCAATATCATTTTAATAAAGGGCAGAAGCGAAATGTACTGTTGGCTTTTGAAGATGCCTTTCATGGGGATACCTTTGGGGCGATGTCCGTTTCCGGACTATCGGTTTATAACGGCCCTTTCGAGGATTTTTTCATAGAGGTAAAGCGCATTCCGCCGCCGAGTAAGGAGAATTTAAAGGAGGTTATTTCATTAGTAAATACCTATGTTGCTAGTGGAAATATTGCTGGGTTTATCTATGAGCCTTTGGTTCAGGGAGCGGCAGCCATGCAAATGCACGATGCCCAAGGGCTAGGAGAGATTTTAAGTATTCTCAAGGAGCATGACGTAATAACGATTGCCGATGAGGTCATGACAGGTTTTGGAAAAACTGGGACCCATTTTGCTTCGGACCAGATTGAAACAAAACCAGATGTTATCTGTATGTCCAAGGCTTTGACGGCAGGCCTTATCCCAATGGCGATAACCAGTTGTACCCAGGCGGTTTACGATGCTTTTTACAGCGATGAAATTGCAAAAGGGCTTTTCCACGGCCACACCTATACCGCCAACCCGTTGGCATGTACGGCAGCACTGGCCGGACTGGAACTCTTGCAATCCCAAGAGATACAGGACAACATAGCTCGCATAATGAAGTCGCACCAAGCTTTTGATGCCCGTATAAAAAGCCATCCCAAAGTGGCCAGGACCCGTCAAACAGGAATCATTTATGCCTTGGACCTGAACATTGAAACGGAACGATATGGTAATTTACGGGATAAATTAATGCAGCATTTTATGGAGAAGGGGGTCTTTTTAAGACCTTTGGGCAGTACAATATACATAACGGCACCTTATATTGTCTCCGAGGAACAGTTGGAGCAGATTTACAGTGCCATTGAAAGTGTTTTTGATATCGTTTAATATACCATCCAATTTTGAGTCAGTCTATTTCCATCACCGCCTTAGCATCCATTTCTCCCCTGGGAATTTCCCTGGAGGAATCCTGGGAGAATTACTTAAAGGACGGCCACCATCTGATTGAAAAAAAAATAGGGGATGCCAAAAGTTGGGTTGCTCCACTTTCAGTGCATGCCAAGGAAGAGATTGAAAAATTAAAAGCATCTGATCCAAAATATAAAAGCCTCGATGACAGTGTCCTTTATGCCATGTTCGCAGCGAGAAAGGCCATGCATATGGCGGGTTGGAACGCGAAGGATAATTTTGGGGTGAATGTAGGTTCTTCAAGAGGTGCCACAGCCCTTTTTGAGAAGTACCATCAAGAATTTTTGCAAACCGGCAATTCATCCACTTTGGCCTCTCCAACCACCACCTTGGGGAATATATCTTCCTGGATTGCCCACGATCTACAGACGCAAGGTCCAGAAATATCACACTCCATTACCTGTTCCACCGCTCTGCACTCTGTTCTTAACGGTATAGCTTGGATTAAAAGCGGGATGGCAGATAAGTTTATGGTCGGGGGATCGGAAGCTCCTTTGACGCCTTTTACCATTGCCCAGATGAAAGCCTTGAAAATTTACTCCAGAGAAGAGTCGGAATACCCCTGTAGGGCTTTGGATCTGGACAAGAAGGTGAACACCATGGTCTTGGGCGAAGGTGCTTCCATGATCTGTATGGAACAGGGGAGAAAGGACAATGCTCTGGCCGTAATAGCGGGCATAGGGTATGCCACGGAAGTTTTACAACATAATATTTCCATTTCTACGGAGGCCGAATGTTTCCAGCGGTCCATGCAAATGGCCTTGGGTGATACGAATCCGGATGAGGTGGATGTCATTGTGATGCATGCTCCTGGTACTGTGAAGGGCGACTGGTCAGAGAAAAATGCAATATCGAAGATATTCCGTAACAAAACTCCTCTTCTTACAACTAATAAATGGAAGATCGGACATACGTTCGGGGCATCGGGGATGTTGAGTATGGAACTTGCCATTATGATGTTGCGGCAACAAGAATATATTGGGGTGCCGTATTTGCAACAGGAGCCTAGACTTCAAAAAATCAACAAGGTCATGGTCAATGCCGTTGGTTTTGGTGGAAATGCCGTATCCGTTCTTCTATCGCGCTAAGAAAAATTTTCTCTATACTTTGTGAAAATATTCTATCTTACCTGTTTTTAACCAAAACTTGTAAGATTTATGGAACTGTGGTTTGAAAGTTTGTCCATTTTTGAAAAAATTTACTGGGTCGTAGCAATTATCTCTTCCTTCGTTTTGATGATTCTTTTGTTCCTGACCTTGATCGGTAGTGATGCAGATGAGTTTGGTGGGGATGTGGATGCCGAAATTGAAGCGGATACGGGGATTGATTTCCAGTTTTTGTCCTTAAAAAACTTCGTTGCCTTTTTGACCATTTTTGGATGGTCCGGTATTGCATGTTTGGATGCGGGGTGGTCCAAGACCATGACCGTGCTTATTTCCTTGGTCTGCGGCCTGATCATGATGTTCGCTATGGCCTCGCTTTTTTATTACCTGAGCAAACTTCAGAGCAGCGGAACTCTAAAACTGCGAAATGCCTTGCACCAAGTGGGAGAGGTATACCTCACTATTGGTTCCAAAAGATCCTCCATGGGCAAGGTGAGCATCAAAGTCCAAGGGACCCTCCGCGAATTGGATGCCCTCACAGAAGAGGCCAGGGACCTGGTCATGGGCGATGTTGTAAAAGTAAAATCCGTGACCAAAAACGGAATATTAATTGTTGAACTTCTAAATAAATAACCAATGCTTTCAGTACCCTTACAAATGGGCGGCAGTGCCACCTTGCTGGCCATCGGCTTTGCCATTTTATTCTTTTTTATTGTTATTATCTCCTTTATTCGCCGGTATAAGAGGTGTCCGTCTGACCGTATCTTAGTGGTCTACGGAAAAGTGGGCACCGGTAATTCTGCCCGTTGTATCCATGGTGGTGCGGCCTTTATCTGGCCCGTAATCCAAGATTATGAGTTTTTGGACCTGACCCCCATTTCCATTGAGGTGAATCTGGTGAACGCCCTGAGTAAGCAGAATATTAGGGTAAACGTGCCCTCGCGATTTACCATAGGTATTTCTACGGAGCCTGGGATTATGCAGAATGCCGCAGAGCGACTTTTAGGCCAAGGGATGCAGGAAGTGCAGGACCTTGCCAAGGAGATTATTTTTGGGCAGTTGCGTTTGGTGGTGGCCTCCATGGATATTGAAGAAATAAATTCGGATAGGGACAAATTCCTGACCAATATTTCACAGAGTGTGGAATCGGAATTGAAGAAAGTGGGTCTAAAACTGATCAACGTAAACATCACGGATATTGTTGACGAATCGGGTTATATTGAAGCATTGGGTAAAGAGGCTGCGGCCCATGCCATTAATGCGGCACGTAAATCTGTTGCTGAAAAAAACAGGGATGGGTCCATTGGGGAGGCCAATGCACTACAGGACGAACGTACTCAGGTAGCTGCCGCCAACGCACAGGCGGTTGAAGGGGAAAACGTGGCCAAGATCAATGTAGCAAATTCGGATTCCTTACGTAGACAGCGAGAGGCAGAGGCCGAACGTACGGCCATTGCGGCCGAAAAGGTACAGTCGGCCAAAGCCTTGGAAGAGTCCTATGCGGCTGAAAAAGATGCGGAACTGGCTAGGGCAGACAGGGAGCGCAGTTCTCAAATGGCCGATATTATTGTTCCTGCGGAAATAGACAAGAAAAAGGTAGAGATCGATGCAGAGGCCGAAGCCGAACGCATCCGAAGAAGGGCCAAGGGGGAGGCCGATGCCATCCTATTCAAAGCTCAGGCAGAAGCCCAAGGTCTCTTTGAAGTATTGACCAAACAGGCACAGGGTCTAGACGAAATTGTAAAGGCAGCGGGGAACAATCCCAAGGATGCTGTTTTGTTATTGGTAGCCGATAAGTTGCCCGAATTGGTAAAAATACAGGCCGAGGCCATCAAAAATATCAAGATAGACAAGGTAACAGTGTGGGATTCCGGGGCCAAAACTGCCGATGGCAAAGGTTCTACCGCCAATTTTATCTCGGGGATGTACAAATCCGTGCCCCCATTACAGGAAATGTTCAATATGGCAGGGATGCAATTGCCCGAATATTTAAAAGGGAAGGAACTGGACGCTGAAGAAGGTGAAACCACATCTAAAAAAGACAGTTCCACGGGAGATAATACGTAGCGCCAAGAATCTAGTTTAATTTTTAAAAGCCTGTGGAATCCTAGTGATCCATGGGCTTTTTAACATCAGGACCCCACATTATCGGAATTCTTTATTGGGATATGATTTGTAAATAGGCTATTTTTGATTTTTAAATTGAACTTTTGGCTTAGGGATGGTAACGACATCCTTTTCTTTTTATGCTAAGGATTACATCCGCTATAGGGCACATAAAAGAAAAGATACAGTGGACAGCCCGGCCGCTATTGTGAAAACCTGTATGGATTAGGATCTATCGGAGAATCATAGCGGTAAGCCCCAGACAACATATATTTATGAGCGAAATTAAGCATAACTGGACCAAAGAAGCTATACTTGAAATTTATAATAAACCCTTGATGGAATTGCTGTACGAGGCGGCAACGGTACATCGTAAGTTCCACGACCCAAATACCGTTCAGGTATCTACCCTGTTGTCCATCAAAACTGGAGGATGTCCCGAAGATTGTGGGTACTGTCCACAAGCGGCGCGCTACCATACCAATGTGGAGGGCAATGATCTGATGTCGGTTCAGCAGGTAAAGGCCCAGGCCTTGCGTGCAAAATCATCCGGGAGTTCCAGGGTGTGTATGGGAGCCGCATGGCGTAATGTGAAGGACGGACCGGAGTTTGATAATGTACTGGAGATGGTACGAACCATCAATAAATTGGATATGGAGGTTTGTTGTACGTTGGGGATGTTGACCGAAAACCAGGCACAGCGTTTGGCGGAGGCCGGTTTGTACGCGTACAACCATAATTTGGATACGTCCGAGGATTATTACAAGGATGTGATCTCCACTAGGGCCTTTAAGGACCGATTGGACACTATAGGAAATGTTAGAAAAAGCAATGTGACCGTTTGTAGCGGGGGTATTATTGGAATGGGAGAGAAGATTGAGGACAGGGCAGGCATGTTGGTTGCTTTGGCCACGTTGGACCCACAGCCAGAATCGGTGCCGATCAATGCTTTGGTAGCCGTTCCTGGTACGCCCATGGAAGATATAGAGCCTATTTCTATTTGGGAAATGATCCGTATGGTGGCAACTACCCGTATTGTTATGCCAGAAACACAAGTAAGGCTATCTGCAGGACGTACGGAGATGAGTAGGGAAGGACAGGCGATGTGTTTCTTTGCCGGAGCAAATTCTATTTTTGCCGGTGATAAATTATTGACAACCCCAAACCCTGATGTGAACCAGGATATGGAAATGTTCAAACTGTTGGGACTGAACCCACAGAAACCATTTACCAAAGTGTCCCAGCCAAAAACGGTGGAGGCACAGGATTCCAAATTCCAACCTTTGGGGGAAAAACCAAAGTGGAGCAGACCTGGACACACTATTGAACGTAACGAAAGCGCCAAGCAGAAGGCAAAACTTTCGGAATAGACCTTTGTGCCCCTTTATTGGGGACTCGGTTGGGGAATTAAATTTAGAAGTTTAAGTCAATCTTTTGCGTTTGAATTTACAGGATATACCCCGGGTAAAGACCATTACCAAGGAAGATTTTATAGAGCAGTATTTTAAGCCACAAAAACCGGTTGTCATAGAGCGGTTTATTGAGGAGTGGCCCGCCTACTCCAAATGGAACCTGGAATATATGAAGCAGGTGGCAGGCCATAAAACGGTGCCCTTGTACGATGATAGGCCGGTGGACCATAGGGACGGTTTTAACGAGCCCCATGCGAAAATGCAGATGGCCGATTATATAGACCTCCTCAAGAGTGAACCTACCAAGTTTAGGATCTTTTTATGGAACGTACTGAAGGAGGTACCGGAGCTACAGCGCGATTTTGCCTTCCCCGATTTTGGACTGCGATTGATGAAAGGGCTGCCCATGTTATTTTTTGGTGGGGAGAATTCCTCCACGTTCATGCATTACGACATAGATCTGGCCAATATTTTTCATTTTCATTTTGAGGGAAAAAAAGAAATTATCCTCTTTCCACAATCGGAGAACAGATATTTGTACAAGGTGCCCCATGCGTTGATCACACATGAGAGTATCGATTTTTCCAATCCGGACCTGAACCAATGGCCGGCATTGAGAAATGCCAAGGGCTATAAGACCCATTTACAGCATGGAGAGGTATTGTATATGCCAGAGGGGTATTGGCATTATATGCGGTATATTACCCCAGGGTTTTCTATGAGTTTGCGGGCCATTGCCCGAAACCCAAAGAATTTGGGCATTGCTTTTTACAATGTGCTCATTATGCGGTATTACGATCAGTTCATGCGCAAATTAAAAGGGCAGGAATGGATCGATTGGAAAAATGAACAGGCCATAAAACGCACAAACAAACTGGTTGGATAGTGCATGTTTCATGGAATTATATACATTTACAACGTAATTTATTATAGACCAACACTAAATTGAGTAACATGAAAAAAGTAATAGTTTTATTGACATTTGTTTTGGGAACTACATTCGCGAATGCCCAGGCCTTTGAGGGCAAGGGGGATTCCAAGTTCCAGGTAGGGGCCAATTTCCAGGACAACGGAACGGGAATTGTCACCACCTATGATACAGGACTTGGAGAAAATTTTTCGGTAGGATTCACTGCTACCTATATTTTGGGCGTAGAGGAAACCATCAATGCGGATTTTGACGATAGGGTGGATGTAAGGGCAAGGTTCAATGCCAACTTGGGCAGTGTTTTCCAATTGGGGGACCAAGTGGATATCTATCCAGGTCTGAGCTTGGGCTTGCGGAACTTTGGTGGTCATTTGGGTACTAGGTACTTTTTTACGGATGGTTTTGGAATATTCATGGAATTTGCCGTGCCTTTGGCCAAGTATGACAATAGCGACCTGACTGCAGCTGAAGAATTGAACAACCAGTTCGTGTTCAGTATTGGGGCTTCCTTCAACTTATAGGAAATAATATTGATAACATTGGAGCGCTTCTTTTCTTTTGAAAGGAAGCGTTTTTTATTTAATGAGCTCGGTGATCTTGTCGTATACCAAGTGGCTTTCCCAACCGCGGTACAAAAGGTAATCGGCGAGTTTTTTTCTTCTTTTCTGGATATTGGTCTCCCTTATGGCCCCCAATCTTTTTTTGGCCAGGGCATCCAAGGTGTCCAAATAGGCAGGGGTATCCAATTGGGTCAAGGCTTTTTTTATATTGTATTTTGAGATTTCCCGTAGTTTCAGTTCTTGTGTGATCCTATTGCGGCCCCATTTTTTAATATGGAACTTGCCCCTGGCATAACTCATGGCAAAGCGTTCCTCGTTTAAAAAGTTGTGGTCTATAAGATGCACTACAATCTGGTCTATAGCGTCTGGGATCATGCGCATATCCCGCAATTTTTGCACCACCTCCTTATGGCACCGCTCCTGATAGGCGCAATAGCCTTCCAGTTTTCTGGTGGCCTCATCGAGGGTGTATGTGGGACGAGAGAAATCCATATGGCCGCTGTACTTCATACGGTCCCAAAGCTAAGCCCATTTAAAGAAATGGCAAAGGGTTTATAGAAGTAGGTGTTATAATGGTATTAATTTTTAAGCTGAATGGTTTTTTGGGCCTTGGCGCTTTGGATCGCGGCCTCCAATATTTCCATGACGATCATGTTGTTCTCCAAGGATGAAAGATCGTAGGGTGCAAGGGTAACTTCCTTTCTGATCACCGCCACCAATAAGGAAAACGGATCGTTATAGGGGGAAGGTCTTTCTTCCAGGGAAAACGATTCTTCCTGATAACCATCGTACCCTTCAGTAATACGGAGGCGCAACTCATGGCGATTGTCGGCATAAATGACCCCATTTAGCCCGTAAACCTCCATATCCTTTCTTCCTATGGGCCAATTCCAAGACGGCTGGACGACGGCATTGGCCGTATCGTACTTCAGGAGAATGGTGGCATCGTCATCTACTTGGGGGTTGTTTTCTGCTTGAAGTTGTTGGGTTACGGCGGTTACTGAAATGGGTTTTTTGCCCTCCATCAACCAGGTCATCAAGTTTACCCCATAGCACCCAAAGTCGGTAATGGCCCCTCCGCCATTTTGTGCCGGATCGGTCAGCCAATCCAGAAACTCACTGTTGATCCCTATTTTCTTGGGGCCCCGGTGGCCATCTCGGACGATCACTTTTCTGAGTTCCCCAATGACCCCTGCTTGTACAAGGTCATACGCTTTATGGTTGGTGGGATACCAGGTGGTTTCGTAATTGGTAAGCAGTTGGATATCGTGTTTTTTGGCGAGGGCCTCCATTTTTTTTGCGTGTGCCAAACTTATTGCCAAAGGTTTTTCTACCATAACATGAATGCCTTTGGGTGCTGCTTTTTCCACTACTTCCAAATGTTCATAAATGGTTCCAAAAGCGGTCACTGCTTCGGGCTGCGTGGCGGCAAACATTTCTTCCATGGTGTCGTAGACCATACGCATTGAAAAACCGTGCTGCTTGGAATAGCGCATAGCCAATTCTTTATCGGTTTCTACAATTCCTACAATGGTAAAATCCTTGCTTTTTTCACTGTCAAAGATCCAATGTACATGGGTATGGGTGAGTCCTACCACCCCAATTTTCATGGGCTGTTTTTGGGCCCTTCCCCAAAAGGCCATAATAAGAAATAGAATGAAGGTGGATTGCTTTAAGGTCATATGAAAATCTTGATGAAATGGCTTTTATGTTTTACTTGGTCAAAGAATTTTGGAACATTTCCCTATGGTTGTTTTGACCCAATCTAAGATATTGAATTGAATTAATATAGTGTTGTTTGGTGTGGTAGAATCTCAAGAGTTGAACAAAAAACAATTTGTGGATATCTATTAGGCAGATTTTCCAGAAGGCCTCTTTTAACTGTTATATTTGGCATCCTAAATAAAAAAACATGAGCGTAACCTGGTACGAGTGCAAAGTAAAATACAGAAAAGTACAAGAAACTGGAGAACAAAAAGTTACTACAGAAACATACCTTTTGGATGCTATTTCCTATACGGAGGCGGAAGCCAGAATTAATGAAGAGATGGCAACCCTTACGAGTGAGGAGTTCTTGATCACCAATATTAAAGTGGCCAATTTTTCGGAAGTGCATCCGGTGGAGAATTCGGATCGCTGGTTTAAGTCCAAAGTGGCATTGATCGCTTTTGATGAAAACACTGGTAAGGAACGCAAGACCAATATCTATATGTTGGTACAGGCCAATGATCTAAAAGAGGCCTACGACAATACCATAGAGGCGATGAAGGGTACTACGGGAGATTATACGGTCCCGGCCATAACTGAATCCCCTATTATGGATGTATTCCCATACTTTACCGGAGAGGAAGAGCAATTGGAGCAATTCAGGGTCATAGAAAAATCTGCAACTTCAGAAGAAGAAAATGAAGAAGTCCTGGAGGAAAATGAAGTGGAATAGGGCTTGTGTTGTTAAAGACTAAGCTTTCTTATAAGGATGGTGCGCCTATGAAATTAAATTTTTTAGGCGCACTTTCTTTTTTTACATGCTTTGACCAAAGGTTAAAAGGTTATTGTCGGGGTCGAGCACTGAAAATTCTTTTTGTCCCCATGGCTTTGTTTCTAAGGGTCCATTGGGGTGGATGCTGGTCTTTTTAGCCACCAAGGACTGATAAAATTCATCAATATTATCGGTTCTGATATAGACTTGTCCATAGTTTTCTTTTGGGTCGAGCTCCTGAAATAAAAAGAAATGGACCTGGATGTTGTCTTTCTCCATCATCAAATATTCATCATAATCAGCACTTCCAAATTCATGGAACCCCAACTGACTTGTGTAGTACTCCCGCGTAACCGCTTTGTTGCGCATCGGTAATTTCGGATGTATTTGGTTCAGCATAGCTTCTTTACATTTCGTTTATCTGCAATGTCATAGCGGTCATCAACGCCGAAGGAAAGGATGCAACCTGTCACAATTACGCTGTACATTACCATTTTTCATGGGATATTTGTTTGGAACATAGTGATCATTGAGATCAGATTTGTTCCTCTGAAGGTAGAAAATATTTCCATAGGGTTTTGAAATATAGTGGGCTGTCCTTTGATCTACCTCATTTAGAGAAATCGATTGGATGTTATTTTTTATTCTCCTGGGCCTAGAATTTCACCAATTGAGCAATCAGGTCATAGGGTATTGGTTGGTCTAGCGGAAATGGGACGGATCCTATCCCATGGTTGTAGGGTTACCATTGCTGCTCAAATTCAAGCTGTCCGGCAGGGGTGGCGTAAAAATGACAATGCCAAGGGAGTACTAGAAGATAGAGATTGAAGTATTTGGATTTTTGCTCCTTCAATGGACCTAAGCTTATTTGTGCGTGCGGTAGGGAAAAGATATGTCATAGGTAGTGCCTATGTTCGGTGATGAACTGGCGCTAATGATGCCATCGTGGTTGTTGACAATCTTTTTTACAATGGCCAGGCCAATCCCGGTTCCAGGATACTCGGATTGATTGTGCAGACGTTTAAACACTTCAAAAATCTGTTCGCTGTACTGTTGTTCAAAACCGATTCCATTGTCGGATATTCGAAAATGACAATAGTCACCACTTAAGGACACCTTGCTTGTCTCTTCAATTTCGTGTGCCAAGACTTTCCTACTTTGGATTTGGATATGGGGAGCTTTGTCCGGTTGGGAGAATTTAATGGAATTGGATATTAGATTGATTAGCAGCTGTTTAAATTGAAATTGAATGATGTCTGCATCGCACATTTCCAAACATGCTATATGGGCTCCACTACTTATGATTTCTTCCTTTAGTTCGCTTTTTACCTCCTCTACAACTTCTCTCAGGGAATGATTGCTGAAGGTATAATCTGGTTTGTTGGTATGTGCATAGGTCAGTAAATCTTTGATGAGGGTCTGCATTCGCTCTGCGGCCAGTTGCATTTTACCAACGTATTGTTGTACAGATTGGGAGAGGGTCTCAAATTCATGATCTGTAATCCTGGAAGCAAACATCTGGATTTTTCGCAAGGGTTCCTGTAAATCGTGAGAGGCAACGTACACAAAGGATGCAAGCTCCTCGTTATTTACTTTAAGCTCGTGGTTGTTGCTCTCTAAATGCGCCTGATATTTCAAGATTACATTTTCCGTTTTTTTCTTATCGGTATAGTCGGTAATGATGATCCCTACTGTGGGAAGTTTGGGCTGGAGAGACGTTAAAGAGACATATACCGGAATTGGCCCGTTTTTGCCAATTAGGTTGATCTCTCCTTTGCATCCCGCCGTCAATGATTTTTGGAACAGTTCAAAAAAGGTTTCTAAAGAATCCCCATGGATGAAATCGGTAAGTTTAGAGCCAATTACCCGGTCATAGGACTTGTTGATCAATTTACAGAAATAGGGATTTGTATATACAATAAGGCCCTCTTCGTTTACATTTAAGGCTCCTTCCTCAAATTCCTCGATCAGGACCCGATAGGCGTAATCGCCACTTTGTAACGTGTAAATCTCCGATTGGTCATTGTTGTTAATAGCAAAGGCATCAACTTCTCCGGATTTTATGGCATTAATAAGCTGCTCTGATTCTTCGAGCCGCTCCTCCAGTTCTTTGATGCGATACTGCATTGCTTCTTTTGAATCATTTTTCATTGCTATTCTTTAGGGGTGATTCCTAGAGCTTTTAAGACCATATCCCGGTCCGCTAGCGTTCCAATGAGCATTCTTCTGGGCAAAGGTTTTTGTTTGATCAAGGAAGGGCTGAAAACGATATGGTGCTTTGCCGCCAATTCGGGATTTTTGTAAATATCGACTATTTCCAGGGTATACTCAGCTTTTGATAATTCCACACAGATCTGTTTGATATTCCTAATAGCCTGCATGGATTTGGACGACATTCCAGATACATACAGTTGTAGGATCAGTTTTTCTTTAGAATTGGATTGTTCACTGAGGTTTTTTTGCATAATCTCAATCTTTGCCACTTTTTAGAACCCGAATGTTCAAACCCACCAATACTTTTTCCTTGTTGGATAGATCGCCTATTATTTTTCTCAAAGGTTGCGGGAATTTGCGTACCAGGGTGGGGATCGCAAATATTTGGTCACCTTCTGCCAACTGCGGACTTTTCAAAAGGTCAATGACCTCTATGGAATACTTTCCGGACAAGTATTCATTGCAATAGTTGGTAATATTACCTAATGCGAGAACTGATTTAGGGGTTTGCCCAGCAATATATAACCTCAATTCCCATGTTTCTTCATTTTTCATCACAACTGTAACTAATTTAAGAGTTTGTCTGGTTGTCTCGTATTTACTTATACTGTTGATCAAATACGATGCCTTGGTCCTTTATTTCAAATTCCATGGGATCATTGTAATGACCCATTCCTCTTGATTTGATGATATTGAGGCTTCGTTTGCGACGTCCTTCATGCGGGGTGTTTTTTACATCGATCCAAGTGTCGGCCAAGGATGAAACTACCTCGATGGTGTCGTCCTTTAGATTATTGCCTGCTTCTGAGGTCAATGAGGTAAGTATGGCATTGATCTCGTTCATTTTTAGAACATCGATTAGCCTGACCAACATGGATCTGACTTCGCTGCTGTTGCCAACACTTATCAAGCTGCTGATTGGGTCAATGACAACGGTATTCGGTTTAATGTCCTTCAACAATTTGTGTAACACCAATAAATGCATTTCCAAGCCCTGTAAGGATGGTCTGGAGGCATGTATGGTCAGCGAGCCATCATCTAAATAGGGTTCCATGTCCATGCCAATGGTGGCCATGTTCCGGATCAGTTGGTTGACCGATTCCTCAAAAGAGAAGAAGAGGACTTTTTCTTTGCGTTTACAGCTCGCAATGGCAAAACAAGAGGCCAGTATGGTCTTGGAGGTACCCGCGGTTCCACTAATTAAAACACTACTGCCCTTATAAATCCCTTTTTTTGAAAATAAATTGTCCAAGTCTGCTATCCCTGTGGATACTATATCGGTGGAAGATCTATAATCTAATTTTAGCGAGGTAATTGGAATTACGGAAATGCCATTTTCATCAATTAAAAATGGATATTCATTTGTGCCGTGTGTAGAACCACGATATTTGACTATTCGAAGTCTGCGTGTTGCGATCTGATCGATAACACGAAAATCGAGTAGAATAACGCAATCGGAAACATATTCTTCCAGTCCCTGTCGGGTAAGCGTCTTTCCGCCCCTTTCTCCCGTTATGATCGTTGTAACGCCTTTTTCCTTTAACCAACTAAAGAGACGTCTGATCTCAGATCTTAATAGGCCTAAATTCTCGACCCCACCAAAAAGGGATTCAATTGTGTCCAGCACTACCCTTTTGGCGCCAATGGAATCTATCGCATGATTTAAGCGAATAAAAAGGCCGTCCAAATCATATTCTCCCGTTTCTTCGATCTCTGATCGCTCTATTTTGACATGGTCTATCCTTAACTTGTTTTCCTGTACTAATTGCTCGAGATCAAATCCTAGGGATAGCACATTTTTTGCCAGATCGCTACGAGATTCCTCAAAGCTCATCAAAACACCGGGTTCATCATGGTCCATGATGCCCTTTACCAAAAATTGTACCCCAAACATTGTTTTGCCACAACCTGCACTTCCGCAGATTAATACTGGACGGCCTTCAGGATAGCCGCCATTGGTAATTTCATCAAGTCCCGTGATCCCTGATGAAGTTTTTGGGAAAATTTGTCTGTTTTGAGTTTTCATTAATATATATGCTAATAAAAGTAGCCAAGGTGAATTATCTTTTATCCATTTTAAATGAACTGACCCATGTTGACAAGAAGATTATCAATCTCTGCTTCCTTCCGTTACTACTACAATGTTATTTATTTGAGATTGTAATATATTTTTTATTTCTACAAAATTCACCATAATCAGGGTACTGTAAGTTGCTGAATCCGTATATTTTTTGCCTCATATGGTAGACTGGTAAGTGATTGTTGCCGATAGGCAATAATAAGTTGAGTTTTGAATCAAAAAAGGGATGCACCGTGGCCTATGTCTTAAAGCATTTGCAAAGGGCGGCTTAAATTCTCCAATGGCTAGGAGTATCATTTTCATATGCCCAAGGTGGGCAGATTTTTCACCAAGTGATATCGTAAGGTGGCACGGATACAATTTTTTAATTCGGGTATGGGAATCTTTTCTTCCATTTGAAAAGTAATGGCTCTGTTGCCTTCAAAAGTAAATATATCGTCATATAACTTTTTGAAAGTAGGGACCAAAGCACTCGTGCATTTAAAGTATACCGCATTCTGGGATGGGGTTTTTGGCTTCCAGCAGATTCGCAGGGTACTTCCCTTTCCAACAAGATAGCTCGGTTCACCCCATTTTAACGTTTCATCTATGCGGGTCACTTTTTCCATGTCCATGGCAGTTTCAATAATAATGCTTCTCAGGTGCATCAATTTCTTGCGGATTACTTTCGGATACTGCTCAAATACGGTATGCACTTTGGGGTCGGTATGTATATAAAGCTCTTTCAATAGCGATGATTCCAAAAAGATCAGTCCTTTAATTTATAAAAAATTTTGGGCATGGATGTTTCGTCTACAGCATCCATTTCTATCAATTTCAAGGTTTTGACCATATTTGAGGTTGATGTCTTGTACTTTTTGAAGTGTGGGGTCTGCAAATGCTTTTGGTAACCTTCTTTGTTGGTGTAAATTTCCAAAATCCTGATTTCATTCGGGTTCTCTTTTTGGAACATGGGATAAATAGCGATTACCCCTTCCTCCAATCTGACCGATGCTTCCGATTCTTCCTTTAGAATGACCAAATACTGATTAAGAAACTCTGGATGTATCTCAATTTCTGCCATCCTGATCATCAGATCCTTTGAACTGAATGCTTCTTTGGATTGGTCTTTTTTGGTGCATGAAGTGCCAAGAATTATAATGAGGAGAGCCAATGATCCTAATCTTAGATATTTCATAGCGCGATGTTTTTAGGGAAAGTTCAAAAATAGGCCGTTTTCGGAGGGTTCTTCAGGAGGTGATTCATGGGTTAAGGATTATTGTCCGGCCAAAGGAGAGTGGAAGACTCCCACGGCAAGCTCAGCCCAAATGAGCAGAAGGCCTAGGAGCAGCACGGCACATAGAGCGATCCGATATTTTTTTGATGTCACCTTTCTCAATACTATTTCAATGAGAAAACTGGTGCCCAACAACAGGGCCCCGGCCACTATAAAATCGGAAAGCGTCCAATCAACCTGCTCCGTGAACTGCATTGCCAATAAGGGAATAAGTAGTATGCTCGCTACTGTAATCAGATACAGGTTTACTCTTTTAATTTCCATGATCGTCTAGATTTAGAAAGCCTTAAAATAAAGGTGCACACTACAAATTACTCATTTTTAGGAACTTGACAAAATTGAAAATTCTAAAAGAGATCTCCTTTGTGGGGCAATGGGTCTATCCATGGTAAGTACCTCTTGTGCCGATGGGGATTGGAGATATAGCACTACTGCAGAATATAGCTGTTTTATGCATGTTTCCAACAAAATATCCAGCAAGAACAATGGAGATACAGGTCAAAATGATTTTTAACCAATTAGTTTTCATCAGAAAAAAAATTGATGATTCCAAGATGTTCAATTATTGCCAATTGTCACCTGTGGACAACTTTTTTCCAATTCGTTGGATGGTATTCCAGTTTCGGGTAGTGATCTCCTTGCCAAAAAGTCGTTCTAAGGCTTCCATGGCTTTTGGCGTTTTGGATTTGCTGAGGTCCAATATACTGAAAATGGTAAGATCCCTTTTATGGATAATCGTGAATGACAGATCGGGGTGTACATAGGGAAGTTTTATATGCGAACCATTATCTTTTTTCAAAAAGGAAACAAATAAACGGATGTCCTTGGTGTGTTCCTCTAAAGCAAAAGGGTCGTGTAGCAACAAGTCTGTGATGGTTCCCGACGGTCGCAGGATGATAGGTATTGGGAATCCGAATGTTTTTTCCAAATGTGTCGAAATCCTATGCTCCAGACCCAGAATATCCTCATCGGAACTTTGGAATATAATGTTCCCTGAATTCAATAGGGTTGCTATGTTTTTGAGACCCAATTTATGCAATTGGGATTTGAGTTCCACCATGGGAACCTTATGGTGGCCACCAACATTGATTCCTCGTAGAAAAGCAACATAAGTCTGTAGATCCGATTTCATAATAGTTGTATTGCTTTCCATGGTTAGGGATGTTTCGGGGGGCTATTTGACTTTAAATTCTGATCGGGGAGCACCCTATTTAAAAGTTTTTCCATCCAACCAACAAAGGGCAGAAAAAGAACAACACCCAATACATTGAAAAGTACATGGGCATTTGCAATTTGGGTTCCAATATCTTGCTCGAAGGATACTAGCTGTACTAGATCCACAAAAGGGAGAAAGAAAACCAGACCAGTGACTATGGTCAAAAGATTGAACAAAAGATGGAACAGGCCTGCCTTTATGGCCTGCCTATTGCCCTTGATCGTTGCCAACAAGGTATCCGCACAGGTACCTAGTTCTGTGCCCAGCATAATGGCAATTCCACCGGCAACGGTAATAAGGTTTTGTTTTCCCAGAACAATGGCCATGCCCACAGTGCCGCTGGAGGACTGGATAATCAGGGTGATAAGTCCACCGACCAAAGTACCTTGAATATAATTGTTGTTTACTTTGGCCATCCATTCCTTAAAGAGGTCGCTATTGTTAAGGGAACTAACAGATTCGCTCATAAGGTATAGCCCAAAGAACAACATGCCGCCAAACAGTAAAATTTGTCCGATGTTCTTGGTCCTTTCTTTCGTGGCAAAGACTTCAAAAATCAATCCAAGAGCTAAAGGTATAATAGCATATTTTGCAATATCCATGGCAATGATCTGACTGGATATGGTGGTCCCGATATTGGCTCCCATAATGATTCCTATGGCCTGTTTGAAGCTGAGCACCTTTGAATTGATTAAAACAATGGTCAGAATGATGACCGCAGATGACGAATCTAGCAGGATGGTGAGCACGGTACCAACAGCAATAGCGGAAAATATGTTCTTGGTATACTTTTCAATAACAAATTTGGCCTTTGTTGAAAATATGCCCTGCATCACTGCAGAAAGTTGGGTGATGGCATAGAGGAACAAAATGAGGCCTCCTAGAAGTAAAGGTGCTATTTCTCCCATGTAGGTGCAAATACTATGGTTGCGGCGCAATATGGTTGCCTTTACAACCGGTATTATTTTGCTCTAAGGTATCAAAAAGCTTTATGAATTAGAGGGATATACAAAAAACAATACAAATTGGGTAAAATTGGCCAAAAGAAAATAGGGGCCCATGAAAAGGTGCAACAAAAAAAGCGACCCCGTTACTGGAGTCGCTTTTAATTAATATATGGTTTTTCCGTCCTTGTTCTTAAAACGGTATTCGAGATACGTATAGGCATCCCTTGGTTGAATTTTCACCCATTTCTTATGTTCCAAAAACCACTTGGAACGAATAGATGGGAAACCTTTTGTGATATAGGCTGCAATAAATGGATGTATATTTAAAATGATACCATTGCCACTTGCAGGGCCTTTCAACAATTTTTCAAGGTCAGAATTAATTTTATCGATCAAAACTATTGGGGCTTCTACTTCTTGCCCTGGGGCATTCGGATTTTCCTCACTGGTTTTGATGTTCATTTCGGGCCTAACCCGTTGTCTTGTAATTTGTATGAGACCAAACTTGCTCGGGGGCAAGATTTTGTGTTTGGCGCGGTCATCTTTCATCTCATCCCTAAGGTGGTCAAAAAGTTTCCTTCTGTGGTCAGGTTTGGACATATCGATGAAATCAACAACGATAATACCTCCCATATCCCGTAATCGCAATTGTCTTGCAATTTCAGATGCTGCCAACAAATTTACTTCCAGAGCCGTATCTTCTTGATTTTTTGCTTTATTGGAACGGTTACCACTGTTAACGTCCACCACGTGGAGCGCTTCGGTATGTTCTATGATCAAGTACGCACCCTTACTCATGGAGGCGGTACGGCCAAAGGAGGTTTTAATTTGCCGATCTATTCCAAATTTTTCAAAAATTGGAACATTGGAATCGTACAACTTTACAATAGATTCTTTTTCTGGTGCAATTTCTTGCACGTAATCCTTTACTTCGGTGTAAAGCGTTTCATCATCTACATAAATTCCTGTGAAAGTATCGTTGAAAACATCCCTTAAAATGGAGGATGCACGGTTCAGTTCTACCAGGACTTTGGATGGATGTGGAGCTTTATACAATTTTTTGCACATTACTGTCCATTTGGTCAGTAAGGTCTGTAGATCTCTGTCCAGTTCGGCTACTTTTTTGCCTTCTGCAACTGTTCTGATAATAACACCAAATCCTTTGGGCTTAATGCTCTTGACGAGCCTTTTTAGCCTTTCTTTTTCTTCCTTGCTCTCAATTTTCTGTGAAACGGAGACCCGGTCGGAAAAAGGGACCATGACCAAATATCGTCCGGCCAATGAAAGCTCGGAACTAATTCTGGGTCCTTTTGTGGAAATGGGTTCTTTAACAATTTGCACCAATAATGATTGATTGGCCTTGATAACATCGTTGATGCTACCATCCTTATCAATCTCTTTTTCAAATGGAAAATCTTTCAGGGTAAAATCTTTCAATTTCCCCGTACTCGCTTTTTTTACAAATTTCAACATGCTCGAAAGCTGTGGTCCCAGGTCGTGGTAATGCAGAAAGGCGTCTTTCTCATAACCAACATTGACGAAGGCAGCATTCAATCCAGTAACTGGTTTACGCACTTTGGCAATTAAGATATCGCCAACGGTAAAGTTGTTACTTTCTTCTTCCTTGTGAAGTTCTGTAAGTTTTCCATCCTTTAATAAGGCAAAATCGACGGCTTCAGGACTAGATCTTACGATCAGTTCTCTATTCACCTGAATCAATTTATACTCATCCCACAATGATATACATCGGTATTGGGACGAATGGATTAAACATTAGTTGTAACAGGCTGTTAAAACCCGTCGAAATTCCGTTATGGAATTTCTATGTCAATGAACTTAATAAAAAGAAAAAGTAGTTATAAAACTACTTTTTCTTGTGTCGGTTAGCTCTCCTACGCTTTTTGCGTTTATGGGTTGCTACCTTATGTCTTTTTCTCTTTTTACCACTAGGCATAAAAATTTACTTTAGGGTTAATACTTTATTTAACTTGTACGTTGCTTTTTACTCCTTCAACAAAAACCTTGGCAGGTTTAAATGCAGGAATGTTGTGCGAAGGTATTTTAATGGTAGTGTTTTTGGAAATATTCCTACCAGTCTTTTCTGCTCTTGTTTTAATAATGAAACTACCAAAACCTCTTAAGTAAACATTGTCTCCATTTTCCAATGAAGTTTTTACCTCTTCCATAAAAGTTTCAACAGTAGCCTGCACATCTCCTTTTTCAATACCCAGTTTTTCTGAGATTCTCGTAACAATGTCTGCTTTTGTCATTTTGTATTATAGATTTTCTATGTGTTTTTTTCGGGTTGCAAATATATGAATTAAATTCAATCTTTTATCTTAAAGGACTTAATTTTAAGTCTATAAACCTTTACTTTTGTCCTTTAGTATTTTTTAAATGTCTTTTTCCCAGAAAATTATCCATTGGTATTCCATCAACAAACGGAGCCTGCCATGGAGGAACACCAAAGATCCCTATAAGATTTGGCTATCTGAAATTATGCTGCAACAGACCCGCGTAGCACAGGGAATGCCCTACTACGAGCGGTTTTTGGATCATTTTCCTTCAGTGCACGATCTGGCCAACGCTTCAGAAGAAGAGGTGTTAAAGCTATGGCAGGGTCTTGGCTATTATTCCAGGGCGCGAAATTTACACGCCACGGCAAAATTAGTTTCAGAAAAATATCATGGGCAATTTCCGAAGTCCTATCGGGGTTTGTTGGAATTGAAGGGTGTCGGTGATTATACCGCCAGTGCCATAGCCTCCTTTTGTTTCGATGAGGCCCAGCCCGTTGTGGATGGAAATGTATACAGGGTGCTGTCGCGTTATTTTGGTATAGATATACCTATTAATAGTACCGAAGGAATAAAGTACTTCAAGGAATTGGCGATAGAGGTGATGGATGCCGATCAAATTGCAGATTATAATCAGGGTATCATGGAATTTGGAGCATTGCAATGCGCCCCCAAAAATCCCTATTGCCTTCACTGTCCCTTAAACGAAGGTTGTGCTGCCCTGGAAAAAGGACGTATTGATTCCTTACCGGTAAAATTAAAGACTACCAAGGTAAGAAACAGGTATTTTAATTACTTGGTGGTATTGGATCAGGACAATACCATTGAACTAAGACAAAGAAGGGGCAAAGGGATCTGGCAAAATCTTTTTGAATTTCCTTTATTGGAATCGGAAAGGAATTATTCGTTGGAGGAAATAACCAATGCTATGGGTTCGGTTTTGGAGCTAAAGGAAACCTCGGAAATTTATCTGTTCAATGACAGGCCCATAGTGCACAAGTTGTCCCATCAGCATTTGCACACCAAATTTTGGATCGTCAAAAGTGTGGGAAAACACCGGAATGGGGTCAACTCGGAAGCGCTGAAAGAATTTCCTGTTCCTGTTTTGATAGCAGACTTTATAAATACATTTAAATTTTAGTATTTTTGATATAAGATTACGACTATGAGCGGTACATTAAATAAGGTGATGCTGATTGGGCATCTGGGAGATGAGGTTAAAATTCATTATTTTGAAGGGGGAAACTGTATTGCGCGTTTTCCTTTGGCAACCAATGAGACCTACACGAACAAACAGACTGGAGAAAGGGTGACCAATACGGATTGGCACAATGTTGTGGTGAGAAACAAGGCGGCCGAAATTTGCGAAAAATATTTGGGCAAGGGCGATAAAATATATGTTGAAGGGAGACTAAAAAACCGTCAATGGCAGGGAGAGGACGGGACCACGCGTTACACTACCGAGGTGCATGTACAGGACTTTACCTTTTTGACAACCAAAAATGAAAGTTCTTCCAATGCCCCAACGGGAGCACCATCTTCCGGGAATGCACCATCGAGCACACATGGGCCGAGTTCCCCAAAAGCAGCACCCCATACCAGTGCACCAGAAGAGGAAGATGATTTACCTTTCTAGACTAATACTATACTAAATTTTGACTGTTGGATCCAGACCCCTTTAGTTTACTGCTTAATTTTTTCGTTTTGGACAGTGCATTGTCACTCCAAGTAATTGTTCTCCTAGTGCTGCTCGGTTGTTCGGCAGTAATTTCTGGAGCCGAAGTTGCTCTGTTTGGACTTTCTCCAACGGATATCAACGAGATCATGGAACAAAAGACCGCCAAAGGAAATATCGTGGTCAAATTGTTGGAACGTCCCAAAAAGTTATTGGCTACCATCCTCATTGCCAACAATACCATCAATATCGGTATTGTGCTTTTGTTCAGTAATATGGGGGATGCTCTTTTTGCCAATATTACCTATATGTGGTTGGGAATAATTTCACTGCGCTTTTTATTGGAAGTCGTCGTGATTACCTTTCTTATTTTAATGTTTGGGGAGATCCTACCAAAAATATACGCCAATAGGAACAGGAAAAGTTTTTCCAATACCATGGCCTACCCCTTGAAGGTGTTGGATTTTGTTTTTACCCCCTTGAGTATGCCCATGAGATCGGCGACCCTGTTCTTGCACAGTAGGTTGGGAAAGCAGAAGTCCAATCTAAGTGTGGATCATTTGTCACAGGCATTGGAGCTCACCTCGGAAGGGGATACCACCAAAGAAGAGCAAAAGATATTACAGGGCATCGTCTCTTTTGGGAACACGGATACCAAACAGGTAATGTTGCCAAGGATAGACATCTTTGCCCTTAATGTGGACATGAAATTTTTGGAAGTCCTGGAGGAAATCAAAAAGAATGGTTATTCCAGGGTTCCGGTATATGAGGAAAATATAGACCATGTGAAAGGGGTACTTTATGTAAAGGATCTTTTGCCTTATATAGAGCGTAAAATGTTCAATTGGTCCACCCTGTTGCGTGAGCCATATTTTGTTCCGGAGAATAAGAAGTTGGATGACCTTTTGATGGAATTCCAAGAAAAGAAGAACCATTTGGCCATTGTGGTGGACGAATATGGTGGAACATCTGGAATTGTGACCCTTGAGGATATCATTGAAGAAATTGTTGGGGATATTATAGATGAGTTTGATGATGAGGACCTGGTCTTTTCAAAATTGGACGATTATAACTATGTATTTGATGGCAAAACAGCATTGAAAGACTTTTACCGTGTAGCGAGGATAGAGCACGAAGGGGAATTTGAGGAACGCAAGGGGGAGTCGGAGACCATAGCTGGCTTTGTGCTGGAAATTGCCGGTAGCTTTCCCAAAAGGGGAGAGAAAATCTTTTTCAAAGGATATACCTTTATAGTGGAGAGCCTTGACAAAAAGAGATTGAGACAAATAAAAATAACATTGCCTAATGAATTTTAAAGCTATTTTCTTGATCCTTCTTTTGATTTGTGCGGTAGGCTGCAAGGATGAGGTGTTTCCCAAGCCCAAGGCCATGTTGCGATTGGAATACCCGGAAATGGCTACCAAAAAATTGGAGGTCGACTGTGCCTATGGATTTGAATATAGCGAACAGGCCCATTTGGAACTCAACAAGGATTGTTCTTTGACGCTTGACTATCCGGATATGAAGGGGTCTATTTTTATAAGTTACAAAAATGTGGAGGGCAACTTACAGAAATTACTGTCAGACGCCCAAAAGTTCTCTTACGAACACGTGGCCAAGGCAGACAATATTTTGGAGCAGCCCTTTGTGAACGAAGGGGACAAGGTGTACGGGATGTATTATGAAGTAAAGGGAAATGCCGCCTCCCAATCCCAATTTTATTTGACAGATAGCATCTCCCATTTTGTTACGGGGTCGCTTTATTTTTATACCAAACCCAATTATGATTCCATTTTACCGGCTGCCGTACACCTGCAAAAGGATGTGCGTCAGATTATGGAGACCATGCGGTGGAACGATTGAAAAACAAAAGGAGGCCCAAGGGCCTCCTTTTGTTTTATGTGTAAAAAAATTCAGTTAATTTCTCTCCAGTAATTTCTCGGCCCTTTCAATACTGCCATTTATTTTTTCCTTGAGGATTTTTACTTTTTCTTCTTCCTCCTTTAGCCATTGCTGCTTTTGTTCGGATAACTCTTTGCCTTTCATGATTTCCTCGTAATCAAAACGGTCACCCAGGCCTTTCATCCAATCCATCATGGCCTTGTTGGCTTCTTGTAGGTCCAATTTGGCTTCCCTATAGATCTGTCCTGTTTCAGTGGAATCTTCCATTTTGTTCAGCTCCCCTACAAGTCGCCCTATTTTTCCCATTTTGGGCATAAGTTCATCGTGGACTGCCATGACTTCTTCCATTTTTGTGGGCTGTTCCTTGTCTTCTTTGCATGAAAATAAAGCTAGGCTACATAATAAGGCTATACTAATAAATGATGTTCTCATCGGTTTCGTTTTGGAATACCACAAAATTAGTATATCGTGCCCAATTCCCCGAGGAAAGAATATTTCAAGTTTCTATTTAAAATAAAAAGCCAGTTCAATGGATTCAAAATTGGTTATAAAAGTTCAATTTTGCATTCAAATTTTCTGACCATGAGCGAACAGACCAAAAAATGGTTTTATTTAATACTCTTGTCCTTAATATGGGGGTCGTCATTTATTCTCATAAAAAAGGCATTGGTGGGGCTAAGTCCTATCCAGGTAGGAGGGTTGCGAATTGTTTTTGCCGGTAGCTTTTTATTGGTCATAGGGTTCCAAAGTTTAAGGGCGATTACCGTATCGGAGTGGAAATGGATCACTGCGGCCGGATTTTTGAGTTCTTTTTTTCCGCCATTTTTGTTTGCTTTGGCGCAGACAGAAATAGATAGTGGGGTAACAGCTATTTTTAATTCCTTGGTGCCATTGAATACCGCTTTGATCGGGACCCTCCTATTTGGTGCCATTATCACCAAAAAGCAGGTACTTGGAATATTTGTTGGCCTTTTGGGAACGGTTGCCCTGATTGCTGCCGGGATGGAATTTAGCCCTAACCAAAATTATTGGTATGCCATCTTCATATTGCTGTCTGCCATGGGATATGCCTTTAATATCAACATAATAAAGAAACACCTGTCTCATTTGAGTCCGCTGGCGGTAACTGCAGGAAGCTTTGCCATGGTAATTTTTCCGGCTTTGGTCATTTTGGTTTATTCTGGATTTTTTACCGAGGTGTGGTCCAATGAGGCCATGCATATGCCTATGGCCTATATCTTTGTCCTGGGAATTGTAGGCACGGCCATCGCCAATTTGTTCTTTAATAAATTGATACGTATTGCCAGTCCTGTTTTTGCCGCTTCGGTGACCTATGTTCTTCCTTTGGTAGCAGTTTTATGGGGTGTTTGGGATGGGGAAAAGCTCAATGCCTATCAATTGATAGGTGCCTTGATCATTCTGCTGGGCGTTTGGATGGTCAACAAAAAAAGAAAAGCACCCAAGACTGTTTAGGGCAGACTTGGGTGCTTCCAAAAAAATTAGGTTCAATTATTGAAAATCCGCTGGGGTCACCCCATCGTTTATCTTAATATCCTGTACGATAAAGTCGATCTTTTGAGGGCCCATACTTTGGATCATTTGGAACGGGAACAAAATTCCCGATACTTCTTTGTAATCACCATATCCAAATGTAGTACTCATTTTTTGTCCTTGGGCTTCCACGGTTATGGCATCTTGAATTTTAAGTCCTGTCTCCATGCTGTAAAAAGATGTTTTTTCGTCTGTTACTTTTATTTTAAAAGCCTTTTGACCATCTATCATTTCAATTCCTTCCAAGGTGGCACTGCCATTTAAATAATCCATTTCTGGGAAAGGGGAAGATTCTGCCCTTAATTTTTTAAGCTCCTCTTCTTCTAGCTCTTTGCGCTGCCCTTGCATCACCATATACCCCTTATCGCCATCAATGACCTGCTTGCTCATGGAATTCCCCATGACCTTTACGTCTTGCATGAATTGGTCTTTTGATGTTTTTTTCATCTCAAGGTCTAGCTTCATCCCTTGCATTTCTGCTTGGGCAACCATGGCAAAGGAATTGACTTTTTCCAAGTTGGATTTGCCACCTATGGCTTCCAAATAGGATTCAAGAACGGTTTTTGCCGTGGTGCCTTCCGGAATGGCTACCTCATATTTGGGCTTGTCCACCTTGTTGACATCTTTGTCATAATAATGGATTGGAATCTTTTTCCCATTAAAGGTTACCTGCTCCAAATTGTCCAATACCTCACTGCCTTTTCCGGCTACCACTACTCTTGCTTTTTCCACGCTGAAATACTTTTTGGCAGCGGCTTGCACTTCTTCGATGGTAATGGCATTGATGCGCTCCAGATACGTCTTGTAAAAATCTTTCGGAAGTCCTTCTGTTTCTATGTTCAATGCATAACCAGCAATAGTCTCAGGTCTTTCAAGGGCCATGATAAAATTGCCGATATACTTTTCCTTGGTGTTGGCCAGTTCTTCTGCTGTAACGGGTTCTTTTATTATCCTATCGATCTCCTTTAGAATCTCCACTACAGAGCTGTCGGTTACCGCGTTTCTGACACTTGCCGTGGCCATAAATCTTGACGGGGCATATTTGTCATTGCCCACTCGGGAATAAGAGCCATAAGTGTAGCCTTTGTCTTCCCTTAGATTTAGGAATAAACGGCCTTCACCCCCTCCACCTAATATCTGATTGGTTACCAGGGCCGCCAAGTAATCTGGACTGCTCATTTTTAAATTAACCAAACTTTCAACAGCAATTTCGGATTGCACTGCGTTAGGGACATCCACAAAATTGATTTGTGTGTACAGGGCATCTTTTGGATTGGTGTACTCAAAAGAAGGAGGAGTGGCTTTGGTCCAAGGGGTAAAGTATTTCTTCACCATTTTCTCAACTTCTTTTGGATTTACATCTCCAATGACAATTAAATAAGCATTTGCAGGAACAAAGTAGCTGCTGTAAAACTGCTTCGCATCGGCAAGGGAAACATTGTTGACGGTTTCTTCAGTGGTGAACTCACCATATGGGTGCTCCTTTCCATAGGCAAGAGCCGCCTGAGCCCTGCTGGCAATGGCAGAAACATCCTTCTCTTGGGATTTTAGCCCAGTGATCAATTTGTCTTTTTCCTTATCAAATTCCTCTTGGGTAAAATTGGGGTTTATTGCGGCATCAGCCATTAATTCCAGTATCCTTGGGAAGTATTTTGATAAGGAACTTGCACGGGCACTTTGGGAGCCAAAACTAATACTTGCCCCTAAAAAGTCTACCTCTTCGTTGAAGGCGTCTTTGGAGATAGTTGTGGATCCATTGCCCAATAGGCTGGAAACAAAGGAGCGCACCCCGGCCTTTTTCCCTTCTGCGATAGGCGGATTGTCTATAAGGAGTTGAATATTGACCCGTGGGAGTTTGTGGTTTTCCACAACCAATACCTTAAGGCCGTTCTTGAGTTCAAAACGAACAGGCTCTTTGAGGTTTATTTCGGGAGCAGGTCCCGGTTCGGGCATTTTGGTTCTATCTACCTGCGCACTAATGGTCAGGGCCATAAATGCCAAAACCAGAGTTGTTATTATTTTTTTCATCATGTTGTTAATTTGCTGGTTTTTGTTCTGGTAAATAATCGATAACCACGCGTTGGTTAGGGTTCAGATATTTGTTGGCAACAGCCTTCATTTCTTCTCTGGAAATAGATCTGTAGATTTCGATTTCCTTATTGATCAGGGAGGTGTCCCCGTAAAGAAGATAATTGGTTGCCAATGATCCTGCGATTCCTTCCACGCTTGAATTGGAATTCACGAATCTATTTTCAAATTTGTTCTGTAGTTTTTGGTAATCTTTTTCTGAGATCAGATCGGTTCTCACCTTGGCAATTTCTTCCTCTGCCTCGGAGACCAAGGTGTCCAGACTAGTTTCACCTACAGGAAGCCCAAAAATGAGGTACATTCCATAATCTTCCTGCCCAATATTAAAGGCGCCAATTTGAAGGGCCTGTTTCTGCTCGTCCACCATTTTTTTGTAAAGTTTTGAGCTCTTTCCGTCACTAAGGTAAGATGATATCATATCCAGAACATAGGCATCCCTTTCTTTAAAGCCGGGAGTTCTGTATCCCACAATGGCCGCCGGTATCTGGATATTGGCGTCGTAGGCCGTAATTTCAACTTCTTTGGTAATTGGTTCTTCGGTAGGATAATTTCTGGTCACAGGTGCTCCCTTCGGGATAGGTGCAAAATAATCCTGTATCATTTTTTTGGTCTCACTGATATTGATATCACCCGCTACAACCAAAACAGCATTGTTTGGAACATAATACTTTTTGTTGTAGGCCACTACATCCTCTAGGGTGGCGGCATCAAGGTCTGCCATATATCCAATGTTCGGGTCCTTGTAAGGGTGTTTTTCAAACAGGCTCTTGCCCACTACGGGAAGAATCTGGCCATAGGGTGAATTGTCATAGCGTAGTCTCTTCTCTTCCTTTACCACCTCATTTTGAGTATCTATCCCTTTTTGGTCAATCACTGGATGAAGCATGCGCTCAGATTCCAACCAAAGTCCCAATTTTAAATTGTTGGAGGGGAATACTTCATAGTAGTAGGTTCTGTCTTGAGAGGTGTTGGCATTGTTCCTTCCGCCATTGGAAGA
Organism: Sediminicola sp. 1XM1-17; assembly: GCF_037203765.1. Taxonomy (NCBI): domain Bacteria; kingdom Pseudomonadati; phylum Bacteroidota; class Flavobacteriia; order Flavobacteriales; family Flavobacteriaceae; genus Sediminicola; species Sediminicola sp. 1XM1-17. The sequence continues at coordinate 102,716 of NZ_JBBCAS010000001.1, read as the reverse complement.
TACTATTTCGAACCACTTGCCTCTTTCTATGTTTTTGGTCCCTTCAAAAAGAAGGTGTTCAAAAAAATGGGCAAATCCTGTCCTTCCTTCCGTTCTGTCCTTGCCCCCTACATGGTACATCACAGAAGTGGTCACCAAGGGAGCGGAATTGTCCTGGTGTAAAATGACATGGAGTCCATTGTCCAGGTCATATTCCTCATAGGCCACTTCTTGGGCCCCTATCTGTGTTGCTGTGAACAGCGTACAAACAGCCAATAATAATTTTCCTTTCATTGTAATCAGTGTTTAAATTCTCGATTGTGTTTAGTTAGTAGCAAAATACAGAATTTGTTACAACAATGAAGAGTATTTTCTGTATATTTTTGCGGGCTTCTTAATTCTTTATAGAGAATTATTGGAAGAAATGATGAATATTCTGTAACTTAATGGTCTAAACCAAAATTATTAGCATATGATGAGATTTGCTCTTCCTATTAGATTTGGAATTGCCACCAGTGGCTCCCTGATTGCGTACTTTTTAATATTGTCGCTTTTTGGCCTGCATACCAATGTATTTTACAGTCTTTTTAACGGTGTTATCACCGGCTTCGGGATTTACGAGGCCATCAAGTACCTCCGTATTCAGGACGGGAATGCCTTCAACTATGCTAAAGGGTTTAGTGCTGGTATCGTTACTGGATTTATGGCGACCATTATATTTACTATTTTTTTCGCCTTTTATGCTACAGAAATTAATACTGGTTTCTTGGCTGAGCTATCCAAGGTTTGGTTCAAAGATTATAAGACAGAAGGGGGGATCGTTTTCTTTACGGTAGCTATCATGGGTTTTTCCACTTCCTTGGTGTTGACCTTGGCCTTTATGCAGTTGTTCAAAACAACTAAGAAAAATTAAAAAACAACCTCATTAAAAATAAAAAAACACTTGTAGGTTAGCAATTTAGCAGTATATTTGCACCCGCCTATGTAAAAATAGGTAATCTTTGAATTAATAATTAATATACACGCTATGTACGCAATTGTAGAGATAGCAGGGCAGCAATTTAAAGTTGCAAAAGACCAAAAAGTGTATGTTCACCGCTTGCAAGACGAAGAAGGTAGCAAAGTTACCTTTGATAACGTTCTTTTGTTGGAAGATGGTAAGGACATCACAATTGGCGCCCCAGCTATAGACGGAGCCGCTGTTGAGGCGAAAGTCGTAAAGCACCTTAAGGGTGACAAAGTAATCGTCTTCAAAAAGAAAAGACGTAAGGGTTACAAAAAGAAAAACGGTCACCGTCAGTATTTGACTGAGATTGTAATTGAAAGTATTGTTGCTTCCGGCGCTACAAAAGCTGCTAAGAAAGAAGCTCCAAAGAAAGAAGCTAAACCAGCTGCTGCCGCTCCTAAAAAAGAGGCTGCCCAAACTGAAGACTTAAGCAAATATACTGTTGCTGAGTTGAAAGAGATGGCAAAAGCAAAAGGTATCGAAGGGATTTCTTCAATGAAAAAATCTGACTTGATTGACGCTTTAAGTAAATAGTTAAGAATTAAAACAAAATATCATGGCACATAAGAAAGGTGTTGGTAGTTCCAAGAACGGTAGGGAATCAGAATCGAAACGTTTGGGCGTTAAGATTTTTGGTGGACAAGCTGCTGTTGCTGGAAATATCATCGTAAGACAACGTGGTACTAAGCATAATCCAGGTGAAAATGTTTATGCTGGAAAAGATCATACCCTACACGCTAGAGTTGATGGTCTTGTAAAATTTGAGAAGAAAGCAGGAGGTAAATCCTTCGTTTCCATTGAACCTTTCGAGGCATAAGGAACCGCTCTTTTAAAATTTAAAACCCTCTTTGGAAACAAAGGGGGTTTTTTTATGACTTATTTTCATTGGGTAACATGTTGGCCCCTGTGTTGAGAATGTAGGTAAAAACGGACGGTAAAGTGCGTAATTAATATTTTTTTTTGAGCCAACTTCTTATTTGGGTGACTGAAAAAATCGTTTTTATCAAAATAAATTCAATATTTTTGATTGTAAACCAGCCAAATTGAACAGACTTCAAAGAATTCTCATTGCTTTAATATTGGTGATGCCCTATGGTATCCACGCCCAATGTGAAGATAAAGGGACTGTCACGATCACCATTTGTGATATGACCGTCATTGATGGCGACGGCGATACTTTTCCTGATGGAATAATAAATCTTTACGACGAATACTTCAATGCCACGGGTGATAATGTGGGAATAGGAACATGGAATGACCCTAATTTTGATTTTGTCCTTGATCCGAATACTGGGGACGTAAATCTATGGGGACTTTCCAATGCATCGGAGGCTGCCGATGATTATACGTATATCCTTTATCAAAATGGATGTCCGGACCCTGCTTTAATAATGAATGTCATCCTAGGGGCTTTTTCAGGAACCGCACTGCCACCCTCGGGACCAAATTCTGTTAATGCCCAAGTGTGTAACTCAGAGAGTCCGTGTACAGACATAGAACCGTACAATCTTTTTGAGGCCTTGCAGACAACACCAAGTCCACATCTCAACGGTTCATGGATTTATGAAGGTAGCAGTCCAAGCTTTGTAGAAATAGATGGGTCAGATCTGTATGTGGATATTCCCTATCGACCGGGAGGTGGTATCATAGAGGAGACCTTCACATTGACCTATGTTGTTCCTGGGATAGGTTCTTGTACTCCCGAATCGCGAACAAATGTTAGAGTCTCTGTGGTCAGGAGGCCTTCCACTGGTGAGTCCAATCCGGCCGCTATTTGTGAACAGGATATCATTAATGGCATCTATGATGTTGATATTTCCCTGTCCAATGACCTTTACCTTTTGGATGAAGATTTGGAAGGAACCTGGTCAGGAAGTCTAAATACTGTAGGAGAGGTATCCAACCCGGCAGATCAGTTAGTGAACATAAGAAATATATACGATAACCTGATCAGTACAAATCCCAGATTTGGTTATGAAATATTTACTTTTAAATATTCGGCCAAGAAAAGGTCTGGGGTCTGCTTTGATTCTGAAACGGAAATTCCATTTATAATTTTTGAAGCCCTACGACCATTTGGTCAGGCTCAGGATCGGATTGTTTGTAGGGATGGGACCCAACCTGCATCCATTGACCTACTGGATGAATTGGTATTCACCACTGAAAATGGTATTACCTATGATTACCAACCGGGAGACCAAGCCCATTGGTCTTTCGTTTCAGGCCCTGCCACCCCTGCCATAACTACCGCAGGCGTTGTGGATATATCGGGTCTTGGGGTGGGAACCTATGTATTTAGATACGATGTGGATGCGTCAATCAACTGCAGTGGCAACTGCCCAACACTCAGTTATAAATCCAATGAATGTGATGCGAGTTTCAGCAGTGCAACACCTTGTGGTTCCGAAAGTGCTCTGGTGACCGTGGTCATAACAGACCCTTTGTACGCAGGTGAGGACACAGCTAATATAGAGCTGTGCATGGATGGTGCTCCCATAGATCTTATTTCCCATTTGGCAACCAATGGTACGGCAGTTTATAGAGGTTCCAATGGGGAGTGGACCGATGGTCTAGGTAATGTAATCCCAAATGATTTTGTTGCTGCTCCATTAGTAGGTAGCCAGACTTATAATTTTACCTATACTACCACAAATAACGGGAGCTGTGTAGATGAAGCCCAATTGAATTTTACGGTTTTCGAACCAAGTTTTGCCGGTGTGGGAACCAGCATTGAGTTTTGCTCCGATGCCGCCGCTTTTAACCTGTTTGATTTGCTTACCGGAACAAAAAGCAGTAATGGAACTTGGAGTGGGCCAGGGGGGTATTCCGAGTCTTTTATGGGTGTTTTTGATCCAAATACGGGTGTGTCGGGGGATTATGTATATACGGTGCCTGCTAATGGACCCTGTGCGGCCGAGGAGGCAATTGTCAGTGTTACGGTCAATCCAAAACCTGAAGCCGGAATGGATTTTAATGTTACTCTTTGTCAGTCTGAAGGGCTGGTAGATTTATTCCTATTATTGGACAGTGCAACAGATACCGATGGGGATTTTTATATTACCTCGTCCAATACCTTGGTGGATCAAGGGATACTAGATCTCGTTACGGTCTCTAATAGTACTTTGGGGTTGGAATATAGAATCGATAGAGGAAATACATGCACCCCGGATATGGCAGCCATTCAGGTTAGTATAACCACCGTTGAGGCCCCCATGGTTTCAGATCAGAGCTATTGTATTTTGGAAGGGGCTACCCTTCAGTCTGTAAACGTTAACAGTAATATGGATTTCGTTTGGTACGAATCGCTAGAATCTGATGAAGTTTTAAGTGCGGATTCGGTATTGAAAAACAAAACATATTATGTAGCCAATGTGGACCCGAACGGATGTGAATCGGTAAGAGTGCCCATGACCGTTACCATTTTTAATATTGGTGCTGCCAACAACTGCAAACCAAATGTAATGGACGGTGTTTCTCCCAATAACGACGGTATCAATGATGTTTTGGATTTGGGGGATCTTGAAAATGCGTTTCCAGATTTCCAGATTACCATCTATAATAGGTTCGGGGCAAAAGTTTACAAGGGAAGAACAGGGACGCCTTATTTTTCTGGCCTTTCAAATATAGCACCTAGTTTGGGTAATGATCTGCCCTCTGGGGTCTATTTCTTTGTATTTGAGCCCAACGATAATATTAATGGAGCATTCCAGGATACTTTTTATTTGAGTAAATAGTGCATGAAACAGAACATAAGCATCATATTACTATTCCTTGTCGCCCTGTGCAGCGCACAACAGGAAGCACAGTATACCCAGTATATGTACAATATGAATGTGGTGAACCCCGCTTACGTGACCAATGACCCGGGAATTCTTTATTTGGGCAGCCTTTACAGGACCCAATGGACAGGTATAGAAGGTGCCCCCAGAACAGCAAATGTTTTTGCGAATCTGCCCTTAAATGAGAAAACGGAATTAAGCTTTAATTATGTCAATGACCAGATAGGGGATGTACTTACCGAAAATACCTTTGGGGTCAATTATGCCTATATCATACAACTGAACAGGGACACAAAACTTTCCATGGGTCTTAAGGCGGGGATCAGTGACCTGGCCTTCGATTTTTCCCGAACCAATGTAAATCAAGACCCTAGTTTTCAAAATAGTAATAGGACCTTGATCAATATAGGGGCAGGGGCTTTTTTGTTTTCAGACAACTACTATATAGGCCTGTCTGCGCCTAATTTTCTTCCTGCTGATATCAATTCCAACAACGAAAACCTATATGAGCGCAAGATGCAATTCTACCTTATGTCCGGATATATTTTTGAGATGAACAGGGACTTAAAACTTAAACCGTCCTTTGTGGTAAAACAAGCATTGGGTACACCCCTGAGCTTTGACCTGTCTATGAATGCATTGGTCTATGATACCTTTGAAGCAGGGATTTCCTATAGGTATCAAGAGTCTGTCGCTTTTTTGGCTGCTGTGGATCTTGCCTATAATTTTAGAATAGGTTACGCCTACGATTATAATACAAATAAATTGAATGATTTCAATAATGGTAGCCACGAAATCATCCTATTGTACAATTTTGAATTTGTAAGATCTAAAAAATATACCTCACCAAGGTTCTATTGATTATGGTAAAAAAACTCGCCATTATTGTCTTTATTATTGGTTTCCAATCGGTATTGGGACAGAAGAATAGGGCTGACCGCTATTTTGAGGCAGGAGATTACCTCAATGCCGCAGAATTCTATGAATTGCAATGGAAAAAGGACAACAGTAAGGAAACCTTACAAAAATTGGCCATATGTTATTATAACACCTTTCAATATGAAAAGGCCATTCAGTCCCTAGCCCAATTGTTCAATGGTAGATTCAAGGAGGAAGACAAATACTACGACAATAAGTATAATTTTATGCACTATCAGTTCCTTTCGGCGGTGGGCGACTATGAAAGGGCAATAGATTATCTGGTGTTGTTCAAAAATAACAGGGGAATACTGCCTCCCCGTAAAGATGAGGCAAGGGAAGAGGTAGAGACCTTTAAGCTTAAGAAGGCGGATTATGAAATAAAAAAGGCTCCTTTCAATTCTGATGCGGCAGATTTCGGAGCCCTAAAATTAGGGGACTCCATTTATTTTACATCCGATAGGGGAAATGCGAATGATAAAAAGTACAATTGGACCCATAGGCCGTTCCTCGATATTTACAGTTTTGGTGTCAATAAGGAGAATAAAGCGGTGGGCGAGCCAAGTTCCATCTCTAGTTCGATAAATTCCAGTCTTCATGAAGGGTCATTCTGTTTTTCTAAAAGTGGGGATACCCTATATCTTTCCAAAAGCGATATTGAAGAAGGCAAGGCTGTCTTTGATGAGGACAACAATAACAATGTGCAGTTGTTTATTAGTGTTAAAAGGGACGGCAAATGGCAGAAGCCTACCAAACTTCCTTTTAGTTCAAGTGAGTATACCTTTGAACACCCAACCCTAAGTCCGGATGGGAAAAGACTGTATTTCTCTTCGAATGTCCTTGGAAGTGTAGGCGAATACGACATTTATTACGTGACCATCAATGGTGATGGCACCTATGGTACGCTAAAAAACTTGAGCTACATTGTCAATACGGAGAATAGGGAGCAGTTCCCATATATTTCAGAAGAAGGGCATTTGTTTTTTTCATCCAATGGTCATTTGGGACTGGGTATGTTAGATGTATTTGTATCTGAATGGAAGGACGGAAAATTTAGTAAACCAATAAATTTAGGGGCACCCATCAATTCCCGTTATGACGATTTTGGAATGCGGTACAATGATATTAAAACAGGTTATTTCGCCTCCAACCGGGATGACAAAAATGATGATGTCTACAGTTTTGAGCAAACAGGGGAGATTTTTAAACGAGAATACATCAATCAGTTTGAAGTAAGGGATATGGTAACCCACGAGTACATCCCCAATTCAGAAGTTGTACTGTATTTAAACGATAGTATTGTTTATCAGAACACTTTGGACAGTATTGCCCGGTTCAACAGCAATCTTTTGCCCGGGACATATACTTATGAAGTAAGGGTAGTGGGTTATCTTGACAAAGTGATGGTGGTGGATGCAAAAGACGAGCAAGATCAAAAACATGTGATATTGCTTGTTAAAAATGAAACAGCTCTAATTGAAGATATTATTAAGGACAAATCAGTGGCTTCCCAAGAGGTAATCAAACTATTATTGGCAGACCCCGATCCCCCTAGAATCATTAGTAAGGACGGCAAGTTGTATTTTGACATGCCGCCTATTTATTTTGATTTTGACAGGTGGGAGATCCGCAGTGACTCCAAAAAAATATTGGATGGGCTAACTGCCAAAATGATTAAATATCCAAGCCTTCAGATTAAAATCAGTGCCCATACAGACAATAGGGGAACCGATATTTACAATCAGGTGCTTTCCGAGAAAAGGGCAGAGTCCACCAGAAATTATTTGTCAACTGTGGGTGGTGTAGATGCAAGAAGGATGAGTTTTAAGGGGTATGGAGAATCTATACCGCTTATGGATTGCAGTGCTGAATGCTCAGAGGTAGACCATCAAAAAAATAGAAGGAGCGAGTTCGAGATTATAAAATATTGATATGAGTCCTTTTTTTATTTAATAGGGATGGTTTTTAGAGCGGGGAGCGGTTAATTTTAACATATCAAACAATAAAACTACCATATTATGAAAAAATTGATAGCCTGCAGTTTTCTTTCCCTGTCCTTATTGTTCTCCAGTTGTTTGGGCTCTTTTAGTGCCTTCAACAACCTGAAAGATTGGAATCAGGGTGTTTCCGATAGTAGGTTCGTGAACAACTTGATCTTTTGGGGACTCAACATTATTCCCGTGTATGGCCTCTTTTTCGTAGGGGATGCGCTAATCTTCAACGTGATCGAATTTTGGTCGGGTTCCAATCCAATCGCCATGGATGATGGGGATTCGGAAGTACAGATCGTGGAAAAAGACGGTAATACCTATGAAATGATTGCCTCTAAAAACAGAATGGAAATTACTGTATTGGAAGGCCCTAAAAAAGGCAACAAGGTTGATTTGGTCTATAAGCCCCATGAAAAATCATGGAATGCCATTAAACCCAATGGAGAAATTATAAAGCTTTCTTCCTTTAAAGAAGGTTTTTACATTGTGTACATGCCCAATGGGGAAGAAGTTAAAATAAATCCTTTACAGCCTAGAGAGGAAGGATTGGCCGTGCTTAAAGAGCAGACAGATTGCTATTACTTGGACGGTATGTTGGCCGAGGTAGATTAAAAATAGCTATGGCAAGTTAAAGCCCTTGGTTCTTTGATGAACCAAGGGCTTTTTTTTGTTCTGCTACCACTGTTGGCTTCTGAATTTTTTGGATTTGGCAAAGGAAACCGTTTGGATCAGGTATTCCTCCAAATCATAGGAAGGGATGGGCATTATGCTTTCCAGCAGGGACGTGTCCCATTGATTGGGTTTGGAGGTGAGATAGGGATTCAGGTGAATCCCGATGGTCTCATAATAGAACTTCTCCAAATCCGATTTAAAACCCGTCATGGCATTGATTTTTTCGTTGGTGAAACTAAAATTATCAAAACCTACAACATCAAAAATTTTGGACATCCCGGCCATTAGGTTTGTTTCCTTGGAATGGACGATATTCAATTGCTTTATCTCTCTATCCATGGCCTTGACAATAACCTTTGCGGCATAATCTGTTGGAATAATATTAAGTCCGGCTGTTTCAGTGGTGGAAATACGTATAAGGTCGCCCGAATTGCTATTGTGGAAAAATTTGGCAAAAAGATAAAAGACCATGTACTTCGATATAAAAAAGTGGGGCTGGTCCTTGATGTTGCCCCCCAAAACGCTGGGCCTTAGGATTTGTATTGGAATGTTCTGCGCTTTGCCCGCCTGTAGTAGATATTTTTCCGAAGCATGCTTGGATGCCTCGTAATGGTTGCGGTACTTCCCCTTGTCCTTGGTGGAGTAATCGTTGTCCAGGAAACCACCGATATCCCCTGCAGCAAAGGCGGTACTGATATAGATGAACTTTTTTATATAGGCCGAATAGGCTTTGAAAATATCCTTGGTGAATTCAAAATTCTCCTTGAATATGTCCTCCTTGGCCTCGATATCTGTCGATAGATTCACAAACCCTGCAGAATGGATAAAAAAATTGATCTTCACATCTCCTAAAAAAGACTTTGGGTTCAATAGGAGGGTTGCATCGATTACCTGGATCTTATCAATAATCTGCTGAAGGTTGCTTTTGATGAAGTTGGGCGCATATTCACTACGTAGCATTTTAAGGATGCGCTCCTCTGGAGTGATTGAATTTTTACTTCGAATGGGTAAAAAAACCTTTTCTATGCTTGGGAATTTTTGTTCGAAGAGGGAGAAAAGAATCTTCGAACCTAATGTTCCGGTGGCTCCAGTTAAAATAATATTCATGAATACACGGTTGTTTAATTTGGTTAGCTGCTCCAAAAATAGAACCCTTATCTTAAATATATGTAAGATAAGGGTTCCGAGTCCTTATGGTAATAATGGTCCTTTTTCTTGTAGGGATTAGTACCTGTAATATTCCGGCTTAAAAGGTCCCTCAACGGTAACACCGATATATTTTGCTTGATCTGGACGAAGGGTTTCCAATTCGGCACCTAGGCGTGCCAAGTGCAATTTGGCAACTTTTTCATCCAAATGCTTAGGAAGCATATAGACGTCGTTTTCATATTTATCCTTGTGTTTCCAAAGCTCAATTTGGGCCAAGGTTTGGTTTGTGAAAGAATTACTCATCACAAAGCTGGGATGGCCAGTGGCACATCCAAGATTTACCAAGCGTCCTTCCGCCAAAAGAATGATATCTTTTCCGTCAATGGTATACTTGTCTACCTGAGGTTTGATCTGGTCTTTGGTGTAACCGTAATTTTTGTTCAACCACGCCATATCGATTTCGTTGTCAAAATGGCCAATGTTACAAACGATGACCTTATCCTTCATAGCCTTGAAATGCTGTGATTGGATGATATCCTTATTTCCGGTGGTTGTGATCACGATATCCGCATTCCCAACTACGGTTTCCATTTTCTTGACTTCAAATCCGTCCATAGCAGCTTGTAGGGCGCAGATAGGATCAATTTCGGTAACCGTAACGATAGAGCCAGCACCCTTAAAAGAAGCTGCTGTTCCCTTACCTACATCACCATAACCTGCTACTACTACTCTTTTCCCGGCCAACATGGTGTCCGTGGCCCTTCTAATGGCATCTACGGCACTCTCCCTACATCCGTATTTGTTGTCAAATTTCGACTTGGTAACGGAGTCGTTTACATTGATCGCAGGCATGGGCAAGGTTCCGTTTTTCACCCTTTCGTAAAGTCGATGTACTCCAGTGGTGGTCTCCTCAGAAAGTCCGTTGATTCCGGCTGCCAATTCAGGATATCTGTCAAGCACCATATTGGTAAGGTCACCTCCATCGTCCAAAATCATGTTCAAGGGCTTGCGGTCTTCACCGAAGAACAAGGTCTGCTCAATACACCAATCAAACTCCTCCTCGTTCATTCCTTTCCAAGCATAAACAGGAATTCCCGCAGCAGCAATTGCGGCTGCAGCCTGATCTTGTGTGGAAAAGATGTTACATGAGCTCCAGGTCACTTCAGCACCTAGGGCAACCAGCGTTTCAATAAGGACTGCCGTTTGGATGGTCATATGCAAACATCCTGCAATACGGGCGCCCTTTAGTGGTTGTTCGTCCTTGTATTCCTCCCTTAAGGCCATAAGCCCTGGCATTTCTGCTTCTGCCAATAAAATTTCTTTCCTTCCCCAATCAGCTAGGGACATATCTTTTACCTTATTAGGTACATAAGGAACGGTCTTGGTACTCATGCGATTTCTTTTTTTTGTTATACTTTTATAAAACAAGGATGTTAAGAGGTTGGATGGTCAATTAATGCCCCATCTGCTCCAATCTTTATCATTTTATTTTTACTTTCGTTATATAGCGTTTTTTAGCGCTATATTCTGAGTGCAAAGGTACTAATTACTTAAATAAACCAATGGCTATTTACAAAACTATAACAGTAAGGCCTGGTGTTGTGGTCCACATCTGGAAAATAGAAGAGACAGAGGAAGAGCTTTCCAGGGATATAGTCCTGACCCCACATTGCCAGAACAGGCTGAACGGTATGAAATCTGAGCTTCACAGGAGGGGGTTTTTGAGCATACGCCACTTGTTGGCCGTTGTAGGATATACAGACCATGATCTTTATTACGACGAAGCTGGAAAACCGCATTTGAAGGATGGCAGGCATATTTCCATTACCCATTCCCACGAATTCACCGGTATTATTGTAGGTGATTTTGATGAGGTGGGTATAGATATTGAAATGCAGCGAGATAAGATTTTACGGATCGCGAACAAATTTACCCCTTTGGAAGAATACCGCACCTTGGCCAATACGGATGCTGTTATACGTAAGCTCACCATCGTATGGGGAGCAAAAGAATCTCTCTATAAAATTTATGCCCAGCACGGGCTTAGCTTTTTGCATCATGTGGACGTCAAGGACTTTTCTTTTTCGGATTCCAAAACAACGGCAGAAATACTTTACCATGGGGATCAGTCCTTCTACGATATAAACTTTCTGGAATTTGAGGATTATACCTGCGTTTATGCTGTAAAACAGGTCTAATGACCCCGAAGTAAACCATAGCATTACTACAATTTCATATAAAACCATTTACCATTTATGAACATTTCCGTTGAGCTTACCCTTTCACCACTACAGGATACCTATGAGGGGATTATCATCAATTTTATCAAAAAATTAAGGGCATCGGGCCTTACTATTTTGGAGAACCCTTTAAGTACCCAGGTGTACGGGGACTACGACCAAGTGATGCAGGTATTGCAGGTAGAGATCAAAGAAGCCTTCGAATTGATGGACAAGGGTTTGTTGTACATGAAAATTGTGAAATCGGACAGAAGCGAATATGAGCCCCATTTTTGAGTGGATTTTTGCCCAATATGAAGGAACCGCTACCCATTTGATCATTTTGGAGATGGTCGGGGTATTCTTTGGCTTTCTCAGTGTTTGGTATTCTATGCGGGAGAACATTTTGGTATTCCCTACAGGCATCATCAGCACAGGGATATTCGTATATATATTATTGGTATTTGGACTATTGGGCGATATGCTCATCAATGCCTATTACTTTGCCATGAGTATTTACGGTTGGTATGTTTGGACCAGAAAGGTAGATGCCACACATTATATTCCAATAACCAAGGCTTCTGCCCTGGAACATAAATGGTCCGCACTTTTATTTGGGGCGACTGTGTTATTTGTGCTTGCCGTTTATGTGTTGTTTGACAAGATAGACCATTGGACCGCTTATGTAGATTCTTTTACTACGGCCATTTTTTTTGTCGGTATGTGGCTCATGGCCAGAAAAAAACTTGAAAACTGGATTTATTGGGTTATTGGTGATCTCATTTCAGTCCCTTTATATCTATATAAAGGACTTATCTTTACCTCTTTTCAGTATTTTTTATTCACCATTATAGCCATTTTTGGGTATCTCGCATGGAAGAAAAGTTTAAACAAGAGCCCTCAGACGTTGTTAAAATAGTATTGTTCGGCCCGGAATCTACAGGGAAAACAACCCTTTCGGAGCAGTTGGCAAGACACTATAATTCCGTTTGGGTTCCCGAGTATGCCAGGGAATATCTACAGGATAAATGGAACAATGAGCGAAAGACCTGTGAGCCAAAAGATTTACTGCCCATTGCTGAAGGGCAAATGCGCTTGGAGAATGCGTTGGCGAAAAAGGCAAACGATATATTGATCTGTGATACCGATCTTCTCGAGACCAAGGTATATTCTGAGGCGTATTATTTAGGATATTGTGACCCTACATTGGAGAAGTACGCTTTGGAAAACACTTATGACCTTTATCTATTGACCTATATTGATACACCATGGGAAAAAGACGACCTAAGGGACAAGCCCGATGAAAGGGAACGAATGTTTTTATATTTCAAGGATACATTGGAAGAATATGGTCGAAATTTCGTTATTTTAAAGGGGGATAAAAAAACCCGCTTATCAAAGGCCGTAGAACATATTGATAAATTATTAAAAAAATGACAGCATTTTCAGTAAAGGATCAGCAGCAGCTAGTAGAAAAGGGAATCAAGGAAGGGAAAGTATTGGAGCAAATTGAGACCTTTAAGGAGGGTATTCCTTTTGTCCATTTGGAAAAGGCAGCTATTATTTCTGACGGAATTTTAAAATTCAACCCTACCGAGGAAAAGGAGTTGGTTGCGATTTTTGAAAAACTGAAGGCCAAAAAGTCACTTTTGAAATTTGTTCCCGCATCGGGGGCCGCCTCTAGAATGTTCAAGGCTCTGTTTAACTTTTTGGAATCCTATGATCCCTCAAAGGAAACTTTGAACGCTTATATGGATAGAACAAATGATAAGGATATCAAAGCGCTTGTTGAAGGCATGGAAAATTTTCCTTTTTATGATAAAATAAAAAATAGGATAGGGGACAATGCCACCTCCAAAGATGAGGAAGTTTTCCTTTTTGTCCAGGAAATGTTGGGCGAAGATAAATTGAACTACGGTTTTTATCCCAAAGGTCTTTTGCCTTTCCATAAATACGGGCAACATGGGGCCACACCTTTTGAAGAGCATCTCAAGGAGGGTTCCCTTTATGCCAAGGTCGATGGCGCCGCAAAATTGCACTTTACCATCTCAGAACAGCACGATACTATGTTCAGAGAAGAATTTAAAGGGATAAACGATAGGGTTTCCAAGGCTACAGCTACAGATTTCCATGTGAGTTACTCCTACCAAAAGCCCGCTACGGACACCATTGCGGTAACCATGGATAATGAGCTTTTCCGGAATCCCGATGGTTCTCTGCTCTTCCGTCCAGGAGGACATGGGGCATTGATTGAAAATCTAAATGAGCAGGACGCCGATATTATTTTTATCAAAAACATAGATAACGTTGTTGTAGATGGGGTCGTGGACCAGGTTGCAACAAGCAAAAAGGTGTTGGCAGGGCTGCTTTTGAAATTACAGGAAAAGACTTTTGCCTATGCCGCTATGTTGGAAAAGGATGAGGAGACCAGTGAGGAGGTCATGGAGATAAAATCCTTTGTAGAAGATCATTTAAATGTGCGGTTTGTTTCGAACTTTGACAGCTTTACCATTGCACAGCAATTGGAAATTTTAAAGGACAAGATCAATAGGCCCATCCGCATTTGTGGAATGGTAAAAAATGAAGGAGAACCTGGTGGGGGACCATTTTGGGTAAAGGATAAAACCGGTCATATTTCCCTGCAGATCATTGAAAGCGCCCAAGTAGACATGTCCAACGAGCAACAGGTCGATATTTTTAAAAATTCCACACACTTTAACCCAGTGGATTTGGTATGCGGGGTGAAGAACTATAAAGGAGAAAAATTCAATCTACTTAATTTTGTGGACCATAAGCAAGGCTTTATCACGGAAAAGACGAAAGATGGTAAGGATCTAAAGGCTTTGGAGCTTCCCGGTTTATGGAACGGAGCCATGTCTTTTTGGAATACCATTTTTGTTGAGGTGCCCTTGGTCACTTTTAATCCCGTAAAAACGGTCAACGATCTTTTGAAGACCACACATCAAGTGAAAGAAAATTAGATTACATATCTCCTATAGACGTATTGGAATAAAAAAGTGTGTAAATAGTACACACTTTTTTAGTTTTATATACACTTTTACACACACGCCTTATCGAAGTCGACGTCGTATAAATCACTGAAATAGAACAATATACAGGTGTTTTTAATGACCTTTTTATTTTGGCACTATTTTTCCTTTACCCTTAAGTAATATTGAAAATTAGTATTCACGTTAAAATAAGAAATATGAAAAATATAGTTTTTGCCACAGCAATAGCACTAGGTAGTTTGTCAACCATATCTGCCCACCCTCCGATCTTCCATGATGGAATTATGGACGTGGTCTTTGCACAGGAGTTTACAGAAATAAGCGTAAAAGATGTACCCACGAAAGTAAAGGGTGCGTTGGAAAAGGAATATCAGGGTGCTGTAATTAAAAAAGCATATCTCAATGATGAATTGCAATACAAGTTGGAGGTAACCTTGGAAAATGGTTCTAAGACAATTCTTTATTATGATGAAAACGGGAATTGGATAGACCTATGAGAAAAATAGGAGTTAGTTAGTTAGTTAGTTTTTGGTTAGTTTAGGTTTAAAGGAGGCTGCAGCAATGTAGCCTCCTTTTTTTTGGATCAACACAAAAACTAGAACTGTGTAATTTATACACATTGGCGGACAGAATTACCCAATAGTATACATGTGGAATTCGGTCCATATATAAGAAAATATATTTAAGATACTCATTATGAAGGAATTGCATTCAAATGCTGTTGAATTGTAAAGTTCGGTATCATTCTTTCAATAGCTATAATAAGTTTAACCTTTAAAATATACATAAGATGAGAAAGTTATTTTTGGTAACAGCATTGACTATAGGAAGTTTATCCGCATTCGCACAGAATTCAACCACGGCCAACGCCGGTGTAACAGCTGAAATATCCATCCAAGATGGGTATACGGAAATTGAAAGCAGCGCATTGCCAGAGGCGGTAGCCACGGCAATTGCAACAGACTATCCAACGGCAACCGTAAGTAAGGCTTTTGTGAACAAGGATAAGCAGTATAAATTGGAAGTTGCATTGAGTGATGGAACCTCGGATACTTTGTATGCCGATGAGAACGGAAATTGGCTGGAAATGTAGAAAATCTTGAGTTGGTTTTTTTTAGTTTGGTTTGAAGGAGGCTGCAGCAATGCAGCCTCTTTTGCGGGATTAGGATAAGCTGTAATGACGATGCCCTAAATTGAGCAGAATTACGCACTATTATACATCTTGAATTTTATCAAATTATCGCAACAAAACATAAGACTCTCATAATGAAGACATTGAATTGAGATGCTGTTGGCTTTTGAAGTTCGGCATCATTTTTACAATGGATCTAAGATGATTAATAAAAAATAAGTAAATAATGAGAAAGCTATATTTATTATCAGCATTGACAATAGTTATTTTTTCAGCTTTTGAACCCAATAAGGAAACGGCAAATACAGACGCAGCATCAGAAGTATGCATGCAAGATGGGTATACAGAAATAGAAAACAGTGCATTGCCAGAAACCGTAGCAATGGCTCTTTCAACAGATTATCCCAAGGCAGTCATCAGTAAGGTCTATATGAACAAGGACAGGCAGTATAAATTGGAAGTGATATTGAAGGATGGTGTCTTGGATACATTGTATGCCGATGATGATGTTAAATGGTTGAAAATGTAGCATTGGAATTGGTTTTTAGTTTGGTTTTAGGGAGGCTGCAGCAATGCGGCCTCTTTTTTTAGGTTATTTTAAAATAAGGAGCTGTATAAAGGATACACTTTGTTGGGCAGAATTACGCATTATTATACACCTAGAATTTTATCAGATTGAACCTATAAAATTTAATAGGTTGAAGATCAGTAATTTGCAGCGAAATGTTTGGTGATGGTAAAGACCGGTATCATTTTTTCAATAGATATAATAAGTTTAACCTTTAAAATATAAATAAGATGAGAAAGTTATTTTTGGTAACAGCATTGACCATAGGAAGTTTATCCGCATTCGCACAAAATTCAACCACGGCCAACGTTGGTGTAACAGCGGATGTATCCATCCAAGATGGGTATACGGAAATTGAAAGCAGCGCATTGCCAGAAGCGGTAGCTACGGCACTTACAACAGATTATCCCACGGCCACTATCAGTAAGGCCTATGTAAACAAGGACAAGCAGTATAAATTGGAAGTGATGTTGAAAGATGGTGCAGTAGCGACCATTTATGCCGATGAAAATGGGAATTGGTTGGAGATGTAGAAAATATTGAGTTGGTTTTTTTTAGTTTGGTTTAAAGGAGGTTGCAGCAATGCAGCCTCTTTTTTTATTTGATTCCATGAGCTCAGGAATTGTTTCGTTACACATAGGTGCACAGAATTACACACCATTACACAAATTGAATTGGAGTTCCAGGGTGTTCAAAAAATATATAATATTGATAATCAAGCAATTGCAATGTATTGATTCGCAATTGTATAGTTCGGTATCATTTTTTCAATGGATATAATGAGTTTAACCATTAAAATATAAATAAGATGAGAAAGTTATTTTTAGTAACAGCATTGACCATAGGAAGTTTATCTGCATTCGCACAAAATTCGACAACGGCAAACGTTGGCGTAACTTCAGAAGTATCTATACAGGATGGCTACACGGAAATTGAAAGCAGCGCATTGCCAGAAGCGGTAGCTACGGCACTTTCAACAAATTATCCTACGGCGACCATCAGTAAGGCCTATGTAAACAAGGACAAGCAGTATAAATTGGAAGTAACATTGCAGGATGGTACGGAAGGTACCTTGTATGCCGATGAGAACGGTAAATGGTTGGAGTTGTAGTAAAAGGTTAAATAGTTTTTAGTTTGGTTGAAAAGGGAGCTGTATAAGTACGGCTCCCTTTCTTTTTGATAATAATTCAAGGGTCTTAAAGCAAAAATTATTACCCATTTCTTTGATGAGCTATTTTCGATTGGGTTAGTATTTTATGAAATAATTAAAATCGAAGTGGTTTGCAAATCTTAATTTTACGGGAATAATAATTTGAGTTAAAGCCATATGTCCAAAATATTGATCATCGAAGATGACGCTGCCTTTTGTCAGATGTTGCAAAAGTTTCTGACCAAGAAGGGCTATAATGTGGATACCAGTTTTTCCGCTGCGGATGCAAAGGTAAAAATTGGGATGTCGTCCTTTGATCTGGTCCTTACGGATTTGAGGTTGCCGGACTATGATGGAATTAATTTATTGGCAGACATTAAGGAGAAGCACGCCACTATTCCTGTGATTGTTATGACCGGTTATGCTGAGGTGGGTACAGCAGTAGATGCCATGAAAAAAGGTGCTTTTGATTATATTTCCAAGCCTTTCACTCCGGAGGAAATTGTGATGGTCATTGCTAATTCACTAAATGCGAAAAGTAACACTCCAACCGATACCCCCACCAAAAAAGAAAAGGAAATTGTACCATCCCATACAGCACCTATGGCGACGGATGGGGTGATCCGTGGCATGAGTGAAGCTTCACGCAAGTTGGAGGAATACATTCAGCTGGTTGCTCCCACGGATATGTCCATTCTAATTACCGGTGAAAGTGGCACTGGGAAGGAAGTTACGGCCAAGGCCATACATGACCAGAGTAAAAGAAAGGATTATAATTTTGCGGCGGTAGACTGTGGTGCCATTCCCAAGGAACTGGCTACAAGCGAGTTCTTTGGGCACGTTAAAGGAAGTTTTACAGGAGCCGTGGAAGACAAGGTGGGGCATTTTGAAGCGGCAAATGGAGGAACCTTATTCTTGGACGAAATAGGCAACCTGTCCTATGGAAATCAGATCCAGTTATTGAGGGCCCTTCAAGAGCGGAAGATCAAGCGCGTAGGAAGCACCAAGGAAATCAAGATTGATGTACGGATTCTTTCGGCAACCAATGAGGATTTATTGGAAGCTGTAGAAAAGGGAAATTTTAGGGAGGACCTCTATCACAGATTAAATGAGTTTACCATAGAAATTCCTTCTTTGGAGGATAGAATAGAAGATTTGTTCCTGTTCACAGATTTCTTTTTAAAGAAAGCGAATATAGCTCTGGGCAAAGATGTCCAAGGATTTTCCCAAGAGGTAAAAACGGCATTTCAGGCGTACCATTGGCCAGGAAACTTAAGGGAACTTCAGAATGTTATCAAACGGTCGGTGTTGCTCACTGTGGGCAACTATGTTGAGATCAGTGCTTTGCCAAAGGAAATAGTACAGCCCAAGGAGAAGCCCGAGGAAATAGAGAATTTCTCAAAAGAAAACTATGAGAAGGAACAAATATTAAAAGCGCTTAAACAAACCAATTTTAATAAGTCCAAGGCGGCTAAATTACTACAGGTTACCAGAAAGACACTTTACAACAAGATCAGTCATTATAAATTGGATCTTTAGCCATATAGGCCGTAATGGCAAGGAGCAGTACGGTAGTTTTGTTTTTGAGGTCTCGGTAGGATTTTTTTAGTTCCTGTGGATCCATTTCGTCTTGTTTGAGTACTTCCAGGCGTTCCAATATTGGGACAACATCGTTGGCCTTTAATTGTCGGAACATAGGTAACATTCTGTGGGAAGTGGCATTGATCCCCTTTTGGTCGCTACTATCTACAGCACCTTTAAGCTCTTGCAAATTTAAATTGACATCCGCGATGAACGTGTTCAATACCTCATGGAGGGCCGTCTTATTGTCCCCCAAAAATGAGTTTATGACCTCCAAACTAAAAATTGTTGAGGACGGTTGGATTGATTTCGACCGGCTTTCTTTCTTTTGTTCCTCAACTTTTTTGGGAAATAATTGGGCTAGCACTTTCAGGAAGGAGTCTTTCGCAAAGGGCTTCAAAAGGACAGCAGAAAATCCGGCCTCCAAATAGTCATTTTCCTCCAAATCTTTCCTGCCTGTCATAGCAATTATCGGTTGTTGCCGATAGTGGTCATAGTTACCTTCCCTTAATTTTTTCAACACTTCAAAGCCTGTTATATTTGGCATTTGTATGTCTGTCAACACCAGATCATAATGAAGGGAAGAATGCTTTCCA
The DNA here is from genome assembly GCF_037203765.1 of Sediminicola sp. 1XM1-17. Taxonomy (NCBI): domain Bacteria; kingdom Pseudomonadati; phylum Bacteroidota; class Flavobacteriia; order Flavobacteriales; family Flavobacteriaceae; genus Sediminicola; species Sediminicola sp. 1XM1-17. The sequence goes on along the minus strand of NZ_JBBCAS010000001.1, from coordinate 82,965 downwards.
ATAGCCTTGAAGTCAGAAAAAGTACGGGTAGAGATCTGTAGATTTCGACAGACTTCGGAAAGTAATTTTAACATGGCGGGATCATCATCGATGATCAAAATGCGCAATCCTTCCTGTGGCTTCAGTGTTGTGATGGCAGACTCCTTTAAGGGGGCATTGGAAATTTGCAACGGAAGTTCAATAATAAATTCGCTCCCCTTTATACCATCACTCTTTATACTGATTTTTCCATGGAGCAATTCCGTCAACTTTTTGGTAATGGTCAATCCCAATCCATACCCGCCGTATTTTTTATCGGTATGTACCTCGGCCTGGGTAAATTCATTGAAAATGTGCTCTTGCTTATCTTTTTTTACACCAATGCCAGAATCAATAATCTTGATATTCGTATAAAAAAAGCCATTGGCCTCCGTTACCACAGAAGCTTCAATTTTTACAAAACCCTGATCCGTGAACTTAAAGGCATTACTGATGAGGTTGGTCAGAATTTGACGTATCCGGAAAGGGTCGCTCATTATGGGTTTTTCCAATCGGGAATCAATACTCAATAAAAGTTCAATGGGCTTATGGGAGTTGAGTTCCTTTAGGTTCTCTGCCGTTTCTTTTATCAGTTCGGAGAGTATAAAGGCTTTGTTTTGTACCAGTATTTTCCCGGCTTCCAACTTGGAGAAATCCAAAAGGTCATTGACTAGGCTATCCACATAGGAAGAAGCGGATCTTATATTTTTAAGATAGGAGACCTGCTGCCTAGTCAGCCCCTCATTTTCCATTAATTCCGAATATCCGGTAATGGTGTTCAGTGGTGTCCTTAAATCATGGCTTACCGTTGAAATAAGCTGTTCCCGGCTTTTTAAGAGCGATTCCGAGTATTTCTTTTCTTTTTCCAATTTTTGCCTGAACAATTGTACCCTCCAATAATCTTTGGTAATTAAAAAGGTAAAGAGTCCAACAATGGCAAAACCCAATAAGGTTGCAAAACCTGCCAGCCGTATACTTTTGGTGAGGGCTGCCTGTTTTATGAGGTTCTCATTATAGGACTTGGTCAAGATCTCTTCCTCAAATGCGGCAATGATACCTCGTAATTGCTGTGAGATTTCCAGATCGTTCCTATTGAGTTCCTGTTCTTTTTGCGCAACCGTTCTCAGGTTATTGGTATTGTTCTGTTTGGCCTCATCCAGTAGGGTTCTGGAAGCTGTCAGAAGGGAATCCACTCTTTTGCCGTCGGGAATATTTGTAGAATCTTTGGGGACATTTTCGCTCAGGTAGTCCGCCCATTTTTTTAGAGCGATCTTGGCATTTTCGGGCAGGTCGGCATAATTTGGGTTTAGGCTCTCTGGGGTAATTCTCCCCATGGATTCCTCAATTTTATTAAATTCCTTAAGGGCATTATCGATAGTGCTATTGGCTTCATTTTTAATTTTTAGTTTGAGCAATGCCTTACTGTTGCCCACTTTTTTTTGAAGGAGGTACTGCACACTGTCCAACATCCCTTTTTGGTGTTCACTTTTGGTCAATCCTTTGATGGAATCAATGGCGCTGTAAATGGAATCAATCTTTTGGGTGTAGGCAGAAAAGGACCCCTGTGTTTTTTTTTGTAACGCTATTTTTGAAAGGCTTTCGGCTTCGTATAATTCGGTCAACAAGGAACCGGTCTTCACCAATTTGTCTTCGTTGTCATTGGAGGTCCGATAAGAAACAAAGGTTCTGATTTCTGAGAATATAAAAAAGGCAGAGACCAGTGCCAGAATGCCTAGAAACAGGTAGCTGAATATTATTTTGAGCCTAAACTTATTTTTGGATTTATTCATGAGCGATATTCTCCATACTTGTTATTGATACATACGTATGCGGCCCTATGGCAGGATTTTGAAACAAATCATTAAAATATGGTTTTTTATTATGAAATCTTAATGTCTGGATGTAAATTTGCACCGTCTCAAAGGGGTGCTTGTTTCGGCAGGCTGAGATTATACCCAAGGAACCTGGGCGGGTAATGCCGCCAAGGGATGCGAAAATCGCGATTTGGAATTTCCAACGTTTATTTTCGACTCAAATATGTGGTCGGAAAAAGCAAAAAATCATTTTTTAACAAGAATAACAGCCCCTTTTATTCGTAACTAATTTTACGAATGAAAACTTTATTCACAACAGTTGCTGTATGCGGTGCCGCATTAGCGGGCTTCGGCCAAGAACAACCCATCGATTCTTTGGAGGGTAAAAAAATCACTTTGGACGAGGTCTTTGTATCGGCCGTTAGGGTGACCAAAGAATCACCAGTTACCTTTTCCAATTTGTCCAAGGAACAGATCAAACCTAGAAATTTGGGACAGGACATACCCATCCTAATGAATTTTTTACCTTCTGTGGTGACCACAACCGATGCTGGTGCCGGCGTAGGGTATACGGGTATTCGAGTGCGTGGGAGTGACGCCACCAGGGTGAATGTGACCATCAATGGAATTCCTTATAACGACTCGGAATCCCATGGTACTTTTTGGGTGAATATGCCTGATTTTGCCTCTTCAACAGAAAGTTTGCAGTTGCAACGTGGGGTAGGTACCTCTACCAACGGGGCGGGAGCATTTGGTGCCAGTATAAACCTGTTGACCGATGCTGTATCCGAAGACGCTTATGCACAAATTTCTTCTTCCATAGGTAGTTTTGGAACCTTGCGCAACAACCTGAAATTCAGTACAGGTCTTATGAACGATCATGTGGAGGTCTCGGGACGCTTGTCCAGGATTAATTCCGATGGCTATATAGATAGGGCTTCCTCTGAATTGGAATCGTACTTTTTACAGGGTGCCTATAAAGATGACAATACTTTGGTAAAGGGCCTATTGTTCGGGGGTCATGAGATTACCTACCAATCTTGGTACGGGATAGATAAGGGTACCTTGGAAATGGACAGGACCTTCAATTTTGCTGGGATCTATACTGATGAAAATGGCAATACCCAATTCTATGACAACGAGGTGGATAACTACAAGCAGGATCATTTTCAATTGCTATGGAACGAACAGTTGTCCCAAAGATGGAGCACCAACTTGGCAGTTCACTACACCAAGGGTAGAGGATATTTTGAACAATTCAAAGAGGATGAGGATTTTGCCGACTATGGTTTTGAGCCGATAACAGTAAACGGGGAGTTGGTGGATACCACGGATCTCATACGAAGAAGATGGCTTGACAATGATTTTTACGGAACCACTTTTTCGGCAAACTACAACAATGAGAAGATCGACTTGATTCTTGGTGGAGGTTGGAACAACTATGAAGGCGATCATTTTGGGGAAATTATTTGGGCCCGTTTCACAGGTGATAGTGATTATAGGGACCGCTATTACGATGATACTTCCACGAAATCCGATTTTAACTTCTTCAGTAAAGTCAATTTTAGTTTGGACGACCAATGGAGTCTCTATGGGGACCTGCAATATAGAAGGGTTGCCTATACGGCAAATGGGGATGATACTGGCTTGGTAGACGATACCTTCAATTTTTTCAACCCTAAAGCAGGCGTTACTTTTGATCTGGATCCCAACAATAATTTTTACCTATCCTATGCTAGGGCCAACAGGGAGCCCAACAGGAATGATTATGAGAATATCAACCCCAGACCGGAAAAGCTCAATGATTTTGAGCTGGGATGGCGCTATGTTTCTCCAGCAGTACAGTGGAATACCAATGTTTATTATATGCATTATAAGGATCAATTGGTGTTGACAGGAGCATTGAATGATGTTGGTGCCCCCTTGCGTGCCAATGTTGATTACAGCTATAGAATGGGCTTGGAGATAGATGCCACAATATCCCTTGGGGACCAATTCAGGATTAGACCCAATGTGGCCCTGAGTTCCAATAGAAACAAGGATTTTGTGTTTGAAAAAAATGGGGTCTCACGGGAATTGGGAGATACCAATATTGCGTTTTCGCCCAACGTAATTGTTGGAAATGCAATAAGCTATTTGCCAAAAGAAAATCTGCAGTTTAGTATTCTAACCAAATATGTGGGCAAACAATACATGGGTAATATTGATTCTGAAAATTCTTTATTAAGTGCATATTCACAGACCGATCTTAACGTGCAATATGAAATACCGACAAATTCCTTTGTAAAAAGTATTGTGTTGTCCGGATTGGTAAACAATGTATTTGATAGGTTGTATGTGTCCAACGGTTATTTCTATACATATGATGATGACTCTGATCCAAATAACATTATTACTTACGAAGGGGCTGGTTACTATCCACAGGCAGGAATAAACTTTTTGGTGGGCGCAACCGTAAATTTTTAGCCAGTATTCCGTAAAGCATCAAATACATTTAACAGTTAGGGGCCACTTTGTCATTGTACATAGTGGCCTTATTGGTTTGATCCGTGTTTTCTGAGGTCTGTAGCGGTCATGTTGTCGATTAAACTCACAAAAAGATAATTTAAAGCGAATATTTTCTAAAAAATGATTAATTTGATCATTCATTAAATACCAATCAAACCTTTAATTTTTTAATTGACCTATAAAATGAAAACATTCGCTCTAATGATCACATGTCTATTTGTTTTTCAAATAGTACAGTCCCAAACTGAAGAAGAAGTTTATCAGGCTGCAGTGGATAGTTTGGAAAGTACCTTTCATTATGAATATGGAATGGTGAATCTGAAGGATGGGCTTGCCACCTTACAAGTGCCCAAGGGATATAAATACTTGGGACCGGAAGAAAGTAGCTACGTACTTACCGAATTATGGGGGAATCCTCCCAGTGAGGTCATAGGACTATTGTTTCCAGAGGAAATAAGTCCCATAAGTGATAATTTCACTTATGCCGTTGAAATCACATATTCAGAAGATGGTTATATAGAGGACGGGGACGCAGATGATTTAGATTATGATGATTTATTGGAAGAAATGCAAAATGACGCCAAGCAATCCAATAAGGAACGCAAGAAACTTGGATACGGATCAGTAGAGCTTATCGGATGGGCCTCTCCACCATTTTACGATACCATGAACAAAAAATTGCACTGGGCCAAAGAGCTAAAATTTGAAGGTGAAATGGTGAATACATTGAACTATAATATCAGAATATTGGGGAGAAGGGGATATTTAACCTTGAATGCCATAGGGCATATTGAGGTTTTACCGCTATTCAATAGGGATCGTGAACAAATTCTGGCAAGTGTAGACTTTAATGATGGAAATAGATACCAAGATTTTGATGCGGATTACGATGATGTTGCGGCCTATGGTCTTGGAGGCCTTATCGCTGGAAAAGTTCTTGCAAAAGTTGGTTTTTTTGCCTTACTCTTAAAATTTTGGAAATTTCTGGCTCTTGGGGCCGTTGGATTGTTCAGTGTCTTTAGGAAGAAGCTATTTGGTGACAAGAGGGGCCAAAATTAATGGGACCGTTTTTGCGGCATAAAGCATCATGGCCCATGTTTGTTTCATCCATGATTCAAAATAGTGAAAGGTTCATAGATCCAGCCCAAATAAAGAGGCTAGAGTTCTTGGAAGCTGGGTGATGTTACTCTAATTGAACACGGTGACTATGTTTCCGTTGAACGAGGTTCTATAAAAGAGTAGATCGTAATACCTGTTGCCATCCTCAGGCCTGTTCATCAATTGGCCTGTATATAAATTATATTCATATCCTTCACAGGAACAGGTTACGAGCTGGCCTCTTAGGGTCATTGTAGAGCATTCATTCGGCACATGGTTGGGACAACTCGCTTCCCAGGCCATAAATTGATCGAACCCCGTATTGATCACAAAAACGCCTCTTAGTCCTGCGGTTTTATTCTCTACGTATACGGCACTGCCCGTGTTTGTCAAAGGACTGTACAGCGGAAGATTTAAGTCCAGTTCAAACCTAAAACCAATATCCTGTAAAAAGGGGTTGCTGCTGGCCCTATCGGAACTGCAAGAGAGAAATAAACCAATAAAAACCAAGCAAAAAATACGTTTCATACCACGCTATGTATTTCCAATAACAACCGCAAAATTGAACAAAATTTATGTATATTTGTCTAAAATCCTCTATAAAAAAGAGGATTTTCCTATTTATAAAATGCTGAAATTAATTGAAATAGCAATTTGATGTTTTCTGGATGTAGGAATTGATGCGGAAGAAACATTGAAATTGTTTAGAATTTTAAAGGAAAGAATTTATGGGTAACATATCTTATTATACCGCAGAAGGCTTAAAGAAACTCAAAGACGAATTAAACCAACTTAAGGATGTGGAACGTCCTAAGTCGTCCCAGGCTATTGCTGAGGCCAGGGATAAGGGAGATCTTTCTGAAAATGCCGAATATGATGCGGCCAAGGAAGCGCAAGGTTTGTTGGAGCTGAAAATTGCCAAACTGGAAGAAATTGTTGCCAATGCGCGCCTTATTGATGAATCGCAATTGGACACCTCCAAGGTGCTTGTGCTCTCTACGGTAAAATTAAAGAACCAGGCCAATGGCATGGAAATGAAATATACCTTAGTGGCTGAAAGTGAGGCGAACCTAAAGGCAGGAAAAATATCTGTCAGCTCCCCTATTGGAAAGGGACTTTTGGGAAAAAAGGTGGGCGATGTTGCGGAAATAACCATTCCCAATGGAACCATCAAGTTTGAAATAATGGAAATTACGAGATCGTAAGAAAAAAATTAATAGTTATATTTAGTCCTGTCAAATATTTGATGGGACTTTTTTTTAAATACCGATTGAGACAATGGCAAGTATCTTCACAAAAATCATTCAAGGAGAAATACCGTGCTACAAAATAGCGGAAGACGATTATTTTATAGCTTTTCTCGATGTAAATCCGAACGCAAAAGGACATACCCTTTGTGTGCCCAAAAAGGAAGTCAACAAAATCATGGAGCTCGATGAGACAACCTATATGGGTCTAATGGGCTTTGCCAGAAAAGTGGGAAAGGCTATTGAGGCGTCCATGGACTGTAAGCGGGTGGGCATGACCGTAATTGGGCTCGAGGTGCCCCATGTTCATGTGCACCTGATCCCCTTAAATGACATGAAAGATGCTACCTTTCAACACAAGGTGACTTTGTCCAAGGAGGAATTTGAGGACATTGCGGCAAAAATAAGCAGCAAAATCAAATAAGCTTTTGTAGATAGAGATAAAAGCTACCGGCAACGAGAACTATCAAAATCAAGATCAGGATATAAAATAGCATGGTGAACTTAATGGTCGCCCTGTCTGGGGTCACCATTTTTCTGTAAAAATCAAATACGCGTTCTATGTCCTGTGTCCAGCTGACGGGATAGATAACAGAATGGCAAGTTTTGCATTTGATTTCATGGGTTACCTCACCGGAAGTTTGGTGGTATAGGCTATGGTACTTGTGTTTTTGGTAAAAGGTGAGCTGTAACTCTTGGTTGAAGCATTCCGGGCAATTGTTAGTCAGTTCAGCTTTCTTAATGATCTTCAATTCTTCTTTTGCCATAGTTATGCGTTTACTTTTAGGGAAATTTTCATAATGGTTCCCTCTTTGCTAGAGGACAACACTTTAATTTTTCCTTGATGGTATTCTTCCACAATTCTTTTCACCAAGGACAGGCCTAATCCCCATCCTCGTTTTTTTGAGGTCACCCCTGGATTAAAGATATTGTTGAAATTGCTCTTGGGGATTCCCTGACCGGAATCGGACACCAAAATTGTCACGAAATTTCCATTGGGGATAATTTCGATCGAAATACTGCCCTTCCCCCTCATCGCATCAATGCCGTTTTTAACAAGATTTTCAATGGTCCAGTGATAAAGCTCCCGGTTCAAAAGTACCGGCAAGGATGCTATCTTACTGTCAAAGGAAAACTGTATCAGTTTGGAACTGCGCAATTTTAGGTAATCAAAGGCATCCTTTGTTTCCTGTACAATATCGTATTCCTTTAGTTTGGGCAAGGAGCCAATTTTAGAAAATCGTTCCGTGATCGTTTGTAGCCTATTGATATCTTTTTCAATTTCATCCGTGATGGAGGTGCTGATGTTCTCAGCTTTCAAAAGCTCGTTCCACCCAAGGAGGGAGGTCAATGGCGTTCCTATTTGGTGAGCGGTCTCCTTCGCCATGCCTGCCCATAGCTTGTTCTGCTCGGAGGCTTTGTTGGTTTTAAAGAAAAAGAAAATGACGGCCCCAAACAGAAAAATGATGAGCAACAGGGCAATGGGGTAATATTTCAAACGGTTCAGTACCTCCGAATTTCCGTAGTACAAGGTAGCCAAATGCTCCCCCTTGTAGTCTATGGAAATAGGGGTGTTCTCTGCTTGGAACTGGACAATTTTTTTAGTGAGATAGGAGGTGTCCCTGGCCTCATCTTGTCCCATGTTGTTCACTTTGATCGAGTGGTCCTTGTTTACCAGGATCATGGGAGATGAAGTATTGTTCTGGAATATTTTAACATGCAGGTTTCCCAAATCCCGATCCTCGGAAGATTGCAGGAGCTCTGATTGGGCAGTGGCCCAGATCTCCATTTTTAATCGCTCCTCTTCCTTGAACTTCTTAAAAAAACTGTTGGTGTTCCAGAGAATTAAGCTTACGATAACAAAGGAAGCTATCAGCAACAAAATATTAGACGTTTTTTTGGGATTCAGGGTCATCCAAATGATAAATTAGTTTTAAAGATAACGCAATTTGGGAAAAGTTATTCTATTTCCTAAGGGGATGATTGTTTCATTTGTGCACACAATTTACTTACCTTTGCCACACTATGAAAAAATTGCTTTCCATTAATCCATCAGAGATACCTACGGCCAAATTGCACGGCTATCTATTGGGTGCCGTTGGTCCCAGACCTATAGCATTTGCAAGTACTATGGACGAAAATGGAAGGCCCAACCTATCACCTTTCAGTTTTTTCAATGTCTTTAGTGCCAATCCTCCCATTATGATTTTTTCACCAGCTAGGAGGGTTAGGGACAATACTACCAAGCATACCTTGGAAAACGTTCTCAAGACCAAGGAGGTCGTAATCAATATTGTCAACTACGACATGGTGCAACAAATGTCCCTTTCCAGTACGGAATATAGTGAGGGGGAGAACGAGTTCATCAAGGCTGGTCTGACCATGTTGCCTTCCGATAAGGTAAAGCCTTTTAGGGTGGCAGAATCTCCAGTGCAATTTGAATGCAAGGTTGTAAAAGTAGAGGCTTTGGGGAAAGAAGGGGGAGCAGGGAACCTTATTTTTTCAGAGGTGGTCAAGATCCATGTGGATGAGTCCATCTTGGATAGCTCTGGTGCCATAGATCAACATAAAATTGACCAAGTGGCGCGTATGGGCGGCAATTGGTATTCCAGGGCCAATGCCGGTATGTTTGAAGTGCCTAAACCCTTATCTACCTTGGGCATGGGAATAGATAATATTCCAGAGGAAATAAGGCACAGCACAATATTGACAGGAAATGATCTGGGAATGTTGGGCAATGTGGAGCACGTGCCAAGTCCGGAAGAGGTAAAGGAGTTTGTAGCGGCCAACGTAGCGATCAGGTCCATATTGAGTGGTGACAACCAAGAAAAATTACATAAAAAAGCACAGGAATTTTTACATAATAACGACGTGCATTCCGCATGGAAAGTATTGTTAGCAAATAAATAGACAATGGAAATACAAGGAAAAATCAAAATGGTCGACGAGACCAAAACTTTTGGAAACAACGGTTTCAGAAAAAGAGAAATGGTAATAACCACTGAGGAACAATATCCACAACATATCATGGTTGAATTTGTACAGGATAAGTGCGATCTTCTGAACAATTACAGTGCTGGGCAAGACGTAAAGGTAAGTATTAACCTAAGGGGTCGTGAGTGGGTCAATCCACAGGGTGAAACCAAATATTTTAACTCTATCCAAGGATGGAGAATAGAAGCCTTGCAATCAGAACAAGGTGGTGCCGGAATGCCTCCTGTTCCCCCAATGGATGCCTTTGAACCAGCTGACAATCTAAATGAAGAAGATCACGACGATCTGCCTTTCTAAAAATTATACCCTGTTTGAACAGGCATTAAGAGTTGCGACCTGTCCTTTTGTAAAATTGGGTAGGTCGTTCTATTTTCATTAGTTTTAAACAAAAGATAGGATCGTGGAAAAGGATAGCGGTAAACACCCATTGTTCTTTGTAACGGAGAGATTGGAGTTTCCTCCCGTGGAATATACCAATGAGGAAGGTTTGTTGGCTGTGGGGGGAGACCTGTCGCCAGAACGACTCCTATTGGCCTATCAGAGCGGTATATTTCCTTGGTTCAATGAGGATTCGTTGATCCTTTGGTGGAGCCCTGATCCTAGAATGGTCCTTTTCCCGAACAAAATTAAGATTTCAAAAAGCATGCGGAAAGTCCTGGACAGTGGTCAATTTAGGCTTACCAAAAATACCCGGTTCGATGACGTGATCGATCTATGTGCCCAAAGCCCGAGAAAAGATCAGCACGGGACATGGATTACCCAATCCATGAAAAAAGCCTACAAGCGACTACATGAAATAGGAATGGCCAAGTCCTATGAAGTTTGGGAGGGAAGCGAACTGGTTGGCGGACTTTATGGAATAGATCTCGGTCATGTTTTTTGCGGGGAAAGCATGTTCAGTAAGGTAAGTAACGCTTCTAAATTTGCGTTTATAAAATTGGCCCAGGACCTGGAGAAGAAGAATTACAAATTAATAGATTGCCAGGTGTATACACCCCACTTGGAAAGTCTCGGGGCAGAAGAAATGCCGAGGGAAAACTTTATAAAAATTTTAAATGAGAAAAATTAAAGTCGGCCTAAGAAATAGGTTTTCTTTCATAGGGGCTTAATCCCTGTTCCTATCCTCCCATCCATCTTGAATTTTGAAAGTGTAGGCAATTTCACATTCCAACAAGGTGGGATTTTGTGAATACGGATTGATTTCTTTTAGTATAGGCGGTGCCAGGCGATCCAATTTGAAATGATTTCACCTAGGACGTGTCATTTGACTTATAAAAGAATCAGGTAGTTGAATAAACCATTTTTAATAAAGGATATGGTCATAATTAGGCGGCAGGGACTTTTTTAAAGAGATCAAATTACCCTCCGCGTCCACAAGTATCTCATAAGCCTGACACTTGCCTTCAATGCTACCTTTGGCCAATACCCTATAGGTCAAATCTGGTAGAATAAGATTCTGGAATGCATTTTTCAAGGTAACCTTCTCGGACTGCTCCTTGGTTGCCTTATATTGCTGGTATACTTTTTTTATTTTATGTTTTGAAAAATACCCGTTCATAAACTGCATAATGTTATCCCATGAATCTTTGGGAATATCTATTGCCTTTACGGTGATGGCCACATGTTGAAATTTTCCATCTTCTGAAAACTGTATGCCGTAATGCAACCGATCTTTTTTAAACTTGGAAATATAATGAACGGTACTGGTATCGATCTCCCGATAATAACGGATTTTCTTGACTGGGGCTATTTTGGATTCCATAAAATGGATTGCACTTGCAGGAACTTGTGATTTTTTTATTCGGTGCTCACGTTCCAATTTGTCTTGGGCCATTGCCATGCTGCTCATAATTAGCATAACTGTTAAAGCTACAGATCTAAACCTCATGATATCTAAAACAATTTATCTCGTGATCGTTCACCATTCCGGTAGCCTGCATGTGGGCGTAAACCACCGTGCTTCCCACAAACTTAAATCCGCGTTTTTTTAAATCCTTACTGATGGTGTCGGAGAGCTCGGTATTGGCAGGAATATCTTTTGGTGATTCAACTGCATTTTTAATGGGTTTCCCTTCCACAAATTTCCAAATGTACGCGCTGAAACTTCCAAATTCCTGTTGGATTTTAATAAATGCCTGTGCATTGGTCACAGTGGCGTTTAACTTCAACTTATTTCTGACAATTCCTGAATTGTCAAGTAGGGAAGCAATTTTTTCCTGATCGTAGCGAGCGATCTTTTTGTAATTGAACCCATCAAGGGCATCCCGAAAATTTTCACGCTTCCTCAAAATGGTGATCCAGCTTAGCCCGGCCTGAAAGGTTTCTAAAATCAAAAACTCAAAAAGGGAATCGTCATCCTTTAATGGCACCCCCCATTCCTCATCGTGATAAGCCTCGTACAGGGGATCGCCAAGGCACCAGGCGCATCTGTGTCTGTTCATTGTTGTCGCATTTATGGACGATTAAAGATATGGGATTAATTTAGAATGTTTGAATAATAAAGAGATAAATGGGCATGCCCAAGGTGATGTTGAAAGGGAAGGTTATAGCAAGTGCCATAGGAATATAAAGACTTGGATTTGCTCTTGGCGCCACCAGTTTCATGGCTGCGGGCACGGCAATGTAGGATGCACTCGCTGCAAGCAGGGCGAATAAGAACCTGTTGCCAATACTTTCTGTAATCATGCCGCTTGCTACAGCAGCCAGGCCCCCATTTAATAGTGGTATAAAGATAGCAAACAAGAGGGCAAACCATCCCTTATTGATAAAATCGGATAACCTTTTACCACTGGTAATACCCATATCCAAAAGAAAGACGGCCAAGAACCCTTTAAAGATGTCGGTGGTAAAGGGCTCGATGCCCCTGGCCTGTTCATCGCTGGCCAGAAAGCCTATCACAAGGCTCCCGATGATCAACAGAACGCTGCCATTGGTGAAGGAATGGTGTAAGATAGTACCTAGTTTGGTTTTTTGTTGTTCCCCGTTCCTGTAAAGTGACATAAGGAGTACCGCAACTATGATGGAAGGTGCTTCCATCAGGGCCATGACTGCCACCATATGACCATCAAAGTCGATCTGGGCTATTTCCAGATAGGACACCGCGGTAACAAAGGTCACTGCGCTGACAGAGCCGTAAGCGGCCGCAATGGCCCCGGCATTTTCCGCATTGAACTTTCGCTTCAATATAAAAAAGGTGTAGACGGGAACTAGTATTGCCATGGATATGCCAAATAAAAGCGACCACAAAATTTCCATGTCCAAATTACTGTGGGACAGTTCAAGGCCTCCTTTGAAGCCAATGGAAAATATGAGGTAAAGGGATATAAATTTGGAGGAACTTGGTGGAATTTCAAGATCGCTTTTTAATTGTACCGCCATAATACCGAGAAAGAAAAATAAAAGGGCGGGATTGGTCAGGTTGTCGATCAGTAAATGTAAATCCATAGCGGCTAGATAAAACTATTTTTGAGGTTAGGATAATGTTGTGGCCGCGTTTTCTTCATGGACGTTTACATCCAGCACTATGGTGCCGTGTATGTTGATGGTCTGTCCGTTGTCGCGGGCAGCAATAATAAGCTCCTTAATCTGCTCTTTGGATTCCTGTAACTCTTTTATTCTTCTTTCGGAATGGGAAGTATCACCACCAAATCGTTCTGTAATCTCGGTGATTTGAAGGTTGTGATACTTTATTTTGTCGTTGATCAAGGTGAAAAGTACTTCAGCGGTTTCTGAAGGTGTAAATGCTCCTTCGACGATTTTGAACTGTTTTTTCATTGCATTCATAATTAGGGTTTTTAATTGTTAATTCTTATATCCTTTTTTTAAGGCGGTGCAAAGTTTAGGAATATTGTCCATAAATTTTTATTTATATTTATAATGACATACATAAAAATATTTTATGAACTATACATTGCACCAGCTGAAGATTTTCTTCAAGATTTCGGAAACCAAGAGTATTACCAAGGCAGCGGAGGAATTGTTTTTGACACAGCCCGCGGTGTCCATTCAATTAAAAAACTTTCAAGAACAGTTTTCAATTCCATTGACAGAAGTAGTGGGGAGGAAATTGTTTATAACCGACTTTGGTCGGGAAATAGCTAAGGCGGCAGAGAAAATATTGAATGAGGTAGATGCCATAAACTATAGGACGTTGGCCTATGCCGGAGAATTGACAGGTCGACTTAAAATTTCGGTTGTTTCTACGGCGAAATATGTAATGCCCTATTTTTTGGCCGAATTTATCCGTGAGCACAAAGGGGTCGACTTAATTATGGATGTTACCAATAAATCCAAGGTGGTAGAGAGCCTAGAGGGCAATGAGGTAGATTTTGCAATGGTTTCCGTTTTGCCCAAACAGATCAAAACCGAAAGTGTCGAATTGATGCAGAACAAGCTTTTCTTTGTAGGAGGAGCCCAACATGAAAAATCGGAGGGCACTTTGAAAAAAGAACAGTTTGAGGAGCTGCCCCTTATTTACCGGGAACAGGGTTCGGCAACCAGGAACGCCATGGAAAATTTTATTGCAAACAATAAGTTGTCCGTACGGAAGAAAATTGAATTGACTTCAAATGAGGCTGTGAAGCAGGCTATCGTAGCTGGTTTGGGATATTCAATTATGCCTTTGATCGGGATCAAGAACGAGTTGAGGACGGGTGAATTACAGATAATACCAGTGGCAGGGCTGCCACTGGTAACTAACTGGAATCTTGTTTGGTTACCTTCCAAAAATTTGTCCCCCGTTGCACAGTCCTTTTTGGATCATGTGACCACTACAAAAGATGCCATAATCCAACAAAAATTTAGGTGGTTCGAAGAATATTAGGGTTGGAAGTGATTTCGGTTCCTAGCTCTTGAGTTCACCCACTGCCAAAGCCTGTTCCAAATTGGCCTCAACTGTTGGGTAAAATCTAAAGAACGGACGTCCATCCTTTCGTTCCAAAATGGCCTTGGTGGAGCCATCAGTTCCGGTAACCATTTCTTTTACTATGATCTCCATCCCAATCAAGGAATTGTAATCGGCCACGGCACCTCTTTTAATAATGAAATTCCTTCTGGGAAAATCAATATGCTTATAGTTGTGTCCTACCGGGCTGCTCAAGGTCAATACGGTTCCTTGGGAAATCGTCTCTGTAGTTCCTTGGGCAAATAAGCTGCTGGTGCCCAAGCAAAATGCTAATATTAATAATGTTGTTCTCATTGTTTATTAGGTTTTTATGGAGCAAAATTATTTATTTTTTCACATAGTACAAGTATTGCCTATGTTAAATAGTAGTTAATGTATTACAATATAATAGTATTGCTATTATATTTGCGGGAAATTTATTTAACAATTCCTCATGGACAGGTTGTTTCAGTCAATAAAACTTGAGATCAACGATAAAATATACCTCAAGGATCCACAGTCTTCTGACCTTGGAAAGAAGATTATTGAGCATAGTATTGTTATGATACATGAATTGGGCTTCGAAGATTTTACCTTTAAGAAGCTGGGTGCACAAATAGGCTCCAATGAAAGTTCTATTTACCGTTACTTCGAAAACAAACATAAACTTTTATTGTACCTTACGTCTTGGTATTGGGGGTGGTTGGAGTATCAACTGGTGTTCTCCACCAACAGTATCGAAGATAAAAAAGAGAAACTTAGAAAGGCAATAGAGGTCATCACAAGAGAGGTAGAGGTGGACTCCTCATTCTCGTATATCAATGAGATCCTTTTGAATAAAATTATCATCAGCGAATATTCCAAATCCTATTTGACCAAGGAAGTGGATAAAGAGAACAAGGAGGGATATTTTGTAATCTATAAAAGAATGGCACAACGTTTAAGTGACATGATCAAAGGAGTTGACCCTGAATATTTGTTCCCGACCAGTTTGGCAAGTACGGTATTGGAAGGGTCTTTGCACCAATACTTTCTTAGGGACCACTTTACCTCCTTGACCGAATGTACCAAATCAAATTCTGTAACCCATTATTTTACGGATATGGTTTTTAATTCTTTAAAAATTGAAATAAATGGCTAAAAATGTGCAAACCGCTTGGCAGCGGTTAATGGGAATGTTGGAATTGGATAAAAGGGATATTCTGCAAACATTTTACTATGCTATTTTTGCTGGATTGGTGAACTTGTCCCTCCCGCTGGGAATCCAGGCAATTATCAATTTGATACAGGGAGCACAGATCAGTTCGGCGTGGATCATATTGGTCATCCTTGTTACGGGGGGTGTGGCGTTTGCAGGTCTTTTGCAGTTGATGCAGATCAGGATCATTGAAAACGTACAACAAAAAATATTCACTAGGGCGTCCTTCGAATTTGCCTACCGGTTTCCCAAGATCAAAATCACAGAATTACGGGACTATTATCCTCCGGAATTGGCCAATCGATTTTTCGATACCTTAAATATCCAAAAAGGACTGGCAAAAGTTTTGATAGATTTTCCTGCTTCCCTCTTGCAAATCATATTTGGATTGATACTCCTTTCGTTTTATCATCCATTCTTTATTTTTTATGGGATCTTGTTACTGTTGTTAATTTACGTGGTGTTCAAGTTTACCGCCCAAAAGGGTATGGATACCAGTTTGGAGGAATCCAAATACAAGTATATGGTTGCCCATTGGATCCAAGAAGTTGCTAGATCATTGGTTAGTTTTAAGCTTTCTGGCAGGACCAGCCATGCCTTGACAAAGAACGATGAATTGGTGTCCGACTACTTGGAAGCGAGGGAGGACCACTTCCGCGTTTTGGTGGTACAGTTTATCCAGATGATCGGTTTCAAGGTGTTGGTGACAGGTGGCCTTTTGCTTATTGGGGGGCTGTTGGTTTTGAACCAAGAAATGAACATTGGACAATTTGTGGCTGCCGAAATCATTATTCTCTTGGTCATAAATTCGGTTGAAAAATTGATTCGTGGTTTGGAAACCATTTATGATCTGCTGACCTCCATCGAAAAATTAGGGCAGGTGGTAGACAAGGAATTGGAAGCTCAGGAAGGGGAGACTCCTTTGAATGCGGAGATGGAACTTACCGTAGAATTGGAAAACGTTTCTTTCAGTGTTCCTGGTAGTAACAGAAAAATTATAGACGAGCTTTCCCTGAAGATCATGCCCAAAACAAGGACCTTGATACTGGGACCCAATAGTTCGGGTAAATCTACCTTGCTTCGGCTTATATCCGGACTTTTGAGTCCAACCGAAGGCACTATTTATGTCAATGATATTTCTTTGGGGAATATCCTTCCCAACCATTACAGATCATTCTTGGGCCAATCCCTAACAGAGGAGAGTCCGTTTGAAGGTACCATTTTAAACAATATCACCTTTGGGGATAAAAGTGTTACACAAAAAGATCTATACTGGGCCTTGGAAAAGGTGGGTCTTTTGCAATTTGTAAAGGAACAGCCCAAGGGCATCAATACTTTTTTATATCCGGAAGGACAGCAGATACCCTATACTGTATCCAAGAAAATTGTCTTGGCAAGAAGTATCGTTAGGAAGCCGAAACTGCTCATATTGAAAGATCCACTGGATCAATTGGATGAAAAAGAGGCAGTACAGATCATGGATTTCCTAACAGACAGGAATAACCCCTGGGCATTGGTGGTGGTTAGTAGAGACCCTAATTGGGTGAGCCGCTGCGAACGAAAAATTATTGTTGAAGAGGGGAAAATTATAAGTGAAAACTAGGTAACTATGCTGAACATTTCAAAGAACGAGCTCAACAAGAAAGTTGATCTATTGGTATATAGATCTGCCCAAAAGGTTTTTCATAAAAGACATTATAAACATTTCAATAGGTTTCTGTTGGTGTCTGCTATATTTGGACTTATTGTTTTGTTTCTTCCCTGGACCCAAAACATTAGGGCTTTGGGATTCCTCACTACCTTAAAGCCGGGCCAAAGACCACAAACAGTGCAATCACCAATACCTGGAAGAATTGAGAAATGGTATGTGCAGGAAGGTGATTTTGTTAAAAAGGGAGACACAATATTGTTTATTTCCGAAATCAAAAATGAGTACTTTGATCCTAACTTGGTACAACGTACAGGACAGCAGATCAAGGCCAAATCCATGGCCGTTTCCTCCTATGGCGAAAAGGTAAAGGCCCTGAACAACCAAATTGGTGCCGTGTTGCAGGAAAGGATACTCAAATTGAAACAAGCGGAAAATAAATTGATACAATCCAAACTAAAGGTAAAGAGTGATAGTATCGACCTGGAAGCCGCCAAGACCAATATCAATATTGCGCAACGTCAATTTGATAGGGTGGAACAATTGGAAAAAGAGGGGTTGAAAGCGGTGACCGATGTGGAAGAAAAGCGCTTAAAGCTTCAGGAGACCCAGGCGAAGTTGATCTCCCAAGAGAACAAACTTTTGGCAGCCAAGAATGAGGTGATCAACGCCGAAGTGGAGATTAACCGCGTGCGCGCAGAGTACACCGATAAGCTTTCCAAGGCCCAGAGTGATATGTATACCGCCCAATCCAACCAGTTCGATTCCGAAGCACAGGTTTCCAAATTGGAAAGTGACTACACCAACTATGAAATGAGGAACGACCTGTATTATATCCGTGCCCCTCAATCGGGGTATATCAACAAGGCAATCCAAGGAGGAATTGGTGAGACCTTCAAAGAGGGAGACCGACTAGTGGGAATCATGCCGGCAGATTATGAACTGGCCGTAGAGACCTTTGTGGAACCTATAGACCTTCCTTTGGTGCATTTGGGGGAGAAGTTTAGGATTCAATTTGACGGGTGGCCTGCCATTGTTTTTTCCGGATGGCCCAATTTGTCCTATGGTACCTATGGTGGTAAGGTGGTTGCCATTGAAACTTTTATCAGTGATAATGGTAAATATCGGGTATTGTTGGCTCCTGATCCTGAGGATCATCCCTGGCCCAAGGATATACGTGTGGGTTCCGGTGCGAACACTATTGCCCTACTGGAGGATGTGCCTATTTGGTTTGAACTTTGGCGTCAATTAAATGGTTTCCCACCTAACTATTATCAGCCGGAAACTACTGCCTCCAAAAGCAAGAAGTGATGAGGAACAGCATGCTATATCTCGTTTTTTTTACCTTTTTCTTATCCAGTGCACAGGATCAGGATACCGTTGTCCTGAAATTCAGGGAGTATTTGGGATACGTAAAAAAATACCATCCCATTGCCAAACAGGCAGAACTTGCGCTTGCCACTGGTCAGGCAAATCTCATGCGTGCCCGCGGTGGTTTTGATCCAAAGATTGAAGTGGATTTTGACCAAAAGGATTTTAAGGGAACCAACTATTACGACAAGCTCAATGCTGCTTTCAAAATACCTACATGGTATGGGATAGAGCTCAAGGGCACCTTTGAACAAAACGATGGGACCTTTTTAAATCCCGAAAGCACTGTGCCGGACGATGGACTTTATAGCGCTGGAATTTCACTCTCCCTAGGGCAGGGCTTTTGGATCAATGAAAGGATGTCGACCTTAAAGCAGGCCAAGCTATTCCGTGAACAGAGCAAGGCCGATCGGGATCTTTTGATCAATCAAATCTTGTTTAAGGCCTCTATAGCTTATTTTGATTGGTTGCAGGCGTACAATGACATGGAAATTTTCAAAAACTTTTTTGAGAACGCCCAAATTCGGTTCGAAGGTGTCAGAAAAAGTGCCCTTGCAGGGGATAAGGCGGCAATTGACACGGTAGAAGCTAAAATTGTGGTGCAGGATAGGGCCTTAGGATTGGAACAGGCCAAAGTCAGGTTTATGAACAAGTCTTTGGAATTGTCCAATTTTCTTTGGTTGAGCGATAATATTCCCGTGGAGCTTCAGCCTAATGTAGTGCCCGATGCGGACCTTAGTGATGATATTGATACTACTTTGGAGATTATGGGCATGCCCTTGGATAGCTTTTCCATGGATAACCATCCAAAACTCAGATCCCTCAATTTTAAAATTGAAGGACTTGAGGTAGACAAAAGATTCAAGGCCAACAAGCTGTTGCCCAAAATAGATTTGGAATATAATTTTTTGACCGAGACCCCGGAACTGATAAATTCCTTGGAAACAGAAAACTATAAGGGGGGCATTAATTTTCAGCTACCACTATTTCTGAGAAAGGAGAGGGGCGATTTGAAATTGGCGAAATTTAAGTTACAGGACGCCCAATATGAATTGGACAATGCAGAAATCGAGTTAAAGAACAAGATTATTGCGATTTACAGGGAATTGGAATCCTTTGAAATCCAGAATAAATTGATAGCGGATATGGTTGATAATTATGAAACGCTTCTCCAAGCAGAAGAACGCAAGTTCAGTTTTGGGGAAAGCTCCTTGTTCTTGATCAACTCCAGGGAGAGCAAGTTGATAGATTCCGAGCTTAAGCAAAACCAGGTTCAAAATAAATTTTTCACCACAAAGGCCAAATTGTTCAATAGTTTGGCCGTAAATCCAGAAAACTTGTAAAAAGAGGATAGTTGCCATTATAGGTTTTATAGAAAAGATTAATTTCATCCTATAATTACAAAGCGGGACATATGGAGGGCAGAATCAACAAAGGTTATAGGATACTTAGTCATGCAGGCGCCTATCTAAAGCGCTCCAGAAAACTACGTATCAGCTTCAATTCTTTTTTTAAGGATACCTTCTTTATAATACTGGGCATTTTTTCTGCCGCATTTGGGCTGGAGAGTTTTCTTCTTCCCAACCGATTTATAGATGGAGGAGCCACAGGTATTTCTTTGTTGGCAACGGAAATAACCATGGTGCCTCTTTACCTCTTGATTATTCTGGTGAACATTCCTTTTTTGTTCCTTGGATTCAAGGTCATAGGTAAGACTTTTACCATTAAGGCATCCTTGGCTATTTTGGGCCTTGCCATAGTTCTCGCGACCATGCACTTTCCAGAGGTTACCCACGATAAATTATTGGTAGCGGTATTTGGGGGCTTCTTTTTGGGGGCCGGAATAGGTCTGTCCATTAGAGGGGGCGGGGTATTGGATGGAACAGAGGTCCTGGCTATCTTTTTGAGCAGGAAAATGGGGACTACCATCGGGGATATCATTATCCTTATCAATATTATTATATTTCTTGCGGCTGCCTACCTGCTGTCCGTTGAAACGGCACTATATTCCATGCTGACCTACCTGTCCGCTTCCAAGACCCTGGATTTTGTAGTGGATGGTATTGAGGAATATAATGGGGTGACCATCATTTCGGTGAAAAGCGAGGAGATCAGAATTATGGTCACAGAAAAATTGGGACGGGGACTTACCATTTACAGAGCCAAGGGTGGGTATGCAGAACATGGGACCCAGAATGAATACGATGTGATCTACACGGTGATCACGAGATTGGAAATACGAAAATTGAACATAGAGATTGCTAAAATAGACCCTAATGCCTTTGTGGTCATGCACAGTATCAATGATACCCGAGGAGGGATGATAAAAAAGAGGCATTTGTAATTATTGGGGAATACGGGATATTCATTTAGAGGGAAGGGCAAAATGATTCTTCAAAATATAAGTGCGATTGGAAAATAAGACAGAGGGTAAGAAGTTGAAGGATCTTATTGGAGCTGGTCTAGTCCGTGGGCTGCATTATGGGGAATATAGATCTCTAATGGATCAATTGGCCCGTGAAGGAAAAACAACCGGGCTCGAACAGTCCAAATTGTACAGTGACTTTACCAAATTGAACCAGCAAAGGATGAAACGGTTGGATAAAACCGTGAAACTCGAAGAGGAGGTGAGGCGCAAGGTTGCCGAAATTCCAAATAAAATGACATGGCTTGTCCTTACCGAAAGCTGGTGTGGGGATGCGGCACAGACCATTCCGGTCATCAACCAATTGGCCTTGTTGAATCCCAATATTACCCTTAAACTAATACTAAGGGATGAAAATCTGGAACTGATGGAGCATTTCCTGTCCAATGGAACAAGGTCAATTCCAAAACTGTTGGCATTGGATGCCATTTCTTCTGAGGTGCTATGGACATGGGGTCCACGACCAAGTGAAGCAAGGAAAATGGCCAATGACTACCAAAAGATGCATGGTCAGCTTACTCCAGAGTTCAAGGAAGACCTGCAGGTGTGGTACAATAGGAACAAAGGGAAAAATACGGTCGAAGATCTTATGGAATTACTTTTCCTGGAATAGATAGGTTATAGTGCCTTTTTGGTTATCTCCTGCCCTAGGGTTAAATCGTGCTAACAGGGCATAGGTAATGGCATTATCCACCAGACATCCGTTAAGGGTATTGGAACTTTTTTTGTTTACTTCTGCCTGTATGACATATCCGTTGGAATCCACGAGAATATTGATAACAATTTTGCCGCCTTCAATACAGGTGTATACTGGGATGGGCAGGTCATAATGACTGCGGTCTACCAAAGAATAGGATACTGTGGTGTTTCTTTTGGAGTAACTGGTGCTTTTCGTTTTTTTGGCTTCCAGCTCCCCTAATTTTTGCTTGGCCTCTTCCCTTTGTTTTGATAATTTTTTAAGGCTGGCACCATAACCTGTTGTGGAGTTGAGAAAATCTATTTCTTCACTACTGTTGGAGGAGGTTTCCTGCTCTTCCTGAAGTTCTTCCAATGTTTTTAATGGTTCGGGCTTGCCAAAGCTAGGTTTTGAAGCTTCATTTACGGCCAGATTACTTTTACTTTGGCTGGGTTGGTCTTTCTCCTGTTCCGCTTTTTTTTCTTCCTCTAACATTTTTTCAAGCTCCTCATCTTCCAATAGGCTGAGCTCAATAATATACTCACCCTTCTCTTTGGCACCTAAGTGAATATTGTAAAGTGCCAATACCATCAGGGACATGGAGAAGAGCGTTATCAAAAAGGAAAGCTGACTTCTGTTCAATTTCATACAACTAAGACCTCTTGTTGTTATTGGATTTTACTTGATCGGCTTATGACAGGATTAAGTCCATTTGCGATTAAGAACTCAAACGATCGGGAAGCAATGCATCCTGAAAGTCAAGAGGTGTTACAGCATTATCTACGTTGAAATCACCTATTTTGGTTCTTCTTAGGGAAGAAAGATGTCCTCCGGACTGCAAGGCTTTGCCAAAATCATTGGCCAAAGAGCGGATATAAGTGCCCTTGCTACAAACCACGCGGAATGTAATTTGGGGCATCGCAATTTGTGTAATTTCAAAGTTGTGTATTTCAACGGTCCTGGATGGTATCTCTACTTCTTTTCCTTCCCTGGCATACTCGTACAACCTTTTTCCATCTTTTTTTAAGGCCGAAAAAACGGGCGGGAATTGCTGTATTTCACCGATAAACTGTTTGGTGGTCTCATGCAACAGTTCTTCCGTAGTATGTTCCGTAGGATAGGTCTTGTCCACTTCGGTCTCAAGATCGTAGGAAGGTGTCGTGGCTCCCAAGGTAATGGTGCCCGTATACTCTTTTGCTTGTCCTTGAAGCTCAGTGATTTTCTTGGTGAATTTTCCAGTGCAGACCAACAGAAGTCCAGTTGCCAAGGGATCCAAGGTACCGGCATGGCCAATTTTTATTTTCTTGAGCTCAAATTTTCTCCGTATGGCCCATTTTAAGGCATTTACTGCTTGAAAAGAGGTCCAGGTAAGCGGTTTGTCAATCAACAATATCTGTCCTTCCAAGAAGTCTTCTTTCGTCATTATATCACAGTTAGGGGTCGTATAAAAAAATGTATGATCAGAATGGCCAGACCCACAACGATTCTATAGTAGCCGAACATTTTGAAACCGTGCTTGCTCAGATATCCGATAAAGGTTTTAATGGCGACCAAGGCCACCAAAAACCCGACCACGTTGCCAATGATCAAGTAATTTACCTGTTCGCTGGTTAGGGTAAAACCTGCGTTGTAATAGTCGTAACTTTTTTTCAGGGTAGCGCCCAACATAGTGGGCAGTGCCAAAAAGAAAGAGAATTCTGCCGCTGCCGTTCTGGAAAGCTTCTGGGTCATACCTCCAACAATACTGGCGCCACTTCTGGAGACTCCCGGAATCATGGCCAAACATTGAAAGAGTCCTATTCTAAAAGCAGTTCGATAGGAGATCTCCGTGTTTTCGGCATCTCCAAACCAATCGTCGACCTTCAAAAGGATCAATCCTCCAAGGACCAATGAAATTGCTACTGTTAAAGGGTTTTCAAGCAGGGAGTCAATGACGTCGCTGAGCAGTAATCCAAAAACTACGGCAGGCAAAAATGCGACCAATAGTTTGTAGTAGAAATCCAGACTTTGAAAAAATCTTTTAAAATAAAGCACCACAACGGACATAATGGTCCCCAATTGAATGACAATGGTGAACAGCTTTGTAAATTCCTCTTGGGCAATTCCAAAAAACGAGGATGCGATGATCATGTGCCCTGTTGAAGACACCGGTAAATATTCGGTTATGCCTTCAATGATGGCAAGTATAATAGCTTGTAGGATGTCCAATGCTTATTTTTTCTTGTGGGGGTTCAACAAAATGGCATAAATCTCAATACCCAGACCTATAAGTACCAGGGTTGGTGCCAAGCGTATTCTTCTGAAATTGTAAATATCGGGATTAAAGACCGTGGGATCGTCACTCCCTCCGCCGCTCATAAGAATAAAGCCCAAAGTGATGCAGGCCAAGCCTATGAACATGAACATATAGTTCTTTTTTTGAAAGATAAATTCAGGTTTTGGACCTTGGTTCTGATTCCCGCTGTTTTTCTTCATATAGCAAATTTAGTAATATAAATCGTCTGTCCTAAGGTTTAAGAAGCGCTGGGTGGCAAAAAAGGTGCTCAAAACGGATATGAGCACTCCCAAAATGAAAACCCCGAGAAAAAGAAAGCCCAAGATCATCGGATCTTCCATCAGGTTCAGTTCAGGGAAATTATCGTTTACATAGTATAGGGTCCCGGCCAGGGCCGCAAGTGCCAAAACGGCACCCAACATACCCAGTTTTATATTCGTATAGATAAAGGGACGTCTAATAAAGGTCTTGGTAGCACCCACCATTTGCATGGTTTTTATAATAAATCTTTTAGAGTAGATGGATAAACGGATGGAACTGTTGATGAGCAATACGGCAATAAAGGTAAATATGGCACTGGCCACTAGAATCCAAAAACTTATCCGCTTCACATTTTCGTTCAATAGGGTTATTAAAGGTTGGTCATAACTTACTTCTTCCACATAACCTTTGGCAGCCAAGTTGGACGCAATATCCTCTATCTGTTCCGTGGAGACAAAATCTGCCTTCAGCTTCACATCGATGGAATTCTTTAGCGGGTTGTAACCTAAAAATTCGATAAAATTTTCACCGATTTCTTCACTATGCTGCTCTGCTGCTTCCTCTTTGGACACGTAGGTCGCAGATCTCGTATAATCTGCCAAAGCCAAACTTTTTTGCAGCTGGTCTACCTCAATGGGTTTGGCACTGTCCTTTAGGAAGACCGATATGGAAATCTGTTCCTTGAAATGATCCCCCATTTTTTTGGTGTTCAATACCAAAAGGCCCAAAATGCCCAATAAAAAAAGTACCAGGCCTATGCTTAGGACCACTGAAAAGTAGGAAGAGATCAGTTTTCTTTTTTGATAACGCTCAAAAGATTTGCTCATAACGAAAAATCATGACGTAAAAGTAATAAAGTAAATTGAATATGAAATGACCCTTGGTGTTTTCCGGGATATTTTAATAGGGTGGGCAATAGAAGCAAATCAGGGTGCTATCTTTTCAAGGAAAAATGCCCTTTGAAGACGGTGTCCTCAATTTGAATCACATACCAATAGTCTCCCGAGGGCAAGTCCCTACTGTTAAAGGTGCCATCCCAAGAGAATTGGGTATTTCTGGAGTTTTTCAATAGTTTCCCATAACGGTCAAAAATATTGACCTGGGAGGAATCATAATTTTCTATGCCCGTTAGATCAAATGTGTCGTTGACGAAGTCGCCATTTGGGGTAAAGAATTTAGGGATCACAAAATGGGTATATTGCCTGGAATCTTCTCCGCAGCCATTTTTTTCACGTACATAAACGGTATACCTCCCGCCTGGTACATTTTCCAGTTCGGGGCTGTCCTGAAAAAAAGTTCCATCAAGGGAGTATTCAAAATCCCCTGGAGCAGATGTGGATACGATGATAGAGAACTCGTCGGAACCAATATTGGAGATGACCGGGGCGTCCACTTGTTCCAAAGTGATGGTCTTCACCTTGGTACATCCATCGGAATTGGTCACTCCTACGGTATAGGTGCCCGGTGCGTCCACCGTGATCTGGGAGGTGGTTTCCCCGGTGTTCCATTCGTAGGTAACCATATCGGTGCCTATATAATTGGCGTATAGGGTGGTCTGGGAGTTTTCACAGAAAGCTACAGTTTCATCCTCTACTTCCGGCAGTTGGTAAAAGAAAATGGAAACCGGTGTCCTGGTGTCGGAAATACAGCCCGCCACGGTAGTCTCCGCCTCTGCATAAAACGTGCCGTTTTCAGTGGGTTGATAGGTGTGGCTATCTGCAAGAAGGAGGTTGCCTCCCGTTGGTGCATCATACCAATTCACCTTGATGCCAAAGAGTGTTGTCACTTCCAGCGGCTTGGGTTCGTTGGAGCAGGCCATAACATCCCCTGTACTGGTCGGTGCAGATGGGGTGTTGACTATCAACACTTTAAATACCTCAGAGACAGAGCTACATAGGGGACTGGCCAAATTTATGGGGTCTTCGGCTACTTTAACCCTAAAAAATGTGGATTCCGAAATAGGTCCAGGGGAATAGGTTGGATTCGTTTCGCCCGGAATATCGGCCCAGGTGCTACTGGAAGTAGAGGATTGCCATTGAAAAGCATGGGTGCTATATACCGAAAAATCTGGTGTCGCGTTCAATTCATCTATGGTTACAGGTGCATCTGCTTCGCATACAGAAACCTCGGTTTCATTCTGCAGATCTGTTATTTCAACCAGATCTCCACAGGTTCTAAATACAATATCGTCTATGGCGAGATCATTCCCGCACCCTCCTGGGGCATTGTTGATCATTTTGAGAATTACGGAAGTCTGTCCACCTAGGGTTTGGAAAACCAAACCGTACTGTTGCCATCGGGGCGATGTGGTTCCAATGATATCGCCTGTGTTTCCTGACGCCAGGAGCTGGGTGTCCGTGTCATCCCAAATTTCAAAATCTACATTCACTGGAATCCCATTGTTCAAACATCCGGAAAGCGGCAAGAGGTTTAGCAGCCAGGAAGAAAATGCATACGTGGTGTTCTCACAAAGGGCATCTACCCTATAGCGGAAAAATTCCCCGGCATTGATATCGGCATTGATGATAAGTGCCTTTCCATCGGTGTCATTGGGGGTATGGTCTTGGGTGTCGTGCCAACTAAAGTAATTTGTGGTGCTGGAAAGGGTGTAAAAACCGTCATCGGGAGCACCTGAGGTATAGGTATAAGTGGTGGTGCCCGCCGGTAGTGCTGGCCCATTGGTGGTCCCTGTTCCAAAGTCTTCCTCAAAAATGGGATCACCTTTACTGCCAGGGCAAAACCCTAATTGGGCCTGTAAAAGGGAGCTCCAAAAGAGTGCCAAAAGGAAGAGTATTATATGTCGTTGGAAGTTTCTTTTTTCCACCTTTTTTAATATTTACTAGCGTGGTATGCTATCAGTCGGCCTAGGGCGCATTGTGCCTAGGTCAGTTAAGTTTACAGAGAAAAATCATGACTTGTTTTCCGCTCAAATCTGTAAGTTGATAATATCTTTTCCCCTTTCAATGAATAAACTTATTTTTGCCCGAGATACCATACTGTTGCTACTTTAAAACGACAGGACTATAGAAATATTTTGATATGAGCTACGATTT
This sequence comes from Sediminicola sp. 1XM1-17, assembly GCF_037203765.1. Taxonomy (NCBI): domain Bacteria; kingdom Pseudomonadati; phylum Bacteroidota; class Flavobacteriia; order Flavobacteriales; family Flavobacteriaceae; genus Sediminicola; species Sediminicola sp. 1XM1-17. The sequence goes on along the minus strand of NZ_JBBCAS010000001.1, from coordinate 55,497 downwards.
CAGGAAGATAGAGGATAAATGGCAGAGGGAATGGGCCCAAAAGGGCACCTTTGAAGCTAAAAACAATTCCGATAAACCAAAATATTACGTATTGGACATGTTTCCCTATCCATCTGGCGCAGGGTTGCACGTGGGGCATCCCTTGGGATATATAGCCAGTGATATCTACGCCCGTTACAAAAGGCATAAAGGATTTAACGTGCTTCACCCTATGGGGTATGATTCTTTTGGTTTGCCGGCCGAACAATATGCTATTCAGACCGGACAGCACCCGGCCATTACCACCGCGGCCAACATTGAAAGGTATAGGGAGCAATTGGACAAGATAGGCTTCTCTTTTGATTGGAGCCGGGAGGTGCGTACATCCAATCCGGATTATTACAAATGGACCCAATGGATATTTATTCAACTTTTTAATTCTTGGTACAATCAGGAATCCAATAAAGCGGAGCATATAGATACGTTGGTTGCCATTTTTGAAAAAGATGGCAACAGCCAGGTGAAGGCAGTATGTGATGAGGACGTAATTCCTTTTACCGCCGAGCAGTGGGAGGATTTTCCGAATAAGAAAAAGCAAGAGATACTCCTACAATATAGGATGACCTATTTGGCGGAAACTGAGGTGAACTGGTGCCCTGCACTGGGAACTGTACTGGCCAATGACGAGATTGTCAACGGTGTTTCGGAACGGGGGGGACATACGGTGATCCGAAAAAAGATGACCCAATGGAGTATGAGGATATCCGCATATGCCCAGCGATTGTTGGATGACCTACAAAAAATAGACTGGCCCCAGCCTTTAAAAGATTCGCAGACCAACTGGATTGGCCGTTCGGAAGGTGCTTCCGTAACCTTCCATACCATTCCTTCCGGGGATGTGAAGGAGTCATTTCCCATAGAGGTCTTTACCACGAGGCCCGATACGATTTTCGGTGCCAGTTTTATGACTTTGGCTCCAGAACACGAACTGGTGTCCCAAATAACGACTCCGGAACAGGAAGAAGAAGTAGCGGCCTACGTGGAAGCTACCGCAAAACGTTCGGAACGGGATCGTATGGCCGATGTGAAGACCATTTCCGGGGCATTCACCGGGGCCTATGCGGCCCATCCTTTCACCAAAGAACCCATTCCGGTATGGATTGGCGATTATGTGTTGGCTGGCTATGGTACAGGGGCTGTAATGTCTGTTCCTTGTGGTGATCAGCGCGATTATGATTTTGCCAAACATTTTAAGATACCAATCCCAAATATCTTTGAAGGTGTCGATATCTCAGAAGAGGCATTCGCCGATAAAGAAAAGACCGTAATTGCCAACTCCGATTTTCTGAACGGATTGCCTTATAAAAAGGCGGTCAAACTGGCCATATACGAATTGGAAAAATTAAAACAGGGTAAGGGCAAGATCAATTACAGGTTGCGCGATGCTGTTTTTAGCCGCCAAAGATATTGGGGAGAGCCTTTCCCTGTGTACTATGTGGAGGGTATGCCGCAAATGATAGACTCCAAATACCTGCCCCTACAACTGCCAGAGGTTGAAAAGTACCTGCCAACGGAAACTGGGGAGCCGCCCTTGGGCAATGCAACCACTTGGGCATGGAACACAGTAGAGCATACCGTGGTCAGTAACAAGATGATTGACGACAGAACCGTGTTTCCATTGGAATTGAACACCATGCCCGGTTGGGCGGGAAGTTCCTTCTATTTCAACAGGTATATGGATTCCACCAATGAACAGGAGATATTTTCACAGGATGCCATAAATTATTGGCAAGATGTGGATCTTTATATAGGAGGCAGTGAACACGCCACAGGGCACTTGTTATACGCTCGTTTCTGGCAAAAATTCCTTTTTGATAAGGGTATTGTCCCCAAAGACGAATTTGCCAAGAAGCTTATCAACCAAGGAATGATTACAGGTACCAGTGCGTTCATCTATAGGGTTGAGGGCGAGAATACCTTGGTGTCAAAAAATCTAATAGGAAATACATCAGTGCAACCATTACATGTAGATGTGTCCTTGGTGAACCCTTCCGATGAACTGGATTTGGAAAGGTTCAGGGAGCACCCGCTATATGCCGAATTCAAGGATGCCAAATTCCTTTTGGAAGACGGTGCTTATGTGGTGGGGCGTGAAGTTGAAAAAATGTCCAAATCCAAGTACAATGTGGTGAGTCCAGATAGTATCTGTGAGGACTATGGGGCAGACTCCCTTCGTTTGTATGAAATGTTCCTAGGGCCCTTGGAGCAATCCAAGCCATGGAATACGGCAGGTATTACAGGGGTTCACAGCTTTTTGAAAAAAATGTGGCGATTGTACCATACAGGAGAGGAAGGGGTGTTTCACGTTACCGATGATGATGCCACTGCCGAAAACCTGAAGACGCTGCACAAGACCATTAAAAAGGTGGAAGAGGATATTGAGAATTTCTCATTCAATACTTCTGTTTCCAGTTTTATGATCTGTGTGAATGAGTTGTCTTCCCAAAAATGTAGCAGTAGATCCATATTGGAGCCCTTGGCTATTTTGGTTTCTCCCTATGCGCCCCACATTGCGGAGGAGCTATGGAGTAAATTAGGTCATACAGCCTCTATTGCCACAGTTGCTTTTCCGACATATGAAGAGAAATACTTGGTGGAAAGCAGTAAGGAATATCCAATATCCTTCAACGGAAAAATGCGATTTAAGATGGAGCTCCCTGCGGATATGTCCGCAGCGGATATTGAGTCGGCCGTCATGGCCCATGAAAAAACACAAGAGCAACTTCAAGGTCGCACGCCCAAGAAGGTGATTGTGGTGCCCGGGAAGATTGTTAACGTAGTCGGGTAGTTTGGATTGTAGGGCCAACTATTCTGCTTAAGATATTTAATGCAACCCATTGGTTTTATGTTCCAATGGGTTGCTCATTTTAACTGATCCAATTGAAGTATAGATTATGGTGGATAAAATTGAAATAATAGGATTGGCCGCGGCTTTTTTGACCACGGCCTCTTTTGTGCCACAAGTATATAAGGCGTGGACCCAAAAAGCTACCAAGGATATTTCGTTGACCATGTACCTTAGTTTTTTTGTAGGCGTCGCCCTATGGTTGGTTTATGGGATTTTTATAGAAAGCCTTTCTATTATATTGGCCAATAGTATTACTGGATTATTGGTGTTGATCGTAATTGCTTTGAAATTAAAATACAAGTAGTAGACCCCTATAAAATTTATCTAAAATCTCAAAAAAACAATTAATTAATCACAAGACCCCCTAAATTTTAAGGGTCAAATTAAATTAATTTGTAATTTTTAGCTACACATCCCCTTATTTCGACGATTTTCTTTTTTTATTCTAATTTTTTATTCCATTTTTGAAATACTAATAATCATAATTGATGGGGAGAAATAAAGTTCTGCGCCTTCAGACTTTGTTTTTTCCCTATTAGTGATTTAAAAATCAAAGAAAATGAGAGTAGGAGTACCAAAAGAGATTAAGAATAACGAAAGTAGGGTGGGCATGACGCCGGCCGGAGTCTTCGAATTGGTAAAGAACAATCATACTGTTTATGTGCAATCGGGTGCTGGGGACGGCAGTGGATTTTTAAATGCGGATTATCAACAGGCGGGTGCTATTGTGTTGGATACCATTGGTCAGGTGTATGCCATGAGTGATATGATCGTAAAGGTAAAGGAGCCTATCAAGGAAGAATATAATCTGATCCAAAAGGGGCAGGTTGTCTTTACCTATTTTCATTTTGCATCCAGTGAGATGCTTACTGAGGCCATGATAGACCGCAAGGGGGTTTGCATCGCCTATGAAACGGTAGAGGATGAAGATGGAACCTTGCCTTTACTGACACCCATGTCCGAAGTTGCAGGGAGAATGGCTATCCAACAAGGTGCTAAATACTTGGAGAAACCAGAAAAAGGTCGTGGTGTGCTTTTGGGGGGTGTTCCCGGAGTGGCACCTGGAAGGGTGCTGGTACTTGGAGCCGGGGTAGTAGGGATACAAGCTGCTAAAATGGCAGCCGGACTTGGGGCCCATGTTACCATTTTGGATGTCAACATGAAAAGACTCCGTTATGTCAACGATGTAATGCCAAGCCATGTGGTCACGGAATTCTCCAATGAATTCAATATCAGAAAACATATCAAGGACCATGACCTTATTATTGGAGGGGTGCTGTTAAGGGGTGCTAAGGCTCCTAACCTTATTACCAAGGACATGCTCAAAGATATGCGCCCAGGTACGGTAATTGTTGATGTGGCGGTAGACCAGGGAGGTTGTGTGGAAACAACAAGGCCAACAACTCATGAAAATCCTATATTCATCATAGATGATGTAGTTCATTATTGTGTTGCCAATATGCCAGGGGCCGTTCCCTACACTTCTACAGTGGCATTGACCAATGTTACATTGCCCTACGTCCTAAAATTGGCCAACTTGGGATGGGAAGAGGCATGTAGGCAAGATTTTTCCCTGCAAAAGGGACTGAATATAGTGGAGGGGAAAGTGATTTATAGAGAGATTATAGAAGCTTTTAACTGGCAAGCTTTAACGGTGTAGAAAGTACATTTTGTCATACCAGGAACCCCGTCATAATTTGGCGGGGTTTTTGATTATATGAATTTGGATTTGCCTGATATGAGGAAAGGGAATCTTTATTATATTTAACTCCTAAAAAGTCAGAATTATGATGATGTACTATATTATTTTGGGTGCTATTGCCTTGGTGAGCTGGTTAGTCAGCAGCAAACTAAAAAATAAATTCAAGCATTATTCCAAAGTGCACCTGCGCAATGGGATGAGCGGTGCCGAGATCGCAGAAAAAATGTTGGCCGATCATGGGATCAGGGATGTAAAGGTCATCTCTACCCCTGGAATGCTGACAGACCATTATAACCCTGCCAATAAAACCGTGAACCTAAGTGAGGGGGTATACAATCAGAGAAATGCATCGGCTGCTGCCGTTGCGGCACACGAAGTTGGGCACGCGGTTCAACATGCCACTGCCTATGAATGGTTGACCATGCGTTCCAAATTGGTGCCAGTGGTAAGCGTTACTTCCGGGATGTCCACATGGGTAGTATTCGGAGGTATTATGTTGGGTGCTGCTGCAGGGGTAGGTTTCGGTTATTGGGTGGCCGTTGCCGGATTGATCATGATGGGTTTTGCTACTTTGTTCAGTTTTATCACTTTGCCTGTGGAGTACGATGCCAGTAATAGGGCCCTGGCATGGTTGAAAAACAAGAATATGTTGAGCCAGGATGAATACAAGGGCTCTGAGGATGCTCTGAAATGGGCTGCTCGTACGTATTTGGTTGCTGCGATCGGATCTTTGGCTACCTTGGTATATTGGGCGCTTCAAGTGCTTGGTGGAAGGGATTAGCAATAAAATAAAACGCAATTAAAAAGGACGCTTTCAAGGCGTCCTTTTTTATATGGTTATCTGTCTATCGATCTGCTGGTTTAAGGAAATGAAGGTTTCCGTTCTGGAAACGCCTTCAATTTGTTGGATATCCCTATTGAGCACATGCATTAAATGTTCGTTGTCCCGACAGAGCACCTTGATCAGAATGGACCAATTGCCCGTGGTATAGTGGCACTCCAATACTTCTGGAATTTTTTCCAGTTCCTTGACCGCCAAGGGATTGCTCATGGCCTTGTCCAAATAAATACCGATGTACGCCATGGTGGTATAGCCCAATACTTTGGGGTTTACAATAAACTTTGATCCCGCGATAAGTCCTGAAGCCTCCAGTTTTCGAAGGCGTTGGTGGATAGCCGCGCCAGAAATGCCGATATGTCTTGCGATCTCCAAGATGGGTTTACGGGCATCTGCCATCAAGAACCGTAGTATCTTTTTGTCGATCCCATCTATTTTTAAATTATCCTCGGTAGATTTCATTTTTTGGTTTCAATTTATAGGTAAATATAACTATTTAGTATAAAAGTCTAACCTGCTATGGAATCCGGATTGTAGCCTAAATAGGTCACATCGTGTTCTTTAAAATGGATGCCGTATTTTTTCAATTCCTCCAAAATAGGCTCGTAGACCTCCTTGTTTATTGGAATCTGAACTCCCGGAGTAGTGATTTTTTTGTTCAAGATCAATAAGGTGGCCATGGCTACCGGTAGTCCAACTGTTTTGGCCATGGCAGTGTGAACTCTGTTTTCACCGAGTGCTACCATATTACTATCTATCTGTTTTTTGGCGCCTCCAATTTCATACCCAAACTTGTGGTACATCACTATCATATCCTTGTCCTCATTGCCAAGGGTCCAGCTATCCTCTAGGATATGCTGGAGAATTTCGGCCGGAGTGCCATTTTTTAAGGGAATGGTTTTGGAGCTATCAAAAAGGTTCAACTCCAATAGCTTGTCCCACATAATATCGTCCTGGTCTATTTTTAAATAGAGCCTAAGTTTTAGTTCTACCGTATCGGTGGGAGAGTAGGGCAAAAATAGATTCACAAATTCGCGGTATGACATTCCTTCGGAATCCTCAATGGTGTAGCTGTCATCGGTCATGCCCAACTGTACGAACATATTCCATGCTTTCGAAAAACCAACCCTTCTCATGGTTCCCCTATACAGGGTAAGAATATCATTTAGGCCATACACTTCCCGGTATTTAAGGGAATCTCTATTGGCATAAGCCTCAAACTTCCCGTACCCTTCAATATTCATAAACTCGGTTCTTCTGAACAATTTGTGGTAGGGAATATATTTATAGGTGCCTTCCTGAATAAATTTGGCCGTCCCGCCCTGTCCGGCCACTACAACGTTTCTAGGATTCCAGGTAAACTTGTAGTTCCATAGGTTGGTATCGCTTTCCGGGGCTACCAGACCGCCACAAAAAGACTCGAACAATAACAATTTGCCGCCTTGTTCCCTGATGCGGTCTATAATCTGCATGGCACTCATATGGTCTATTCCCGGATCTAGGCCAATTTCGTTCATAAAAACCAGGCCCTTTTCCTTTACCTGCGGGTTCAGTTTCATAAGCTCATCACTCACGTAGGAAGCTGTCACAAGATGTTTCGCATATTTCAGACAGTCTTCGGCCACCTTGATATGAAAACGTGCCGGTAACATGGAAATTACGATATCGGCCTTTTCAATGGCATTTTTGCGTTGTTCATCCTTGAAGATATCCAAGGTCACCACAGTACAATGTGTATGGCTTTTTACAGCGTCGCTTATGTGTTCTGGATGTAGGTCCCCAATGGTAATATGGAGATTTTCACCTTCGGCCTTTTCCAATAAATAATCCAATAAATAAGAGGTAGATTTTCCAGCTCCGACCACAAGTATATTTCTCAGCATCTGTTTTCTTACTTTTGTAAATTCAATGGATACTAAAGTATCAAATTGTTATAAAAATAATAAAAATACCAAAATAAGTTATGAACAAAACAATTTTAGGGGTCGGGGTGCTCTTGGGAATGACGGCTGTGGGACTGGGGGCATTTGGTGCACATGGACTGGAAAAGTTGGTTTCGGCCGAGCGTGTGGAAACATTTTCAACAGGGGTAACCTATCAAATGTACCACGCCCTGTTTATGTTGTTTTTGGGGAGCACGAATTTTCTTCCGGAAAGATCCAAAAGAATTATATTCTATCTTGTTTTGATTGGTGTCCTGTTATTTTCCGGTTCCATCTATACCCTGGCCACCAATGAACTAACGGCGTTTGACTTCAGAAAAATTGCGTTTTTAACACCTATAGGGGGTAGTTTGATAATATTTGGATGGATTTTGTTGGGGATTCGTATTTTTCGACAAAGGGGTTGAATAAAAGTTGATTTGCGGGACTTTCGTTTTTATTTTTTATAGCTTTGTACAAGTTTATAAACTAACAAAATTATGAATAGTTCTGACCAATTGACGAAATCGATTTCGTTAAAAGATTATGGGATTGAGAGTGATCACATTTACTATCAATTATCCCCTTCAAAACTTCATGCCATTACCTTGGAAAGAGGTATGGGAAAAGAGGCTTCCTCAGGGGCCCTGGCAATACATACCGGAGAATTTACCGGAAGGTCCCCCATGGACCGGTTTATTGTAAAAGATGCTATCACCGAGGACAAGATATGGTGGGGGAATATTAATATCCCTTTCGAATCTTCCAAGTTCGATGCCCTTTATGACAAGGTCATATCCTATTTGAACCATAAAGAACTTTACGTTCGGGACTGCTATGCCTGTGCAGATACGGATTACAGAACCAATATCAGGGTCATTGCAGAATATCCTTGGTCCAGTCTGTTTGCCTATAATATGTTTCTTAGGCCGGATGATAAGGATCTCAAAGGTTTTACTCCGGAGTGGACGGTGATCAATGCGCCAGGTTTTATGGCAGATGCTGAGGTGGATGGAACGCGGCAACATAATTTTGCCATTTTGAACTTTACCAGAAAAATTGCGTTGATCGGTGGCACTGGATATACCGGAGAGATAAAAAAAGGAATATTCTCTGCGTTGAACTTTATTCTGCCCGTACAGAAGAACACCATGCCGATGCATTGTTCTGCCAATGTGGGTAAGGATGGGGATACCGCTATATTCTTTGGATTGTCCGGAACCGGTAAGACCACCTTGTCCGCAGACCCCAACAGAAAACTTATTGGGGATGACGAGCACGGTTGGACTGCGGAAAACACGGTCTTCAACTTTGAGGGTGGGTGCTATGCCAAGGTCATCAACCTTTCGGAAGAAAATGAACCGGATATCTTTAGGGCTATTAAAAAAGGAGCCTTATTGGAGAATGTGGTGATGGACAGTAAGGGGGAAGTCGATTTTGCCGATATTTCCATTACCCAAAATACCCGCGTAAGCTACCCTATTTACCATATTGACAATATTCAGGAGCCATCTATTGGTCAGAATCCTAAAAATATATTCTTTTTAACTGCGGATGCCTTTGGGGTGCTGCCTCCAATTTCAAAATTAACACCAAGTCAGGCTGCTTATCACTTTATGTCTGGCTACACTGCTAAAGTGGCCGGTACCGAGGCTGGCGTTGTAGAGCCGATCCCTTCTTTTTCCGCTTGTTTCGGAGCGCCCTTTATGCCATTGCACCCGGCTAAATATGCCGAGATGCTGAGCAAAAAAATGCAGGAGTCCGGAGTAAACGTTTGGTTGGTAAATACAGGATGGACCGGAGGTCCCTACGGTGTTGGAACCCGTATGAAATTGAAATATACCCGCGCAATGATACAAGCCGCCCTTAATGGGGATCTGGGTATGTACAGTTATGATAAATACCACATTCATTCCGTTTTCGGTGTAGCGCAACCTAGGGAATGTCCAGGAGTACCAACATCGGTATTGAGTCCTAGGGCTACTTGGAACAATGATGAGGCCTATTATAAAACAGCTTTCAAATTGTCCAATGCCTTTAGGGAAAACTTCAAAAAATTTGAGGCCTACGCCAATGAGGAGATCAGGCGGGGTGGTCCACAACGATATGCATTCTAATAAAAAAAGCCTCTGAAAAGAGGCTTTTTTTTTATTTTTTGTTCATGGTAGTAATGTACTTCTGCAAGGCCATGGTCATAGAGGGTGTCTCTGGCGTTGGTGCCTTGATGTCTATGCGAAGACCTGCTAGGGTAGCTGCGTTTATGGTTGAGTTTCCAAAAACCGCAATTCTAGTCTCGTTTTGTTTGAAATCTGGAAAATTCTTTAAGAGCGACTCAATCCCGGAAGGGCTAAAGAAAACCAAAATGTCATAATAAACGTCTCTAAGATCGGAAAGATCGCTGATCACAGTTTTGTAGAATATACCCCTGGTCCAATTCAGTTCCATATTGTTCATCAGTTCTGGAACAATAGGTTTCAAAACATCAGAGGATGGAAGCAAGAATTTTTCGTTTTTGTATTTTTTCAACAATGGGGTAAGGTCAACAAAATTCATTTTGCCAACATAAATCTTACGTTTCCTGTAAACCACATATTTTTGTAGATAATAAGCTACGGCTTCGGATTGGCAAAAATACTTCATAGTGTCAGGAACCTTGAAACGCATTTCATCGGCTATCCTGAAAAAGTGATCTACGGAATTTCTACTGGTAAGGATGATGGCAGTAAAATTGTTCAAATCAATTTTCTGCTGCCTAACATTCTTAGCGTCAACTCCTTCCACGTGGATAAATGGTCTAAAATCGACCTTTACCTTCTCTTTTTCAATGAGTCGTGAATATGGGGAGTTCTCCATTTTCGGTTCTGGCTGCGAAACCAAAATCGTCTTTACTTTCATAAGCGTCAGTCTTTAAGGTAGCTTCCAATTATCACAAAAGGTGCAATTTCGAGAGCGCAAAGGTACAAAATAAAATAGAAAATGTTACTGGTAATGTAAAATTGATGATTTCTTATTACGTTGACCCATCCTATCAAATTTATAAGCAATATGAGGCCAAAACTTACATAAACAACAGTTTTAGAATCTTTTAAGGCATATGTCAAAATAACATTGGCAAGAAACATGACAATTCCACTGTAATTGAGATAGGTCAATTTTTTGAAGATCAATTCGCTAATAGTCGATGTAATATTGAAAATAAAGGCATTGAGGAGCTGCAGGATCACCTTGATCAGTAAGAATAGTCCCAAAAGCCCTAAGATCAGAACATAGATAAAGGGATAGGCGCTGTTGTCTAACTGAAAGACAATTCTTCTGGCCAGATAAATAAAAAGTGCAAAATTAAAGAGTTGGAATATGGTCAGAAAGATATGGAACCAATTGATCAGTCTATCCTTCTTGTTGAACATGATAATGTACTTGTTGTTGAAGGGGAGAATGATAAAATTCATGAACCGATTGTAAAAAAAACTCTTGCCGATCACCACAAAAAACAAACTGGTCAAAAGGACCATGGTGATCCAATCTGCCGTGTCTATGAGTCGAAGTGTAGGTTCCATTAATCTAATTTAATATTATCCCCATTAATTCCCATATAAAGTCCGTTTTCAGAGATGCTTATTTTGAAAAAACCTGGGTCCTCCATCTTGGGCATGGGCAACGTAAAGGAGAATTTTGTGGTATCCCGTGCCTTTAAATAAGTCGTTTCCTCACGTTGTGGTATTGCTTGCAAAGGTATAATTTCCTTGACTTGTTTGTAATCGTTGAGGTAGGCAACCCCAAACTTTATTTTTTCCAATGCAATGTTGGTCTCATACGGATTGTAAACCTGTAAGGTAAGCTTCTTCCCTTTCTTTAGGTTAATGTTTTCTTCGGCTACATAACACCTCAATTTGCGGAATGATTCAAAATTGTCGATATAGCTTCCGTGAAACTCCGTGCCATCGGGCCATGCCAAAGTGATATCGCCACTGTTGGCGTAGTTGGACACATAAAGTATTTTTTGGTGCTGCACCTTGGATTCAGAGTCGTCTATGGTATATTGGTTCTGGCGGTACATGATATTATTGAGGGAGTAAGTGGGGCTACCTGAATAAAAGGCATACATGGGGGCGGTCCGGTAAGAGTTTTCAAAAACTACCGGCATATCCCCAATTCGCGATTTAATATCCCCCACCCAACGGGTATTGCCATGGGTTTCGTAAACCACAGGAAATAGGGGCTCATAGATCAACCCTACCCTTAAAAAAAGGAGAATTGCAATATTGGCCAAGCCCATTCTGTAGATCCACTTTTTGGCATTCTCGTTTTCCAAAAGATAATGGAAGGCCATAATGGCCATAGGGATAGATATGACGATGATCCATTGGGTCTGTATCCTTCTGTTAAAACTTGAAACAAAAAAGAATATCAAGACCCCATAGGTCAAATACAAAAGCGCCTTGGTAAATTGGTCCTTTGCCCCTGTTTTAAAAAGGGACTTATAGATCCAAGGGAAGGTAAAACCAAATAAGGCCACCAGATTGATAAAATAGCCCAGTGTAAAATCACTGAACTCATAAGCCCTATTCGGTCGTTCGTAAAGGTGGTACTTTATGGATACAAAGTCGTTTTCGAACAACCATATAAAATGCGGGGTATAGCATAGAAGGGCTGTGGCAACAGAAAGCCATGCGTATTTATTCAGCACCAGCTTTATATTGGAGAGCAATGTAAACAAAATCACCAGTACGGCATGGTATTTACTGTACATCAGGGCCGCCATGACCACCCCAAGCCCCAGGGCAAGTATCGCCGATGGCCTGGCAATAAATTTTTTGTACAGCAGTAGGAACAGGGCAGTAAAGAAAAGAAAGGGCGTATCCGGCAAGGTGAAAAATCCATAGGCATTGATCAGCGTCATGGAAAATACCAGCACAAAAAAATGAAGCCCGTACCGTTCTTTTTTCGGATGGTCTATCAATTGCCATAAAACCAAAAATGTAGTCACGGACAGGATACAGCTTACAAAGCGCACGCCAAGTTCGCCATCAAAAAAGATACTGCTCAATGAAATCATCAGGGCTACCATGGGGGGGTGGTCAAAATAGCCCCAAGCCATATTCTGGGCATAGTACCAGTAATAGGCCTCATCAAAAATGAGTTCCGTAAAGTAGCTCTGCACCATGTTCAGGGCAAAAAGAGCAATCAATAAATAGAGAAGGATTTTAGGTAGTTTCGGTATCATTCCAATTTTTAAACGGTCCAAAATTACGAATTATTACTGTGTCCGCTTGATTTAAAAATATCATAAATCACATCAGGGATTTCTTTAGAGGGTTTAAAATACTATTTTTGTCCAAATCACCGTAATTAATGGAAGACAGTTTAGTTATCATTCCTACCTTCAATGAAATAGAGAACATTGAGGCGATTATAAAAGCAGTTTTTGCGCTCGAAAAGAAATTTCACGTATTAATTGTGGATGATAGTTCTCCCGATGGCACGGCTGACAAGGTAAGGGAGCTGCAACAGCAGTTTCCAGACCGACTTTTTTTGGAGGTTCGCAAAGAGAAATCAGGCTTGGGAACGGCATATATCCATGGTTTTAAGTGGGCAATAGCCCATAAATACGATTTTATTTTTGAGATGGACGCCGATTTTTCACACCGTCCAGATGACCTGCCTAGGCTATACAGGGCATGTGTCAATGGGGCCGATGTGGTTGTGGGATCCCGCTATAAAAAAGGGGTAAACGTGGTGAACTGGCCTTTGTACAGGATGCTGTTGTCCTACGGGGCATCATTCTATGTGAAACTGATCACGGGGATGAAAGTGCACGATCCAACCGCCGGGTTTGTCTGCTATAGGCGAAAGGTTTTGGAAACCATTGATTTGGATGCGGTAAAGTTTGTGGGTTATGCCTTTCAGATCGAAATGAAATTTAGGGCGTACCTCAAAAAGTTCAAAATAGAGGAGATATCCATTATTTTTACGGACAGGATCAAGGGAAAATCAAAAATGAGTTCGTCTATAGTAGGGGAGGCCATTTTTGGGGTTCTAAAGATGAAGCTGAGCAGTATATTTCAACGACATAAGTTTTAGTATGGGAAAGACATTATTAAAGAATGCAAGGATGGTGAACGAAAATACCATCATGGAGGGTGATATGTTATTGGAAGACCAGATCATCTCAAGAATTGATAAAAACATTAGCGACGCCAACGCCCGCGTAATCGATTTACAGGGGAAATACCTCTTGCCGGGTGTTATTGATGACCAAGTGCATTTCAGGGAGCCCGGGCTGACCCATAAAGGGAATATAGCAACGGAGAGTAGGGCTGCCGTAGCAGGGGGGATAACCTCCTTTATGGAACAGCCCAATACAAATCCGCAGACAACGACCATAGCGGAACTGGAAAAGAAATTTGCCACCGCGGCCAACTCGGCCTATGCCAACTATTCCTTTTTGTTCGGGGGAACCAATGATAATCTGGAGGAACTAAAAAGGCTCGACAGAAATGCCTGTTCGGGCGTAAAATTGTTCTTGGGCTCGTCCACAGGGAATATGCTGGTGGACAATGAGCTGGTGTTGGAGAAAATATTTAAAAATACAGAGATGGTCATCTCGGCCCATTGTGAGGACGAGGGTACCATTAGGGCAAACATGGCCCGCTTCAAGGAGGAATACGGGGATAATATTCCCATGAAGTACCATCCTATCATACGAAGTGCTGAGGCCTGTTACCTATCCTCATCAAAAGCCATTAATTTGGCGAAGGAAACCGGTGCAAGATTGCATGTTTTTCATTTGTCAACAGGCATAGAAACCGCGCTTTTCCGCAATGATATTCCACTGGAACAAAAGAAAATTACGGCAGAGGTCTGCATTCACCACCTTTGGTTCTCGGACAGTGATTACGATACAAAAGGATCCTTGATCAAATGGAATCCGGCAGTTAAAACAGCACAGGATAGGGACCAATTATGGAAAGCACTTTTGGACGATAGGATAGATGTGGTTGCCACAGATCATGCGCCACATACCATGGAGGAAAAGGATAATGTGTATACCAATGCGCCCTCCGGAGGACCCCTAGTACAGCATGCCCTTCCGGCCATGTTGGAAAATTACCACAATGGAAGGATTTCCTTGGAAAAAATGGTGGAAAAGATGTGCCATAACCCCGCAAAATTGTTCCAATTGAAAAAAAGGGGCTTCCTAAGGGAAGGCTATTTTGCCGATCTTGTTGCCGTGGACACAAACAACCCTTGGCAAGTGAACAAAGAGAATATCGCCTATAAATGTGGGTGGTCTCCATTTGAAGGGGAAACTTTTAGATCCCAAATAACCCATACCTTTGTAAATGGTCATCTGGCGTATGACCAAGGGAATTTTTCAGAGATAAAAAATGCACAGCGATTAACCTTTGATAGGTAATGATGAAAAAAGCGTTATTGTTTATTTGTTGTATAGTCTTGATCTCCTGTGGGGAAAAGCTTGTGCAAGAACCGGAGCAATTGATCTCCAAGGAAAAAATGGCCGACATCCTTTATGATCTTGCCATACTTACCGCAGCGAAGAATACGAGTTCGGAAATATTGGTCAAGAACAAGATAGAAACCATGGACTATATCTATGCCAAATACAGTATAGATAGTACCCAGTTTGTGGAATCCAACCTTTACTATGCTTCCATCCCGGCAGATTATGCAGCTATTCATACCGCAGTAGATAAAAGACTGGAATCGGTACAGAAAAAAATGGAGGAGGCTCGAAAAATAAAGGCCGACAGTATTAAAGAGGCCCGCGAAAAGGCGCAAAAAGGACCGGCCAAGACCAAGAAAGATTTAAAGGTGATCAAAGCGGATTCTCTTCCATAAACTTTTTTGTGGAGAATGCAATGGTCCTGTCCAAGGGTTCAAAGTTATAGTCCAAACGGTCGATCAATTTATCATTGGAATAAATCTCCCTGTTCTTTAATGAAAAGACGGTAGCACTTGTCAACTGTCTTTTATTTCCGGTGACCAGGCACCAAAACCAATCCAGAGGCATTAGTATGTCCAAGGCCCAATAAGGAATCTGTTTTTTAGGGGGATCTTTTTCCATCGCTAAGGTCAGTTTTTGTAGGATTTCCCGATAGGTCAAATTTTCCGAGATAACTATAAAGCGTTCATTTTTTATATCCGATTCCATCAGGGTAGTCATGATATCCACCACATCGGCAATAGCTACAAAACCGGTTCCTCCCGGCGGAAAATAACTAGGTGACCTATGGGCCCTGTGGAACAATTGACCACTTCCCGAATCCCAAAAGCCTGGACCCAGTATGATCCCGGGATTGATCACTACCACGGGAACATTTTCCTGTGACCCTCTCCAGACCTCCAGTTCGGCAGCGGTCTTGGAAATGGCATAGACACTCGCATGGGGATGAGACCATTCGTTTTCTTCCGTAGCTTTTTGTTCGCCATTGCTTTTTCCTATGGCAGCAATAGAGCTGACATAGCACAATTTTACAATCGGGTTGGCGGTGCATAGGTTGACAATATTGGCCGTCCCCTCCACGTTGACTTTGTGCAATTGCTCATAATCATTGGGGTCGAAAGAAATCAGGGCTGCGCAATGGTAGACTTGTCGCACGCCTTCAAAAGCTTTTTCCAATTGAGGGATATTGTTGATGTCGGCCACCATCCACTCAATTTTTTTGAACAATGTGGAGGCTTGGTCCGAGTAGTATGAGAAGATTCTTTCCACCTTAAAAAGATCGCTTTCCGCCCGATGGATCGCCCGTACCTGTAAGCCCTGTTCCATTAATTTGAGCAGTAGATGGGATCCCACCAAGCCCGTTCCTCCTGTTACTAAAATCATGTTCCAAATTTAGGCAATATTCCATAAAGCGTTGGATTTCTTGCAGCGATAATAAATGTGGTGGGATTCGATAAGATCGGGGAACGACATTTTGCACAGAAGCCTAATTTTTGGAGATAATAAGTACTAAAAGACAGTGATACCCTTTATATTTGCAGCTATTGTTAAAAAATATTGACACGCATGGCTTCAAATTTTATAGAGGAAATAAAATGGAGGGGAATGTTGCACGATGTAATGCCCGGAACCGAGGAACATTTGTTGAGCGGAATGCAATCTGCCTATGTTGGAATTGACCCAACAGCCGATTCCTTACATATCGGTCACTTGGTTAGTGTGATGCTATTGCGCCACTTTCAATTGGCCGGCCATAAGCCTTTTGCGCTGGTAGGTGGAGCCACTGGGATGATAGGAGACCCGTCGGGGAAGTCTGCGGAACGAAATTTATTGGACGAGAATACCTTGCGGCACAATCAGAATGCCATAAAAGAACAATTGTCACGTTTTCTGGATTTTAAAAGCGATGCCGACAACGCAGCTATCTTGGTGAACAATTACGATTGGATGAAAGACTTCTCATTCTTGGATTTTATCAGGGATGTGGGTAAGCATATCACAGTGAACTATATGATGGCCAAGGATTCGGTCAAAAAACGACTTTCGGCCGAAGCCAAGGAAGGTATGTCCTTTACGGAGTTTACCTACCAACTGGTGCAGGGATATGATTTCCTTCACCTGTACCAAAAACACAATTGTTCCCTGCAGATGGGAGGTAGTGACCAATGGGGGAATATTACCACTGGGACCGAAATGATCCGTAGAATAGCAGGAGGAAAGGGGTATGCCTTGACCTGTCCCTTGATCACAAAAGCGGACGGAACAAAATTCGGTAAGACCGAAGGGGGAAATATCTGGCTGGATGCGAACAGAACATCCCCTTATAAATTTTACCAATATTGGTTGAACACCTCCGACGAGGATGCCGAGAAATATATCAAGATATTTACTTTCTTGACCAAAGCGGAGATCGAAACCTTGGCAAAGGAGCATAAAGAGGCGCCCCACCTTAGGGTACTTCAAAAAAGATTGGCCGAGGAAATTACGGTCATGGTCCATTCCCAAGAGGATCTGGACAATGCCATTAAGGCCAGTGAAATATTATTTGGAAAATCTACCTCTGCAGATTTGAAAGGATTGAATGAGAAGACTTTCCTGGATGTTTTTGAAGGTGTGCCACAGGCTGAGGTAGCGGTAGCGGATATAGAGAAGGGATTGGATATGATCGGGGCATTGGCGGCCAAAACAGGATTTTTGGGATCCAATGGAGAGGCTAGACGGGAATTGAAGCAAAACTCCATTTCTGTGAACAAGGAAAAGGTAAAGGAAGACTATACCATTACTGCCTCAGATCTTATCAATGGAAAGTATGTGTTGCTACAGCGAGGCAAAAAGAATTATTTTGTACTGGTAGTCAACTAGATTTAAAACCTTTATAACAGATAAACGGGTATGGAACAACGGTTCATACCCGTTTTTTATGGATTGGTATTTATTGGATAAACGAAATACCTTGGCGGGCACAGATTTCCATTACTTTTTCCATATCCGGTGGTCCCGGGGGCAAGGCACCCAATTCTTCAAACATATGTTCTATCCCAGCGGGAAATACGCTTAATATTACTTTCGCATTGGTGTTGCCTACTACCTTCCAGGAGTGTGGTATATTTCTTGGGCCAAAGGCCAGATCTCCAGCTTTCAAAATAGTAGTTTTGTCCCCTACCGTAAGTTCCAGCTCCCCTTCCAGTACCTTGAAAATTTCGTCTTCCTTGGTATGGACATGGGGTGGTATTGCAGTTCCCGGGGTGTTGTACTCTTCAATGAGGGTAAAAAGTCCGTTGGTGTCCTTTCCTGTTAATTTGAATGTTTGAACATCGCCAAGGACATTGATGGTCTTGCCTTCATTATTCCTGATGATCTTGGGATCCAAGGGGCTCTCTGAAGGTTTTTTGCCCAGGGAGTGGCCAAGGGCCGGTAAGCTAAAGGCGGTGGCCCCTACCAGCATCCCCTGCTTGATAAAATCTTTTCGTTTCATGATGAGGTGTTTTAGTTGATTCATAAAACCAAATCACAAGAGGGTATAATGATATAAAAAATCGAAGTTTAGACCTAAGTGTTCAATTAGGTAGATAAGATTTGGAGCGAAGATGAAACCATATTTAAGGCTCTGAGCTCTTAAGTTATTAAATTTATCTTGAGAAAGGTGATTTTTATACACAATTGGCTGTCAATTGTTTATAGTTGGTTTGTTTTCAAAAAACCTATAGTACCATCAAATTGCACCCTCTGATATCAGCGTTGTCAAAACGGCCCAAAACTTCAAAACTATCATCGGGATATACCTTCCCCAAATCCTGGGTGGCAAGAAAGGAGCAGGAGTGTACGTTGGCGAGATCAATAACGTTTATACCACCCGTTTTGCCAGATGACAGGTAGGTCAAGGGGTCTTCTGGGTCCCTGATCAAAATTTTCATCCATGGGGGGGTATTAAAGATACCGTCCCCTTTGGAGTAGCCCTGGGAGAGAAGTTCGGTCATTCCATATTCGGAATGAATGTGTGGTACCCCAAACCCTTTCTTTAGTACGGCATGGAGTTCTTCCCTGATCATTTCTTTTCTGCGGCCTTTCATACCCCCAGTTTCCATGATGGTGGTATGCTTCAAATGCAGGGAGTGTTGCTCTACCATATCCAAGAGGGCAAAGGAGACTCCAATGAGTAATATTTTGGTGCCCTTATTCTCCAAGGCCAGTAATTTTTTCTGGAGCAGGTCAAAATCGTTCAAATAAAAACCGCTTTCCGGATGATGACTTTTTTTGATGAGGTCATCTACCATATAGATCAGGGAAGAACCCTGGCGTTCCAAATAGGAGGGCAAAAGGGCCAAGACACAATAATTGGACACATCCCCATAAAAGAGCTCAAAGGCACTGAGGTAACTTTGTTCATAGATGGCGTTGTCCAGTACATAATGTTTGCTGGTGACACTTCCCGTGGTTCCACTACTTGTAAATACGGTTGTGGGTGTCTGGGATGCAGACACTATTTTTTTGGATTTAAAAAAATCTATGGGCAAAAAGGGAATATCCTTTATGTGGGTTACCTTGTCATGGTCTTTGCCCAAAAGGGAGCAAAACTTGCGATATACAGTATTGTTCTGGTATTGATACCTAAAGACTTCCAGCGCTTTGGCCTGAAATTCGTCTGAATTTTTTATTTCAAATATGCTACGGAAGTCCATGTTCAGTTATGAAAGGACAAAAGTAAGGATACCTTTGTTGGTGTAAAACAAAAAAAGCCCCTTTTGGAGGAGCTTGATGGATTAAGTTACATGGGGTAGTTTATTTTACGACCAATTTTCTGGTCATGGTCTGGTTCCTTTCCGTAATCTGAAGCACATAGACTCCTGGGATCAAACGGGCTATATTCAGGGAATTGGTAGCAATTCTGTCCTTCAGGACCACAGCTCCAAAAACGTCATATACAACTATGTCCTTGGTATCGTTCAGCTTGGTGGTCACATAGACCACATCGTCAAAGGAAGGATTGGGATATAATTTAAATCCACTTATTTCTGCACTCTTGGGAGTGTTAATATCTACCATTTCCTGGGCTGATAGCAAAAAGCTAAAGGTTAATAATATGGTCAGGTAAAATCTTTTCATACACGCCTATTTGGGATGATCAATGTAAATGTAGTCAAAGAGAATACTTTCGGATACTATTTGTTGTGAAACACCAAATTTTGTAGGTGAAGGCTATGTTTTAACTTTTGGAGGTCGGTTAAAGTCCTAAAAAGCAGACTTATAACACTTTGAAGGATAGGGATGTAGAATGGAGACGATGTTATTTCACGATCAGTTTGCGAGTGGCGACTTTGTCTTTTTCAAAGATTCGGATCATATACACACCAGCATCAATATTGGTCAGATTCAGTTCTGTGCCCAAAATGGTAGTTTCCAATAAATTTCCACCGAAAACATCAAAAATCATGATTTTCTTTGGAGCGTTATCCTTGGTTTTAATAAAAACTTTCCCATTGGTTACTGGGTTTGGATATAAGCTAAGTCCCTCTATTTCACCGGCGCTGGTTTGCTGCTGGCTGAAGGCCATTGTTGAAATAAAAAAAAGTAGAATTAAGTAAAGTTGCTTCATTTAAGGGGATATAGATTAAAGGTAGTAATTTTGCCGGCCGAAAGGACGATAGTCTTGGGTAAAATTCAAAAATAATCGATGAAATGCAAAAAGCACCCCTGCAAGAGGTGCTTTTGTAGAATATATGTTATTTTTTGTTTAGTTGCTCAATGTCCAACCTGTACTCCAAGAAGAATAGTTTGTTCCTGTACCGGTACCATCCCCCGTGATAAAATCACTTTCTGTAAACGCGACACCAGTATCATTCTTGAACTTCGTGGTAACATCATTAAATGTAACGTTGTTCACTCTTAAAAATCCATTAGCGACATGGTCCCCAGTTGGATTGGCATTTGCATCGCCATCCAGGTCAAATGCCTCTCCAAAGCCATTGATTTCAATATTATTGAAAATACCCTGTGTTCCTGCTCTTAGCCTTATAGCTTCATAGCTTCCAAGACTTACTGAAGTTCCATCCTGTATGGTGTTGGCAGCGCCTTTTCCATTGATGGTCATGTTGGTGATTGTTGGTGAAGACCAAGTTAAAGGACTTGAGTTGTTTCCAATATCAGTATTATAGCCATCAGCTTCTATGGCCTTATCCCACGCAACACCGTTGTGCTCAATATAGATATTGGTTATGGTACCGGACCAACCTTCAGTCCAATCCAAGGAATCGTCCTGTGCATTTAGGATAGAAACGAATTTAGCATTTACGGTACCACCAAAGAATTCAAATCCGTCATCTTTACCTTCATACATTTGCACATATTCAACTACAGTACCGCTTCCAACTCCGTAAAAAGAGAAACCGTTGTTTTCAGATTGCCCGTCCGCAGAACCTCCGGAGTATTGAACCCTAACATATCTTAAAGATCCTGAATTGTCCGCAGCATTTGTACCACCATAAGGTAAACCTGCAATTTCAGAAGTAGAAGTAGCTGTTCCTGAAACAGAGTTTACTGGAGCTCTCCCTAAAAGGATCAAACCTCCCCAATCACCCGCTTTAGGGTTTTCAGCAGCGGAAGTAAAGACAATAGGAGCATTTTGCGTACCATTGGCAATTATTTTAGCGCCTTGTGCAATAGCCAAATATACGTCAGAGCCTGTGGCAGAAGCTTTTATGGTCATTCCCGCAGGAATGGTAAGTGTGGTTCCAGATTCCATGATCATAGGACCGTTGAGGATGTACGTATTGTTACTGTCCAGAGTAAGGTCAGTGGTATAACTGCCACTCAAAAGGATAGCCTCTGAATTAGTAGGAGTTCCTCCGCCGTTATTGGGATAATTGATAATAATATCTGATGTATTATCCTCTGCACAGGACATAAGCATGGCAGTAAGTAGGGTAATGCTTAAAAATAATTTCGTTTTCATTTTGTTCAGTTTTAAGTTTAAATATTATGAATTATAAGGTTTAAAAGGAATATTTTACAGAAACACCTAGGTCTACCCCACGTTTAAAGTCTTGCAGGATGATCCTTTCGCCGTTGCCAATTTCTCTGTTGATTTCAAAGGTTGGGTCCAGGATGTTCTTTGCGTTTAGGTTGACTTCCAAATGTTCTCCAAAATTGTTTTTCCAAACTAGATCCAATGTAGGTATGCCTTTTTCAATAATGTTGCCTAATTGTCCTGATCCTAAGGCGAAAATTCTATCAGAAAAATAGTTTCCTACCAAGTTGATTACCGGTTTGTATTCTCCAAAAGTTGGACTCCAATTGATGTCTGCATTGGCGATCAACGGAGAAGATCCCTGCAATTCATCACTGTCCCTGTTGAAGGTAGTACTGTAAGCACCACTAATTTCATCATAGAGGTCTTGTTTGGTGTGTATGTAAGATAGGTTCAATCCGAAGGTAAGCTCTGGTTGCTCCTGTTCGTTCATGAAGATGTTTTTGCGCAATTCCAATTCAGCACCAAAAACATCCGCTTTCTCACCAGTTCTAAAGTAACGTTGTGTTCCTGTTGCATCATTGGCCACAACTAAGTTGATAGGATCTTGTATTTGTTTGGCAAAACCACCAATGGAAAGGATTTCGTTTCTACTGAAGAACCATTCGTATTTAAGATCAAGGTTAAAAATATTTGAATAGGAAACATCATTAACATTGTTGTAATTGATGGTGGCAATATCTTGTCTTCCCAATACATCCGGGTTACCCCCAATTCTCTGTGTGACGCCTTCATAAACAAAAGGTGCCATTTCCTTAAATTCAGGGAAAGAAACAGTTTGGCTAGCCGAAAACCTGATGTTCTGGTCTTCATTTACCGCATATTTTATATTCAAGTTTGGTAAATAAATGGATTCGTTTACTTCATTGGAACCAGGATTGAGGTCAGGCCTAAGGTTGATCACATCATAGGCAATACTTTGGTTGAAAGACTCTACACGTATTCCTGGAATAATGAGCCATTTGTCGTTTACATTAAATTCTGCAGATACATACCCAGCATATACATCCAATTTACCGGTATAGGTGTTTTCCAGGTCACCAGGAGAACTAGTTTGTGATAAACCAGTGTTAGGATTCAGAGGTCTAAAGACGTGGGTTTGGTAGCCTTCGCCATTATTTTCAAGACCAAGAACGAAATTTTCAAGATTGAAGATGTTGTTCAGGTTATTTACATCGGTAATCTGAAAACTATCACTAATGTTCTTGTAACCGTAACGTTGGTTATCAAATGCTCTTTCCTTTGTTCTTCCGTTGTATCCAAAGTTCAATTTGGTCGCTGGAGTGACTTGATAGGAAAGGTTTATTCTACTGTTTAATTCATCATCCTCGATATTTTGGAAATATCGTTGGTTGTTAAAATTGTTCTGCTGTCCAAAATCTGGAGAGGTGTTGGGATCATTGTCGAACAAAAGGTCATAATTGTTCAAGGTAATTCTTTTGCGGTCTGGTTCATAGGCGAAAACCTTATTGTATCCCACACCATAATCCAAAGCGAGCTTCTCGTTAAAGGTATGCTCCCCTGTAAGTTGATTGACCAGGATAAGGTCCTGATTAAATTGTGAATTTAATTGGAAGTATCCTTTGTCCGAGTTCAGGTCTTGACTAAATCCTTGCCCGTTGGTACCATAGTAACCCACCTCATCGCTGGAACTATTAATGGCCAGGGAGTTGAATTTTAATTTGTTGTTATTGTCAATTTTGAAGGTAACATTGGCCAAAGCTGTTGAGGTAGTGGCTTGGGAATATCGCTCCACTGTTGGGAACAAAACATCCAGGTTGGTACCGTAATTTGCCTGACTTCCTTCAAAATACCTGTATTTGGAATCAAAGGAAGCGTGTCCAAAGAAGCTCAATAAAGATTCAGAATCTTCTCCGAATACACGATAAGATTTTCCAAATGAAATGGATACTCCCGTATTGATAGGTGCCAATTTGGAATTCTGTACTGGGTCTACACCGTGTGACAGTAATACTGCAAAGGGATTGTGCTTATAACGATTGTAAAATCCGAAATATCCTGTTCCTTCATTTTTTACAAAATTTTCTCCCATGGCCCTAGAGTTGACCCCAGTGCTTACAGAAGCATCAAAAAAGCCGGTTCCAGTATATTCTTTTGAAGAGATATCTACGTTACCAGCAGAAAAATCCCCGTAAAATTTACTGGAATAAGCCTTGCTGACTCCTACGCTCTCAATGATATCCGATGCAAAGAGATTGAGATCAATATTCTTATTATTGATATTGTTGGAAGGCAATGACAACCCGTTCATGGTAGTGCTCAAATACCTGTCGCCCAATCCACGAACATAAACATTGTTACTCCCTTCTTGTTTGGAAATACCAGAGATTTGTGCAACGGCACCTGCAGCATCGGAAACTCCTTTTCTTGCCAGTTCCTGGGCTCCGATCGAAGTTTTCATTTCAACTGCTTTCTTTTGTTCCAATAAAAGTGCTGTCTCGGAATCTTTCTTTGCGGATACGGTAACAACTACCTCGTCCAAAGTAACCCCCTCGCTGGCACCCATAGGCATATCAATGGTTGTTGCTTGTCCTGCAACAACTTCTACATTGGGTATTTCTATGGTTTCATAACCTAAATAACTAAAAGATAAGGAATATGTGCCCGGTTGTATGTTGGTCAATTCATAAAGACCATCAAAATCTGAAGTGGTCCCTTTAGTGGATCCTTTTATTAATATATTGGCAAATGGTAACGGTTCATTGTTTAATTCTTTGTCTGTCAAGGTTCCTACAATTCTTCCTGTAGTTTCTTGTGCACTCATCTGAAGTACAAAAAGCAAGCAAAAACTCAATACTAGTAATCTCATTAATTCATGTTCTAAAAGTTGCCGCAAAGAAACTTCCATATTGTAATGTTGTTGTTACCCACAGGTTAAACCTTTATTTTGTTAGTGTTATCTAAAGGTTATGGTATTAAATGAATGTTAACTGGAATTCCCTTAGAAGTATTATCTTTACTTTTGAGGTATATAACCAATTAGAGTACCAATGAAAAAAAGTGAAATTAGGATACTTCTGGTAGACGATGAGCCCGATATTCTGGAGATCGTCAGTTATAACCTTTCCGCAGAGGGCTATGAGGTCTACACAGCAAAAAATGGAGTAGAGGCTATCTCTAAGGCGAAGAAAAAAAATCCACACCTTATTATTTTGGATGTGATGATGCCCGAAATGGACGGCATAGAAGCCTGTGAAATTTTAAGGAACACCAAAGGTCAGGAAAATGTATTGATTACTTTTTTGACGGCCAGAGGGGAGGATTATTCACAGGTAGCCGGGTTTGATGCCGGGGCGGATGATTATATTACAAAACCTATAAAGCCCAAGGTTTTGGTCAGCAAGGTGAAGGCGCTGCTGCGGAGGCTTAAGAGCGAGGATGAAGTCTCAGAGGATATCACCAAAGTGGGTTCTATTGTCATTAACCGTGAAGAGTATAAGATTGTCAATAAGGGAGAGGAGATTATTTTGCCCAGAAAAGAATTTGAATTATTGGCTTTGTTGGCTTCCAAGCCCAGCAAGGTTTTTACCAGGGAAGTAATCCTCGATGAGGTATGGGGAAATGAGGTTGTCGTTGGAGGCCGCACCATAGACGTTCACATTAGAAAATTAAGGGAGAAAATCGGAGATGATCATTTTAAAACTGTTAAGGGCGTAGGATATAAGTTTGTTCTATAATGGCCATAACACTTAAAAAATCTTATAAATTTGCTTTTAGATCGGCACTGTTGATCTCAGTGGTGCTGACTATTCTAATGGGTGTTTTTATGCGTATTAAGGACGTCATTGATTGGTCCTTACTCAGTATTTTTGCCTTCCTATCCTTTTCCATATCATTTATTGTTATCCAATTCAGAGTTGAAAAGTTTATTTATAAAAGGGCCAAAAAAATATATGATGATGTATCCCTATTAGAGTCGTCCTCCCTTACCTCAAGGACCATTACTACGGATATGGCCACCCTTACCCAAGAGATAGAAAAATTTGCCAAGGACAAAAAAGTAGAAATAGATACCCTGAAGATAAGGGAAGAATATCGAAAGGATTTTTTGGGGAACGTGTCACACGAATTAAAGACGCCCTTGTTTACCGTTCAAGGATATATATTGACCTTGTTGGATGGCGCCATGAAAGACAAGAGTGTGCGTAAAAAGTATCTGCAACGCGCCAATAAAGGTGTAGAGCGACTTATATATATCGTCAAGGATCTGGATTTGATCACCAAATTAGAAGTGGGAGATCTGCATCTGGAACTATCAGACTTTGACATAATAGAATTGATCCAGAGCGTTTTCGACCTTTTGGAAATGAAGGCGCTAAAGAAGCACATCAGTCTGGGTTTTGATATGGAATATATACATCCGATCATTGTGCATGGTGATAGGGAACGCATTCAACAGGTGGTGACCAACCTTATTGTTAATTCCATAAAGTATGGACATGAGAACGGCACAACGGAGGTCAGTGTAGAAAACCTTATTAAGAACAAGGTTATCATTAGGGTAACGGATAATGGGGAGGGCATAGCGCCACAACATATCCCCAGGCTATTTGAACGGTTCTATCGGGTAGATAAGAGCGGGAGCAGGGCTGAGGGAGGTTCAGGTTTGGGACTTTCCATTGTAAAGCACATTATTGAGGCGCATAATGAAAAAATTTATGTGGAAAGTGTACTTGGCGTAGGTTCCGAATTTTCCTTTACCTTGGAAAAGGCCAAGAACATAAAATCTAGGTCACTGAAGTAGACAGTGCGCTTCTGGACATTTCCATTTTTCCAAAAGAACACAATTCAAAACCTTGCAAGATTTCCTTAGCTTTGCCAAATCATAAAATTTTGGTTTCCGTGGGAAGTAAAAACAAGCTAAAGCGATTTAAGGAGAATGAATCATTCAAAAATGTGGTTCAACCGAGTAGGGAGGAAATTGAGGATGGCTCTTTTGAACTGAAGGGGAAATGGGCCTCCTTTTTTGGCAATGACAATCCCATCGTACTAGAATTGGGTTGTGGTAAAGGGGAGTATACCATTGGTTTGGCAAAACAGGACCCGAATAAGAATTTTATTGGTGTTGATATCAAAGGGGCGCGTTTTTGGAGAGGTGCCAAAACGGCAATCCAGGAAGGCTTGGAGAATGTGGCCTTTATAAGGACGCAGATAGAGCTGATCGATCAGATATTTGAAAAAAATGAGGTGTCCGAAATATGGATCACCTTTCCCGACCCCCAAATAAAATACAAACGTACCAAGCACCGTCTGACCAATGAGAAATTTCTCGAAAAATACAAACAGATCCTAAAAGAGGACGGCTTTGTAAACCTGAAGACCGATAGCGAGTTTATGCACGGATATACCTTGGGGCTGCTCCATGGCCTTGGACTGGAAGTAATTTATGCCAATCATGATGTGTACAAAAATGCCGGTAGTCCGAAAGAAGTGCTCGAAATACAGACTTTTTACGAAAAACAGTATCTTGGCAAAGGAAAACCAATCACATATACCAAGTTTAGGGTCTCGTAACCTATGACACACTTAATAATTCTCTTTTTTGCCACTTTTTCTGCGGCCTTTATGGCTACAGTGCCCCCTGGACTGCTCAATATGAATGCAGCCAAGACCAGCGTAGAAAAAGGCAAGATGAACGGAATTATTTTTAGCCTTGGGGTCTCCACCATGATCATGATCCAGGCCTATATTGCTGTTTATATCTCCAAATTTCTGCATAACAATCCGGAGGTCATAGATTTGTTGCTTCAGATCGCCCTGGTCATATTTGCTTTTTTTGCCATCTATTTTTTTGTGGTAGGCAAAAGAAACAAGAAAAAGATGGTCAAGGTTGTTAAGGTCAGTAAAAAGAACAGCTTTTTCAAAGGGGTATTGTTGGCGGCCCTAAATCTGTTGACCATCCCGTATTACAGTGGCGTCAATGCCATGTGGAACGCTTCGGGCTGGATCAAATTCCAAGCACAGGACATTGTAACCTTCGTTTTTGCAGCAGGGACTGGCACCTTTGCCGTATTGTATTTGTATACCGTTTATTTTTATAAGTTGGACGCCAGTTCCAGTGGATTTTCAAAGAATTCCAATTATATTTTAAGTGCCCTGATGCTTATATTGTTGGTGATAACCGTGATCCGGATATTCTATAATTGATATGGCTGCCGAGAACCATAATTTCTTTCAAAGAGTCTATGAAGTCGCCCGTTTGATCCCATTTGGGCGGGTTACCTCCTATGGGGCCATTGCAAAATATCTCGGGGCAGCCAGAAGCGCCCGTATGGTGGGTTGGGCCATGAATGCCTCTCATGCCATGGAGGATATCCCGGCACATCGGGTGGTCAATAGAAAAGGGCTGTTGACCGGGAAGCACCATTTTGATGGTACCAATTTAATGCAGCAATTGTTGGAGAGTGAGGGAGTGGTGGTAAAAGAGCATCAAATCGTAAATTTCGAGCAGCTCTTTTGGGATCCCAATAAAGAACTTGGGGAATATCTTTATTAGCTTGATTTTCAATTTTCTCATATCGGATCTGTGCCATAGACAAAGTTTATGGACCAATATCACTTTTAAGTTAATGCCCTTTCCTAATCTCATACCTATACCGTATCTTTGTAATTTAGAATCAATTTAATTAATGCTGAAAAGCAAGTCGTTATAATGAAATTAAATAAGAAAGATATTCTTGCCGCTCTCGAGGAGATTACGGTCCCAGGAGAAGGTAAGAACATGGTAGAAAGTGGTGCGGTGACCAATGTAATGGTATTTGGCGATGAGGTTGAGGTTGACATCACCATCAACAATCCAAGTTTACAGGCTCGGAAGAAAACAGAGGTTGAGATCTTGAAAGTCATACATGCCAAAGTCTACGAAAAGGCCAAGATCAAGATCAACATCAAAGTTGATGCCCCCACCAAACCGAAAGTAAATGAAATAAAAGGCAAGGCTATCCCTGGAATCCAGAATATTATTGCCGTAGCCTCCGGAAAAGGAGGAGTTGGAAAATCTACCGTAACCGCCAATTTGGCTGTTACCTTGGCCAAGATGGGCTTTAAGGTGGGGCTTTTGGATGCCGATATTTACGGGCCTTCCGCCCCTATCATGTTCGATGTGGTAAATGAAAAGCCATTGGCCGTGAATGTAGAAGGGAAATCCAAGATGAAACCCGTAGAAAGCTACGGTGTAAAGATACTTTCCATTGGATTCTTTACCCAACCCAATCAAGCAGTGATCTGGAGAGGGCCTATGGCTGCCAAGGCGCTGAACCAAATGATTTTTGACGCCCATTGGGGAGAGTTGGACTTTATGTTGTTGGATCTACCACCGGGGACCGGAGATATACATTTGAGCATTATGCAATCCTTGCCCGTTACAGGAGCAGTCGTAGTGAGTACACCTCAGGAGGTTGCACTTGCCGATGCTCGTAAAGGTGTTGCCATGTTCCAACAGGAGGCCATCAATGTGCCAGTCTTGGGAATTGTGGAAAACATGGCCTACTTCACTCCTGAAGAATTGCCCAACAATAAATACTACATCTTTGGAAAGGAAGGCGCCAAACATCTTGCGGAGGATCTGAATGTGCCATTTTTGGGAGAGATTCCATTGGTGCAGAGCATCCGAGAGGCAGGTGACGTAGGAAGACCTGCAGCGTTGCAAACCGCTACCCCTATTGAGGGGGCATTTGAGGAATTGACCAAGAATGTGGTGCAGGAAGTGGTGGGCAGGAACAAGAATATTCCACCTACAGAGGCAATCAAAATAACTACAATGGCAGGTTGTTCGGCCGTAAAAAAGAAATAGCTATGACATCAGAGGAATTAAAAATCAACGTGGAGAAAGCATTGGAAGAAATTCGCCCTTTTTTACAAAGTGACGGAGGGGACATTTCCTTGATCTCCATTGATAACGACACTTCCGTCAAAGTAAAATTGGAAGGCGCCTGTGTGGGGTGCAGTGTCAATCAGATGACCCTAAAGAGCGGTGTGGAAATGACCATAAAAAAATATGCCCCACAGATAGAGGAAGTAGTGAACATAAGTTAGCCTTTATAGGATAGCAGATTACAATCACTAGACCATTCCTAGATTGGCCTTTTAAGAATACAAATACATGATCAAAACAGACATATTAATAATTGGCGCAGGACCTACGGGTCTTTTTGCCGTTTTTGAAGCAGGATTACTTCAGCTAAAATGCCACTTGATTGATGCCTTGCCACAGGCGGGCGGACAATGTGCTGAGATATACCCCAAAAAACCCATCTACGATATTCCTGGATTTCCAGAGGTATTGGCCGGGGATCTGGTTTCCAATCTTATGGAGCAGATCAAACCTTTCCAGCCGGGATTTACCTTGGGAGAACGGGCAGAGACCATAGAGAAACAAGATGATGGAACTTTTATAGTCACTACGAACAAGGGAACAAAACATCAGGCGCCCGTGGTGGCCATCGCAGGGGGGCTGGGAAGTTTTGAGCCCAGAAAGCCCTTGTTGGAAAACCTATCCAAATATGAAGATAATGGGGTGGCCTATATGATCAAAGATCCCGAAGTCTACCGCAATAGGAAGGTGGTCATTGCCGGAGGTGGTGACTCTGCCCTGGACTGGAGTATTTTCCTTGCCGATGTGGCATCGGAGGTGACCTTGGTACACCGTAGAAATGAATTTAGGGGAGCCCTGGATTCTGTGGAAAAGGTGAGACACTTGAAAAATCAGGGAAAGATCAATTTAATTACCCCTGCAGAAATAGTAGGCTTGCAGGGCAAGGATGCCTTAGAGGCAGTGGTCATAGAAAAAACCGGTGGAGAAAAGGTAGTCCTTCCTGTAGACGATTATATCCCTCTGTTTGGACTGTCCCCCAAATTGGGGCCCATTGGGGATTGGGGGCTGGACATAGAAAAAAATGCCATTAAGGTAGATAATACACTGGACTACCAGACCAATATTCCTGGCATCTATGCCATTGGGGATGTCAATACCTATCCAGGGAAATTGAAACTTATCCTATGTGGTTTCCACGAGGCCACACTCATGTGCCAGAGTGCCTATCAGCGCATATTTCCTGAGAAAAGATATGTCATGAAATATACGACCGTTGGTGGTGTTACCGGGTTTGACGGTTCAAAAAAGGAAGCCGAAAAATCGGTTGTAAAATCCATTGAGTAATATCACAAATTTTTAAAAGATGTTAAAAGGATAGACCATAGCATCATAGCCAAAGAGAAACCCATTACATTTGCGAAGATTAAGAATTCTTGAAAGAACAGGGCATGAGTGATATTAAAATAAAGATTACGGATAGGGAGGGTGTACTTCACGAAGTGGATGCCCCTACGGATATGAACATGAACCTTATGGAGATCGTCAGGTCCTATGAATTGGCGCCTGAGGGTACTATAGGGATTTGCGGGGGAATGGCTATGTGCGCCTCTTGCCAGTGCTATGTGAATTCGTCCCATGACCTACCCGAAATGTCCGACGATGAGGATGCCATGTTGGCCGAAGCATTTTATGTAAAGGACAACAGCCGGTTGGGCTGTCAGATCCATATGACCGAAGACCTGAACGGTCTGGAAGTGGAACTGGCCCCGGAGAGCTGATCAACAAAGGATAAAAATGAATCCCAACATACTTGAAGACCTGCCTTTTTGAAGAGCAGGTCTTTTGTTTTTTTATATTCTTGCCTGATAGGTAAAAAGGTTGTAATAACGACCTTCTTTGGCTATCAGTTCATCATGGGTTCCTTGTTCCGCAATGCGTCCATTTTCAATGACCAGAATCTGATTGGCCTTTCTAATGGTACTCAACCTATGGGCAATGACAAAGGTCGTACGCCCTTCGGTCAGGGCCGCCAAACTCTTTTGGATCAATGCTTCGCTTTCCGTATCCAAATTGGAAGTGGCCTCATCTAGGATCAATATTCTTGGGTTGGCCAAGATAGCCCTGGCAATGGCGATACGTTGGCGCTGTCCGCCCGATAATTTTACCCCTCGTTCCCCGATCAAGGTATCCAAACCTTTTTCGAATCGGTCGGTAAATTCATTGACATAGGCAGAGTCTACGGCTGCCAAGAGTTCTTCCTCAGTGGCATTAGGCCTCGGAAAAAGAATATTTTCCCTGATGGTGCCCTCAAAGAGGAATTCATCTTGGAGTACCACCCCCAAATGCTTTCTATAGCTTCCCAAATCGGTCGTGGCCATATCAATCCCATCTACGGTGATATTCCCCGATTGCGGATTTAGAAAGGAAGCCGCCAGTCCGGCAATAGTAGATTTACCGCTGCCCGAGCTTCCAACCAGGGCCAGCACAGATCCGGATTGGACCTCAAAGCTTATGTTGTGCAATACTTCTTTGTCTTCCTCGTAGGCAAAAGAAACATCATTGAAAACAATATCGCCCTTTACCTCCTTAAGAACGGTTTTACGGTCCTCTTCGTTCATCTCCTCCGTCATGTTCATCAGTTCCTCGGTACGGTCCAGTCCGGCCAAGGCCTCTGTCAATTGGCTTCCAATATTGCTCATCTGAACGATAGGGGCAACCATGAGTCCCAATAGGAAAGAGAAGGTCAGGAACTCCCCTATGGTCAGTTCGTCCATCATAATTTTATAGCCCCCAATGCCCATTATCCCAGTGGTTGCCAAGCCCAATAAAAAGGTAGATGAACTGGTCATAAAGGCAGTAGCGGTGAGGCTCTTTTTTACGTTTAGGAACAAGCGTTCAACCCCTTCCTCGAATACCTTGTGCTCTTGGGCCTCGGCATTGAAGCCTTTGATGACACGTATCCCGCCCAGAGTTTCTGTGAGCCTGCCGGTTACTTCCGCATTGATCTTGCCACGGTTCCTGAATATGGGCCTTATGATCTTGAACGCTTTAAGTGCTATCAGGGCAAATACCGCCAAGGGGACCAGGGTGAACAAGGTCATGGAAGGACTGATCTGTATTAAAAGTACCAAGGATACAACTGCGGTTATGGTGCCACCTACCAATTGCACCAATCCCGTGCCTATTAGGTTGCGGACCCCTTCCACATCGCTCATGATACGGGAAACCAAGGCTCCCGATTTTGCATTGTCAAAAAAACGAATGGGAAGTGACAAAACCTTTCGCTGTACTTGGGCCCTCAGTTCAGAAATAAGGTATTGGGCCTGTACACTCAAAATTTTGGTAAGCAAGAAAGAGGTAACGGCCTGGACCAAGATGGCTAGTCCTACGACAATGACCAAGATCTTCAGCAGTTCCATGTTCTTGTTAGGGATAATATCATCCATCAGGTATTTAAGGGACATGGGGGCCACAAAACTTGCGGCCTTGCTGATTACAATGAGCAAAAGACCGATGAGAACAAGATTGCGCCTCGGCCAGATGATGGTCTTGAAGGCGGTAAGAATAGAAACTTTTTTATGAGACATATAGGGGGTGCTATTTTGTTGGGGATTGTTTTAAATTAAGCCTGCAATTTACCATAATTTAAGGTAATGGCATCCTAAGTAGCTCTGGATAGGAAATTTTTAAGTTTAAATTAGTATTTCAATGGCAAGTCGATTATTTTCATACCGTTAAGCGAAAATTCCTTGGGAGATCAGTTTCAAAATTTTCTCCAAAGTAAAATAGAACACCATAAACCTAACTACCCATGAGACTATTATACGTTTGTATTTTGATGGCCTTTGTAGCCTGTACCTCCAACACATCACAAACAGAAGAGGAGCGTTGGCAGGTCTTTGCGGACAATACTACCATAATTCGTGACGACTTTGGTGTGCCCCATATTTATGGAAAGACCGATGCCGATGCTGTTTTTGGCTTGTTGTATGCCCAGTGTGAGGACGATTTTAACCGGGTGGAACAAAATTATATATGGGCCACGGGCCGTTTGGCCGAGGTGGAAGGGGAAGAGGCCCTGTACAGTGATCTTCGGGCAAAGCTTTTCATGACCGAAGAAGAGGCCAAGGCCAATTACGAGAACAGTCCGGAGTGGTTGAAGGAATTGTGCAATGCCTTTGCGGATGGTATCAACTATTACCTACATACCCATCCGGAGGTAAAGCCCAGATTGTTGACCCGCTTTGAGCCCTGGATGCCCATGTATTTCAGCGAGGGATCGATTGGAGGTGACATAGAACAGATCTCAACGGAAAAAATTCAGGCCTTTTACGAGGGGGATATGTCCGTACCGGAGTTTAGGGAAATGGAAGCCAAGAAAAAGGAGGCCGAACTGGAGCCACAGGGGTCCAATGGAATTGCTATATCTGGGGAATTGACCCAATCCGGGAACGCCATGCTGCTCATCAATCCCCATACCTCCTTTTATTTTAGGGGAGAAGTACATGTGGTCAGTGAAGAGGGGCTCAACGCCTATGGGGCGGTCACCTGGGGGCAGTTTTTTGTCTACCAGGGATTCAATGAAAAAACGGGATGGATGCATACCTCTACCTATACCGATATCATGGATGAGTTCAAGGAGAACATTATGGAATTGGACGGAAAATTGATGTATGGTTATGGGGAAGAGATGCGGCCGGTGGAGACTTCAGAAATAGTGTTGAAATACAAGGAGGGGGATTCCCTTAAGGAAAAATCCTTCCCGGCCTATCGCACCCACCACGGTCCCATTACCCATAAGGCAGAGAACCAATGGGTGGCTTCGGCCATGATGTGGAACCCGGTCAAAGCCTTGGAGCAATCCTATATCCGTTCCAAACAA
Organism: Sediminicola sp. 1XM1-17; assembly: GCF_037203765.1. NCBI lineage: Bacteria > Pseudomonadati > Bacteroidota > Flavobacteriia > Flavobacteriales > Flavobacteriaceae > Sediminicola > Sediminicola sp. 1XM1-17. Next base: position 20,943 of record NZ_JBBCAS010000001.1, on the reverse strand, counting down.
GACGGCTACAAAGGCTTTAGGGAAATGATGGATATACGCACCAATTCCTCCAACAATACGGTATATGCCGATGCAGAGGGCAATATCGCCTATTTCCATGGCAATTTTATTCCCAAAAGGGACACCATATTTGATTATTCAAAGCCGGTGGACGGCAGTAACCCAAAAACGGACTGGCAGGGATTGCATACCGTAGATGAAAATATTCTGGTACTGAACCCCGCCAATGGCTGGATTCAGAACTGTAATTCCACCCCTTTTACTTCAGCATTGGAATATAGTCCCAAAAAGAGTGACTATCCGAATTATATGTCCAGGGACCAGGAGAACTTTAGAGGGGTCCATGCCATAGATCTATTGAGCAATAGAAGCGGATATACTTTGGACAGCCTCATCAAATTGGCGCACGACCCCTATATGCCGGCCTTTGAAAAATTGATTCCTGGATTGGTGGAGGCCTATGACAAAACCAGCCCCAAAAATCAGAAGTTAGCGGAGCCTATTGCCGTATTGCGCAATTGGGACCTCAGGACTTCAGAATCGTCCGTAGGCATGTCCTTGGCGCATTATTATGGAACCCTGTACGGAAGGATAGGAAACAGTCCGGAAGGATTGAGTGATATGGAATTGATGAACTTTTTGGGAACCGAATCTCCCTACAGGGAGCGTTTGGATGTCTTTCAGGAGGTGATTGCGCAATTGGAAGCCGATTTTGGAACCTGGAATACGCCTTGGGGAGAGATAAACCGATACCAAAGATTGAACGGGGATATCCGTCAGCCTTTCAACGATAGCCTTCCGAGTATTCCCATTGGTTTTGCCTCGGGCCGATGGGGTGCGTTGGCTGCCTATGGGGCACGTTATGCCAACAATACCAAAAAAATCTATGGGACAAGGGGAAACAGTTTTGTGGCCGTTGTTGAATTTGGAGAAAAGGTGAAAGCCAAGAGCATGCTTGCCGGTGGACAGAGCGGGGATCCAAAATCCCCTCATTTCAATGACCAGGCACAGCGATATGCCGACCAAAATTTTAAGGAGGTGGCTTTTTACAAAGAAGACGTCCTAAAAAGGGCCAAAAGGACCTATCATCCCGGAGAAAAATAGGAGGCTGTTAGGCTATTCATTAATTGAACAACGGGAATGCCAAGGGGAAAATGCGTTCCATGAATTGGTGGTAGGCTTTTCCTGACGGATGCAATCCGTCACTGGCTACCAGGGAAGGGTCTTCCAAGCCTTTTCTGGTAATATCCGTGATGTTTACAAAGGATACCCCTTCACTGCCGGCTACCGAGGCGGCATAGGCATTGTAGGCATCTATTTCGCGAGAAATCTTTTCCATGTCCCTTTGTTGTCCGAAAGGAGTGAAGGCATAGTCGGGGATAGATACGACCAGGACATTTTCAGGTTGTCCATTGGCCAAGGCAATGGCTTTTTCAAGAAGTTCTGTGAATTCTTTCTCGTATTGTCCGAACGGTCTATGTTGAAACTGATTGTTCACCCCTATCAGGAGGGTCACCAAATCATAGGTGGATCTTCTGGTGCCGTTACTGACCGCATTTTGCAGGTTATCGGTCCTCCAGCCGGTTACTGCCATAATCTCAAGTCCTATTTCTGTATCTAAGGTCTCCTGTAGGCTGTCCCTTAATTGGGCGGGAAAACTTTGGTCGTTGGGAACACTTTCCCCAACGGTATAACTGTCTCCCAAGGCCAAGTAATGAAATGCAGCGGAAGACGACACAGGTGGCTTTCCCATAGGAATGTCTTCGGTTGAAGAGCAGCTTAAAAATACAAGGCCTATAAAAAATGAAAATAATGGACGCATACCTATGGTGATTTCATATAGTTACGGTGAATAGCATATTGAGGTTTTGTGGGACTCCAGGAAGTTTAGAAAGCTGCCTTTTCTAGGCACTTGGCTATGTCCTGATTTAATCCTTAACAATGATCAAACTGGCCTTGGATCCTGTGGAGAGGTTCCATCTGTTGGAATAGATCAGATTGCCCTTGTCGTCATACACGTCTACCTGTGCGGTATTGGGTCCGGAGGAACCTTGGTTGAGGGCCTCGAAGTCCAATCGGTTAAAACCTTTGTTAAGATCTATATTAATACCTTTAAAAGAGGCCGTTAAAAATAGGTTGGGTTCCACAACTTGGTCGTTGGCCATTATTTTTACCCTATCGCCATCCACAAATTCATGGTCCCTACAGACAATACCGACAAATTTTGAATTGGTCTTTACGTCCCCCAAATACATGTCTCCGTAGTGCGACTTGGAATCTGCGCTTTCCTTTTCCCGGACCTTGGGGTCTATCTTAAGATCATACCCGGCCTGTTTAAGTTCCGTGTCGGGAAGCATTTTCACATTCCTGGCAAAAAGGGAATCCTTCAGGTTGTAATCCGGCTTATTATCAAGCACGGATGGAAATTTTAATGCGGTACCTTGATTGCTGGGCTTAATATCCAGGTTTTTATCGTTGTTCTCAATCTTGATCGACTTTATGGTGCCGTCTATCTGTCCAAATCCTTGGAGGGCCACCAGTAGAATAAAAGCAAGAATAAAAGAAGATTTCATCATGTTGTCCGATACGCCAATAATGAAGTAAAAATAGCAAATACCCTGCCACTGGTGTTTAAATTGCTGTTAAATTCGATAATAAGATGTTTGGACCCTGGGAAAAATGTACCAAAACGAGAAATAAGTACATACCATTTTTACCTAAAATTTCTATGTTTTCTAACGAGTTCTTTGTTTTTTTTCCTGGAAGGGGTCTAAGGGAATGGCAGGTGAGCCTTGAAAGAGGGTATGCCGTTGTTTTGTGTTAAATATGTGTAAATCAATGTGTAAGTACTTCGATTTTAGAGATATGGGGTGTTAAATTCATGGTTAATTAGTATGGATTTCCTTTGTTATGGGGTATTATTTTCGTAAATTTAATAGACAACTCCCCCTAAAAGCTGGCTAAATTTTCTGAGGGTTTAAATGGACAGGTAATAGGATTGTGTTCAGCCTAGTTCAAAACAGGAAAGGGGTCAGAATTGGCTTAACAATTTTAAAAAGAATAAGATGAATCCTCCTGTGTTGTTTGCGTTGATTCTTGGATTGTTTTTACTTGCTGGAATTCGGATCGTCTTTGAATATAAGAGGGCCATTAAATTCAGGTTTGGTAAATACATCAAAACGCTACAGCCAGGTTTTAGATGGATCATCCCCTTTGTGGAGACCATACAAATGGTAGATATCCGGGTGATTACATTTAACGTAGTGTCACAAGAGGTCATGACAGAGGACAACGTGCCCTGTAGTATAGATGGTGTCGTGTTTTTCAAGATCATAGATCCTGAACGGGCTGTATTGGAAGTTGAGGAATATAAGTTTGCCATTACCCAATTGTCACAAGCTGCACTTCGGGATGTATGTGGTAAGGTTGAATTGGATACTATTTTGTCCAAGCGGGAGGAGATGGGAAAGAATATTAAATCCATCGTAGAACTGGAAACAAAGGAGTGGGGTATAGAAATAATCGATGTAAAAATTAAGGACATCCAATTGCCGGAGAATATGAAACGGATGATGGCCAACCAAGCAGAGGCCGAAAGGTCCAGAAGGGCCAGAATCATCCTGGCATTGGCCGAAGAGCAGGCAGCAGGAAAATTATTGGAAGCGGGGAAATTGATAGACCAGTCGCCCTCAGCCATAAAACTGAGACTCTACCAGACCCTATCCAATATTGCGGCCGAAAAGAATTCTACCATTCTTTTCCCATTTCCAGAAGAGGTTTTGCCCCCAAAGCCAAAGGATACCAAATAAATATGATTGAATAACCGCCAACGATTTTTTTGAAGACCAATTAGAACTGGGACTTTGAAAGCAACCCCTTACTTATAATTCCTCACTGCAACAAAGTGCCCCACCGTAAGATATAAACGATAGCTGAAGCGGTTAGTGATTGTCCTATAAACAATGCTAAAAGGAATATCATGAAACTTAAAAAATATCCAAAGGCGGACTTAAATCGCAATAGCGGGCTCTATTTTGTCATCGGGCTTGCGTTGGTGCTCTTTTTAACATGGAGGGCTTTGGAGTTTAAGACCTATAAGAAAGAAGTAAAGGAGCAGCGAATTGTGGAAATCTTGGAGGCTCCCAAGGAGGATATACCCGTGATAGAAGCCTTTAAAATTCCACCACCCCCAGCTCCCCCTGCCGCTCCGGCCATTATTCAGGTCGTTGAGGATGTGAAAGAAATAGAGGAAACGGTGATCAGAAGCACGGAATCCAGTCAGGAAACGGTGATAGAAAAGCCTATTATAACAGTCGAAGAAATAGAGGTCATTGAAGAGGAGGAAATCTTGGAAGTTCCTTTTGCCATCATAGAACATGTCCCGGTTTTTCCCGGTTGTGCCGATCATTACGACAATGAGGAACAGAAAGAATGTTTTCAAAAAAAGGTGATGGAGCACGTAAAGAACAACTTTACCTATCCACAAGTGGCCGTAGATTTGGGCATACAGGGTAGGGTATTCGTACAGTTCGTCATTGACCCAAAGGGAAACATTACCGATATCGCCACGCGGGGACCCCATCCATATCTGGAAAAAGAGGCATACCGCATCATATCAAAATTGCCGAGTATGACACCGGGCAAACAAAGGGGAAGGGCTGTAAAGGTGCCCTACAGTATGCCCATCACCTTCAAATTGGAAGACGGGTGACGAGCGGATTTTTACATCACATGGTTTAAATATCTGATGGTGTGACAATTGTCATTTTTGATTTCTTCACGAAGCAGTAGTTTTATGCACTTTCAATATGGTATGGGAAAATATAATGGAATGTCTTAATAAAATAACTGGATTGATCCTGGTGCTGCTGCTAATTGGTTGTGGCAGACAGAAAGGGGATGCTGCGAAAGTCCTGAACAATGAAGCATATCGGGTCGAGATCATGGAGGCCATTATCAATGATGATGAAATGGTTGGCCAGTTCCTGGATAGAATGATAGCCAATGAGGAGGCAAAACTAATCTTGGTAGAAAAGAGGGATAGGATATATCTCAACGAAATAAAGGCGGAGATCACCAATGATACGGTAATGGCGGGCCTTGTAATGGAGCATATGATGAACATGATGCAAGAAGATTCTACTGTATGCAGGATGATGTGCAGGAAAATGGGGAACAACCCTCATATGAAGGGCATGATGATGTTGGACTCCACAAAGGTATGCCCCATGCACAATTAAAGGCGTAGAACCCTACCAAAGGGAAGGTTTTTAAACTAAAAAATTATAGTTGGCTCTGAGTATTTCAGAACTTTTAATAAAGCTGAGGTCTATGGTCTACATCCATTTACTGGATTGTGATCTAGGTGGTCTTGGCTTTTTTGTAGGCCAATAATTTTTGTGGACCTTCCAAGAGAACTCGGACTATCTGCAGGGTGCCATCGGTTTTGGTGGCGATTTGCCATTTTATAAGGGAGATGGCCCCATTTTCTATTTCAAGGCCGGTAATGCTTCTGGGGTGCACACAACTACCGTCGTTGAAAAATGGAATCTCACCAGGTGACGGAAAACGTGGGCGATGGGTATGCCCGGAGATGGTCAACTGCTCCCCATGGCCCAAAATCCATTTTTTTATCCGCTTTTCTACCTTGATCAGTTCCTTGTAGTTCTTTGCAGGGCTGGTAGGGTCTGCAATTCCCCAGACCTGAAGCGGTTTCCAAAGGATGCGGACCAAAAATCTGCCCCAGCGCCAAAAGGTATAGTTCCACCAATCGGCCTGGTGCCCATGGGTCAAAAATAGCTCCTGTCCCGTATCTGCATGTTTTAGGATGATGGCCTCGTGATAGGTGATTCCTTCAAATAATTCCTTATTGCAATTGTCTATAGGTTCAAAATAGCTGGAGAGGTGGTCCCTCACATATTTGGGGTCCTTGTAGACCATATCGTGGTTGCCCCATATCATATGGAGCCGCTTTTCCAAATGGAAATCTCGCAATAATTGATAGATGTTTTTGTGTGCTTCAAAAATATTTTCAAAAGAAATATGCTCCCAAAGTTCATCTCCGTCCCCAAGTTCGCAATACTGAAAGCCCCTGTTGAAGTACGTTTTAAGGGCGTGGAAATAGATATTCCTATTATTTGCGAATTCATCTGCAAAACTATTGTCACCCCGGTGGCAATCGCTGAAAAGAATAAACTTGGAGGTGTCATCAAAGGGAATCACCTTCGCATTATTATAGGCTCTGGATAATCTAGAATTCGAGGACATTTACTAAATTTATATAAATATCCAAAAAAAGTCCTGGATGTAAGGAAGTTCCTTTGAGAAAATAATGGACTTTATTTTTGTAATTTTGGGGTCCAATGTTAGACCAAGATAAGATGGTAAAGGCAAGAGGAGAGGAAACACCACTGGTACAGGTCATCTGCTTCAGTAAATTATTGGAGCATTACGATGCCATGGTCAATAGTGAAGATGAAATTCGTGCCACCAAGGCGAAGCTCATCTTAAAGGCTGCAGCGCCTTACCCCGAACTTCGGGAAGGATTTACAGATTTGTCCCTCTTGAAAAAGAACCAGGAGACCATACAATATATTTTACAGGACACCTTTCCCGATATGCTGGGTTCCAATGAGATCAAGGCAGCATCCCTGCCTTTTGAAAATATTATTCTAAATGCCTCCCCAAGATTTAAAAAAATCATTGCCGATGCGGGCGACGACTTTAACTTGGAAATTCGGGACAACCCGGAGAAGTTGAATTATATCATGACCTGCACCGTCATTTTAAATTTCTATTACGGTTATCATTTGGATTTCAAAAGGCCACTTTTTTATGACATCCCCGATAAAAACGGTATCATAAGAAACTATCGCATTTTATACAATGCGGATTTTATGGATATCGTTCCAACGGAGCACGCCAAGGAATTGAGCCAGCAAGATGTGGATGAGCTTTTGGAGCGTTTCGACGATCTGGAACTGTGGAAGGAAAAAATACCTCCCAACAGCTTCCTGTCCAAAGGATTTGTCATTTCGAATATGTTTGATGTGACCGCCGAGCAATCCATTTCGGAGATTAAATCGAACTTGATTGACAACAACAAAAGGGGCAACGAGAATTTTGTCCAAAACCTACAGGACACCTTTAAATCGCTCTTCAACGTTGCGGATGTGAAGGTTGGATTTGTTAATTACAACCCGAAGGAAAACCAGTTTGAACGGGTTTTCGGTATCAATATAGAAAGCTTTATCCTCAATGGGGTAGATGTGGAGAAGTGTACGGAAGCGCTTTGCAAAGCCTCCTTTGACAAGTTGTTGAACCAAAAGACGTTTTTCTCCATAGCGGATGTGGATATGTACCATAAGCTTACCAAGGGAAATAGGCTCTTTGCGGCTCTGAAAGAGCAGGGAATCAAGAGCGCTATTATGGCCCCTATCGCGGACAAAGGAAACTTGTTGGGCGTTTTGGAATTGGTTTCGGAAAAGAGAAATGCCCTCAATAGCGTCAATGCTACCAAATTATCGGATGTGATGCCCTATATCGTTTCGGCGGTAATGCGATCAAAATCTGAGGAAGCCAATATGGTGGATGTGGTCATACAGCACGAATGTACTTCCGTGCACTCTTCCGTATATTGGAGGTTTAAGCAGGAGGCCAAGCGTTTTATCGCGGATGACTTACAGGGATTACAGCCTGTTTTTAGGGAAATAGCGTTTAAGGATGTTTATCCCCTATACGGACAAATAGATATAAAGGACTCTTCACAGGCAAGGAATACCGCTATTCAACGTGACCTGCTTATCCAATTGTCGGAGATCAACGATATTTTGGCAGAGGCCTTGGCGAAAAAGAAGTTGCCCATTTATGAGGAGCTCATGTTCCGGGTAGACAACCATATCAACGAGATCAAAGAGGTGCTCGACAGTACCAGTGAGCAGGTCATCTTCGATTTTGTCCTCAATGAGATAGACCCTGTTTTCAACCATCTCAAAAAGAAAGATAAGGAACTTTATAAGATGATCATGACCTATGAGACCCATATAGATGGGGCTACACACTCTTATTACGACCATCGTAGGAATTATGACGAGAGTGTCATGTTGATCAATAAGAAATTGGCCGCCATCATCGATAAAAAACAGGTGGATGCGCAAAACATGTTCCCACATTTTTTTGAACGTTACAAGACCGATGGGGTGGAGCATAACATGTACATAGGGGACTCTATCGTTGGGGATCGGGACTTTGATCCTATTTATCTGAACAATCTTCGACTTTGGCAGTTACAGGTGATGTGCGAAATGGAGAACAGCTATTACAACCTTAAGCCAAAATTGCCCGTTCAATTGGATGTGGCTTCCATGATCCTGGTCTACAATACCTCCCTGTCCATCCGTTTTAGAATGGACGAGAAACGGTTTGATGTGGATGGCACCTATAATGCCAGATATGAGGTCATCAAGAAAAGGATCGATAAATCATATATCAAGGGTACCAATGAGCGTTTGACCCAAAAGGGAAAGCTCAGCATCGTTTATTCCCAAAAGAAGGACGAATTGGAATATCTGAGATATATAAAATTTTTAAAGGCTAAAGGTTATTTTACCAACAATATAGAGATTGTGGAACTGGAAGGTCTACAAGGGGTGTCCGGATTAAAGGCCATACGGGTAGAGTTCCTGTATACCAAAGGGAAAGAATCTGAAAGGACCTATACTTTTGATGACCTAATGGAAGAGATAAATTCTTAAGAGATCATTTAACCTCATAAAAAAACCATCAAGAACATTCCTGGGAATACTTTTGATGGTTTTTGTTTTAATACCGGTACAAGTCTATTTATGCCTGTGTTCAGTAAGGTTTTTATTTGGCCCTCATTTTATTGCCTCTTTTTTCATGGGTCACTTCCGCAAGGCCCAAAGCTTCCATCAACGGGGGTATATACATCCCAAAACGCCCTCTAAAATTCTTTTTTAGACCATACCAACCTCTAATGGGATTTTCGGGAGATCTGCCCCAATGTTCAACAGTTCCCTTTTGGCTCTCTTGTTTTTCATCCTTGCTTCCAAGGTCCACCCAATCGTTATGTTCCTTGAGCATCTGGTAAAGGTCGTCGATACACCTGATATCGTAATGTAACACGGTCTTCCCAACGGTACACACCAATATCTCCTTTCCATCTTTTTGGTCTACATGCATTGTGTAGTCCGAAGAAAGAGGGGGAGTTTTTAGATGAAGGGGATTTTCTTTGGTCCCGATGCTCTCTTTATAGCTCATGGATGATATAATTATGATTGTTTTTGTCGGTAGGGTGTCCAAGTTGCTCCTATTGTACCACGGGCAAAGCCCTGTCCGGTCCAAAATACTTGAAGAAAATAAAGAATGTGATTACCGAAAGGACCATACCTATCATGAATATGGTATAGGTCCAACGCAACAACTTGTATTTTCTATTGAGTACCAAGCCCAGGAAATATAGGTCCTTGGTCAGGGAAGAGTAGATATAATCCCTGTCCTTGATCAATTCATTGATGGCCCATTCATATTCTTTTAGCCCCATCTTATGGAAATTTCCAAAGAACAGCAGGTTGACCCTCTTTTGGTCCACATCTTCTTTGGTGAATTCCCCTTGGGTTACGTTGGGCCTCGTGGCCATAACCGCCAAGATCATGGATACCACACTGAACAATACAAAAATAATGGTCGGGTAGATCAGATAGTCATTGGAAGGGTTGTCCAATTTGGGTATGAGGTTGGACAAGGCCAAAGAGATGATGATGGCATTCACGGACAACAGTATATTTGCTTTGGTATCGGCAATATCACTCAGGGTAATATGGTTTCTTAAGGTTACCCGAAAAAGCGTCTGGATTCCACGATCAGGGCTTTCATTTTTGAGTTTTGCTTTGAGGGACTCCTTTTTGATCAATTTTTTTTCGGACTTCTTGCCCTTGACCATTTTTTTAAGGTTCTTGTCCTTGCGTTTTTGCCAATTTTTTTGGGCGTAATCTGTGTAGAAGCGGTGTTCCGTGCGGAACATTTTAATATTTTCCTTTCTCCAGTCCTTAATGGAATAGTGGACGATATCCAATTTTGAAAGTTCCTCACGCAACAATTCTGAAGTGGCGATATACGATTTGCTGGACAGGTGGGAGGAATCGGCATCCTTAATGATCTCCTCTGCCAGATCTTTTGGGGTATAAAAGCGTTTTGTGGCCATGATCAGTCTACAGATCTCCTCTATCCCTTTTTCGTCATAGTTTTGCTCTTGGAGATATTTTTTGGCAATCGCGCAACTTTTTTCCTCATGATCCATGGACCCCTGGGTATAACCGGTGTCATGAAGCCAAGCCGCCAACTCAATTGCTTCATTTTCTTTATCATTCAAGTCATAGGCGTCCAGTAATTCTTTAGTATTTTTAACGACTCTTTGGGTATGCCGTAGGTTATGGTATAAATAATCGGACGACAATTGCTCGTTCAGCAAATTGGTAACAAAGTCTTCGGTATCCTTAAGTATGTTTGACATAGATCACTTTTACGGTCCCTAAATTACAAAATTAAAATCTTTAACTTTGATTGGTATGAGTAAACATTTTGTCCTTATTGCGTTTCTTCTAATGTTTGTGAATTGTGCTACATACGAGGCAAAATATGTCAATATTGAAAACGCCAAGGATAAACCTACAACCAAAGAAATTTCCCATACTTTTTATTTGATCGGTGATGCCGGACTTTCCCCAATGGGTGGAATGAATCCCGCACTCAAAATTTTTCAGGAGAAACTAAAAAAGGCCGATACCAATAGTACGGCGGTATTTTTAGGGGATAACATCTATCCTGCCGGTCTACCAAATCCCAAGGATTCCACGGTAGCTTATTTTAATGCCAAAAACCATTTGGACGCCCAATTGAACACGGTAAAGGATTACCCGGGGCGGGTGATTTTTATTCCCGGTAACCATGATTGGTACACAGAAGGGTTAAGAGGGCTGAAAAGACAGGAACGGTATGTTGAAATTACCCTGGACAGAAAGGATTCCTTCTTACCGGAAGATGGGTGTCCCCTAGAAACGGTAGATATCAATGAGGAGGTCGTGATGATCACTATGGATACGGAATGGTACCTGACCAATTGGAACAAAAGGCCATCCATGAACGAGGACTGTGAAATAAACAGCAGGGAGAAATTTTTTGGGGAATTGGAGGATGAGATCAAGAAAAATGCCGGAAAAACGATCATATTGGCCATGCACCACCCTATGTTCAGCTATGGGCCTCATGGCGGGCAATATACCTTGTACCAACAATTTTATCCCAAAAGTAAGGTAGGTCCACTTCCGGTCTTGGGAACCTTGGTGAACCTGTTTAGAAAGACTGCCGGTGCGTCCGTAGAGGACATGCAGAACAAAAGATATCGTGAGCTGATCAATAGGATTGTTACATTGGCCAATTATTCGGAAAAGGTCATTGTTGCCTCGGGCCATGAACATTCCCTACAATATATTGTGGAGGAAAACGTGCCACAGATAGTCAGCGGGTCTGGTGCCAAAAAAGGTGCCACCAATTTATTGAACGGCAGTAAGTTTTCAACCGGGCGTATGGGTTATGCCATTTTGGAGGTCTATAAAGATGGTTCTTCTCGGGTCCGTTACTATGGTGTGGATCCCAAGGACAGTACAAAGGAGGAATTTCTATTTACAACGGGCATTTATACAAGGGATACTACCGTAAATGAAAACAAATATCCCGATCAATTTCCAATAGAGGTACAGGCTTCCATATATACCGAAAAAGAAGTGGAGAAAAGTGCTTTTTTTAAAGCGATATGGGGAGAGCGTTATAGGAAATATTATGGGACGAAAATAAAAGCCCGAACCGTAGAATTGGATACCTTGTACGGAGGTCTTACCCCTATCCGTAAAGGAGGGGGGCATCAGTCCAAGTCCTTGCGCTTAGGCCATAAGAGTGGAAAGGAATATGTGATGCGTGCCCTGAGAAAAGAAGCGGAGCGCTATCTACAGGCCATGGCCTTCAAGGACCAGTACATTATTGGGGAATTTGAAGAAACGTATACCGAGGGTCTTTTGGAAGATTTTTATACAGGTGCCCATCCCTATGCTCCATTTACCATGGGGATTCTTTCAGACGCGGCCCAGATATATCACACCAATCCAAAGTTGTTCTATGTGCCCAAGCAACCGGCCCTGGAAGATTTCAATACAGAGTTCGGTGATGAACTCTATATGATTGAAGAGCATGTCTCGGAAGGACACGATGGCTTGGAAAGCTTTGGTAATGCCAAGGATATTGAAAGTACCTATGATCTTTTGGAGAAGCTGAGGTCCGATGAGAAGTATATTGTGGATACGGATATGTATATCAGGGCAAGGCTCTTTGATATGGTCATTGGGGATTGGGACCGTCATATGGACCAGTGGCGATGGGCTGAATTCAAGGACGAGATTCCGGATAAGGTATTATACCGCCCCATTCCAAGAGATCGGGATCAGGTGTTTTCCATTATGGGTGATGGCCTATTGATGAATATTTCCACCAGGCTCATCCCTTCCTTGAAGCTCATGGAGGGCTTTAATGAGAACATACGCAATGTGAAAACCTTTAATTCCAATCCTTTTTCATTGGATATGACCCTGCTCAATGCCACGGTCAAGGACCAATGGGATCAACAGGTTCAAATATTGCAAAATAGCATTACAGAAGAGGTAATTGATGAATCCCTGGCCATGTTCCCCAAAGAGGTGCAGGATGAAACCTTGGGTAAGATAAAGAAGATCATGTTGGCCCGATTGGAATCGCTGCCCCAAATTGCGGATGATTATTACAAGGCCTTGAGCAAACTTACGGTGGTGACGGGGACCGACAAGGATGATTGGTTCGATATTGACGTACAGGCCAATGGTAATGTGGAGGTCAAGGCTTACCGTATTATCAAGGGAGAGAAGGAAAAGCTCTTTTTTAATAAGGTTTTTGATCGCCGGGTTACCAAAGAAATATGGATCTATGGTCTCAACGATGGGGATCAATTTGTTACCACAGGTGATGGGGATTCAGCAATAACCATAAAATTGATAGGCGGTAATGGCACGGACACCTATAACATTGGTAACAGTACCAATATTGCCATCTACGATTACAAGTCCAAAGAAAACAAAATTGACAATGCGGGAGGGGCAAAAATCAAACTTACCGATGAGTATGAGACCAATACCTATCAACCCTTAAAATTGATCAAAAAACAGAACCAATTGGTGCCCACCGCAGGGTTTAATCCGGACGATGGATTAAAACTTGGCGTCAGCAATACCTATACCGTTTATAAATTGAGACAAAACCCATTTACCAGCCAGCATACATTTAATGCCGGGTATTATTTTGGCACCAGTGGTTTTGATCTTCATTACACCGGGGAATTTGCACACGTTTTTGAGAATTGGAACCTTGCCCTTGATGCCCGGTTCACCAGTCCCAATTTCAGTGTCAATTTCTTTGGTTTCGGGAACGAGACGGAGAATTTTGATGATGACCTGGAACTCGATTATAACAGGGTTCGCCTAAAGAATTTAAGTTTTGCACCATCCTTGGTCTGGAGGGGGCAGTTAGGTGCCAGTTTAAGAACGGGGATATCTTATGAACAGGTAGTGGTGGAAGAAACCGCGGACCGTTTTATAAATACCTTCTATGTGGCCAATGGCGAAGAGAACAACAAGCAGTTTTTTGGGATCAATGCGATGTATGATTACTCCAATGTAGATAATACGGCCTTCCCAACCCTGGGTATGGCATCCTCTTTGGAGGTCGGCTATAAGGTGAGCGCCACTGGGGATGGAGAAAGTTTTGGGTATATTGTACCCAGTCTTTCCTTGGATCATAAGGTCATTCCCAATGGCAAACTTGTATTGGCGACCAAATGGAAGGCACATTTCAATATAGGAAATGGATATGAGTTCTATCAGGGCGCCAGTATCGGGGCCAACGATGGGCCGAGGGGCTTTAGGAATCAGCGTTTTGTTGGTAAGACGGCCTACTACCAGAATACGGACCTAAGGCTGAGGTTGCGCAAAATGAGAACCGGGATATTGCCCATGTCCCTGGGTATGTACGGTGGGTTCGACTATGGTAGGGTGTGGCAGCCGGGTGACAGTTCCAATATCTGGCACACCTCTTATGGTGGGGGTTTCTTTCTGAATGCTGCGGATCTGATGTCCTTTAATTTGGCCCTGTTTTATAGCGAGGAAGGCCCACGACTGTCTTTTGGTCTCGGATTTGGCTTTTAACCAAATAGGTTAAGGCAAAACTTATTCCTTCAGCTCAAAGGAATATACATTTTGTCCTGTTCCTGCCCTTTCCTCATCGGTAAGAAGCAAGGAGGTATTGGAATTGGGCTTAAAGGCCACAGCCTCTAATTGCGTAGTTGCCCCTAGTGCTATGGTCTCCATGGTGCCCTGGGCAAAATTGTCCCATGTAAAATTGGTAAACACCCATAATTTTCCATAGCCCAAAAGGACTATTTTGGTGCCATCCGGGGAAATATCCGCTGAGGTCACGATACAGGTATTGGGCTCTTCACAGGTCTCGAAAGAACCTACAAATTCGGCCTTGTAATTGCCTTTTTCCGCCGGTACCTTATAAATTCTCGCTTCACCATTGAAAGGTTTTCTTCGGTTTTTAGTGATCAGATAGATAAAGGATTTGTGATAGAATATAGCCTCGCAGTCATACTGCAATTCCTCTTCTTTGGGTGTAAAATTTTGTTGGTCGGAAAAGTAAAAATCAATTTTTTCAGCGTCAATCTTATCTCCAGGTTCAATATCCGGGTTCGGGATCTTGTAGATGGTAAGGTCTTTGCGCTTTCTATTGTTGTTACCCGTATCTGCAATATAAACGTTGCCCTGGGGATCTTTGGTGAGGTCTTCCCAATCCTCATTTTTGGCATTCTTCACTTCCAGTTCCTTGACCAGATTCCCTTCAAAATCTACTTGGTAGATCTCATCCTTATTGCCATGGTCCTCTACAGACCAAAAAGTGGAATTGTTCAACTGTACCACACCGGAGCTTTCACTAATTTTAGAGGGTAGTTTGGTCACAAAGGTCAACTGTCCGTAATTGGAACAGCTGGTTAGTAAAACTATGAGGAAAAGGGCTAAATATCTCGACATGCAGGCTTTTACTCTCAAAGCTAGGATAATTTTTGTGAGGCTTCAAGGGAAACCGCTTCAAAGGGGGCTATTTAACGTCTTTTTATCAAAAAATAGGAATTCTTTAGTAGTTCCAAGGTGCCAAAGTTGGCGAAACCCGACATTGATCCTGATTCTCCACGTGCAAGGTGAGGTGTATCAGGGAGTTGTGGCATACTGTGATTATTCCAGATACTTCCAAAGTAAACCATCATATGTGTAAAAAATCCAATATATTTATGCGAACTAATCAAACCACTTAAATTAACTCATACTTATGATAGGAATATTATCTTTTGTTGGCTTTACTGCATTGGTAGGTATAATCGCCTATTTTGCCACAAGGAAAACGGATGAAAATTCATCTGATGGTTACTTTTTGGGAGGGAGGAGCTTAACGGCCGGCGTAATTGCCGGATCCCTGTTGTTGACCAATCTTTCCACTGAACAAATAGTTGGCTTAAACGGAAGTGCCTATAAGGACGGACTGTCCGTTATGGCATGGGAGACCTTGGCGGCCATTGCCATGGTTGTTACCGCAGCATTTTTATTGCCGAGGTACCTTAAAGGGGGACTGACCACCGTGCCCCAATTTTTGGCCAAAAGGTTCGATGTTGCCACAAAAACCATCACTTCGGGACTCTTTTTGACCGGTTATGTTGTTGTTTTATTGCCTGTGATCCTTTATTCGGGTTCGGTAGCCGTCAGTGGGATGTTCGATGTCCCCACCTTATTGGGTGTTTCAGATTCAACAGCCCTAGTCATCTGTATTTGGGGTATTGGGATCATAGGTTCCATATATGCCGTATTTGGGGGCTTAAAGGCAGTTGCCGTTTCAGATTCAATCAATGCGATAGGCCTGCTCGCTGGTGGATTTCTAATTCCCATTTTTGGATTGATGGCCATTGGGGACGGAAGTGTTTTTGGGGGACTGGATATCTTAATGTCCACGGAACCAGAACGATTCGATTCTACGGGTAATACAGGTCAGGAAGTACCATTTTCCACCATATTTACGGGGATGATGTTGGTACAATTGTTCTATTGGGGAACCAACCAACAGATCATCCAACGTGCTTTGGGGGCCAAGAACTTGGCCGAAGGACAAAAGGGATTGTTATTGGCGGCCTTCTTTAAAATATTGGGGCCGTTAATTTTGGTTTTGCCGGGAATGATAGCCTATCATTATTTTGAGGGCGGACTTGCCTCCAGTGATCTGGCTTATCCAGAATTGGTGCGGGCCGTTCTGCCAAAGCCTTTGGTAGGATTCTTTGCGGCTGTACTTTTTGGCGCTATCCTGAGTTCCTTCAATAGTGTGCTCAACAGTTCTGTTACCTTGTTTGGTATCGATATCTACCAACAGCATATCAATAAAGCAGCTTCAGAGAAGACCATCGTAAAATACGGGAAGATTTTTGGGGTCATCTTGGCTTTCGCGGCCATGTTTATTGCGCCATTGATTGCCAATGCGGGTAGTCTTTTTGGCTATCTCCAAGAAATAAACGGGATCTATAGTATCCCCATATTTACCATTATCGTTGTAGGATACTTAACAAAACGTGTTCCCGCTATTGCGGCCAAGATTGGGATTTTCTCCGGTTCCATATTATATATCATCAGCCAGTTTTGGCTTGGTCCAAATATGAGGGAGAGTGCTGTAGAGGCAGCAAAAGCTTCAGGGGTTACCGACCCTGCGGCCCTTGGTCTGGTGGAAGCGGATGCCTATCCACATTATTTGCACATCATGGCCATACTTTTTGTGGCCAATATGATTATTATGTTGATCATAGGTTATTTTAAACCTAGGGCAACTCCCTTTGAATTGGAATATACCAAACAGGTTGATATTGTGCCATACAAGCACATCAAGGTGGTTGGTTTTGCCATCATCGCCATAGTGGTCAGTATTTATATCTACTTTGCGAAGTAAGGATTACCACAATTTCAGCATCAGTGAAGTGGTATGGAAGATATAGAAAAGCCATCAGGAAAACCCTGATGGCTTTTTTTATAGCAATTAATAATGTCCGCTAAGGTGTTGCCTTGCGTAAAGGACCGGTGGCCTGTAGAGCGGCTTGTTCATTGCGCTAAATATCCATTACGAGTTTGTAGCCTACCCCACGGATATTGACGATTTTCACTTTGGAATCAAATTCTAGTTTTTTCCTCAATTTTGAAATAAAAACATCCAGGGTTCTTCCCACATAATCCCCTTCATCTCCCCAGACCATATTAAGAATAACCTCTCGTTCCACTGTTTTGTTGGCAGCGCTGTAAAGTAAAAGAAGAAGATCTGCCTCTTTACCGGTTAATTCTATTTTTTGATGTTCAATTATTAGTTCTGTATTGCGTTTATCAAAATGGTATGCCCCCAAAGAGATTAAATTTGGGTCGTTCTTAGGTGTTTTCCTTCTTCGCCATAGAAAAAATAGAACCGAAGCAATCAGTAATAAGAGTAGGGCAACAAGAACTATTATAATATTGAACTGACTTGTCTCCGGGGCTGGCTTGTTGGGTTTTATTAAAGTAAATAAAAGGCTATAACAGGATTTAGGTTGTATTCTTTCTTTGCACGGGATGATGTCCGATTTTGTGATCTCGTCCACCATGAAACTATAGATCACCTCCTGGGTCTCGCATTCATCCATCTCCACGATATAGCTATTGGCCAATCCTGTTTCGTTAAAAATGCTATCAATAGTGGAAACCAGTTCTTCAGGGTTGAACTGAAACTCATTTTCAAATCGGATTCTATAGGAACCATTTTCTTTTAATATGGGCAACACACGAGAGGTACTGTCTTTTGATTTGAGTAGGATTTGATGTCCTATCATTCTCAAAGACACTACAATCTGTTTGTCATCAGTGGTGTCTTGGGCATTGGAACTGGTGATGAACAGCAAGAGCAAGACAAAACTGAAACCTAAGATTTTAAAATTCTTTGGGTGCATGTTACAAAACTATTCGATTAACTGACATTGTAGAATGTTTTACATAAGATTTACAATAATTTACATTTGATAGGGTTACGAAAGGTTCATTTCATCATAGATTTGGTGCCTAGTAAATCCTAAAAATCATAGTTATGAAAAAGAACAATCCTGTATTATGTGTCTCAATACTAATCCTGGGTTTAATGGCTTTTGGGTTTGTGAACAGATCTACTTCAGAATCAAATAAAGTAAGCATCCCAGACAATTTAAACTTAGCCAGTAATCAGAGTCCATCCCAGCATATGGACTTTAGGTACTTTGCAGATTATATTTACGATGTGGGGACAAGGTTCGGTCCCATTAAAAAGGAAGATCTAAATAAGGTCACTTCCTTTTCCGATTTGATAGATGACGATGATGCCAAAAAGATTGTGACATACAAATTTGTGGAGGTTATTGTTATTGAAAATGACAAGGAATCAAATACTCGCGAATCTGGTAACAGTGGTGAATTAACTTCCGCTCAGTTAAATCTCCTAAAGAGGTCCGATTATTCCACCAACCTTAAGATACGAGCTGATGTAATGCAGAAAAATAGCCATACAGGAGAATTGGAAAATAGTTATTGGACGCCTCACCTAACGATTGTTCCTGAAAAGCAAGCAGTATATGTCCATGGGAAGGATGCCCTAATGGAATTTCTCAGAGAAAACAGCAAAGTAAGTTGGGTTAATGTAGTAGAGGACAAATTAAAATCTGCAAGGCTTTATTTTACGGTAACAAAAAATGGAACGATAGAAAATGTTGCCCTGGATAGTTCATCAAATTTTCCTGAAGTGGATCAGAGGATGATAGAACTAATTAAGCAGACACTTGGCAAATGGCATCCTGCTGTAAATACAAAAGGAGAAAAAGTAGATCAAGAATTGGTGCTTTCTTTTGGATTGATGGGGTGTTAATTAAACAGCTACGTGTTCAAAATGTCACTTTAAGATCGTAGTTTGGATCATCACAATACCAGCATCAGTTAAGTTGGTGTAGGAGTCATAAAAAAACCGTCAGGATAATCCTGGCGGTTTTTTATTGGATAGGAACCAATGCAGTCACCTGAGGAGTTGTCTTGTGCAAATGACCGTTGGCCTACAGATGAAGGCAACTCAACTTAAGTTGAAATTTTAAGTTTACCAAGCTCAGTATTTTTGGGTATAATCAAAAACAGATTCACAATGAAAAATGGTAAGAAACAAAAAAGATATTCAGGTTATTTAGAGATAGACGGACATCCCACAAAAAGGTATCGCATTTGTGATGTTTTTATCACCCATGAGGCTTTGGTGCTCAGTACGGTCACACCAATAGGGTGATGCGCCGGACTTTTTCATAACAGTCACTGGATCACCATGCTGCTGTACCGATATGTAAATGGCCTATAGGTTTTTTACCTGCAATTTATGAAATGCATCTGCCTGTAGCTTCAGGAGCTCCTCCGCCTTTTTCTTTTTGTACCTGTAGATTTCCTCTTCCTTGGAAAGATCGTCGTAGACCTTTTGGTTAATGGAGGCATCGGTACTGAAGAGCAGCTCGCGTTCCATTACTTTTTGACTCGCCCATGTCCTAACGACACTTTCCTCATCTTCCAGTTTAAAATCGTAAGGCCCTCTGGGTGACAGTAGTTTTACGATGATGGGGGAGGTCTCGATGGCCAAGAACAATAGAAATATAAAAAATGAAGGAAACCAGGGGAGTTTGTCCAGGGCGCCAATACGTGCCATGAGTCCGTCGAAGCTGTCAATGATGGGCTGGGACCCACTTACCTGTGCTTTGTAGGCGGTCTGCAGGCCACCGATCTGGGTTTCCAGATCACTGATTTTTTTGGCATTGTCCTGTTTGAGTTGTTGTAGTTCCGCAAGGGCGGCATCGTGTTTTTCCCTTTTTTCCTGGTACACCGGCCCTTTGCCCAGTAGTTTGGTGCCCGCGGTACCTTCGGCTTCGGAAATATAGGTGTCGTACAGGGCGTTGGTCTCTGTTTCCTTTAGAGCCACTTCTTCTTTTAAGTTGGATATGTTCTGTCTTAACTCTTCTATTTTGGGATTGTACTGTAGGGCAATCTGATCCTTGTTGGCCAGGGTCAGTTCATTTTTTTGTTCCAAGAGGACCTGGTTGATCTCTTTCTCAAAGATTTTCATTTCCAGGGGCTTGGAAATGACCACGGCGATGATCACGGCCAACAGGATCCTAGGGGTCGCCTGAAAGAACTCGCTCCAGGGCCTCCCATTTTTTTTGATGGTGGAGACAATATAGCGGTCTAGGTTGAAGATGAGCAGACCCCAAATAAGGCCGAAAAAAATGGCGGAATAATAATTGTCAAAAACGGTATAGAGGGCATAGCTGCCTGCGATAAACGCCATAACGGCGGTAAAAAAAACGGTGGCGCCGATGCCGGCATACTTATTTTGTTCCCCTGGGGAGCACGTGCTTAGAATAGAGGCATCTGCTCCGGAGCAGCGAATAAAAAAACGTAGTAACATGATGATGAATA
Source organism: Sediminicola sp. 1XM1-17 (assembly GCF_037203765.1). Classification (NCBI taxonomy): domain Bacteria; kingdom Pseudomonadati; phylum Bacteroidota; class Flavobacteriia; order Flavobacteriales; family Flavobacteriaceae; genus Sediminicola; species Sediminicola sp. 1XM1-17. The sequence continues at coordinate 271 of NZ_JBBCAS010000001.1, read as the reverse complement.
GATTTGATTGATGATATAATGGGTATTGGACGGTAAATATCGCTTTTTGTTACGAAAAAAGCCCTCAAAATGAAGGCTTTAACGTTTGTAATGGTTTTTTGTGGCCCCTTGGTTGGTGCTGAGTGGTTTCTGATTATTGTTTATTTAGGTTTCTACCGCACCTAACCCCGATGGTTGTCCCCTCGAGCGGAGTTGAGAGGTCGTACTTCCCAATGTCATCTCGAGCGGAGTCGAGAGGTATTTTGGATGTTGCTGTCAATGAGGTTTCGAC